>CAYOBN010000009.1:74064-92198 GCA_964402175.1 uncultured Planctomycetaceae bacterium | reverse complement strand
TGCTGGAGTCGTTGCAGCAGGTGCGCAACGCAGTGGCGTACGTGTTGCGCAACGGGGAACACCATGGCCTTGGCCATCCTTGGCGGACAGGAGACGGTGTGCCCACGGTGGATCGCTGGACGAGCGCCGCGTGGTTCAGCGGATGGAGTGATCCCGTCCTCAACGTTCCGGAAGGTGGGTGCGAGGCTGGGGTCGTGCGGCCAGCTCGCACGTACCTGATGTACAAGGCGTTCGAGCTGGACGGGTTGTCCTACAGGGATCCGATCCCGGGTATTCGCAAGCGACACGTTGCGATGAAGCGGCGGGCGCGGGTGGATGCGCGGGCGACTGGGGCCCAGACCTGACCTCGCCTTCGGTGGGCTCGGCAATGACCGCCGAATCAGACGTTGGCGTGGTTGGAGGGTTGAAAATCCGCGGTCGTAGCCCTGGCGTCTCGGGCCGATGTCCGCCGAATCGAAGCGGACTCCTTCGATCGCTGGCCGCAGGTTCTCCGGTGCGCGCGGGCGCGACGGCTCGGCCGTGAGTCACGCGACGTCCTGGATGAAGACGAAGACCAGCTCGCAGAGGTCTGCGAGGCTGGTCTCGATGCTGAGCTGTGATCCTGCAGCGGACGCTGTGAGAGGCTCTCTGCTCGCGCGGCAGCTCACTCGATGCGTACGGCCTCGGAGCGCAACCCGTGCTCCATCATCACGAGGGCCTCGGCCCGCAGCCCATCCGGCGCCATACGGAACGCATAGCGGCACTCCGGATCATCCGCCGCCACGAAGTCGAGCCCGCCTTGCCAGAGCAGCCGCCGCGCGGGGCGGTTCACCCAGGAGAGCACGAGCCGACCATCTTCGCCGCGCAGGAGCGAGAGTCGGTCACAGCCGAACTGGTACGTGCCGACCAGCGGCGCGCTCCCGTCCCGGTCGAGCTCGAGGTCCTGCACCCCCGGGGGGGGCAGGCCGAGCACGATCCGCGCCAGGTCGCGCGCGGTCGCAGCGAGCGGTGCGTCCGCGCCGTTCGCCGCGATGACGATCGTCAGCTCGACCGAGGGATAACGCACCACGTGGAACGCCGCGTCTCCGCAAACGCCGCCGACCGTCGCGCCGACATACTCGCCGAGTTGGATCAGGTCGACACCGAGTCCGAAGCCGGTCGTCGTCGCTGCGCCGCGGGACGTGAACGTCGGTTGCGGCGTCAAGAGCTCCCGCAGCGGAGCCTCGTCGAGCAGCCCGCGCGCTGCGAGCGAATCCACGAGCTGCACGAGGTCATTGACGGTCGTGTACAGCCGGTCCTCACCGAACGGCGCGAGGGCCGGGCGGGGATGGCGCTCGAGGTCGAGTTCGTCCTCGCGGTCGCCTGTCGCGTCGGGCACGGCGTCGAGGTACCCGGTGCCCGTCAGTCCCGCAGCGCTGGCCAGGGCCGTGAACACCTCGCTGCACGGCGCGCCGTAGAGCCGTTCCGTCAGGAGCCCGAGCAAGAGCTCTTCGGACTCGTTCGGATCGAAGCAGTGGCCCGGAATCGCCACGAGGCCCGCGTCTCGCACCCGTTTGACGAGTGTGGCGATCTCTGCGCCGCGCTCGTCCTCGCGCGTCAGGAGCGCGCCGTAGGGCGCCAGGCCCGAGGTGCCCGCGAGCAGCTGCCGGACCGTGCACGTCGCACCCTCGGGCAGCGAGTCCGCGAGGTAGAGCGAGAGCGGTCGATCGAGCTCGAACGGGCCGGACTCACCGACCTCCGACCCGAGCTTGCGCATCAGGGCCAAAGCGGTGAGGGCACGCTGTAGCGCGGGCGCTGCGACCGGGGCGTCGAACTCCCGGCCGCCGAGCGCGGCGTTGACGAGGGACTCGCCGCCGACCGCGATGGTGGCCGCGAGACCGGCCGTGTTCTCCGCCGCGCGCGCCAGGCGCGCTTCGAGGCGCGGGACGAGCTCGTCGGGGGTTTGGCCCGCGGCGAGGGGCGCGAGCAAGAAGGTCAGAGGGGCGAGGGCGCGAAGGGTGGTGTGCATGACGGGGCGCGCAGATCGAGCGCGCCCTTACAGTCCACCCGTAGCCGCGCCACCCGCGCGATGGGCCGACCGCCGTAGCCGGGGTCGCCACAGTCCGTAGCGGCGCCTTCAGTCTCGGCCCCGGTCGCCGCGTTTTTTGTTGCGCTCGTAGGTCAGCTCGAGACCCCAGAACGTCTGCCACTCACGCAGGCGCGCTTCGGGCAGCTTCGGAAACGCCTCGGCGAGTTTGTACGTCTTCTTGTTCTCGTTCCACCACGCGATGCAGCGGTCGAGGTTCGTGCCGACATCGACGCCCAGGAGCACGAGCAGCGTGAGCTGTACGGACTCCATGTGCGGCAGGACCTTGCGCCGATCGCCTTTGGTCACGATTTCGAAGACCGCCTCGACCGCGCGTTTGTCGGGGATGTTCGCGAGCGAGAGGATGCGCGCGCGCACGACGAGGTGGTGCTGCGTGTCGAAGAGCTTGTCCGTCAGCAGCGGGATCGTCTTCGGGTCGCGGTGTCGCGCGGCGCTCTTCATGACGAGCACGTAGCGGTCCGGATCGTCGACGAGCTCCTTGCGGTGTTTGTTCAGGTACGCGTGCAGGCTCTCGAGCGCCGTGGGCTCGTCGATCTTCCCGAGCAGATCGAGCGCGAAGTCGCGCACCTCGACCGCCGGATCGGCGGTCGCCTTGGCGATGGCTTTCACGACGTCCGCGTGGACGACTTCGGCGGCGGTCTGCAGCGCCGCGATGCGCTCGCTGGGCTCCTTGGCCGCGAGGCCTGTCTTCAGCGCCGCGAGCGCCGCCGCGACTTCGGTCTTCGACGGCCCCTCATTGCGCTCCTCCGGCGGAGGTCCCTGTGGGCAGACCGCGGAGGCCGCGGGTGCGACGGCGAGGGCGAGGCAGACGAGGCGTGCGATCCACATGCCTCCACGTTAGCAGTTCGAGCCGGATTCGGGCGCGGTCACACCGCGGAGCTCGGCGGGAGCGCGAGCGCCTCGGGGGACACATCCCAGTCGAGCACGGTCCAAGCGCCAGCGCTGTACACGAGCCGTCCTGCGCGGCCCGTGCCGAGCTTGAAACCCTGCCCCGCGCGCCGCGCCTCGAACGCCCGTGCGTCGAGGGCCAGCAGATAGCGCAGGACCCCATTGCTGGACACCAGCAGCACCCGCCGCGGCTGCCGACGGGCCCCGACGTGCGGCCCCGCGGCTGCCTCGGCCGCGAGCTCCTCTGCGAGCCCCTGGACCCGCGCCCGCGCATCGGCCTCGCGCTCGCCGAACGCCGCGGGCCAGCGCATGTGCTCGGACCAGGCTGCGAGCGCCGCGCCGTCGCCGCGCGCCTCGATCTCCTCGGTCGTGAGCCCGCCCCAGGGCCCGTAATCGAGCTCGTCCAGACGCGGATCGACTTCGACGGGGAGGTCCGACCAACCCGCGACGAAGAGCGCGCGCTCGGCATGGCCGCGCGTGCGCGCGAGTCGGCTCGCGAGGACACGCTCGGGTCGCCACCCTTCGCGCGCGAGCGCCTCGCCGAGCGCCGTCGCCTGCGCGATGCCCTTCGCGACGAGCGGCACGTCTTCGTGTCGCCCGACCCACGTCACGCGGTCGCCAGGTCCGAACGTATTGCCATGTCGGACGACGACGAGCTCCAGGGTTCCACTCGATCCGGCCATCGGCAAACTCAGCTTCCGTTCTGTTGGCGCGGGCGCACGCGCTGTGCCCGTGCGTTCATTCGCAGAGTCTACTCGACGAGCTCCCCTTCGGCGCGGATCGCAGCTTCGACCCGCGCGACGTCCGCCGGCGCGTCGATCGCGAGGGTCGAGCGCCCGCGGAGGTCGACCTCGACGACGCGCACACCGAGGCCATGTTCGAGCGCACGCAGTTGCTCGAGGCCCTCCGCGAGCTCGAGCGGCGTCGGCGGCAGCGCGACGAGGCGCGCGAGCGCTTCGCGGCGGAAGCCGTAGAGCCCGATGTGTTTGCGCACGGGCGCGCGGCTCGGATCGCGGCGGAACGGGATGATCGCCTTGGAGAAGTACAGCGCGAAGCCGTCGAGCCCGACCGTCACCGTCGTGCCACCGACCTCGCCGCCAGCTTTCGACGCGGCGAGCCGCGCGACGGCGCCTTCGTCCAGCACCGTCGCGGGGGTCACGACGTCCGCGCGCCGTCCGCCCGATGTCTCTTGCGCCAAGGCGTCGACGACCGCTTGCACGACCCACGGCGGAGTCAGGACCGCGTCCCCTTGCAGGTTCACGACGGCGTCCGGCACGAAGTCGAGCGCCGCGAGCGCCGCCTCGGCGCGCTCGGTGCCATTGCGGCAGGACTCCGGCGTCGACACGGCCTCGGCTCCGAAACTCTCCGCGTGCGCCGCGATGCGCGCATCGTCGGTGGCGACGAGGACCCGCTCGACCCCCTGCACCGCTCGAGCGATGCGCCAGACCCGCTCGAGCAACGAGCGCCCCGCCACCGGGGCCAGGGGCTTACCAGGAAAGCGCGTCGAGCCGAAGCGGGACGGGATGACGATGACGGTACGCATGCCATAGAGAACGTACACTGCTCCCGTGCAGGATCCCAGCCGCGTCGCCGCGCTCGTTCCCGGAGAGCTCCGGCTGCGCACGTTGCGGCTCGATCCCGCTGGGCTGCGTGCGTTCGTCGGCAACACGGGCACCCTCGATCCGCATTGTCTGCGCCATTTCAAGGGCGAGGGGCTCCTCGAGCGGTTCGGGCGCGCGCTCGCGGCGCGCAAAGCGGTGCGCGTGAAGGAGTGGCTGGAGGCCTGCGAGTTCTTCGGCCGTGTCCGACGGCGCGTGCGCGGTCCCGTGGTGGCAGACGTCGCGGCCAGCCACGGGCTGGTGGGGGCGCTCTATGCGCTGTTCGAGCCCAGCGTCGACGAAGTGCGTTGGATCGACAGGCGGGTGCCGGAGAGCCGCGCTGAAGTGCTCACCGCAGTCGGCGAGGTCGCGCCGCTCGCCGCCCAGAAACTGCGCGCGTGTGACGGCCTCTTCGCAGACCGCGCGGCGGAGCTGCCACAAGGGTCCGCGCTCGTCGCGGTGCACGCGTGCGGGACCTTGACCGACGAGGTGTTGGAGGTCGCGCTCTCGCTGCGTGGGCCCGTCGCGGTGCTGCCGTGCTGTCGGCCACACGGGCGATCGCCTGCGCCGCCGGCGGTCGCGCGCGCGCTCGGCGGGGACACGGCCTTCGACGTCGATCGCACCTACCGCCTCGACCGAGCGGGCTACACCGTGCGTTGGGACGCGATCTCCGCGGCGATCACACCGATGAACCGTGTGCTCGCCGCGTGGCCTGCTCGAGGCTGAGGTTCAGCCGGAGAGCAAGCCCTCTTGGATCGCGATGCGCGCGAGCTCAGCGGGGCTGTGTGCGTCCAGCTTGCGCTGCAGGTTCTCGCGGTGTTTCTTGGCGGTCCCGAGGCTCACGCCCAGCGCGTGCGCGACCTCTTTGTTCGACTTGCCCAGCGCGAGGAGCTGGAACACCTCACGCTCGCGCGCGGTCAGCGCCGCGAGGCGACCGACCGCCGGTGTCTCGCCCTCTTCGGCCGGGCCGCCGCGCAGGCGCTCGACGAGCGCGCCGGCGACACGCGGCGTCACGTAGTTGCGCCCGGCGAAGACCGACTCGACCGCGACGCGCAGCTCCTCGGGCTCCGAGTCCTTCGTGAGGTAACCCGAGGCCCCGGCTTTCAGCGACTCCTCGAGGAAGCGCCCCGATTCGTGGTTCGTCAGCACGAGGAAGCGGCTGTTCGGCGAGGCCTTCGCCAGGCGCGGCAGCGCATCGACCCCCGACAGCGCAGGCATCGTCAGGTCGAGGGTCACGACATCGGGCCGCAGCCGCTCGAGCTCTTGCACCGCGGCGCGCGCGTCACCGTTGTCGCCGACGACGTCGAAGCCGCACTCGTCGGCGAGCAGGCGCCGCAGCGCGGCGCGCAGGATCGCCTGGTCGTCGATCACGTAGACGCGGATGGGGCGGTGGGCGTTCATCGTGTGTGTGGGCGGTCGGTGGCGGCAGGCCAGTCGAGCAGGATACGGAGACCACCGCCCTCGGCGTCGCCGAGGGTGATCGTCGCGCCGTGTTCTTCCACGATCTTCCGCGCGAGGGCGAGCCCGAGGCCGGTGCCGTCGGGTTTGGTCGTGCGGAACGGGCGGAAGACCTCTTCGCGCTCGGCGAGCGGGATGCCCGGACCGCCATCTTCGAGGGTGACCCGCACGCGGCGGCCCTGCGCTTCGGGGGCACCGGTGAGCCGCAAACGACCGCCCTGGGGCTGCGCCTCGCACGCGTTGCGGACGAGGTTCGCGAGCAGGTCGTCGAGCGCCCGCACATCGGCGAGCAACGGCGGCGTGTCGGGCGCGATGTGGATGACGGGCCGCAGGTGCGCCCGCGCGAGCGCCGCGGACTCGCGCTCGAGCGCCGCGCCGAACGCGTCGGAGACGACGACGGGTGCGAGGTCGAGGTCCAGCGGGCGCGAGAAGCTCAGCGTGCGCCGGAGGAGGTCCTCGAGCCGCCGCATCCGCCCGCGCAGATCGTCGAGCAGGAGCCGCTCATCGGCCCCGAGGTTGCGCGCGACGGCCTTGAGCGCCAGCTCGAGCGCGCTGACGGGGCTGCGCAGCTCGTGCGCGAGGACCGCCGCCTCTTCACCGACACGGGCGAGCGAGCGCATGACCGACGACTCGCGCCGCTCGGCGCTGACGAGTGCCGACACGTCGCGGATCTCGACGATCGTGTGGGGCACCCCTGCGAGGTCCGTCGGCACGATCCGCACAGAGAGCTCGTGCGGGACCTCGACGAAGGCGTCGTCGCGCTCGTCGCGCCGGACGAGCACCCCGATACGCGCCGTCGCGACGCCGACCTCCTGGGCGCGGTGGAGGGTGCGGTGCAAGACGTCTGCCGGCGCGCCGTCGCCGCTGCTGGCGAAGATCGGCAGGTCGGTGAGCTGCCGGCCGAGCACGGCCTCCCGCGCGCGCCCGGTGCGCTCCAGCGCGGTCAGGTTCACGTCGGCGATGCGCCCTTGCTGGTCGAGCAGCAGCACGAACTGGTTCTCGTGCTCGAACACCGCCCGGAAGCGGGCTTCGCTGCGCGCGAGGGCGGCGTGGGCCTGGCGCCGGTCGGAGATGTCGCGGAACGTCCCGCAGAAGAGCGGCCGGGCGGGGAGGCTGCCGCGCGCCGGCTCCAGGTCGATCCTGGACACACACAGCTCGCACGGGACGAGCGAGCCGTCCTTGCGCACGACGTCGAACTCGCGGGTCGTCCCGAGGATCCACGTCCGCCCGGTGGTCATGTACCGGCTCAGGTAGTCGTCGTGGTTGCTGCGGTGCGGCTCCGGGATCAGGACGGACACATTGCGGCCTTCGAGGTCCGCTGGGTGCCAGCCGAAGACGGTCTCCACCGAGGCGCTGGCGCGCACGACGGTGCCGGTGGGATCGATCACCACCACCGCGTCGACGAGGCCGGCGAGCAGCGCGTCGAGGAGGCGCTCGCCGGCGCCGCTCGGCGAGCCGCCCCGGCCGCCGGGGGGGCGGGGTGCACCGCTCGGCGGGGGGGGAGGTGCGGAGGGGAGGGCCATGGGCCTCGCATTGTGCAGACCGGACGCCGCTTGTGCTCTACAATGCGCCCGAACGCCCGAGCGCCTCGGGCGTGCCGACGTCTTCCGCGGTCCCGAGGTCGGTACCCGGACCCGTCGACCCACTGCCCCGCGCCCCGCGCGCCCGAGCCCCCAGAGCTCGACAGAGAACCGTTACCCCCCATGGGTGAGCACGACGTCAAGGCCACCGAGCCGAAGGAGCTCCGTGCGTTCATGAAGGCTGTCCTCGATGACCTCGTCGCGCTCGAGCGGATGATCGAGCGCGGCGTCATCGAGCGCGGGATCCGCCGAATCGGCGCCGAGCAGGAGCTGTTCCTCGTCGACGACGGCTGGCAAGCGGTGCCGAAGTCCGAGGTCATCCTCGGCCAGCTCGAGGGCAACTACAGCCCCGAACTCGCCCGGTTCAACCTGGAGGCGAACCTGTCGCCGCAGGTGCTCGAAGGGAAGTGCCTCTCCGTCATGGAGGAGGAGCTGCAGGACCTCGTGCGGCGCGCACGGGTCGTCGCGCAGGCGAACCAAGCGCGGTTGCTCATGTGCGGGATCCTGCCGACCCTGCATATGTCGGACCTGACGCTCGACAACATGGTCGCGAGCCCGCGCTTCCACGCCATGAACAAGGTCATGCGCGACCTGCGCGGCGAGGACTTCGAGACCCTGATCAAGGGCCTCGACGAGCTGCGTGTCACGCACGAGAACGTGATGCTCGAGGCGTGCACGACCTCGTTCCAGGTCCACTTCCAAGTGGGCGACGACGAGTTCGCGAAGCTCTACAACCTGGCGCAGGTCGTCACCGGTCCGGTGATGGCGGCGGCGGTGAACTCGCCGGTGCTGCTGCAGCACCGCCTGTGGCACGAGACGCGCGTGGCGCTCTTCCAGCAGACGCTGGACATCCGCAACAAGACGCAGCAGCAGCGCGGCACGCGCCAGCGCGTGTCGTTCGGTGACGGCTGGGTGCGCGGGTCGGTGCTCGAGCTCCTGCGCGAGGACGTCGCGCGCTTCCGCTTGCTGCTGTCCGCGAACCTCGGCGAGCCCTCGACCGAGGTGCTCGAGCGCGGCGAGATCCCGAAGCTGAAGGCGCTGTCGCTGCACAACGGCACGGTGTACCGCTGGAACCGGCCGTGTTACGGCATCAGCAACGGCAAGCCGCACCTGCGCATCGAGAACCGCGTCATGCCCGCGGGGCCGACGATCCCGGACCAGATGGCCAACGCGGCCTTCTACATCGGGCTCATGGTCGCGCTGTCGAACGAGTACCAGGACATCACTTCGGTCATGGAATTCGACGACGCGCGCGGGAACTTCTTCGCTGCGGCGCGGTACGGCCTCTCGGCGCAGTTCCGCTGGATCAAGGGCCGCGAGACGACGGCGCGCGACCTCATCCTCTCGACGCTCCTGCCCGCGGCGCGCCAGGGTCTCAAGGACCGCGGCCTGGACCACGGCGACGTCGACCGTTACCTCGACATCTTCGAGCAGCGGGTTTCGACCGGGCGCACGGGCTCGCAGTGGGCGCTCGACAGCTTGGCCAAGATGGGCAAACGCGGCACGCTCGACGAGCGGCACCGCGCGCTGACCTCGGCGATGTACGCGCGCCAGACGGCGGGGCTGCCGGTGCACACATGGGCCCTCGCGGACCTCGACGAGATCAGCGATTGGCGCCACAGCTTCCGCACCGTGTCCCAGATCATGACGCGCGACGTCTTCACGGTGCACCCCGAGGACGTGGTGGACCTGGCAGCGTCGTTGATGGACTGGGAGCACATCCGGTATGTCCCGGTCGAAGACGACGCGGGGCACCTCGTCGGTCTGCTCTCGCAGCGCGCGCTCCTGCGGGTGCTCGCGCGGCGCCAGAAGGGCGAGAGCGAGCCGATCGCAGTGCGCGAGGTCATGTACACGAACCCGATCACGATCACTCCGGGACACACGACCCTCGGCGCGATCGAGACGATGCGCGAACACCGCATCGGCTGCCTGCCCGTCGTCGACGGCGGCCGGCTCGTGGGGATCGTGACGGAACACGACTTCGTCGAGGCGGCTGCGAAGCTGTTGCAGGAGACGCTGCGCACGAGCAGATGACGGACCCGGCGCGCCGGTGGGCGCGCCGTCGCCATGCAGCGCACCTCTACGAACGATGCCGCCCTCGCGCCGCGGGTCCTCGGCGTGCGCGACTCGGGCCGGCGCGGGCCGCTCGTGATCGTCGTCGCGGGCCAACACGGCAACGAGCCGCGCGGCGTCGAGGCGCTCGAGCGGCTGTTGGCCGCGTTGGGCGACGATGACGTCGCAGGGCGGGTGGTCGGATTGCTCGGCAACCGCGCCGCGCTCGTGCGGGGGGTGCGTCACCAGGGCCAGGACTTGAATCGGCTCTGGACCGCGGAGGAGGTGGCGGCCCTCGGGACGCGGCCGGAGGAGGACGATTCTCCGGACCAGGCCGAGCTGCGCGCGCTGCACGCGGCGATCGAAGCCGAGCTGGCGGCGCAGCCCGCGCGCGAGGTCGTGTTGATCGACCTGCACTCGACTTCGGCCGGTGGCGCGGGGTTCACGGTGGTCGCGGACTCGGTGCCCAGCCGCTTGCTGGCGCGGGCGCTGCCGCTGCCGGTCGTGCTCGGGCTCGAAGAGCGCCTCTCAGGGCCCCTGCTGACCTGGATGGCCGATCAGGGGTTCACGGCGGTGGTGCTGGAGGGCGGGCAGCACACGGACCCGACGACGACCAGGACTTGCCTCGCTGGGCTCTGGGTGTTGCTCGCGCGCGCGCGCGCGGTCGACGCAAATCGGCCCGAGGTCGTGGAGGCCCGCGCGCACCTCGGCCGCGTGAGCGAGGGCTTGCCGCGGGTGATGGACCTCTCGTACGTCCACCCGGTGCAAGCGGGGGACACCTACGTGATGGAGCCGGGCTGGCGCAACTTCATGCGCGTGCGGCGCGACCAGAGCTTGGCGCTGCAGAACGGCGAGCTCATGCAGGCGCCTTTGGATGGGTACATGCTGATGCCGCTGTATCAGGGGTTGGGCGCGGAGGGGTATTTCCTTTGCCGGCCGGTGTCGACGACTTGGTTGACGGTGTCCCGGTGGGTGCGGAGACTGAGGCTCGAAGTGGTGTTGCTGGCGCTCCCGGGGATTCGGGCGGTGCGAACCGAGCACGGTGGGGTTGGGTACAAGGTCTGCAGGACGAGGCGGCGACTCGGGAGGGGAGTGGTGGCCGCGTTGCATGTGTTCGGCTTCAGGAAGCGCGACGTGACGGGGGCGGATGAGGCGGTTTGGGCGCAGAAACCGCAGCGGCGAGGGTGAGGGAAGGGGGCTGGTATGTGGGGAACTGGTATGTGGGGACCAGGTTTGTGGGGACCAGGTACGTAGGTACCAGGTACGCTTCGACGAGCGCGCGCCTTGGGTCTCTGTCTCGCCTTTTGCTTTCAGCGCGCTTGTCGGAGCGTCCCTGGTACCGTTCGAATCGGGGGATTCGCAGTACGGCATTGCCGAAACGCCGAATCAAACGGTACCAGGTACACTTTGACGAGCGCGCGAGGAGACAAAGGCGAGACAAAAAGGAGCGGGCGCGCGCTCGTCAAAGTGTACCAGGTACCTCGCGTCCCTCGTACCGTTTGAATCGGGGCGTCGCACTGCGGCATTGCCGAAACGCCGAATCAAACGGTACCAGGTACACTTTGACGAGCGCGCGAGGAGACAAAGGCGAGACAAAAAGGAGCGGGCGCGCGCTCGTCAAAGTGTACCAGGTACCTCGCGCGCTTCTCGCTATCTGTACTCTGTGCGTTGTTCGAGGCGTTCCTGTTTCCTCAGCTACGTCGCGAACTCGATCGCGCCCGCGGGGAGCAGGTACACGATCAGCATGCGACCGCCATCGACGGTGGGAACGTGCTCCGAGCCGGGGGGCTCGACCACCCAGCCGGGCGGCTGGTCGTCGAAGGTGGGCTGGCCTTCGAGGGCGATGCAGTAGTTGACTTCGCCGTTCGGGTGGCGGTGGCGAGGGCCGGGGCCCGTCATGTCGACGATGTCGATCGAGAAGCTGTCGCTCTCCGGGGTGGCTTTGGCGGCGCGGGACCAGCGGACGGGCGGTTCGCCCTTGTGGGCGATCTGTCCGGCAGCGAGCAGGGTCCGCAGTTCGGCGTTCAGAGCCTGTGCGGCCGGCGAGGTCGTCGGGAAGCGGCGTTCGAGCTCGGCGCGGGCGGCGGCGGGATCCGTGAGGTCGAGGTCCCGCGCGGCATCGAGGAGCGGGCGGAAGTGATGCAACATGTCGCCCAGGATATCGCAGCCGAACGGGCCCCGAGTACACTCCCCCCGATGATCGTCTGGCTGCGCCGCGCGCTCCTCGTCGCCCTCGCCGTCCTCGCCGCAGCCTATGCCCACCGGCCGTTGCTGGGGGTCGGCTTCCTCGGGGACGATGCCGCCACCCTCGTCGAGCTCGACTCCACCCTGCGCGAGGAGGGCGCGCTCGCGTATTGGCGCGTCGATGCGCTGCACGGGCGGCCGCTGGCTGCGTGGTCGCTCGGTCTCTCGAAGCGCTGGCACTCGCGCGAGGGGCGCTACACACCCGGAGACGCGGGGCGGCTGCGGCTCGAAGGACTCGCGCTGCTCGTGATCGCGGCGCTCGGGCTGCGGGTCGCCGTGCGCCGCGGGCTCTCGCCGTGGACGGGGCTCGAACACGGGCGGTCCGCGGGGTACACGGCGGCGGTGCTGCTGATGGTGCACCCGCTGGCGATCCCGGCGGCGGCGCACCTCGGCGACCGCGGGGACATGCTCGGCTTGGCGTTCGGGCTGTGGGCGATCGCGGTGTACCTGCACGCGCGTCAGGAGCGCTCGCGGGCGGGCCTCGCCGCGCCGTGGGCGCTGACGCTGGCGTCCGCGGCTTCTTCGCCGCTGGCCTACGGCCTGCCCGTCGTGCTCGGGGTGCTCGAGCTCGCTTCGGCGGACCGGCACCGCCAGCTCGGCCGGCGCTGCCGCACCGCAGCGAACACGTTCGTCGGCTTCACCCTCGCGCTCCTGATCGAGCGAGCGCTGCGCGCGCTCGTCGGCGGCGAGGCCTCCCACGTCGCCCACGTCGACCGCAGTCCGCTGGCGCTGCTCGGCGTCGCCGCTGAGAAACTCGGGGTCTTCCTGCTGCCCGTGAACACGAGCGGCGTCGGCGTTTTCGGCTACCTCCTGGCCGTGCTCGCGGTGCTCGCCGCCCTGCACCCCGCGTTCGTCGCCGCGCGCGCGGCCCCCCGGCTGTGGGGGCGCATCCTCGGCGCATGGGCTGCGTGCATCGCCGCGCTGCTCGCGCTGACGTGGTCCGTGCGCTCGGCCCCCGCGGAGCTCGGCGATGCGCGCACCCTGCTCGCGGGCGCGGCTCTCATGGCCGCGGGCCTCGGCGTGGCATCCACTGCGCTGTACGGAGCGCGCCGCACGCTCCTGCCCGCGATCGCCATCGCCGTCTACGCGCCCCTGGCGGCGGGCAGCGCCGCGACGATCCAAGAGGCGGCCCAGCACGTCGGCGCGCTGCAGTCCGCGCTGCTGCGCGCGGGAGAGGCACGCGGCTACGAAGGCGCGGTCGTGATCGTGGACCCGCCGCGCCATGTCGCCGGCGTCGCAGCCCTGCTTCCGCAGCACGAAGCCGCCCTCGTCGCGCAGCCCTTCCTCAAGGGCGCCGCCCGCCCGTTCGAGGTCTACGGGTTGCCCCGCGCCGCGCTGCGCCTTTGGAGCCTCGACGCCGAGGCCTTCGACGCCGTGCGCCGCGCGGGCGCCACGCTGCTCGTGCGCGACCCCGCAGCGGACACCTACAGCGAGCGCCCGCTGTCCGCCCCGGCCGACACCGCCGCGTTGCCGCTGCGCTTCGGCCCGGGCGACGACCTGGCGTCGGCGCCGCCGCTCGATCCGTGGCGGACACGCAGCCTGACCGTGGTCCCCGCGGGGGAGCCCACGCGGGCGGGCGGCGCGCCGCTCCTGCGTTACTCGCCCGCTTCAGCTGCCGGGACGGAGCCCACCGTCACCGGCGGCTGGCTGCGCACCGAGGACGGGTGGCGGGCCCACTTCGACCTGGAGCGCGACGTCGAGTGGCTGCTCGCAGGCACCGTCCGGGACCTGCGGCTGCCCGGCGAGCTGGCCGGGCCGCGCGAGGCGCTCCTCGGCGCCGAGCTGCCTGGCCCCGGCGGCCTCTCCCCCGACACCGCGACGCGCCCGCGCGCGATCGACGACGACTGGGTCTTCGAAGTCGCCGACGCCGCCGATCCGCGGGCCCTCGACGCGTCGCGCTGGGTGCTCGCGCTCTGGGACCCCATGGCGCGCACCTATGAAGAGCACCCCGCGACGCCGGACGGCGGTCGCCTGCGGGTGGTGGGGGTGGCGACGGTGCGCTCGCGTGCCGCGGCGCGCCACGTCAGGTGGTCCCTCGAGCGCCGCGTCGAAGGGGTCACCGTCGAGCGCGCGACCGGCTGGTTCGAGCGCGAGCGCCGCGGGCGCTGACCGGCAGGGCCGGGCGCGGCCATCGGGTACCCTCTTCGGCTCCCATGACGACGCGCCCCTCCACCGACCTCGACTGGTTCCCGAACCCGAAGCCCGAGCGCGAATACGAGATCCGCTTCGAAGCTCCGGAGTTCACCTGCGTGTGCCCGAAGACCGGCCAGCCCGACTTCGCGACCATCCGGATCCGTTACACCCCGGCGGAGCGCTGTGTCGAGCTCAAGAGCCTCAAGCTCTACCTGTGGTCCTACCGCGACCAAGGCGCGTTCCACGAGGCCGTCACCAACAAGATCCTCGACGACCTCGTCGCGGTGACGGCGCCGCGGCGCATGACCGTCGAGGGTGACTTCTACGTCCGCGGCGGCATCAAGACCGTCGTCGTCGCCAGTTATCCCTGAGCGCGTTCGGGCTCGGGACCCTTCGGGGTCGGAGGCCCCTCCGCCGGCGGCACGAGGCGCCCGAGGAAGTCGGGCATCTCGACGCCGCCGATGTCGCGCATCATCTGCAGGGTCGGCGGCAGCGCGCCCGCGAGCGACTGCAAGAAGCGGCTGGTGCTCGAGCCGCCTTTGTCGGAGCCGCCCGCGCCGTCCCACACGACGACCTTGTCGAACTTGATGTTGGCGATCGCCTTCGCGGAGGTCTCCGCGAGGTGGTCGAGGTGCTCCAGCATCAACATCTGGAACGCCTCGTGTGAGCCGCCGCACGCGCTCACGATCTCACGCAAGCCCTCGGCTTTGGCCTTCAGGATCTGGTACTGGCCCTTGGCCTCGGCTTCGAGGCGCGCGTAGAGCGCGGAGGCTTCACCCGCGGCCTGGATACGCGTGCGTTCGGCTTCGGCCTCCGCTGCGACGATCGTCTCGGCCTTCTCGGCTTTCGCGGCGGCTTCGAGCTCTGCGCGCTTACGGGCTTCGATCAACTTCGCCTGCGCCTCGGCGGCGCGCGCTTCGGCGAGGTACTGCGCTTCGAGGACCGCGGCCTCCGCTTCGCGACGGCGCGTCTCGCCGCGCTGGAACGCGTCGGCCTCCTGCAGCTTCAGGTCCGCGTTGGTCTGCGCGATCTTGGCTTTGGCAGTGTTCTCACCGACGACCGCTGCGGCGTCGGCTTCGGCGACGCGGATGCGCATCTCGCGCTGGGCGTCGCGCACCTGCGCGTCGCGCTGGAACTCCGCGGCCTTCTCGCCGATCGTGCGCTCCTTCTCGAGCTCGGCGATCTTGACGGAGCGCTCGCGCTCCGCGTCTTTCGTGCCGATGTCGCGCTGCTTCTCGCGCTCGGCGACCTGAATGGCGCGCTCCTTACCTGCTTCGGCGACACCGATCGAGCCGTAGCGCTCTTGTTCGGCGACGTCGATCGCGGCCTGCTGGATGGCCTCCGACGCGGCTTTGCGCCCGATCGCCTCGATGTATCCAGACGAGTCCGTGATGTCCTTGATGTTGACGTTGATCAGTACTTGGCCGATCTTCGCCAGCTCGGGCTCCAGCGACCCTTGCACGCGCGACAGGAAGACATCGCGGTCACGGTTGATCTCCTCGATGCGCATCGATGCGATCACCTGGCGGAGCTGGCCGAAGATGATGTCCTCGGCCTGTTTCACGATGTCGGTGCGCGACAGCCCGAGCAGGCGCACCGCGGCGTTGTTCATGACCTCACGCTCGGTGCCGATCGCGACGGTGAACACGCTCGGTACGTTGACGCGGATGTTCTCCAGCGAGAGCGCGCCCTCGAGCGGGATCTCGATCTGCATCGGATCCAGGCTGAGGAAGTCGTAGTTCTGGATGAGCGGCCACACGAACGCGCCGCCGCCGTGCATGGGCTTGGCCGATTGGCCTTTGCCCGTGCGCCCGTAGATCACGAGGATCCGGTTCGACGGACAGCGTTTGTAGCGCCGCGCGATGATCAGGAAGAAACCGGCCAGGATGAAGACTCCGGCCAGCACCATCGTCAGGAGCAGGTTGTCGGCTCCGAGTGGCTGTGCGAGTGCAAGGTTCGTCGACATGGCAGAGCGCAGCCCCGTTTGGGGGGCGGGGACGGGAGGCTAGGCTTCTCGGGCCCAAGCCTCGGGATTCGGAGGACGTGCGTCCGCGGTCAGGCGACAGCCTCGACCTCGAACGTGTTGGAATCGACCTGGCGCACGATGCGCACTTCGGCGCCGGTCGCGAGCTCAGGGCCCGCGGTGACCGCGTTGTACTCGGCGGTGCGGCCCTGCAGCGCGACGGTCACTTTGCCTTGGCCGCTGCGCTCGCCCGGGATCCGCAGGTACACCCGCGCGGTCGAGCCGACGGCCTGCGCGGGCTCGAGGGTGCCCTCTTGCGCGAGGTTGCGCTGCAGCGAGAAGAGCCACGCGACGACGGTCATCATCGCGAGCCCTGCGCCCGTCGCCGCCCCGAGCGTCGCCCCCGTGCCCCAGTCGGACGCGCGCCCGTAGAGCCCCATCAACCCGAAGAAGGTCAGGAACGAAGCCACGGTGCGGATCGACAGGAACCCGAAGCCGTCCGACGCATCCTGGGCCCCGACCTCACCGTCGCCGCTGTCGCCGCCGAACAGGAGGAGGACCGTCTGCAGGGTGAGCACCGCGCCGCCCAGCGCGGCGGCCCCGAAGTAGAGCGGGCTCGCGGTCAGGTCGCCGAGGAGGTCGGTGAGGCCCGCGACGGGGGCGGCCAGGGGCACGGTGATGGGCGTGAAGGGCATCGGCGGGGCCCGCGGTGCAGGCCCGGTTCCGGGGTGGGACCCTGCGCGGCAAACCGGCAGGGACACGACCTCGTCACTGTACCCACGGCGGCGCGGATCCTTCATCCGAGCCGCCGAACCCGTGCGGCTGCGGGTCGGCGCTGGCCCTCAGCGGCGCTCGAGCGCCTCGATGCGCGCCGCGAGGCGCTGCACGAGCGCGTCGCGCTCGCGCGCCTCGCGCTCGAGCCGCGCGACGGCGAGGGCGGCGAAGCGCTCGGTGCCGATCCCGACGAGGGCCTCGACGAGCCCCGGCCCGTCGCCGTCTGCGCTGGACCAAGCCGTACCCACGGCGATCGCCAGGTGCGCCGCCGTCACCGCGGTCGGCGCGACCGCGACCGCGGTGCCGTCGCCGCGTCCCGACGCGACCAGCAGGTCGCCTGCTTGCACGCGGCCGATCACCCGCACCGGCGCGCGCCCGACGAACGCGACGATCGCGTGGCCGGGGCGGCCGTCGTGCTCTGCGCCCGAGTGGTTGCCGATGACAACCGGGTTCGTGCTGACGACCATCCAACGCTGCGCGCCCGCGAGCGCCTTGCCGATCGCGCCGTCGCGCACCGCGACGACATCGCCGGGCTGGACCTCTTCGTTCGGATCGGCGAGCGCCAGCCACTCGGCGTAGTCCGCGCCGCCGCCGAGGAACGCGCCGTCGCAGAAGACATCGCCCGAGCTGTCCACGCGGAACTCGATGTCGAGCGAGTTGCGCGCTTCGATCAGTGTGCCCGCGTTGATGGTGCGATCGAGGCGCAGCGGCAACGCACCCGAGGCGATGTCGAGGCCGACCCCCGCGCCGCTGTGCACGACCTGGAACGCAGCGCCCGTATTGCCGAGCCCGAGCGACTCGACGAGCACACCGCGCGCCGCGCCGTCGCCGGTCGCGACGACGTGCAGCGCCGGTGCCGACGAGGTCCCCGCAGGGTCCGCGAGCGCGACCCGCGCGCCGCTGCCCCCCGCGGAATGCTCGACGTCGAGCGCCGGCAGCGCCGGGGTCGCAGCGTCGACCGAGACACGCCCGTTGAACTCACCTGCGAGGCCGCCGCTGAATGCGCGCACCGGCGCGCCGACCGCGCCGAGCTCGGCCCGGTCCCCCTGGGGCGCGCCGTAGACCGCGCCCGCGAGCGAGCGCACCGTCTGTGCGCCGAACTCGGGGCGCACCTTGGTGCCTTGGATCGCCGCGGTGGGGCTGACGTCGACGTCGCGCAGCGAGCCGTCGGCGATCGCGCTGCTGTCGACCGCGCCCGGCGCGAGCGCCGCGGCACCGACCGAGCCGTCGGCGAGGTCTGCGCCCGTGATGGTGCCGTTCAGGATCGTCGCCGATGTGACCGCACCGACGGCGAGGTCTGCGGCGCCGACGCTGCCGTCGACGATGCGCGCCGAATCCACGGCGTTCGCGCCGATGCGCGCGAGGGTCACTGCGCCCGC
>CAYOBN010000009.1:43332-73964 GCA_964402175.1 uncultured Planctomycetaceae bacterium | reverse complement strand
TGCGCGCCGAATCCACGGCGTTCGCGCCGATGCGCGCGAGGGTCACTGCGCCCGCCGCGATGCGGTCGCTCGTAACCGCCCCCGGCGCGATGCGATCCGTAGTCACCGCACCGACAGCGAGGTCTGCGGCGCCGACGCTGCCGTCGACGATACGCGCCGAATCCACGGCGTTCGCGCCGATGCGCGCGAGGGTCACTGCGCCCGCTGCGATGCGGTCGCTCGTAACTGCCCCCGGCGCGATGCGATCCGTCGCCACCGCGTCCACTGCGAGACGGTCACTCGAAACCGCCCCCGGTGCGATGCGATCTGTCGTTACCGCACCGAATGCGAGGTCTGCTGCGTCGACG
Source organism: uncultured Planctomycetaceae bacterium (assembly GCA_964402175.1). GTDB lineage: Bacteria > Planctomycetota > UBA1135 > UBA1135 > JAWKUK01. The sequence continues at coordinate 73,617 of CAYOBN010000009.1, read as the reverse complement.
CTGCCGTCGACGATACGCGCTGAATCCACGGCGTTCGCGCCGATGCGCGCGAGGGTCACGGCGCCCGCTGCAATGCGATCGCTCGTGACCGCCCCCGGCGCGATGCGATCCGTCGCTACCGCGTCCACTGCGATGCGATCGCTCGAGACCGCCCCCGGTGCGATGCGATCCGTCGTCACGGCGCCCGCTGCAATGCGATCGCTCGTGACCGCCCCCGGCGCGATGCGATCCGTCGCTACCGCGTCCACTGCGATGCGATCGCTCGAGACCGCCCCCGGTGCGATGCGATCCGTCGTCACGGCGCCCGCTGCAATGCGATCGCTCGTGACCGCCCCCGGCGCGATGCGGTCCGTCGCTACCGCCCCCGCAGCGAGCTGACTCGCACCCACGGCGTCCGCTGCGATGCGGTCCCCCGTCACGACACCGAGCCCGAGCTGCGCCGTCCCGATCGCGCCAGCGGCGATATCGACGCCCTGCACCGCGCCATCGAGGATCTGCAGCGTGCCGACGGCGGAGAGCTGCAGCTTGGCGCTCGACACGGACGCGGCCGCGAGGTCGGCCTCCGTGACCGCGCCGTCCACGATCGCGGCCGAGGTGACCGAGCTGGCGCCGAGCGTGCCCGCGCCCACCGCGCCCGGTGCGAGCTTCGCAGCCGTGACCGAGCCGTCCGCGAGGTTGTCCGACTGCACCGCGCCGAAGTCCAGTTTGTCCGTCGTGACGGCGAGGTCGGCGAGCGCTCCTTCACCGACCGCACTGGGCGCGAGCTTCGTCGCCGTGACCGCGCCCGAGGCCAGCGCGTTGCCGTCCACAGCCCCCGGCGCCAACTTGCTGCTATCCACGGCGCCATTGGCGAGTTTGTCCGCCGTCACGGCGCCCGCGGCGAGCTTCGGCCCCGTGATCGCGTTGTCCTCGAGGTCCGCCGTCGTCAGCAGCGTCGCCACGGCGCGGAACGCCGTCGAATCGAGCCCATCGATCAGGTCCGCGTTCAAGAGCGGCACGACCGAGCGCGACGAGATCAGGAACGGCGGAGTGCCAGTGCTGGTCGTCGAAACGAACTGCTGCGCGCGCGCGACACCCGCGACATCGAGCCTTGGACCCGGCGTGGTCGTGCCGAGCCCGACGGCGCCGTTCGGCGCGACGAAAAGCGCTTGCGAGAGCGGATAGAGCCGCCCGAGCTGCGGGACGCTCGAGGCTTCGAGGCACGCGCCGCTCGAGACGTCGTCGATCGAGCCGACGCATACGAACGACGCGCTGCCTTGGGCCTGCGACGCGACGGGCGGCGCGAAGCTGCTCGCTGCGCCGCCAGAGGTCAGCGCCGAGGACTCCGTCGCGCCCGGCGCGGCCGTCGAGAGCGGTAGCGGCTCGAGCCCCCCGTCACCGGTCTGACGCAGCAGCACGTCGCCGCGCGGCCCGGACAGGTGCAGGTCGCGGCGACCGTCGCCGTCGACGTCGAGCGCCGCGAGCGTCGCGTAACCGGACCCGAGGGCCGGCGGCTCGATCGGCAGGAAGCGCCCGCGATCGGGCTGCAGGTAGAGCGCGAGCGCCCCCTCCGCCGTCAGCAGCGCGAGGTCGTCGCGGCCGTCGCTGTCGAGGTCGACGAATACCGCGTCGAGCGCGTGCAGCTCGCCGAGGCCGGCGAGCTCCGTCACATCGCTGAAGCGACCCGCGCGGTCCTGTGCCGCGAGCGTGAGCCGCCCGTATACGTCGAGAGCGAGCGCGTCGAGGCGCCCATCGCCGTTCCAGTCGTGCCACAGCCAGCGCGCAGCGCGCAGATGCGCCGTGGGGACCGCAGGGGACTCGGAGGTCGCGAAGGACGAGAGGGTGCAGAGGATCGGGAGTAGCAGCACGGCGCAGAGCCCCGCGGCAGCGCGGGACGGAGGGGAGAGAGCGGGAGCACAGGCGATCACTCCCGATTGTCTCCGAGCCCCAGGATCTCGGTACTGCGTGTTTTCCGCCGTGCCTCAGGGCGAGATCGCCGCCACGAGCTTCGGCAACACAGCGTGGTAGCGCGCATCGAGCCCGAAGTGTCCGCCGTCGTGTTCGACATGCTCATAGGGCACTCCTAGGCGCTCGAGCTCGCGCACGAGCACCCTGAGGCCGAGCTGCAAGTGAAACTCGTCCCGCGCCCCGGCTTCGAGGTAGAGCAGGTCGAGCTCGCCGAGCGCCGCAGTGTGGCGCGCCGCAGCGTGCACGGGGTCGAACGCGAGCCAGCGCTGCCACACGTCACCGCGCCGCGCGCCCGTGTCGACGTCCATCGGCAGGTCGAAGCCGTACGGCGACGCGGGGTTCGGCGAGTAACACGCCGACATCGCGATCACATTGAGCACCGCGTGTGCGTCGCCCGACAGGTCGTGGCCCTCTTCGAAGCGCGCGAGGAACCGGCGCGGGTCGCCGCCGAGCGGCGAGAGTCCACGCGCTGCGACGAGCAGCTCGTTCGCGAACGGGTATTCGAAGCAGCAATCACCGCTCAACGAGCCGACCGCGCGGAACAGTCCCGGTCGGCGCATCGCGAGGTGCAATGCGCCGAAGCCGCCCGAGCTCTTGCCCGCGACGGCGCACGCGTCATGCATGGAGTATTGCGCCCGGATGAACGGAACGAGCTCCTCGGCGACGTGGTCTTCGTAGCGCCCGGTCGCGCTGGAATTGACGTACTGGCTGCCGCCGAGGCGCGTGAAACAGTCGGGCATCACGAGCAGCGCGCGCGGGGCCTCGCCGCGCGCCACTTTGCGGTCCCACTGGCGCACGAAGCCGGCTTTCCACGGATGCGATTCGAGGAGCGCATGGCCGCGCCCCGTGAAACCCGACAGGAGGAACACCACGGGCAAGCGCTCGCGCCCGTCGTGGTCGGGCGGCACGTAGACCGGCACTTCGCGCACGTGCGGATCGCCGAGCGGGTTCTCGCGCAGGACGTCGCTCTCGATGACCGGCAGCTCGACGCGGCCGAGGAACGCCGTCGGATCGCGGCGCGCGACATCGAGCGCGCCGAGGGGGCGCGGGGCGCTCATCGCGCGAGCTCCGTCCGTAGCGCGGCGTAACCTGGACGCACGCGTTGGTGGATCACGCGGCAGCGCTCGGCGTAGGGGAAGAACGCGGACTTCATCGCGTTGACGGTGACTCGCTCGAGGTCGTCGAGCCCGCAACCGAACGTCTCGTGTGCGACGCGGAATTCGTCGGTCATCGTGGTATGGCTCATCAGCCGGTTGTCGGTGTTCAACGTCACGCGATAGCCCTGATCCAGGAAGTACCGGAACGGGTGCTGCGCGAGCTCGCGGACTGCGCCCGTGTGCACGTTGCTCTGTAAACAGCACTCGATCGGCACGCGGTGGTCCAGTACGTAACGCGCGAGCGAGCCGACCTGGATGACTTTGCCCTCGTACACGACGATGTCCTCGATGAGGCGTGTGCCGTGGCCGATGCGGTGCGCGCCGCAATACTGGAGGGCCTGCCAGATGCTCTCGGGGCCGAAGCTCTCGCCTGCGTGGATCGTGATGTTGCCGTTCGAGCGTTTGACGAGCTGGAAGGCCTCCAGGTGGTGTTTCGCGGGGTGCCCAGCCTCTTCACCCGCGAGGTCGAAACCCACGCAGCCGTGGTGGAACCACGACACAGCGAGCTCCGCGAGCTCGAGCGACAGCGCCGCGCCCTGGTTGCGCAGCGCGCACACGATCAGGCCCGACTCGATGCCGAACGCAGCTCTGCCCCGGCGTAGGCCAGCGAGCACGGCCTCCATCACCGCGTCGAGGCCGAGCCCCGCGGCCGTGTGGAAGTGCGGCGCAAAACGCACCTCGAAATACACCACGTTCTCCGCGGCCAGGTCCGCGCAGAGCTCGAACGCGACGCGCTCCAGGGCCGCCGCCGACTGCATCACGGCGATCGTGTGGCGGAAGCCCTCGAGGTATTGGGGGAGGGAGCCGCGGTCCGCGCCTTCGAAGAACCACCGCCCGAGGCGCTCGGCGTCGCCCTCGGGCAAACCGGCGTAACCCGCGGCCTCCGCCAGCTCCAGCACCGTAGCGGGGCGCAGGCAGCCGTCGAGGTGTTCGTGCAGGAGCACCTTCGGGGCGCGGCGCAGGACGTCGTCCGAGAGCGGCGGGGTCGGCATCCCGTGACTGTAGCCGGGGCAGCCGTCGCGTATCCTCTGCGCCCCCGATCCCCGCCCCGCGACGCGACGGTCCGCCGCGCCGCTGCGTGTCCTCTGCTGTCAAGCGACTCCGATGTCCGATTCCGTCCGCGTCCGTATCGCACCGAGCCCCACGGGTACCGTGCACCTCGGGCTCTGCCGCACGGCCCTGTTCAACTGGGCCACCGCGCGCCGCCGCGGTGGGGTGTTCGTGCTGCGCATCGAGGACACCGACCACGACCGCAGCACCACGGAGAGCGAAGCGGCGATCGTCGAGGGGCTGCGCTGGCTCGGCCTCACGTGGGACGAAGGGCCCGACGTCGGCGGGCCCTACGCGCCGTACCGCCAGAGCGAGCGCATCGCGCGCCACCGCGAGCGCGCGGACGAGCTCCTCGCGTCGGGCCACGCGTACCGCTGCTTCTGCACCCACGAGCGCTTGGAGGCGGCGCGCGCCGAGCAGGAGGCGCGCAAGGAGACGCCGCGCTACGACCGGCACTGCCGCGACCTCAGCGCGAAAGAGGTCGCCCAACACCTCGCCCAGGGCACGCCGTACGCCGTGCGCTTCCGCGTGCCGGAGGGGGCGACGACGTTCGAAGACACTGTGCGCGGCACCGTCACGTTCCAGCACGAAGAGGTGGATGACTGGGTGATGGTGCGCCAGGTCGGCGGACCCACCTACAACTTCGTCGTCGTGTGCGATGACATCGACATGCGCATCACCGAGGTGCTGCGCGGCGAGGAGCACCTCGTCAATACGCCCAAACAGCTGCTCCTGTACCGCGCCTTCGGCGCGCCGCCGCCGCAGTTCGGTCACCTGCCGCTGATGCTCGGTCCGAACCGCAAGAAGCTCTCGAAGCGGCACGGGGACACGGCGCTCGGCGATTACCGCGCCAAGGGCTATCCGCGCGAGGCGATCGTGAACTTCCTCTGCCTGCAGGGCTGGGCGCTCGATGGCGCGACGGAGCTGTTCGACGTCGAGACGTTCGTGCAGCACTTCGACCCGCGCGACGTGCAGAAAGCCGGCGCGGTGTTCGATTTCGACAAGTTCAAGTGGCTCGCGGGCGAGGTCATCCGCAAGCAGCCGCTGGCCCTAGTGGCCGAGCGCTGCGCGCCGTACGTCGTCGCCGCGGGCCTGATGACGGAGCGCGAGCTCGGAGAGCGCGCGGCGTGGTACCAGGGCGTCGTCGCGGGGGAGCAGGAGCGCATCCAGCTCTATTCCGACCTGCCGGCGCGCATCGCGCACTTCTTTGCGCCGGATGACGCGGTGCCGTACGCGAGCGACGCGGAGGAGGGCGCCCGCAAACACGCGGCGCGCACGGCGACGCTCGCGGGGTTCGCGGAGTGGCTCACGGCGCAGCCGGAGTCCGCGGCGGCGGCCGAGCTGGCCCAGGGCGCCAAAGCGTGGGTGCAAGGGGCGGGGCTGAAGCTGCCGGCGCTGTTCCAGCCGCTGCGCTGCGCGCTCACGGGGATGGCCGGCGGGCGCGACCTCTTCGATGCGGTCGAGCTCCTGGGCCGCGGGCGGGCGCTGGCGCGCATCGCGGCTGGGGTCCAGCGCCTCGCGTGAGCTCCGGCGCCGCGCGAGCGCGCGAGCGCCCCGGCGCGCGCGCGACCCCGCCGCGAGGTCAAGCTGCGCGCCGCGTCTGCCGACGAGGAGGGCGACGGAAGCGAAGACGCGATGGAATCACGACCGAGGGACGCCGCGACGGAGACCGCGCAGAAAACCCCGGCGGGCGCTGCGGCGGGCGCTGCGGCGGGCGCTGCGACGGGCGCTGCGACGGCGCCGACGCGCCCGGGGCCGAGCCCCGAGCGCGTCCGCGCCGTCGAGGAGCTCGTCGCCCAGCGGCGGCGTGAGCTCACGCGGCTCGTCCGAGCGCGCGAGCCCGTGCGGGGCCTGAAGGCGCGCACGGCGCTGTGGTCCCTCGCGATCGTGCTGCTGTTCGCGGCCCTGCGGCCGGGCGGCATCGCGCGCGCGGCGGGCCTCGAGGGGCGCCTCCTCGCGGGGCAGGGCACGATCGGCGGGCACCGCTTGACGGCCCCGGGTGAGCGCGCGCGGGCCGTCCCCGGCGACGTGCTGACCGCGGCCGCCGACAGCCGACTCGAAATCGGGGTGGGGGAGGGACGGCTGACGCTCCTGCCCGGTGCGCGGCTGCTCGTCGAGCGCCTCGGACCGCCGTCCCTGCGGCTCCTCGGCGGTGCCCTCGACGGGCTCGGGCCCGTGCGGCTCCAGACCGCGTGGGGGCTCTTGGAGGCGCCCGTCGGCGTCGCCGTGCGCGTGCGCCCTGCGGCCGATGCTGCGGCAGGGCCGGGCGCCGGGTGGCCGGGCGCCGGCACCCCGGCGCCGGTGCGGGCCCCAGCCAGTGTCGCCTTCTGGGCCGATGGCCCCGGCGCCACCCTGACGGACGCCCGCGGCGTCCACCCGGTCGCCGTCCTGGAGCGTTGAAGCCCGATCGGCCGGGGTCGTCCCTGGGCGGCCCCCGCGGGCGCGGCTCGACCGCGCGGCCGTCGGAGGCCCCGGCGCCGGACCCTCCGCAGACCCAGTGAGCGGTTCCGCACACTTCGCCCCCGGGTCCAGGTGTGCGGCAGCTCCGATGGCAGGGCGGGGGAGGGGCCCAGGGGCCGGTCGCGCGCCTGGTCCACCTCACGGCACGGAGTTTGCATGCCCAACCCCAGGCAGGCGGCGCCAGGGTCGCCTGTGACGCTGTTTGACAACCGCTGGGGAGGATTCGGGGCCGCAACCGCGGGGCCCCGGAGGCGGGGCCCGCGCCGAGCCCGCTCGCCGATCCGGCCGCCGTGGGGCGCCCTCCCGTGCGTGGGGGGTGTCCGAACGACGCGGATCGATTACCATTGTGGCGCGGGTCCCAGGGACCGCGGGTCGTTGCGGGGGGCGCCTACGGGCGCGCCTCGGGACGTCCGCGGCGTCGGCACCCGTCGCCGTCGACGGGCTCGTCCGCCGACGTCGCCCCGTGGCTCGTGTCCCTGACGAGCTGCATCAGGGCCATCACCGGGTCTGTCACAGGACCCTGTGCCGGGCCCCGAGCCCTCCTCCCCGCGGCGCACCGAGACGGCGCTCCCTCCGACCTGGCACCACCCGCACCCTCTTCCACCGAGTACCTGGCACCCCCAAGGATGATCGAACTGACCCCCCCTCGACCGACCGAGGTGCCTCAACGCCGTGCCACCATGTCACCCCACGCCCCGAACCCCAAGCGCGACTCCGCGCTGAGTCCCCGTCGCCTTGCGCCGGGCCTCGCCCTTGCCGGAGTCGCATGGCTCGCCGCATGCAGCGGTAGCTCGAGCGACACCAGCGCGCCGACCGGCCCCGGTGGACTCGACGTCTCCGAGCTCGAGTTCGTCATCACCGACGTCGACCCGCACCAGGGCGGCCGCGCCCAGCGTGTCAACGTTTCGGTGACGTACTACGGCCGCCTCGTCGAAGTGTTCGGCCTCAGCGGTCCGTTCACGCCGGGTGCGCCGCTGCCGCCGCGGGTGCCGATGTCGTCGTCCTTCGTCGTCGAGCCGAACCTCACGAGCATCGGTGGCCAGTACATCGTCGACACGAACGCAGTGACGGGTAAGGACCAGCTCGTCATCCTGCGCAACGTGAACGACACGACGGCGGGTGGCGGGCGCGAGCAGTTCCTCGAGCTCCTGCGCGCTGCGTCCGACAACCTGCCCGCCCTGCGCGTCGCCGACATCAACACGGTCGGCATCTTCACGATGGTGCCGCGCAACGCGGCGGTCGTCGTGGTGTTCGACGACCTGATCGACCCCCGCACGATCGACAACACGACCGTGCGCGTGCTCTCCGGTTATCCGCCGACCAACCCGTTCGAGGCGCGCATCGTGCCCGACGTGCACTACGGCGCCTTCGCCAACCTGGACGGGCTGCCGGGTGACGAGTTCTATCCGACGCGGGTCATCATCGACCCGACCGTGTCGGAGATCGAAGCGTTCGCCGTCTCGCCGCCGCTGCCGATCAACAGCACGGGTTTCCCCTTCAGCATCGACGTCAACCGCGCGAACCTGCGGCTGCAGTTCCCGACGGTGCGCAACCTGGCCGCGGGCCAGGCGCGCGTGCTGATGAACCCGACGTTCCACCCGCTGTCGACCTCGGGCAACGGCCCCGTCGACTTCGCGGATCCGGGCCAGCCCGTGCTGCGCGCGTTCCGCGGCGGCGGCAACCCCGACTTCACCAGCGACCCGTCGAACGGCTTCCTGTCCGACAGCGTCGGCCCGCGGGTCATCGGCAGCAACCCGATCACGATCGTGACCGCGCCGGTGCAGGTCGACGACGACATCTTCGTGCTGCCGCAGGTGCGCTTCGCTTCGACGCTGTGCGCGCAGACCCCCGAGGTCGGCGATGTCATCTCGCAGAACGGCGTGTTCGCCGAGGTCATCCAGGACGCGCAGGTGCCGACCGCGGGTGACCTTGCGACCGACGTGCGCGTGCGCCTCGTGCAGTTCCCCCCGGCGTGGACGGGCCCCGAGGAGTGGGTGACCTTCGGCTTCGGCGGTGCGGCGTACGAGTCCGCTTACGACCCGGCCGACGACGGCGCGCGTCAGGCGTGCTTCGTGCGCGTCCTGCCCCGTCCGACCAGCTACCCGCAGCTCCCGACGACGGGCCTCGAGCCGGCGTCGTCCGTCAGCATCCGCTTCAGCGAGCCGATGGACCCGCGGTCGCTCACGGCCTTCGATTCGCTGACCCTCACCCGTACGCCCGCCCCGACGAACGGGGTCTTCTCCGCGGAGCAGTTCGTGATCGGGCGCGTCGGCCAGACGGTCGACCTGCGCGAGTTCACGTTCAACCCGGACCTGCCGCTCAACCACGTGCTCGGTGAGTCGGAGCCGTACTACCTGAACATCGCCTCCGGCCAGTTCGCTCCGCGGGACCTCGCGGGCAACGTCGTGTCGCAGTTCTCCGAGGTCGAGTTCCGCATCGAGCCCACGGCCGCTGCGGTGCTCAACGGCGGCCGCGTGAGCCGCTTCACGGCCATCGACGAAGAGGCGCCGATCGCGGGCTCGGGAGAGCAACTGCTGCCCGAGTGGGGCGGCCAGTTGCTCGTCGACACCGGCCGGCAGCTCATCCGTCCGCGCCCGGTCACCCGTCAGACCGTGATCCTCGACCGCACGAAGCCGACGCTGCAGGGCCACACGCCCTTCTCGAACGGCATCGTGACGCCGCTCTCGAACTTCGGTTCGAAGATGCAGACGCTCTGGCGCTACGCGGACTGCGCGTTCTCCATCAACGACCCGACGAACCTCAACCTCGACGTCGAGGGCCTCGGTTGGGCCCCGGCCGGCGGCGCCGTCGTCGCGGACGCGTTCGATGAGTTCGAGATCCGCCTGTCGCACTCGCGCTGGGCTCCGGACGAGTTGATCGACCCGGGTAGCCTCTTCCCGCAGTACCCGAACTCGGGTCTCGTGAACAACTTCACGAACAACCTGCTCCTCAACGAGGCGCAGACGGTCGTGCACCCCCGCGAGCGCGGTTACATCGTGAACCCGGCCGACCTCTTCGTCGCGCCGAGCGGCATGCGCGTCATGCCGTTCCCGCTGAACCGCGGCCTTCCGCCCGAAGAACGGCGTACGTTCACCTGGCGCGACTCGCGCATCCGCTCGCGCGCCGGTGCGCAGAACGGTGGGGTCGATCCGACGTACTACCTGATCGCGCTCGGCCTCACGCCGCCGACCGCGCCCAACAAGTTCTACCCGCCGAACGAGGCGCAGACCGCGGGTCTCCCGCTGCTGCTCGAGTTCCGCACCTACCGCGACGACTCGGCCCTCGGCATCAACGGCTTCGACATCAACCTGGCCGCGAACTCGTCCTCGAAGCCCTACTTCCGGGCCTTCACGACGGGTGGTGTGCGCCAGAACGGTCAGCCGAAGTACGTCGACCCCGACACCGAGACGCTCGCGAACGGGGGCTTCAACCCCGGCTCGACGATCCCGGGCGCGGTGACCTTCGGCCTCGACAACTCGGTGTACCTCGGTGCGCTCGACCTCGTGGTGCGCATCAGCCACGTGCACTCGGTGTGGTTCCGGTCCGCGATCGTCGGCGAGCCGGCGTTCGGCGGCCGCAGCTACCTGCCGCCGACCCTCGAGCCGCGCGCCGAGGACCAGCCGATCGGGACCTCCGTCGAGGTCTCCTTCCGCGGCGCGACGGCGATCACCTACCTGAACCCGGGTCAGATCCCCGGTGCCGGCACCGCCCAGGACAACGACCGCGGTCCCGACGACAACCCCATCGACCCGGCCTCCACAACGGGTCAACGGTTCACGGACTACCAGATCAACGGGTTCACGATCGACCAATGGGGCGACTACTACAACTCGGTCGATCCGCCGTTCGACGTCCACCGCACCGCCAACGCGAACCCGGGCCTGACCTTCCTCGCGGGTGACTCCACGTGGAAGACCGACGTGGCCCAGATCGAAGACGCGGTCTTCTACCAGGTCCGCCTCACCTTCTTCGCGAACATCGCGACGGGTGAGTCCCCCGAGGTCTCGGCGTTCGCGCTGTCCTGGACCCAGTGAGCTGCGCTGCGCGGGGTGCTCCGGCAAACGGAGCACCCCGCAGAGCCCGCCTTCTCCTACCCTTATCCACCCCTCCACCGCCGGTGCCCCCTCCCTCGGGGGTGAATCCCGAGGACCCGACGCCGGCGGCCTCCCCCCAAGAACTTCCCGAACGTCCATGCGCACCCACCAACGCGCCACGTGCTCGACTGCTGCACCGGCGCTGCTCACGGCCCTGGGCCTGGCTGGCTCCCTGCTCGGCCTCGCCGGCTGTGGCGGCTCCGAGTCGACGTCGCCGAACATCAACCAGCCGAACAACCGGGACTTCGTCGTCGACGGCGTCAACGTCGTCAGCGGCGCGGTTTGGAAGCTGAACCGACCGATCGAGATCCGCTTCAGTGCGGCGATCGACTTCAGCTCGGTGAACTCGAACACCATCCAGATCAGCGACACGACGGGCATCCCGGCACTGGGTGCGTACTCCCTCGTCAATCCGACGACGGTGCGCTTCCAGCCGCTCTGCCCGACCAACGCGACGAATTCGAACGGCGGCTTGCAGCAGGGCCGCGTGTACTTCCTCGTCGTCGTGGGCGGTGCGAATGCGGTGACCGTGCGCGACACCGCGGGACGTCCTGTCGAGACGGGCATCACGGTGTCCTTCCAGACGCCGAGCTCGAACGACCCCGTCGAGCTGTTCGTCGACCAGGTCGCGGGCCCGCCGACCGTGCTCGTGCGCGGCCTCGGCGGCGTGCCGCTCAACTCGACGAGCTCGTCTTACGTCGAGTTCGGCGGGGACCCGAACAACCGCGAGTACCTGCGCCTGAACCCCGTCACGCAGCAGGGTGAGCTCTTCCCGTTCGGCACGCAGCTCGTGCCGCTCAACCTGTACAGCCGCGCGGAAGACCGCTTCGCGGTGGTCCTGCAGTTCAACCAGCCGATCAACGCGGCGGACCCGATCAACGTGTCCTCCGAGCGTATCCGCTTCGAGTTCCGCAATGCGGGCACGGGCCAGTGGATCGCGCTGCCGTCGACGGTCGAGCTGCTCGACAACTGCACGGCGACCGGCTCCTCCGTGCGCGTCACGCCCGAGGGCATCGTGCCCCAGGGCGCGAGCCTGCGCATCAACGTCCGCGACGGCTTCGAGGACCTCACGGGGGACTCGGTCCAAGCGGACCTGACCAACTTCGTGCGCCTCACCTCCGAGACGGTGAACACGCCGGGCACGGCCGACCCGACGGAGGGTGCGGACGAGGTGTTCGAGGAGTTCACCTTCGGCGGCGGCGGCATCAACTCGCGTGAGGACCTGCTCGCCGACTCGACGAAGCCGCGCGCGGACTGGGGCGGCGGCGTCGTCCAGCCGTCGTTCGCCTTCCAGGGCACCGGCGGTCCGGGCGGCAACTTCGACTACGTGGTGCCGAACGGCCAGGTCGTGATCATCGACACGGCGGCGGACCAGATCCGCAACCAGCTCGGCCAGGTCCAGACCGTCATCAACGGCATCATCGACGTGAACAACTTCACGGTCGAGCTGGGCGGCACGCTGCTGTTCGTGGGCCCGAACACGGCGACGATCCTCGCGAAGGGCAACGTGCTCATCAACGGTGTGGTCAGCGCCAACGGCGGTGACAACCCCGGTGTGAAGACGCTCAACACGACGAACCAGCCCGAGCCCGGCGCGCCTGGCAACGCCGGCGGTGGCAACGGCGGTACGGGCTCGTTCCTGACGTCCCAGTCGACCCCCCGCGGCGGCCCCGGCTTCGGCGCCTTCCAGCGCGCGGCGTTCGGCGGCGGCGGCGGTGAGACCTCCTACGCCGCGGGCAACCTCGACCGGCGCCGCGGCGCGGGTGGCGGTGGCGGTCGCCTCGGCGTCGACACGCGTTACTTCTTCCAGCCGGGCAGTGCGTTCGTGCGCTGCCAGTCGCTGATCGGCTTCGACGCCGAGCCCGGTTTCCCCGGCGGCGCCGGCGGCACGGGCGCGGTCAGCCAGACGCAGCGCGCGCAGGGCGGGGCCTTCGGCCCGCTCCCGTTCTTCGACCAGTTCGACGACAACAACTTCCTCGGGATCATGCGCACGGCGCCGGTCCTCGGCGGCGGTGGTCAGGTCCTCGAGCCGTCGCGCATCATCATCGGTGAGCTGACCCGCGTGTGGGCCGGCGCCGGCGGCGGCGCGGGCGGTGACGCGGTCAACGCCAACCAGTTCCCGGTCACGCCCTTCAACATCGGCGGCGACGAGAAGGGCTCGGGTGGTGGCGGCGGCGCCGGCGGCATCCAGATCCTCGCGATCGGCACGATCACTGTCGGCCCCACCGGGCGCCTCACGGCGGACGGCGGCTACGGCGGCGCCGGTGAGAACACGATCTTCTTCGACCGCGTCGGCGGCGGTGGTGGCGGCGGCTCGGGCGGTCACATCGTCCTCTCGAGCGCGAACGCGATCATCGTGCAGGCCGAAGCCCCCGAGGGCACCGGCTTCAACCAGGCGGCCCCGTTCTACACGGACGCCCCGGCTCAGCTCCGTCACCCGATGCGTCCGGTGAGCGCGCTCGGCGGCCAGGGCGGCGCAGGCAAGGATGACCGCTGCGGCGCCAACGCCCAGGGCGTGCGCGACTGGAAGGTCGACGCGATCCCGCTGGCGCACTTCGAAGGCTTCGAGTACGCGCCCCTCAACGCGCCGAACAACACGTCGTTCACGACCTGCAACACGGGCTCGACGACCGACCCGATCGGTACGACCCCGGGCGCGGGCGGTGACGGTGGCCCCGGCATCATCCAGTTCCACGCGTCGAACCTGAACACGCAGATCCAGTTCCCGAACCGCCCCGGCCAGTACGGGACGGGCAAGGACGTGACCTTCTCGGTGGCCCCGCCGCCGCTCGGTTGGTTGCGCCCGGACGAGGCCCCCGACCAGATGATCCCGTTCTTCGGGGACGAGTCGGAGGCGCTTTCCACCTGGATCGCGCTCGGTCAGGCGCGGCGCAACCCCGATGGTTCGACGAACCTCGTCAACTTCACCTTCGGGGGCACGAACCAGACCTCGCCGACCCCGTCGGAGCGCGGTGTCGTCGAGCGCACGGGCACGTCGGTCGCGACGCTCGCCTCGGTGTTGCCCTTCGCCTCGATCGTGCCCGGTCAGACGACCGTGCCGTTCGTGACGGGTGGCAACGTGGTCACGCTCGACGCGACCGCCCTCGACGACCTGTACAAGAAGAACGCGGCGCTCGTGCGGGGCTTCCGCCTGCGCCTGCGCGACGCGACGTCGCCGACGGAGACGTTCGACTTCGTGGTGCTCGACGCGGCCTACGACGCGGTGCAGAACCGCCTCGAGGTCACGGTCGACCCGCAGGCGACGGGGCTGGTGGACACCATCCTGCTCCTGAACCCGAACGCCGAAGTCGGCCTGATCCCGAACTTCTTCCAGATCGTCGCGGCGGGCATCGTCAACAACTACCCCGACAACACCTCGGTGCGGATCACGTTCGATGCGACCAACATCGACCCCGTCACGGGCGGTCCGGACCTCGACCAGCGTTACAGCGTCACGCAGAACGCCGGTGAGATGACGCCGAACATCACGGCGCTCAACGCGGCCAACTGGGACTTCATCCGCTTCCGCGTCGAGTTCGACCTGGACGTCAACGGTACGACCGGCATCGACCTGTCAGCGCCGCGTCCCGCGGTCGACTACCTGCGGATCCCGTTCCGCTTCTGATTCGCCCCGGTAGGGGAAGCGGGGGCCGGGCATGCGCTGCATGCCCGGCCCCCGCCTGTTGGGGGGGCTCTGGCCGTGTGCCGGCCCGCCGGGCATTTCTGGGCCAGAGGCGGCCGGGAGGGCCTGGCACCACGGGGGGTGACCCTGCTGGAATGGCCACGTGCGCCACGCTCTCGCCCTCGCCCTCGTTGGCTTCGCCGCCGCGGCCTGCGCCCCGCGGGCGGATGAACCCGACGTGCTCCGCATCGTCGCGATCGAGCCGCGGGCGGGGGAGCGGCTCCTACTCAACGAGGAGGTCACGGTGCTCTTCGATGCGCCGCTCGACCCGGGCTCGGTCACGCGCCTCGCCGCCGAGCTGCGCGCGTCCGATGGCCGGCTCGCGGAGGGCACGTGGCGCGTCGACGGGCGCCAGCTCGAGTTCTCGCCCGCGCCCGTGCGTGCCCGCGACCTCGGGGACGGGGGCTTCCGCCCTGGCGAGCGCCTGACGCTGACGCTGCGCGGGTACCCGTCGGCGGCGGCGCTGCGCGCGCGCGACGGCCGCTGGCTCGGGGCGACCGTCAGCGTGCCGCTGGAGGTCGTGCCGCGCGACCAGGAGGGGTTCCTCTTCTACGACGCGACGCCCGGCTACGGGAAGCCGATCGAGGTGCGCCCGACGGACCCGGGGTTTGCGCTCGGGCCGCCGCTGGCGCCGGGGGCGCCGCTCTGGCTGCGCTGCAGTGAACCGCTCGATCCGACGTCGCTCTTCGACGAGGACTTCCGCGTCGAGCCCGAGGACACGCGCCTCGATGTCTCGCGCCGCGTGCGCCTCGAGCTCGTGCAGAACTTCGACGACGAGCAGGTCGCAGGGCGCAACGAGACCCGCGCGCTGCTCGCGGTGCACTTCGAGTCGACGCTGCCCGCTGGGGGCTACACCTTGCACTTCCAGGGCCGGCCCGGCTCGTTGACGGACTTCCGCGGCTTCCCCGTCGCGCGGCGGCTCGCGGGGACCCCGACCGGGCTGCGGTTCCGCGTGGGGGAGCCGGACGAGCTCGACCTCGACTTCGTGGACGATGACGAAGCGGTCCCGCTGGTCGTCGAGGGCTCCGACGGTACGGCGTACTGGTCGGACGACGGCCGCGTGCGCGTGCGTTATCCGCGCGCTGCGGGCTCGGGCGCGGCGGGGCGGGTCGAGCTCGGCGGGGCGCCGCTCCCGTCCGCCGATCTGCACGCCGTGCGGCTCACGCTGCCGCGGGAGCGCGAGTGTGTGCTGCCCGAGCGAGGCCTCGTCGTCCTGCGCGCGCAGGGCCGCGTCGAGCTCGCTGGGCGCCTCGTGCGCCGGACCGGCGGCGGCGCGCCGCGGATGTTCCCGCCGCTCGGCCGCACCGCGGTGCCACGCACCTTGACCGAGTTCCTCGCCGCCGCGGAGGCCGAGTCCCCGGCGTGGACCGTGATCGTCGCGGGCGGCGACCTCGTCGTCGATGGGGTGCTCGACTTCGACGGGCCGCTCCTGCTCGTCGCCGGGGGCCGCGTGCGCGGGGTCGGCGAGGTGCGCCTCGCTCCGGAGGCCGCCGAGCAGCTCTGGATCCTCGGCGAAGGGGACTTCGCGACCGACTTCCGCTCGGCCTTCCGCACACCGCCGCGGCGCGCCTCTGCGCTCGAGATCGACCCGCCGCTCGCGAATGTCCTCGTGGAGCCGCTCGTGTTCTCGATCGTCAGCAGCCCGCTCCCGCGCCGCCAGCAGGTCGGCCGCTGGCGCGAGCAGGCGGCGGTCGGGGGCGGCGGCCAGGGGCGCTGGCGGGTGCTCTTCGCGCCGAGCGAGCTGCCCGTCGCGCCCGCGGTGCCCCGCGGGCTGCTCACCGACGTGCCCTGGGAGCAGGCGGAGCCGGGCCCCTGTCGCCTGGCGGTCGAGCTGACCCTCGAGCCGGCCCCCGGGGGCCCCGCCGAGCCCACGCCGCGCTGGGATCCGCCGTTCGTCGACCGGGTCCACCTGGCGTGGAGTCCGGATTGACCCGAATGTCGCATCACGCTCCGCGCTCCGATCGGCCGATCCAGTCTCCGAGATGCCCGACCTGTCGCCCACGTTCGTGCTCACCTGGTGGACCCTCTTCGGGCTCGCGGTCGGCTCGTTCCTCAACGTCTGCATCCACCGCTTCCCGCTGGAGGACCAATCGGTCTTCCATCCCCGGCGCTCGTATTGTCCGAAGTGCCGGACCCAGCTCACGTGGCGCGAGAACCTACCGGTGCTGTCGTGGGTCCTGCAGCGCGGCCGCTGCCGCCACTGCGCCGCCCGGATCCACTGGCGCTATCCGCTCGTCGAGATCGTCAACGGGGCCCTGTGGCTCACCGCGGCGCTCCTGACGCCGCACACGGAGCTCGGGCTCCTGGCGGTGCGCTCGATCTGGCTGTCGGCGCTGCTGGTCGCGACGGCGGTGGACTTCGAGCGCTTCGAGATCCCCGATCAGGTCAGCAAGGGCGGGATGTTCGTCGCGCCGATCGCATGTTTCGCCGTGCCGGCCCTGCACGCCGACACGGCCGTCGCGCGCTGGTTCGCGGGGGAGGGGCCCGTCGATGGCGTCGCGGCGCTGCTCGGGTGTTTCGCCGGGATGGCGGTCGGGGCCGGGGTGCTCTACGCGATCGGCTGGCTCGGCTCGCGGGCCTACGGCAAGGACGCGATGGGGTTCGGCGACGTGAAGTTGATGGGGGCCGGGGGAGCGTTCGTCGGCCCCGGTGGGGTGCTGGTCGCGCTGCTGATCGCGGTGTTCGTCGCTTCGATCTTCGGGGTGCTCAACATGCTGCGATTCGCCTGGGTGACACACCGCCGCGGGGTGAGCCGGGGTCACCGGCGGGGCCTCGGGCACACGGTCCGGGTCGCGAGGATCCTCGGGCAGTACCTGCCTTTCGGGCCTTACCTCGCCCTCGGCCTTGGAATCGTGCTGCTGGCTTGGAAGGATGTTGCAGCGTACCTGCCGTGGGGCCTGTGAGCCCCACCGGGATCGAGAGGGGATCCCGGAGCGCGGCAGGGCACAGCACCGACCCTACCCAACACTTCCGACCGGCGGCCCCCTCGGCCGCGCACACAGGGGGGACCCATGAGACGATTCCACCAACCGCGAGCCGCGCTCGCTGCGCTCGCCCTCGGGCTGGCCGGCACCGGCTGCGTTTCCGAGGCGCAGATGCGCCTCGCCGTGCAGGACCGCGACCGCGAGATCTCGATGCTCCGCGCGGAGAAGGTCGAGCTCCAGGAGCGCATCGACCTGCTGAGCCTCGAGAAACAGGACCTGAACGATCGACTGTCGCGCTCGGCGACGGCTCCGCCGGCCACCGTGCCCGCGAGCGCGCCGCAGCAGACGGGCTACATCAACTTCCCCGAGCTCGACGAAGCGGGCATCACCTACGGCAGCCGCGGCGACAACGTCGTGTTCTCGATGCCCGCGGAGATCACCTTTGCTTCGGGCAAAGCGACGCTCACGGCGAGCGGCCAGGATGCGCTGCGCAAAGTGGCGAAGCGCCTCCTGTCCGAGTTCCCGAAGGACGCGAAGTTCTACGTCGAGGGGCACACCGACACCGACCCGATCAAGAAGTCGACCTTCGAGTCGAACCGCGCGCTCTCCGTGGCGCGCGCGATGACGGTGCTCGGTTTCCTCGTCACCGAGGGGCGCATTCCGGACGATCGTTTTGTCGTCGTCGGGCACGGCCAGTACATGCCGGTCGCCAAGGGTGACAGCAAAGACGCCAAGGCGAAGAACCGCCGCGTCGAAGTCGTCGTGCACAAGCGCGGCGACTGATGTCTGCGAACAGCTGCGTAGGCGCCCGCCGCAAGCTACGACCTCGTGCGTAGCTCGCGGTGGGCGCTGTGCTTTGGGGGTCAGCCACTCTCCTCCTGCGTGCCTACAATCGGCTCGCCGGTCTCGGTCCCCATCCCACGTCTGCTGCGTCTGTTCATTCGTTCGTACGTTCCCCGGGCCAGGGCTGGCGGAGTCGCCCATGTCGAGCCTCACAAGCCTCAGGAACATCGCGTTCGTAGGACATCCCTCTGCGGGCAAGACCACGCTGGTCGATGCGCTCGCCAACGCGCTCGGCGCTTCCCCACGGAAAGGGTCCGTCGCAGACCGCACGAGCATCTGCGACACCGAGCCCGAAGAACACGAGAAGCAGCACACCCTCTCGTTGGCCGTGGTGTCGTGCACCTACGCCGAGCGCGCGTGGACGCTGCTCGACACACCGGGTTACCCGGAGTTCGTCGCGGACGTGCACTCCGCGCTCTTCGCTGCGGAGCTCGTCGTCGGTGTCGTCAGCACCAGCGCCGTCGGCACGTTCAACCTGCGCCAGAAGATGCGCGCCGCGCGCGAGCTCGGCAAAGGCCGCGCCCTCATCGTCACGCACCTCGACAGCGAGAACGCTGACTTCGAGGCGGTCGTCGAGGCGCTGCGCGCTGCGCTCGGTGACGAGTGTGTGCCGGCGCTCCTACCCGATGCGAGCGGCCCGAAGTTCCGCGACGTACACCGCACGATGCGCGATCCCGAGAGCCGCTGGTGCGCCCCGCTGAAGGACCGCGTGATAGACGCGTGCTCCGACGAGCAGCTCCTCGCGCGTTATCTCGAGACCCAAGAGCTCTCCGAAGCCGAGCTCGACGAGCACGTGCCCCACGCGATCGCGCGCGGCACACTCGTGCCGATCCTCGTGTGCAATCCCGTGACGGGGGTCGGCATCCCGAACGTGATCGAGTACCTCCGTCGCTTTGCGCCGTGCCCGGTCGCAGTGCCTGCGCTGGACCTCGACGGCCGCCCGATCCCGGTCGACGGTGACCTCAGCGGCACCGTCTTCGCGGTGCGCACCGACCCGCACCTCGGCAAGGTCTGCCTGGCGAAAGTGCATCGGGGGCGCCTCGGAGCGCACGACTTGCTCGTCGGCGCTGGAGGCGCCCGGAGCGAGAAGATGGGCGGTCTCTTCCGCATGGTCGGCAAACACCGCGAGCCGCTCGACGAAGCGACCGCCGGTGACATCGTCGCGTTCACGAAGGTCGAGCACCTCGCGACGTGGGCGCCGTTTGCTCACGCTGGTCACGAGCCTGTGCGCGTGCCGACCCCCACGGTGCCGACAGCGACGGTCTCGCTCGCGGTTGTGCCGAAGAGCCGAGCGGACGAACAGAAGGTCGGCGAAGCGCTCCACAAGCTGGAGGCAGAGGACCCGACGTTTCACATGCGCAATGATCCCGAGACCCACGAGCTCATCGTCTCGGGCATGAGCGATCTGCACGTCGACGTGATGCTGGCGCGCCTCGCGCGGCGCTTTGGTGTGCATGTCGACACACACCTGCCGCGCATCTCGTATCGCCAGACCGTGACGAAGCCCGCCGAAGGCAGCCATCGGCACAAGAAACAATCCGGCGGCCGGGGTCAGTTCGGTGAGTGTCACCTGCGCGTGCGTCCGGGCGCTGAGGGCTCCGGGGTCGTCTTCGTCGACCGCGTCGTCGGCGGGGCGATCCCGCGCAACCTGATCCCCGCCGTCGAGAAGGGCGTCCGCGAGCTCTGCCACCAGGGCATTCTGTGCCACGGCGAGGTCGTGGACCTGGAGGTCGAGCTCTACGACGGCAAGTTCCACGACGTCGACTCCGACGAAGCGAGCTTCAAGATCGCCGGTGCGCGGGCGCTGCGCGATGCCTTCGAGAAGGCGGCGCCCGCGCTGCTCGAGCCACTGATGCACGTCGAGGTCCACGCGCCCACCGAGACCGCCGGCGCGATCTTCAGCGACCTGAC
This sequence comes from uncultured Planctomycetaceae bacterium, assembly GCA_964402175.1. Taxonomy (GTDB): domain Bacteria; phylum Planctomycetota; class UBA1135; order UBA1135; genus JAWKUK01. Next base: position 53,549 of record CAYOBN010000009.1, on the reverse strand, counting down.
GAGCCACAGGCGCGGCCACGTTCTCCACCAGGAGGCGGAGGGGGATGGCAAAGTGACCCGGATCGAGGCAGAGGTGCCCCTCGCCGCGCTCCAGACGTACCACCGGGAGCTGAAGTCCCAGACGGCGGGCCAGGGGCACTACACGCTGCGGTTCGCGCACTACCGGCCGCTGCCCGCAGTCGAGCAGAAGAAGGTCCTGGCGGCCATCGCCAAAGTGCACGCGGACGACTGAGGAGGGGCCTCCAGGGGCCTATTCCGGGGGGGCGCGGTGCGGATCGCCCCCCTGCGGCTCAGGTCCGAGGGCGGTGGTGGTCGAAGGACGGATCGGTCCCCGAACCGTCCCCACCGAGCCACCGCCCATGATCACCATGGAAGAACTCCTGGCGCTCCTCGTGCGCCAGGGTGGATCCGACCTCCACGTCTCTGTCGGCAGCCCGCCCCGCATCCGCGTACACGGCACGCTCTTGCCGGTCGAGCACCCCCCGCTCGACGGCGAGACGACCCGGCGGCTCGCGACGAGCGTGCTCACGTCGGACCAGATTGCGCGACTCGACCGCGACCTCGAGCTCGACTGCTCATTCGGCCTCGAGGGGTACGGGCGCTTCCGTGTGAACGCTTTCTATCAGCAGGGCGCCGTCGCATGCGTCCTGCGACTCATCCCCACGGCGATCCCGGACTTCGAGGCGCTCGGGATGCCGCGCGATGTGTGCGAGCGCATCTGCAACCTGTCCCAGGGCCTCGTGCTCGTCACCGGGGTCACGGGCTCGGGTAAGTCGACGTCGCTCGCGGCGATGATCGATTTCATCAACAGGACGCGCCAGGACCACATCGTGACGATCGAGGATCCGATCGAGTTCACGCACGTCCACAAGAACTGCATGGTGACGCAGCGAGAGGTCGGCGGGGACACCAAAGGCTTCAAGAACGCGCTGCGGAGCGTGCTGCGTCAAGACCCCGATGTCGTGCTCGTCGGCGAGCTCCGCGACCACGAGACGATCGAAGCGGCGCTGACCCTCGCGGAGACGGGCCACCTGACGTTCGGCACGCTGCACACGTCCGACTGCGTGCAGACGATCAACCGGATCATCGATGTCTTCCCCGCGTACCAGCAGGAGCAGGTGCGCACGATGCTGTCGTTCACTCTGGAGGCTGTGTTCTCGCAGAAGCTCCTGCCTAGCGCACGCAAGGAAGGCCGTGTCATGGCGGCTGAGATCATGCTTGCGACACCCGGCATCCGCGCGCTCATCCGCGACGGCAAAGCCCACCAAATGTATTCGCACATCCAGACTGGGGGACGCCTCGGGATGACGACCATGTCGCAGTCCCTCGCGCGTCTCGTGAACGAAGGGCGCGTGCGACTGAAGGACGCCGAGCGCGAGCTGTCCGACCCGAGCGAGCTGCGCAACTCCGTGAGGGCCGCCTGATGGTCAAGGTCTCGCCGAAGATCAAGCGGCTCCTAGTCGCTGAGGGGCTCGTTACCCCCGAGGCTTTCGAAGCGGCGTCGAAGGGGGATCAGGACCCGATCCGTACGCTCCTGGGCAACGGAGAGCTCTCCGACAGCGCGCTGCTGGAGGTCATGGGCTGCTCCGCAGGGGTCGCCCCGATCGATCTGAAGCGCGTCAAGCCCGACAGCAGCGCTGTCGAGGCTGTGTCGGGGGAGCTCTGCCGTCAGCGCTCGTTCCTACCGATCTCGAAGAACGGGGACGTCCTCACGATCGCGGTCTCGGACCCGTTCGACGTGCTCCTCTTCGACGACCTCAAGCGGCTGACGCACTGTCACGTGCGACCGCTCTTCGCGCACAGCGTCATGATCGCCGCGGCGCTCGATGAAGTGCTCGACGGCGGCAGAGGCAAGGTCGACAAACTCGTCAACGAGGTCGCCAAGGAGTCCGAGCTCGAGGTCAAAGACGAAGCCGAGCAAGAAACCCAGGACATCGAGGGGACCTCCGACAAGGCAGGCGAAGACGCGCCTGCCGTGAAGCTCGCCAACGCGATCGTCCTCGGCGCTCTGAAAGCCAAGGCGAGCGACATCCACATCGAGCCCGGCGAGAAGTCGGGTCGCGTCCGGTACCGCGTCGACGGACGTCTGCGCGAGATCATGACGCCGCCGAAGGCGATTCTTCCGGCGCTCGCCTCGCGTCTCAAGATCCTCGCGAGCCTCGATATCGCAGAGCGTCACAAGCCGCAGGACGGCAAGTTCCGTATCCGCTTCCAGGGCCGCAACATCGACTTCCGTCTGAGCGTGCTGCCCGTCGTCGGCGGCGAGAAGTCGGTCATCCGAATCCTCGACACCGGTTCGATGGCGATGAAGCTGGAGACCATGGGCTATGAGCCCAAGGCCTACCAGGACATCAAGACCGCGATCGATTCGCCCTACGGCATGTTGCTCGTGACGGGACCGACGGGTTCGGGTAAGTCGACGACGCTCTACTCGTGTGTACAGGCGGTCGCTTCACCCGAGGTCAACGTCACGACGGTCGAAGACCCGGTCGAATACCGCATGGACGGCATCGCGCAGGTGCCGGTCAATCCGAAACGGGGTACGACGTTCGCCGGCGCGCTGCGCTCGATCCTGCGTCAGGACCCAGACATCGTCCTCGTGGGTGAGATCCGCGACCGCGAGACCGCGGACATCGCGGTCAAGGCGGCGCTCACGGGACACCTCGTGCTCTCGACGCTGCACACGAACGATGCTGCGGCGACGATCACGCGTCTCGTCGACATGGGGATCGACCCGTTCATGGTGTCCAGCTCCGTACTCTGCATCGTGGCTCAGCGCCTCGGGCGGAAGCTCTGCGAGCACTGCAAGCTCCCGGTCGAGAACCCGGTCGAAGGTGAGCTCCGCGCTCACGGCTTCGTCGACGAGGACTTCCAGCGCGGCTTCAAGCTCTTCGAAGCGAACCGTGAGGGATGTCCGCGCTGCTCGGGCGGCTACAAAGGCCGCTTCCCGATCGTCGAGACGATGCCGATGACGCAAGAGCTTCGGCGCATGGTCGTCGAGGGTGCGTCCAAGGACAAACTCAAGGAGCAAGCCGTCATCGAGGGTATGCTCACACTGCGCCGTGTGGCGCTCCTCAACGCGATGCGCGGCATCACGTCCATCCAAGAGGTCCTGCGTGTCACGCTGGACAACTGATCCGAGACCCTGAACATCGCTCGATCACGTGGCTGAATTCCAGTACGCAGCGAAAGACCCGGCCGGGGCGACCGTGCAGGGGACCATCTCCGCGGAGACGAAGGCGGACGCCGTCGCCGAGCTCCGCCGTCAGAACCTCGTCGTGCTGAAGCTCGACGAGGCCGGCGCCAAGGGCAAGAAGAAAGGGGCGACCCAAGCGGTCGCGACCACGACAGGTAAGGTCAAACTCAAGGCCAAACGCCGCGAGGTCGTGATCTTCACCCGTCAGCTCGCGACCATGGTGGGGGCCGGCCTTTCGCTGCTCGAGTCGCTCGACGTGCTCACGCACCAGGCAGACTCGAAGGGCATGAAAGCCGCGCTGGCCAAGCTCGTCGAATCCGTACGCGGCGGCTCAGACCTCTCCGCAGCGATGGAGCAATGCCCGAAGGTGTTCAACCACCTCTACGTGAGCATGGTGAAGGCCGGCGAGATCTCGGGTCAGATGGACATCATCTTGAACCGCCTCGCGGACTACATGGAGGCGAGCGAAGAGCTGTCGCGCGAGATCAAGGGGGCGATGACGTACCCGATCATCTCGATGGTGCTCGTCATCGGCATCACCGCGTTCTTGATGATCGGCGTCGTACCGACGTTCGAGAACGTCTTCTCGCAGCTCGAGGCGGAGCTGCCTGCGATCACGCAGTTCGTGCTCGACATCTCGAACTTCATGCGCGCGAACATCATCGCGCTGGTCGCCGGCGGCATCGTCGGCGCGTTCGGCCTGATCAGCTTCAAGAAGACCGAGCCCGGCAAGCTGCTCTTCGATCGGCTCTTCCTGAAGTTGCCCGTGTTCGGCTCGCTGTTCCAGAAGGTCTGCCTCGCGCGCTTCAGCCGCACGTTCGCGACTCTGATCCGTTCCGGCGTGCCGATCATGTCGACGCTGGACATCGTCGCCAACACCGCGGGTAACCAGGTCGTGTCGAACGCGGTGCTCGGCTCACGCGATGCGGTCCGGAACGGCAACCTGCTCTCCGAGCCCTTGGCCGACGCACCGGTCTTCCCGCCGATGGTCGTGCGCATGATCGCGATCGGCGAGCGCACCGGCGCACTCGAGACCCTGCTCGAGAAGATCGCCGAGTTCTACGACGGCCAGGTCAAGGCCCAGGTGAAGGCGTTGACGAGCTTGATCGAGCCGCTGCTCATCACCTTCATGGGTGTGATCGTCGGTGGCGTCGTGCTCGCGATCTTCGCACCAATTCTGGACATGGTCGGCAAGCTCTCGGGCGGCGCCTGAGCGCGCGCGCCCGAACGGGGCGCGGAACATCCAGCGCGACGCCGACGGCTGCATGAGCGGTCGTCGGCGTCGTGCGTTCGAGAGTGTGAAAACGACGACCGCGGCGCGCGCGTGTGCGTCGAGTTGATCTCGCTCCTGTGCCAGGACGCCCGTTGCGGGGCGCGTACCGCGCGTTCTTGGCGCGGAGGAACAACCGCGCTCTCTGTCGTGGTGTGTCGAGACGAGATCCTGAACGAGGAACGGACGGTTCACTCAAGGGGCGCGCTGGGGGGGCTCGATACACCCCAAGTCGGCGGCGAGAGCCGGCGACCGTGCACGGTTCCCACGGAGGGGACCCTAAACGAAGACGGAACCAAACCTTCAAGGACCCTCCGCGGGCTCGCGGGAGGGGAGAGACCCTCTCAGTACGCCGCCCCGGCGGCGAAGGACCAGGAGACACATGAATCGAAATCACTCCAAGGCAGGCTTCACGCTCATCGAGCTGATGATCGTGGTGGCCATCATCGCGATCATCGCCGCGGTCGCCATTCCGCGCCTGATGACCGCCCGCATCTCCGCGAACGAGAACGCGGCCATCGCGACGCTGCGCTCGATCGCGGCGGCGCAGCAGCAAGTCCAGGCCTCGTCGGCCGTGGACACCGACGCTGACGGCGGCGGCGAGTACTGCTTCTTCGGGGAGCTCGCCGGCACGGCGAACCTCCGCGAGTTCGACCAGGCGACGCTCTCGCCCGCGATCAGCGCGAACCGCCTCACGCCGGCCTACCTCGCGACGGCCTTCGGCAACATCCAGGCCGACGGTGCGGGCGACGGCTGCGTCGAGCGTCAGGGCTACCTCTTCAAGATCTTCCTGCCGGACGACAACGTCGACCCGGCGGCGGCGACGGGTGCGTACGCCGAGGCTGCGGCCGGCGGCACGAACGCCGGTGACATCGGCGCCTGGGGCAGCAGCAACGCCGAGGTGATGTGGTGCGCGTACGCGTGGCCGATCACCCAGGGCCGCACCGGCAACCGCGCGTTCTTCATCAACCACGAGGGTGACGTGATCTCCTTCGACAACAAGAACGGCGCGTACACCGGTCTCGCGAGCAACCCGACCTTCGACGCCGCGCTCAGCGACGCCGTCGCGGCGGACTTCGCGCAGCCGCTCGGCCTCGCGGCCCTCGGCAACACGTCGAACGACGGCAACCTCTGGACCGTCGCCGCAATCTTCTGCTCCCGCTGGCCCTGGGTTTTGAACCGCGCCGCCGGAAGTCACACACCCTCCCGCCGCCGCGGTGTTTCCAGAGGCCCCAACGCGCGCGTGCGCCTCAACGACAGCGCTCTTGCAGCAGCTCGTCGAGGAAGGTCGCCATCGCGGGGTCGGCTTCGCGCGAGAACACCTCGCGCAGGAGCGCGCACGCGTCTTCGCGCGCGAAGGCGTTCAGGATCTCCTGCGCCGCGACGCGCCGGATGAAACCATCGCCCAGCGACTCGACGAGGCACGTCTGCAGCGCACCGCGGGCCTCCGGCGTCTGAGCGCCGCGGCCGAGCGAGCGCAGCGCCACCACCCGCGCGTAGCCGTCGATCATCAGGTTCGTCGCGACGTCGGCCATCACTTCCGACGCGCTGGCGCCGCTGACCTCGCAGGCTTTGACCCAGCCCTTCACAAGAAACTCGTCGTCGGGCAGCGTCTCGCGCAGGACCCCACGGCGCACGAGGAACGGCCGCGCGAGCTCCATGTAGCGCTCGGGTGCGACCTCAGCGAACAAGAGGCAAGCCTCAGTTCGGTCCTCGATCGGAAAGCCGTACGTGAACGTCAGCGCCTCGAGCAGTCCCTTGGCTTCTTCCGGGGCCGCGCGCGCGCCGACGCGCAGCAGCGTGCGCTTCACCTTGAAGTCGCGCTCGGGGTAGTTGCAGAACGCGTGCAGCGCCGCCCAGCCGACCTCCTTCTCGCGCCGCTCGAGCGCCTCGATGCGCGCTTTCTCGCGCCAGTACTGCTCGTCGTGGTGGTTGCTCGTCAGCGTCGGGTCGAGCGGCTGGAGGAGCGCCACGAGGTCCGCGATCTCCTGGCGGGCCACGTCGGAGACGGGCAGGCCCTGCGGTACGAGGGTGTAGGGGTCCACCTGGGCAGCGCTCGGTCCACCCGCCGCCGTTCCGTCGCCATGGGCGGCCCCGCGCTCGCACGCTCCGAGGCCGAGCCCAAGGGGGAGGGCCACCAGGGGGACGAGCCAGCGGTGGCGGGAACCGCACACGGAGGTGTGCGACTTCGCACGGAGGACGGGGAGGGCGGGTAGCGGAGGGCGCACCGGGCGGGCCTGCATCGGGTGGTAGGGCGGGGCGGAGGCCCCTCTGGGAGGCGGTGCGCGGGGGCCCGGGGCTCACCCGCGACCGGCCGCGCAGGCCTCTGTCCGGCACGGATTGTGCCAAGCTCGGTGGGGGAGCGGGGCGCATGCCGCGCCTCGTGGGACAAAAGCCCTTGGCAACGGCGACCGCCGCGGCAAACTATCGTCCCTCCCCCCGACCCCGGAGGCGGCCCCTGGGGTCCTCTCCGTCGCACCGCTCGAATCCATGACGACCTTCAGCACCCCGCCGAAGTCCGACCCGCGCCGGGTCCCCCACCGGTGGCTCCTGGGCGCCGGGCTGGCGCTGCCGCTCCTCCTCGCCGCGAGCTGCTCCCGGACGAGCTCCGGCGCCAACTCGGGCGCCCTCTACGTCCAGTCGTGCTCCCTCGCGTGCACGGATGGCCAAGGAGGCACCCAAGTCGCCTGCGGCATCGTCAACGTCTTCCAGAACAGCGAATTCTCGGTGCTGTTCTCGGAGCCCCTCAACCCGAGCTCCGTTGGACCCGCGACCTTCCAGGTCGTGAACGTGTCGAACGGCACCTCGCCCGACGGCCAGTACATCATCGACCCGCTCGATCCGCGCCGCGCGATCTTCCGCCCGGGGATCGTGTTCGGCGGGGGCGGCGTCGCGTTCTCGCTCGTCGCGAACACCTCGTACGAGGTCCTCATCCCGGGCGAGGCCCAGGGTGACGGCGGCCCGTTCATCACGAGTGTCGCGGGCAACCCGAACCAGAGTCGCCTGCAGTGCACGGTGCTGACCTCGGAAGGGGTCACCGATCCGGTGCCCGGCAACCCGCGCGTGCAGATCGACCTCGTACAGGTCGCGACGTACGACGGCAACGGCGATCCGGCGACTTTCCGCACGGTGACGCTGCCGCTGACCGGCCCGCTGCTGAACAACATCTTCCGCGACTCCCCCGTCGTCTTCCGCTTCAACGAGCTGATGAACGTCGCGACGCTCGCGGACAACTCGACCCTCACGTCGCCCTTCGTCGCGGTCGAGTTCGACCGCGACGGCAACCTCACGACGTCGTCGTCGGGGGATCGCCGCGCCGTGCAGGGCTCCTACGAGTTCGCGATCGACGGCGCGACGCTCACCACGACGCTCACGTTCACGCCGAGCGAGCCCTATCCCTCGGCGGGTGAGGACCCGAACGCGCCGCGCCTCATCGTGATGCGCGTCCCGCAGCAGGTCGTCGACCTGACGAACAAGCCGGTGCTCACCGCCACCGGCGGCGGTGTGCGCGCCGCGATCCCGGAAATCCGCTCCTTCCAAGCGATCACGCTGCCCGATGACGGCCCCGAGACGTTCGCGACGACGGCGCGCGAGGACGTGTCGCGCAGCGGCGCGACCTGGTCCGACTCGTCGGGCAGCGAGCGCTTCCTCGGTCCGGCGTTCACCGGCGGCTCTGGGCGCTTCGGTGACCTGCGCGTCCCCGCGGGCACGACCCTGACGCTCAGCACGGACAGCCAGGAGTTCCCGCTGTCCCTCGGCATCGTCGGCAACCCGAACCTGCGCCGCGAGGTCGACATCATCGCGAACACGCCGACCCCGAACTACCCGGGTCAGCAGTTCATCACGGTGACCGACGGCGTGTTCGAGTTCGCGAGCCTCGTCGTCGAGGCGGGCGCTCAGCTCGTGCTCCGCGGCGCCAACCCCGCGCGCCTCGTCGTGCGCGGTCCGATCGACATCGCCCCCGGCTCGCTCATCGATGCCTCGGGCAGCAGCGCTGGCCAGCACGACTCCCGCCTCGCGGGCGGTCAGACGCCCCAGACCCAGGGTCCGGGCGCGGGCGCCGGCGGCCGCGGTGCGGACCGCGCGGACTTCACGGCGTCGGCTCCGATCCGCGGGATCGGTGGCCTCGCCAACCCTGGCGCGGTGCGCGACGGTCGCCCCGGCCAAGGGGTCGGCGGCGGCACGGTCGGCGGCGGTGGCGGTGGGGCGCGCTTCCCCAACACCTACCCGACGGCGCTCACGACCGCGATCAACGGGAGCAACGGCCAGCTCGGCTGGAACGTCGGCGTCCACCCGAACGGCGTGCTGAACGACTCGTGTGTGTCGCTCCAGATGGGCGGCCCGGGCGGCGGCGGTGCGTACGTTCAAGCGGGTTCCGCGGGTATTTCCCAGCCGAGCCCCGACCGTCCCACGATCCAGTTCCCGACGACGGGCGGTTCCACCGCCCTCAGCGGCGCGGTCGGCGCAGCCGGTGACAACACGGCCCTCGCGATCGAAGCCGCCAACTCGACGAACGCGGGCTACAACGTCCGCCTCCTGCGCTGGGACCAAGGTCACCTGCGCGGCGGCGCCGGTGGCGGCGGCGGCGGCAACCACCCGTACATGACGCTCAGCGAGGGCGACCCGCCCTCGGCCGGCAACAACTGCTGGTTCTTCCTCTTCGGTACGCCGGCGCAGTTCCGCGAGTGGTACGACCACAGCGGCGCGGCCGGTGGCTCCGGGGGCGGTGCCCTCGAGCTCATGTCGGGCAAGCGCATCGACATCGACGGGCGCCTCGAAGCGCGCGGCGGTCAGGGCGGCAGCTCGCTCTCGTCTCAGCCGGCGAGCAACTTCGGTCAGTACGCGATGGCCGGTGGCGGCGGCGCGGGCGGTGCGATCCTCGTGCGCGCTCCGATCGTCGACATCCTGCCTGGCGGCACACGCTTCGACGTGCGCGGCGGCCAGGGTGGCACGGCCTTCTGGGCCGTCGCCACGCCGAACCCGACGGGCTCGCGCGGCGGCGATGGCAGCCGCGGTCTCGTGCGCGTCGAGGACGGTCCTGGGAGCCCGCTGACGATCACGCAGGAGGGCCTGCGGTCCCTCGTCGAGCCGTTCAACACGGGGAACCCCGGCGACTCGATCCAGCACCTCAGCGTCGCGTCGGGTTTCTTCAACTCGACGGTCCTGCGCCGTCCGGACTCCATCACGGCATCGTCCTCGTGCTGGCTCTCGCACCCCGAGTCCTTCGAGGTGCTCGGCCTGCGCGCGGACAGCGGTCCGAGCCTCGCGGAGCAGGGCTGGACGATGAACGTCGTCCTGAACCAGGGCGGTACGGTCGTCAAGCGGCCGTTCCGCGGCACGACGGGCGCGTTCCCGACGTCGTGGGAGAGCCAGTACGGCAACCTGCTCGGCTATGACCTCGGTGTCGGTGAGACGGCCTCTCCGATCGTCGTCCGCTTCCAGGGCGCGCGCATCGGCCAAGGGTTCACCGATGGCTGCGGCGTCGACATCAACGCCCTGAACGGTCCGATCCTCGCGGGTTCCGTGACCCGCTGGGTGACCCACCCGTCGGAGCTCAACGGCATCCTCAACCAGACGGGTGTCGGCCTGAGCCCGAACATCGTGCGCTACGTCGTGATCTTCGACCGGACGAACGATCCGGGCAGCAACGACACGCCGGGCCAGGTGTTCGTCACCGAGGGCATCCTCGGGGTCGATGACCTCCTCCTGAACGCGGACCCCGAGTGAGGTCCCGTGCACGGCTGCCCGCCC
>CAYOBN010000009.1:0-43232 GCA_964402175.1 uncultured Planctomycetaceae bacterium | reverse complement strand
CTGCCCGCCCGCCTCTGCTCGCCTCACCGCTGTCGATGCTGACCGATGCGACCGTCACGTTGCGCGCGAGCGCGCTCGTCCGACCGGACGGCGTCGTCGCTGCGGACGGGCTCGTGACGGCCAAGGGCGGTGAGCTCGTCGAGGTCGCTTGGGGCGGCGCGGCGGCGCGCGCGTGGGGCGCTGCGCGCGGTGTGCGCCACAGCCTCGACGGTGTGCTCGCTCCGGGGTTCGTCATCGCGCACGGGCACCTCGAGCTCGCAGCCCTGGCGGACCGGGTGCCCGGCGACGGCGGTTTTGTGCCGTGGATCGGCAAGCTGCTCGCGGCGCGCGCCGCGACGCCGCGCGAGGCGCTCGCGGATGCCGCGCGGCAGGCGGCTGCCGGACTCTTGGCGCGCGGTGCGACGACCCTCGCCGACATCGATTCGCTGGGGCTCGTCGAAGCTGCGCTGGCGACGTCGCCGCAGCGGGTGCTCCTGCTGCGCGAAGTGCTGGATGGCGCGGTCTCCGCCCGCGCCGCCGCGGCCCTGGCAGGCTTGCCGCGCGCGGCCCAACCGGCGGCGGGCGAGCGCTCGCTCGGCCTGTCGCCCCATGCGCCGCACACGGTCTCGCGCACGCTCCTGCGCGCGCTGGGCGCGCGGCGCGCGGGGCGCGCGGTGCAGGTCCACTGGGCCGAGACGCCGGAGGAGTGCGCGTGGCTCGCCGACGGGAGCGGGCCCTTCGCGCCGCTCCTCGGGCCGAGCCCACGGACCAGCGGGCTCGAGCTGCTCGCGGCCGCGGGGCTCCTCGATGGTGCGAGCCTCGTACACGGCAACCATCCCGCGCCCGGCGAGGAAGAGCTCGTGGCGCGCGCCGGAGCGAGCGTTGTGCACTGCCCCGGCACCCACCGCTTCTTCGCGCGGCCGCCGTTCCCGTGGGAGCGCTACCGAGCCGCAGGGGTGCCCGTCGCCCTCGGCACCGATTCCCTCGCGAGCAACAGGAGCCTCGATCCCCTGCGCGAGCTCGCGCTCGCGCGCGAGGCGTTCCCGTGGCTGCCGCTCGCCGAGCTGTATGCGGCGGCCACGCAGACCGCGGCGCGCGCGCTGGGGCTCGGCGGCCGCGTCGGGCAGCTCGCCGTCGGCGCCGCGGCGGACTGCGTCGAGTTCGCAGCGACGGCGCCCGCGGCGTTCTTCGACCGCGTCACCGGCCCAGGGCTCGGGATCACGCGGGTGTGGATCGGCGGAACCCTCGCGCACGGGCCCGCTTCGGACTAAGGTTGTCGCACCCATGACTCGACCGTCCCCGAGCCCCGCCGTCGATCCTGCGCCCGCCGTGGCGCTCTTGCAGAGCGCGCAGCGTGTGCTCCTGACCGGGCACGAGCGTCCCGACGGGGACTGCATCGGGGCCCAGGCGGCGCTGGCGCGGGTCCTGGCGGCGCTCGGCAAGTCGGTGGTGGTCTTGAACCCCGACCCGCCGGAGGCGCGCTTCGCCGCGCTCGTGAACGACGGGCCGTTCCGCCACGACGACGGTGGGGCGCTGCCGCCGCATGACCTGCTCGTGATGCTCGATGGGGGCGACCTCTCGCGCACGGGGCGGCTCGCGGAGCGCCTCGCCGCGAGCCCCGCGCGGAAGCTCGTCATCGACCACCACGTGCACGATGGCGCTGCGTGGTGGGATGCGGCGTTCGTCGACGTGCGCGCTTCGGCGACGGGGCTGCTCGTTCACCGGCTCGCGCGCGCGCTCGGTGTACCGCTCGACGCCGCGGCGGCGCGCGGGGTGTTCACGAGCCTCGTCACGGACACCGGCTGGTTCCGTTATTCGAACACGGACCCCGAGACGCTGGCGGTCGCGGCGGAGCTCATCGCGAGCGGCGTCGATGCGAGCGAGCTCTACCGCACGTTGTTCCAGCGCCAGCCGGCGGCGCACCCCGCGGCGCTCGGTCGAGCGCTCACGCGCACCGAGTTCCACCTGGGCGGACGGCTCGCCATCGTCGCTGTGCCGCTCGGCACAGCGGAGGCGCCGCAGGCCGAAGGCGACGATGTGCTCGATGTGCTGCGCAGCGTCGAGAGTGTCGAGGTCGCGCTCTTCGTGCGCGCCGTCGACACCGAGCGTGCCAAGCTGTCCGCACGGGCGAAGAGCACGGCGGACGTGCGGCTGCTCGCAGCGCACTTCGGTGGGGGCGGGCACACCAAAGCGGCGGGTGCGACGCTCGCCATGCCGTTGCAGGAGGCCACACGAGCGGTATTGGCGGTCGCGCTCGATATGTTCCGCGGACTCGAGGCCCCCGACGCTGTGGAGCGCCGTCGGTCATGAAGGTGGCGGTGATCTCGGACCTCCACGCGAACCTGGAGGCGTCGCAGGCGGTCTACGAGCACATCCGTGCGCAGGGGATCGGCAACATCGTGTGCCTCGGCGATGTCGTCGGTTACGGGCCCGATCCGGAGTACTGCGTCGACCTCGTGCGGGGTCACGCGGAGATCTGCCTCATGGGCAACCATGACGAAGCGCTCTTCCTCGACGCCTCCGACTTCAACCCGCACGCGCGCCGCGCGATCGAGTGGACCCGCGAGCGCCTGCGGCCGCGTTGGTGGAGCTCCTCGGAGGCGAAGGGGCGCTGGCGCTGGTTGCAGGGGTTGCCCGTGCGTCACCAGCTCGGGAGGTACCTCCTGGTCCACGGGTCGCCGCGCGATCCGGTGCGCGAGTACGTGCTGTCGACGGACGGGTTCTTGAACCCCGGCAAGCTGCGCGGGATCTTCGATGCGTTCGAGGGGGTCGTGCTCTGCGGGCACACCCATCATCCCGGGATCCACACGGACGACCTGCGGTTCACGGGGCTCGATGGCCGCGACGAGTTGAGCCTCGAGCTGCCCACCGGCCTGCGCGCGGTGATCAATGTGGGATCGGTCGGTCAGCCGCGCGACGGAGATCCGCGCGCCTGTTACGCCGTGCTCGAAGATCAGCGCGTGACGTGGCACCGCGTCCCGTACGAGTACCGCGCGACCATGGACAAGATCCTGCGCACGGGGGTGCTCAACGAGCTGCTCGCGCGGCGGTTGGCCCTCGGCAAGTGACGGGCCGTCTCGCGGCGACACAGTCCGCGCGGGACGGAGAGAGCTCGGCTCCGAACCGAGCGACGGGACGGCCGACGAAAGACCCGTCGATGTCGCCCCCGTCCTCCTGCCGAACGAGCCGCTGTGCAGCGCTCCGTGCCCGCGTCGCGCTCGTCTCCGGGGCCCGGAGCGCGGGCGACGAAGCGCACCGCGTCGCGCTGGGCCTATCGCGCGCGTTGACCGCGCGGGGGCACACGACGTGGCTCGTGGACGCGCCCGAAGAGCTCGCGCGGTCGTGCTCGGTCGACCTCGTGCATTGGGTCGGCTTGCCCGCCGCTGAGCCGCTGGAGGGGCTCGGGGTACCGCAGGTGCTGACGCTCGTGCGGGACGACGGCCTGCCGCCCCGGCGCCTCGGAGCCTGGGCCGGCGCCGTGGAGGGGCTCGTGGCGCCGTCGATCGCCCACGTCGTGCGGCTGCGCGAGCATGGGCTCCTCGACGCCGGGCGCCTGCGCGTCGTCTCTCCCGGGCACGACCTGGTCCTGCCGCGCCAGCGGCCCCAGCCCGAGGCCTACACGGGCCGCGGTCCGCTGCGCGTCTTGACCTTCGGCTCCGGGGACTCCGAGGACGGGCTGACGGACCTCGACGCGGCGCTGCGGACGCTGCCGCCCGGGCTCGTCGAGCGCGTGAAGGCGGAGCGGCCCCGCCAGCGGCGCGCCGGCGCATCCCCGACCGACGCTGGGGGCGGGTACCGGGGGCACGTCCCGGCGCGGGACGGCGGCCGGCGGCTCGCTCAGCTCGCGGCGGGATGCCACCTCGTCGCACTCCCGTCCCGGCGCCGCGAGAGCTACGCTGTGGCGCTCGACGAGGCCTTCGCGCTCGGGTTGCCCGCCTGGGTGACCTTCGGCACGGTGGCCGCGGAGCGCTTCGGCCGCGGCGCCGTCGAAGCCCTTCCCGCACGGACCCCGGAAGCCTGGGCCGAAGCGCTCCGGCTGCTCCTCCGCGAGCCGTGGCGCTCGGCCGAGGCCTTCGAGGCCGTGCCGACCGGGGTGCCGACCGCCGCGGACGCGGCGGTGGCCTACGAGGCCCTGTACGAGGACCTGCTCGCGCAGCAGGCCGCCGCGGCGCGGGACGCCGCGTGACCTGAACGACCCCCGAGATCCCCCGAAGAGCCCCACGGTGAAGACCAGCCCGCCCCCGACCGCGCCCGCGCCGGCGCTCGACCGATTGGAGGGCCCCGTGGTGCTCGTCGCGCCGACAGCGCGAGAGGCCGCCGCCGTCGCGGATACGGTCGCGACGCTCGCTGCGCTCGGACGCTCGCCGCGCGTGCTCGTGCTGACCGGGGCCGAGCGCGACGGCGGACTCGGAGCGAGCCCCGGCCAGGTCGGGCGCGCGCACCGGCTCGCGGAGCGCATCGCCGCGGTGATCGAAGCCGCGCACGCGCGCACCGTGCTGCTGCCCCCGCCGAGCTCCATGGACCCCGACCAACGCGCCGCGTGTGTCGCCGGTGCGGCGGCGGCGCCCTTCGGCGGGGCGGCCTGGGTGGGGTTCCTAGGGGACCGCCTGGAAGCGCTCGTGCCTGCGGTCGACGCGCACCTCGCGGCCCGCGGCCCGGCGCGGCCGCCGGCGGAGCCGCGCTGCTCGGCGGTCGTGTCCGCGTGGAACAAACGCGCCGACGTGCGCGCGAACTTGATCGCGCTGCGCGCCCAGACGCGGCCCTTCGACGAGGTCGTCGTCGTCGACAACAGCTCGACCGACGGCACGGTGGCGATGATCCGGAGCGAGTTCCCGGAGGTCCGCCTCGTCGTCATGCCGAACAGCGCGTACGGCGCATGTGAGACGTTCAACGTCGGCTTCAGCACCGCCAGCGGCGAGCGCATCGCGATCCTCGACGATGATGTGGTCCTGACGCCAGCGTGGCTCGAAGCGACCCTCGCGCGTATGCAGCGCGAACCCGAGACCACCGCGATCGTCTCGACGTCCGTCATCGAGCCCGGAATGCCCGACAGTTACCGCAATGCGCCGGCGGTCAATACCGAGCGCTACATGAGCACGTTCCGCGGCTGCGCGAGCCTCGCGCGCGCGGACGCGCTCCGCAAAGCGGGCGGCTACGACGAGCGGCTCTTCCTCTACGGAAACGAGCGCGATCTCACCTGCCGACTGCTGAACCTCGGGTATCGCGTGCTGCAGTTCCCCGGCGCCGAGACGTTCCACATGACGCCGTTCGGCATCAAGATGGGCAAACGCAGCCTCTATTTCCACGCGCGGAACGCGTGGTTGTCGATGCTGAAGTACGCGCCCCTCGGCGAGCTCCTGCGAATGCCGTGGCTCGTCGTGTCGAAGGTGCTCCTGCGCGGCAAGGACGAAGAAGCGAAGGGCACCGTGACCGACGCGGTCGGCACGATCGGGATCGGGCGCGCGGTGCGTGAGACGAAGGGGGCGCTCTGGGTGCTCGTGAAGGCCTCGGCGAGCATCCTCTGGAACGTGCCGTATTGCCTGAAGCACCGCGCTCCTGTCCGCCACCCCGACTTCGAACTGCCGCTGCAATGAGCACCAACCCGAGCTCAGGACGGGTCGGGCCGGTCAGCGCCGTCGTCGTCAATTACCAGGGTGAGGCCTACCTGGAAGCGTGTCTGCGTTCGCTGCAGGCGCTCGAAGACCCGGTCGACGAGATCGTCGTCGTCGAGAACGGCAGCACCGACGGCTCGCTGAACATCCTCAACACGCACTTCCGCCAAGTGGTGTTGCTGCGGATGAAAGAGAACGTCGGGGCCGCCACGGCGCGCAACGTCGGGATGCGGGCCGCCAAACACCGCTTCGTGTTGTTGGTCGACAACGACGTCGTCCTCGCGCCCGATACGCTGACCAAGCTGCGCGCGGCGCTCGAGGCGGACCCCGGGCTCGCGATGGTGCAGCCGCGCTCGGTTTACAAGGCGGATCCGACGCGTGTGCATTACGACGGCGGCTCGTTCCACTACGCGGGCCTCATCGCGCTGCGCAACATGGGCCAGCCGCTCAGCCGGGCGCAGGGGCGCGGGGTCACCGAAGTCGACGTCGTGATCTCGCTGGCGCTGCTCGCCGACAAGAAAGCCGTCGTCGATGTCGGCGCGTTCGACGAAGAGATGTTCATCCTCTTCGAAGACCTCGACCTGTCGTACCGTTTGCGCGCTGCAGGCCACCGGCTCGCGATGGTGGAGGACGCAGTGGTGCTGCACGACTCCGGGACCCCCGGCATCAGCTTCCGCGGCGGCAGTTACCCGGAGCGTCGCGTCTTCTTGCACTCGCGCAACCGCTGGATCCACCTCGCGAAGAACTACCGCCTCTGGACCTTGATCGTGGCGGCGCCGGGGCTCCTGGTCTACGAGCTCGCGTGGTTCCTCTTTGCGCTGAAGCAGGGAACTATCGGGGCTTGGTTCCGCGGCAAGCGGGCGTTCTTCGGCCATGCGCGGCGCCTGTGGCAAAAAAGGCGCAAGGCGGCGCGGCTGCGTAAGGTGGGGGATCGGGCGCTGCTCGTCGGAGGGCCGCTCACCCTCTCGCCCGGCATCGCGGGCGGACAGGGGCTCGGCGCCAAGCTGCTGGACGGGATCCTGCGCGCCTGGTGGGCGATCGCGCGCTGGTTCGTCGTCTGAACCGCTACGCTCTCCGCGGCCATGCGGGTCCTCGTCGTCAGCCACCGCTTTCCGCCGCGCAGCAGCGCGGGCACGGAGGTCTACGCGCTGGAGGCCGCGCGGCGCGTCGCAGCGCTGGGGCACGACGTGCACGTCATCGCCGCGTGGAAAGAGGTCTCGCTGCCCCACGGCGCACGCATCGAGCGCGATTGCGCGGGGCTGCCTGTCGTCGAGTTCATCGACAACCTCTACGACGAGAACTTCCGTGCGACGTGGGAGCGGCCCGAGCTCGACCAGCGCTTCGGGGCCGAGCTCGACCGCCTGCGGCCGGATGTTGTGCACATCCATCACCTGATGTACCTCTCGACGGGCTTCCTCGAGGAATGCCAGCGCCGCCGGATCCCGGTCGTGATGACGCTGCACGACGCATGGCTCGGCTGCGCGCGTTTCGGTCAATTGCGTCACGCCGACGGCAGCTTGTGTGAGCGGGTCGACCCCGAGCGCTGCGGGACCTGCCTCCCGTCGTTGCCATGGCGCCAGACCCGTGCGGCGCGGCGGCTGGGCGGGCTGCTCGCGACGGTGCGGCGTACGACCCGAGTCGACCTCTATCCGTTCGTGCACACCTTGCAGCAGCGCGCGATGCGACGCCCGAGCGCGCAGAAAGCGGCGAGCGCGCCTCCGCATGTGACGTCCGCCTACGCGGCTCACATCCGACTTCGCACCGAGACCCTACGCGCGCGGGCCTCCCGCTGCGTCGCGCGCTTTCTTTCGCCGAGCGAGTGGCTGGCGCGCACGATGGTGGCTTTTGGCTTGCCGCCCGAGCGCCTCGAAGTGCTGGCCACCGGCGTCGACTGCGAGCGCTTCGGCCGGCCGCGCGAACCTCGCGGCGCAGTGCTACGTGTGACCTTCCTCGGCACGCTCGTGCCGCACAAAGGGGCGCACATTCTCCTCGCGGCGTGGGCGGCGCTGTCCGCGGACCTCCGCGCCCGCGGGGCGCTGACCCTCTTCGGACCCGACCATCACGATCCGGGTTACGTCGGCGAGCTGCGCGCCGTCGCAGCGCGCTCGGGCGCGCTCCTGCGCCCGTCCCTCGATCGGGACGGCGTGGCCGACGAGCTCGCCCGCACCGACCTGCTCGTCGTGCCGAGCCAGTGGTACGAGAACCGACCGCTGGTCATCCTCGAAGCGCTCGCCGCCGGAGTGCCGGTGTTCTGCACCGATCTGGGCGGGATGCGCGAGCTCGTGCACGAAGGAGTGCAAGGCCGGCGCTTCCCGTACGCCGACACGGTCCGGCTCACGGAGCTGCTCGGAGAGGCGCTGGCTCACCCCGAGCGACTCGACGAGCTCCGCCCGCGCGCGGCCCCAGAGCTCCTGCCGACTTGGGAGACGTTCACGGAGCGGCTCCTCGCGGTCTATCGCGAGGTCAGCTCCGCGCGCTGAGGGTTCAGCGTCGGAACCTCACACGCAGGGTGCACGCGGGCCCGGAGTGAAGCTGCAAAGCGAGGACCCCGCGCAGTCGAGGCTCGGGGTCCACGTACTCCACGGTGACCTCGCCGTTGAGCCGCAACGTCACCTTCGATCCCACCGCCTCGATCTCATAGCGGTTCCACTCTCCAGGGCGCACCAGCGCGCTGAAGTCACCGCCAGCGAGCGTGCCACGGCCGTGTTCGTCGTAGAGCGTGCCCCAATAACCCGTGCCGATGTCGGCCTGATAACCTGCGACGTCGTCACCCGAAGTGAGCACACGGCTGCGAAGCTGGATCCCCGAGTTCGCCTGCGCCAAGTCCGCCGATTCGAGCTGCACGTCCAGGTCGAGCTTGAAGTCGCCCAGCTCGAAGTCGCTGATGAGGAACCGATTGCGCGCGAGTCCCGGCGAGCGCCCAACGATCATGCCGTCTTCGACGGACCAGAGCTCTGGATCGCCGCGCCAGCCGCGCAGCGTCGTGCCGTCGAACAGGCGGCTCAGCTCGTCGTTATCGAGCCACTCCGGCACTTGGCTGTCGTGCCGCAAGTACGCGACGAGGTCGCGGGCTTCGTCGGGTGTCAGACCGTCGAGCTGACCCTCGGGCATCATCGACGCGGCGTCGGTGCGGCGCGCGACGATCTCGTCCTTGTAGAGGGTGACCTCTTCCTGCTCCGTGCGCAGGACGAGCACCTCATCGTCTTCGCGCACGAGCACTCCCGCGACGAGGCGCTCGTCCTCCGTCCGCGCCACGGTCATGCGGTAGGCGAGCGGCACATCGGCGCTCGGATCGAGCATGTTCGTCAGGAGGTACTCGAGGTCGCGTCGGTTCGAGCCGGTCAGGTCCGGGCCGAGCGTCGCGCCGACTCCGTACAGGACATGGCAGCGCTGACAGGTGCGCGCGAAGACCGCGCGTCCCTTCGCCAGGTCCGCCTGGGCGAGGCGCTTTTCGGTCAGCTCCGCGCGCCAGCGCGCCAGCGCAGCGAGCGCTCCCTCGGTGACGTCGCGCGAGCTGCCCCAGCTCGCCGCGAGCGCCGCGTCGACCTGCGGGTCCTCGAGCGCGCGCAAGCTGCGCAGATGGGTCGCCGAGAGCTCCGTGCGCGCGACGGTGCCCGCGGCGACCGCTTGCAACAACAACAGAGCGGAGTCTGCCCGCGCGACGAGCACCGCCAGCGCATCGCCGCGCTGTGGGCCGTTGAAGTCCGGAAAACGAGCGAGCAGAGCTCGGGCCGTGTCCTCCCCGGGGAACGTCGTCAGTGCGCGCAGCACCTCCTGGCGCCAGTCTGCGTCGTCGAGCAGCCCCAGCAAGGCCGACAGCGCCGAACGATCGCGTCCACGGACGATGGCTTCGAGGGCGAGCGCGCGGCTCGACCGTGGGGCTGCGGCGTCTTGCAATACGTCCCGCAGGAGGGGCAGCGCCTCCGGATCCTCCAGCACTGCCGCGAGGGCCAGCGCTCGATCGCGCACCGTTGCATCGGCGCTGCCGCGGCACGCCGCGAACGCTGCGCTGAAGCTCGCGGGGCGCGCGGCGCCGCGTGTGTCGCGCAGCGCCGTCCAGGCGGCGTCCAGTGCCCGGCGTCGCTCGTCATCGTCCGAACAGTCAGCGATCCGCTCGAAGAGCGCAGCCCGTGCTTCGTCCGCCGCGGCGGCGCGGCGATAGATGAATCCGCGGACTTTCGGCGAAGCCGTGCGCCGCGCCAGGTCGAGCGCTCGCTCGGGGTCCAGTGGAACCAACGGCTCGATGCCCCACCAGGTCATCAAAGGGATGTTGGCGTCCTCCGTATCCTCCGCGCGTGCGACGAGCGCCTCGGCGATCTGCCATCGCTCCGCCTCAGGGATCCGCTGTAGGGCGCTGGCGAGGTACAGTCGGACGACGGCCGAGGGGTCGGCCGCCGCGAGCCCCGCAAAGCGCTCCAGCGCGCGCGGCGATGGCCGCCGCGCTTCACACAGCGATTGGATCGCAAACGCGCGCACGTGCTCGCTGGGGGAGTCCAGCGCGCGCAGCGCAAGGGGCTCGTCCAGCGCGCCCGCACCGTGCAGCGTCCAGAGCGCGCGCAGACGAACCACTGGATCGGGGGCGGAGGTCATCAGTTCGGCGAGCTCCGCGGCGCCTGCTGTGCCGAGGCCGCGCTCGGCGAGCAATCGCCGCGCGGTGCGCACGTGCCACTCGCTGGCGCTGGCCTGCAGCGCGATGAGCTCGGCTTCAGTGCAACGGGTCAAATCCACACGCGGACGTGGAGCGCGCTGTTCGCCGTAAGTCAGTCGGTACAGGCGCCCGTTGCTGCGATCCCAGCGGGCGGGATCGGTCCAGTGGCAGGCTTGGCGGTCGTACCAGTCGATCAGGTACACCTCCCCGAGCGGCCCCTGGCGCAGGTTGACGGCGCGGAACCACGTATCGTTCGCCTTCAGGAGATCACGGCCGTGCCGGCCGACGTAACCGGAGCCCTGGCGCTCCAGAAGGTCCGTGTTGATCCGGTTGCCGTGGACGTTCGCAAAGAGCATCGCACCGCGGTACTCGGACGGAAACGCCTCGCCTTGGTAGATCAAGAGGCCGCAGTGGGCGTGGCCCCCTCCGAGGCTGTCCGAGCGCTGATTGCCCGCGTGCGGTGTATCGCCCAGATAATGCACGTGGTCGGCGATCGTCTTGATGTCGTCGTACACGTGCGCGCCGAAGTGGCTGTCAGCCTGGCGTTGGTAGCGGCCTCCCTGTGCGAGGTGCCAGAGGTGCGGGATCACACAGGCCGTGACAAACGCTTGGCCGTAGGCGTCGAAGTCGACGCCCCATGGATTGCTGGTGCCCCATGCAAACACCTCGAACGCATGGGTCCGCGGGTGCAGGCGCCAAACCCCCGCGTTGAGCGGGACGCGCTCGCCATCCGGGGTTCCCGGCCGGCCGACTTTGCTGTGGGTGAAGACCCCGTGACACCCGTAGAGCCAGCCGTCGGGCCCGAAGACGAAGGCATTGAGCGTCTCGTGCGTGTCTTGGTAGCCGAAACCGTCGAGCACCACCTCGGCGGGACCGTCCGGGACGAGGTCGCCATCGGCATCGGGCACGAACAGGAGCTCGGGGGCGGCGCCGATCCAGACACCGCCGTGACCGACAGCGAGGCCGCTGACGAGGTCGAGCCCACCCAGGAACACCGTGCGCGACTCCCAGCGACCGTCGCCGTCCGCGTCGTCGAAGACGAGGATCTGGTCGGTGCCGCGCCCCGCGCCGCGTTTCTTCGGGTACGAGTGGGCCTCTGCCACCCAGATCCGGCCCCGCGCGTCGATATCGAGCGCGATGGGCTGGTAGAGGTCCGGCTCCGCAGCGACGACGTCGACGCGGAATCCCGCGGGGACCTCCATTGCGGCGACCGCCTCCGCAGGGGTGAGGCCCGCGTGCACGACACGGTCCGGGCCTGGCGCGACTTCATCCCGGAAACGGGGGCGCTCGCGATACAGCCGGAAGTGATCGAAGTTCACATGGCCCCAGTGACCGGTGTGTTCATCGACGAGGCGAATACGGACCTCCTTGCCGAGCTGCGCGGTGAGGTCCAGCACCACCGGGCGCAGCGCTTCGTGCTCGCGCCCTGACGCAGTGGCGACCGCTTCGCCTGTGACCTCGTCGACGATCTCGAGCCGCGTCTCGCGGTGCGGGCCGCCTGCGATCAGGAACGCAGCGTACGGGGCGCTCAAAACGAACGGGGCCGAGGTCAACGTGCCCTTGGGGCCGTCGCCCTGCCGCTCGTAGGTGCCGATCCAATACCGACCTTCGTGGTCGCTGGACATGTCCGCTCGCCGGGGCTGAACGGTATCGCCTGCGATCGGCTGCCCGGCGAAGGCCTCGCCCGTGGCGCTCCAGTCGCGCAGGTCGCCCGTTTCGAAATCGACGTTGAGAGGCTGACCGTCGGCTCGGAGCGGGATGATCTCTCCGTCGGGGAAACGCCCGGCCGTGACGGGCAGCGCTTGGGTCGAAGCGAGGGGAGCGCCGGTGGCGAGATGCACGAAGACCCCCTTCTTGTTTGCGACGACGACGTCGACGCGACCGTCGCCGTCGACGTCGCCGGCTGTGACCTGGGTGCCGACGCCCGAGTCACCGTGGATCACCCACGGCTCGAAACGGACACCGGTCGCAGTGCGCACGCAGCGGAACCACAGCAGCCACGCAGGATCGTTCGCGCCCGGCTCGTTGTAGTTGTGCGAGCGAAAGCGCTTGCCCGTCACGAAGTCCATGAGCCCGTCGCCATCGACGTCTGCCAGCGCGAGGGCGTGCAGCTCGCTCACGGCGAAGCCGCCCAGCAGCGGGCTCCCCGGCGTCCCCATCAGCGGGTGCTCCCGGAACTGCTGCGGACCCTGAGCGCCCGTGTTCTCGAACCACGATAGCCCGTAGCGGTGTGCGAGGAGGCTCGTGATGACGTCCTGGTCGCCGTCGCCGTCCACGTCATGTACCAGGATCTGTGCGCCGCCGTAGCCCGCGCTGAAGCGCAACGGTCGCACCTCCCAGAGGCCGCCTTGATCGAGCGCTTCAGGCTGCCGCCACCACGCATGGTTCAGCACGATGTCGGCGCGGCCGTCTCCGTCGATGTCACCGACCCCCAGGCCGTGCGTGAACGTCGGCAGATCCGTGCGCTCGGAGACCGCTACGAAGCGCCACGGCGCCCGAGGATCGGCGTCAGGCACCGCGTAACCGACGACTCCTGCGGAGTGGAAGACGAGCTCGCGACGCGAGTCGCCGCACAGATCGATGTACGCGGGCGACTCGTTGTCGACCGCTGGGTGCACCAGGTGGCGCGGCCAGTGAAGGTCGTGTTCCCCCGTGTTCTCCAGCCAGAACGCGGCGCGGCCCGGGAAGCCCACGACGAGGACGTCGGTATCGCCGTCGGCGTCCAAGTCTTCGGTCCAGGCCAGGAAGTTGTCGGAGTAACTCGCGGGGTCGAAGGCCTTCGGCGGATAGAGCTCGCGCCGCACCTCGAACTCGGGGCCTTGCCACCAATACGGACCGGCGAGCACATCGCCGTGCCCATCCCCGTCGAGGTCGCCGTACGCAGCGCCCTCCGCGACGAAGGAGTCGGTGAGCTGGAGAGTGCGGAACGGCGCCTTCGGCGGCGCGTCCTGCGCGCCCGTAAGCAGCGTCGCAGCGAGGGTCAGGGACAGGAAGTGTGGCATGGGGAGGGGCAGCAGAGGGCTCCCGCAGCGTACCTCTGTTCCCGCCGCATGGGGCCTCGCTCAGGCTGCGCCCTGCCGGCGACTGGTCCGCAGCGAGAAGAGGTACGCGGTCCCGACGACCGCCGCGACGGCGACCACGATCCGTGGCACGAGGCGGCCGGCGGGCATCCCCGGTCCGAGCGCGTAGGCGACGAAGCCCCACATCAGTACCAGCGCCAGCACCTTCGCGCGTAGGGGCACCGAGCGGTGCTCCCGGAACTCGCGGATCAACGGCCCGAAGACGGGGTCCGCGAGGAGCCACGCCTCGAGCCGCGGCGAGCCGCGCGCGAAACACGCGGCGGCCAGCAGCAAGAACGGCGTCGTCGGCAGCCCGGGCACGACGACCCCGACCGCCCCGAGCGCGACGAACCCGAGCCCGAGCGCGGTCCAGCCGAGCCGCAGCGGGAGGGGCGGGCGGGGATCCACGGAGAAGTTATAAGCCATCCCGCCGCCAGAACCGCTCTCATGGCCCCTGCGGCGCAGCGCCATGGCCGCGGCCGTCGGCATCGAGCCACGAGTCGAGGACGACCCCGAGCTGCGGATCGGTCAGCTTTCGCAAGAGCGTGGCCCCCAGCGGCCCCGCCATGTCGGGATCGAGCGCCCCGTTGCGCAGGTTCGGCCCGATGACCGGCGTGGTGAGCGCGCGGTTGTTCGATCCGTTGGCGGCGCCGTTCGGCTCGACGACGCGATCCAGGTTGAAGCGCACTCGCGCCGGATCGAAGTTCGCCGAAGGCGCGACCCCGTCCGTGCCGTAGCGCGCAGCGTTCTGATCGAGCGGGTTCACCGCAGCGCCGCTCTGGTCGAACAGTAAGAGGCCGCTGCCGAGACCTGCGACCTGGTGCACGAAGAACGGCGAGTTGAGCTGGTTGCCCGGGTTCTGGCCGATGTGCTGCCGCAGGAGCGTGTAATCGAGCGCGCCGAAGTTACCCGAGTTGAGCGCCGCACGGAAGGAGTCGTACGCTGCCCCGTGATTCGCGAGCGCATCGGTCGTCAAGTGGCACGCGACGCAGTATCGAGGCCCTTCGTTCGCAGGATCGACCTTGCCACGGATCGAGTGCGCCATGAAGGCGTTGTGGCTCATCGACGGGAAGTTCACGAAGGGACTCGAGCCCTGACCATTCCGGTCGCTGAACGTGAAGAACGGGCTGCGTTGGTTGTTCCGGTCCTCCCAGCGGAAGAACACCTTGGTGTTTGCTGCCGTCTGCGTGATCTTGGTCGACGCGTCGACGCCGAGCTGGAAGAAGACCGGGCCCTGGTAGACGAACTCGGCGAACTCCTGCTTGAACACGATGCGCTCGCCCGTGATGTTGCTGAAGTTGTTGCCGTTGTCGTACTCGCCCTCCAAGTGGCAACCCATGCAGGTGTTCGTCCACGACGAGTGACACGAGGCGCAGTCCATGTTGTCCATGTGACTGAAACCGTGATAGTCCACGCTGGACTGTAGAGGGCCGAGACCCGTACCGGCATCCCCGTCGATGCGTCCCATCGCGTACGACGCCTTGGCGCTGTAGAGCGGCGCCCCGGTGAGCGGGTTCGTCCGGCCCGAGTCGACGACGGTGTCGCGCGTCTGCGGCACGTAATGCACCGCGCCGGTCAGCTTACTGCGCAGCCAGTAGTTGCCCCGTGAGTCGCGGTGGACATGCTGCAACCGGTTGCCCGCACCGTCGACCGCAAGGTCTGCCGCCATCCCTTGGTACGTCTCTCCCGCTGCAACGGGAGCGTAGCTGTCGGCGTCCCCGTGGCAGCTCTCGCAGCGGGTGGACACCGCTTGCGCCATGCGCGAGTTCATGTGGCCAGGAGGCGTCGTCACGTCACCGCCGTGCAGGTCATGGCTGCCGTGACAGTCGATGCACCCCAGTCCGGCTTCGTAGTGGACGTCCGCAGGAGTATCGTCCCTGCCATCTCCGTCGTAGTCCTCGCGCACGAGGTACTGGTTACCGTTGCGACCGTTGAACGTGTCGTTGCCGACGGCTGGGTCGAACAGGCGAGCATCACCGAAGCTCCGCAGGAAGCTCACGGGTTGGGCCGGATACTGGTTCCCGCGCCGCACGTCCTGGTTCTGATCCAGGCGAATGCCCCAGTATTGCATCACCGTGCGGTTGGAGCCCTGGTGACAGCCCGCGCAGGTATGGTCGCCCATACCTTCCAGTTCGACGCCGTTCGAGAGCGTCTTGTCGATGCTGACGATGCGGTGCGCGCGCACGTGGGCCCGCTCGGAGTCGCGGATCTGATCGGGGTCGAGCGGCTCCGCCTTGT
The DNA here is from genome assembly GCA_964402175.1 of uncultured Planctomycetaceae bacterium. GTDB lineage: Bacteria > Planctomycetota > UBA1135 > UBA1135 > JAWKUK01. The sequence continues at coordinate 27,696 of CAYOBN010000009.1, read as the reverse complement.
TCACGAGCGGATCGCGGCTGCCGCTGCGTCCGTCGAGGGAGTACGGCATGTGGCACGCCGTACAGCCCGAAGAGCGGAAGTCTCCATAGCGGTTGTTCGCGCCCGCGCTACCCAGGTGGCAATCTCCGCAGGTGAACGCGATCTGCTCGTGATAGAGGTTCGCGAGCGGCGAACCCGCGATCACACGCCCATCGGGCAGGAGGTCATCCGCGAGCTGATGCGCGTCGTAGTTCGGGTTGTTGCGGATCGCATCCGGACCGGTCGCAGTTCGTTGACTGAAGACCGGGAACTCGATCAGGCGGCCGACGCCGCCGAACGGCGCAAGCGCGATGTCGAAGCCCAGCTTCGTCACCGCCCGGAAGCCCATGTCCGCGGCTGTGTCCTCGTACAGCCCACGATGCTCGGGGATGTGGTTCGCGGCGCCGGCGGCGTGGAGCGCGCCCGAGAAGATCCCGGTCGAGGTCGCGAGCATCCCGCTCTCCGAGCACTCTGCATGCCCGGCGTGGCAACTGCCGCAGCTCTTGCCTTGGGTGACCACACGCAGGTCGCCTGGGTTCACGAACTGCAGGTAATCGAGCGCGCTATAGGTGCGCCCAGCGACCGTGTAATCTGCGTACCGGTCGAGGCCCGCGAGGGTGAGCCGATTGAACCAGGCCTCGGCGTTCTGGTCCTGGAAGGCCCGATCTCCGATCTGTGGTGGGGGAGGTACGTGGGCGAGGTCCTTGTCCTCGGCGCTCCCGTCCCCGCCGTGGCATGTTGTGCAGAGCAGGTTCTCTGCACCCGGGAAAGGGTGCGGATCCTCGATGCCCGAGCCCGCATAGTCGTGCTCCGGCGAGCCGTTGTGGCACACCATGCACGACTGTGCGCTGCCAGCCCCTCCACCGGAGCCGACGTCATCCGAACATCCCGTTGTCAGTGCGGCACAGGCAAGTGCGACCCCAACAAACGCCCTGTTTTCACCCCTCACGTCACCTCCTCCTCCGCGTCGCCTCCGTTCGGCTGTTCCGCGTTCCGAATGGTGCCTTGACGCGGGAATGTGGCGCCGCGTCCCGCAGCGGGAGGCGCTCAGGCTGCTGCCGACCCGCGCGCGCGACCCAGGAGGGCTGCGCAGGTCGCTATGAGCTCTCTGCGATCGATGGGCTTCGTCGCGTACGCATCGCAGCCCGCATCGAGGCACCGCTCTCGGTCCTCTGCCATCGCGTGTGCGGTCAATGCCAGGACGGGCACAGTCTCGCCACGGGCGCGCAGGATGGCGGTGAGTGTGTATCCATCCATCACCGGCATCTGCATGTCGGTGACGATCAGGTCGAACTCGTGACCTTTCTCGCGTTCCTCCGTGAACGCTGCGAGCGCCTCGACGCCGTCCGCCGCGACCGTCACGTCTGCCCCCGCGCGCTCGAGGAGCGCTCGAATGAGGCGCTGGTTCACGGGACCGTCTTCGACGAGCAAGAGCTTGCAGCGCAGCTCCGAGCGCGGCTCGGGGCGCAGGTCTGCAGCTTTGGTCTCGCGGTGAATGTCGAGCGTTGTGATCCACGCAACGCCGCCCGAAAGCCGGAGCGGAAGACGAAGCGCAAAGGTCGACCCTTTACCAGCGATGGTCTGCACGAGCACGACCTCGCCGCCCATGAGTCGCGCGAGCTTGCGCGAGATCGAGAGGCCGAGGCCTGTACCACCGAACTTGCGAGTGACCGATCCGTCCGCTTGGCTGAACGGGTGGAACAGGCGCTCGGCCTGCAGAGCCGACATTCCCGGCCCTGTATCGGTGATCTGGAACTCCAACGTCTCGGCTTCTGCGCTCAAGCGGAGCGTCACGGCCCCCGAGTCCGTGAACTTGATAGCATTGCCCATCAGGTTCATGATGATCTGGCGCAGGCGTGTCGGGTCGAGGATCACTCGCGCCGGCACAGCGCCCCCGAGCTCGAGAGAGAGCTCGATGCCCTTGTCCGACGCGCGCTGACTGAGCAGGCGGAAGACCTCGCGCAGCAGCTCCGAGAGGCTCGCGTCGACCTCTTCGAGGGTCATTCCGCCAGCTTCGATCTTCGAGAGGTCGAGGACATCGTTGATGATCGCAAGCAGATGCTGCCCCGCTCCACGAATCGTATCGATCATCGCGAGGCGCGCGGGCGGCGCGGCGCCGAGGTCACCGTCTTCGCGCAACATGTCCGCGTAACCCAGGATAGCCGTGAGGGGCGTCCGGATCTCGTGGCTCATGTTCGCGAGGAACTCGCCCTTCGTGCGGCTCGACTCCTCGGCCCGTGCGCGGAGACTCTGCAGCTCCGATTCATGCACGACCTCCGCGGTCCGATCGATCTGCACACCGACGATGCGAGTTGCTTCGCCCGAGGCTGCGCGCGCGACGACTCGCCCGCGTGTGACAACGTAGACCCAGTCACCGGATGCGTGCCGCATCCGGTGGCGGACCTGGTAGGTATCGTCCTTGCCAGCCAGATGCCGCTGCAGCGCGGCAACAGCGAGCTGCAGATCGTCCGGATGACAGCGAGAGCGGAAGTCTTCGCCCGTCTGTGTGAGCTCCGAGAGGCTGATCCCGAGCGTGCGCGCCCAGCTCGAGTTCACATGCAGGGAGTCGTCGACCGGGCTCCAATCCCAGAGACCGATCGACCCGCCTGCGAGCGCGAGCTCGAAGCGCTCCGACTCGACTCGGTGCAGCTCCGTGATCTCGGCGAGCTCGCGCTCGGACTCCTTCTGCTGCGTGATGTCGATGAACGCACCGCGCAGGAGGGTCCGGCCATCTGCATCGCGACAAACGCTGACGACGTCATCGATCCAGAATGTCCCAGCGGGGACGACCATCCGGTATTGAAGTCTGTGGTCCTGCCCATCGCGTGTGAAAGCGATGCAGGTCTGCAGCGCTCGCACAGCGTCCTCGCTGTGGAGTGTGCTCTCCCAGAAGCCTGGTTGAAGCCAATCCTCGACTGAGTGGCCGTAGCGCGCGACCTGCGGCGCGATGTAGGTGAAGCTTCGTTGCTCCGGATCGTACTCCCAAGTGATGACTTCGGTGCCCTCGACGATCTGACGCAGCTGTGTCTCGCGCTCTGCGAGCTCTTTCGCGAGCAGACGCTCCTCGGTCACGTCGGTGTCCATCAACATGAAACCCGACAACGCCCCGTCCTCGCTGTGAAGGGGCTGCATCGTCACGTGTACGATGTAGTCCCGCCCGCTGCGCGAGCGGTTCCAGAGCTCGCCGCTGAAGGGCATCCCGGCAGCGAGGGCCGCACCGAGCTCTGCGATCACCGCTGGATCAGCGCGCTCGCTGCGCACGAGCTCGGCGAGCGGAAGACCGAGGACCGCGGACGGCTCGTAGCCGGTGATGCGTATGAAGCCCTCGTTGACCCACTCCACGCGACCCGTTGGGTCCGTGAAGATCACACCGTTGCTGGTACGCCGGGCGAGTAGGGCGAGGCGAGCATGCTCCTGCTCACGCCGCTCGATCGCTTCGAATTCGCGCTCGGTCTCGCGAAGATGTGGACGTAGGACCAGCAACCACTGCAGGGCGAGGGCGGTAATCAGTCCCCCTGCAACGATCCAGAGCACCTGCTGATAGAGAGCGCGATGGGCTTCGTGTCGTACGAGCAGATCGAGCCGTTGCACGTCCGTTTCGCGCAGCCTCACGGTCAGTTCGGCCAGCGTCGCATCGAAGTCGACTTCGGAGTTCGCTCCCGTCAGTTCACCCTGCGCGCGGACCAGAGCTGTCGCCGCAGCGACCGCCGCGGTTCGCTCTGCTTCGAGCGCCGCGAGCTCACGGTGGTCCGCATCGGCCACGCGGCCGTCGTGAGCGACGACCGCGACACCGATGAGGACCAGCAGCGCGCTGACGACTTGGGCGGAGCGCAGCACCCGCCGGAGGCGTACCACAGGTCGGCGACCGCGGACGACGCTCGCACTGGGGGGGAAGGGGGGCGCGACGAGGGGGACAGACATGACGGGCTCGGGGCCCGCGCGGTCCCCCGGGGGGGACATGACGTCCTCCGCGGGGCCGTTTCCCGGACACGGCTCCAGGGCGCGGGATCGACCGTTCTGGCGTCTCTCCTTGAGCCGATTCGGCCGGAGGGACCTCCCGCCGCTGGTGTCGGCAGGGCCGCATCCGCCGCCGTCGGCCCTCAGTCATCCCCGAGCTCGACACGGTCCCAGACGAACGGCACGTGGCAGCGATCGCACCGATCGACGTAGCCGAGCGCGAAGTGGTCTGGGTTGGTCGCCGCGGCGAGGTCCTCCCGGTGACAGTCCACGCAGTCGACCGGAGTCGGCGCAAAGACGCCGACCTCGGCGCCGGGATGGCACGCGCGGCACGACGCGGATGCGTGGACACCCGTCAAGGGGAACCGCGTTTGGCGGTGCAACTCGTGCATCCCCCTCGGCCGCCAGGACCACTCGTCGTGGCAGGTCGCACAGCCCTGCTGGAGCTGGCCCCGATGCACGTCTTCGTGGCAGCCGGAGCAGCCCCGGGCGGCGAAGTCGGCCACCGGACCGCGGTCGTTGTGACACCGGAGGCAGGACGCGTGGGCGTGGGCTCCGTCGAGCGCGGCAGCATCGCTCGAGCTCTGAGCGACCTGCTCCAGCGCGGCCGTTGATCCGCTCGCGACCGCGCCGCCCGGCTGCGCCGGAGCGGTCGCGCTCCGATCGGCGCTGCGCCCTGTGGTGGCGTCGGCGGTCTCGCCCTGGCCCTCTCTGCGCCGGATGCGCGCGCTGCCGCGCGTGCCCAACGGCAGAGACGGTGCTCCCGGAGCGAGCGCCACCGTCGCGCGGCCTTCCGCGACCTCGCGCACCTGGCCGACGTACTCGCTACCGTTCCGCGGAACGAACGTCACCGTGTCACCGACGGTGAGGCCGTCTCGCGACCCGCGGTCGACGATGACCTCTCCTTCGCGTGGCGTCGCGGCGACACGCAACGCGATCTGCCAGACCGCGTCGCGCTCGTCGCGCGCTGGCTCTGTCTGCGCGCGTCCAGCAGCTTGCGGTGCGCTGGCGAGCGCCACGACCCAAACTCCGATCCAACTCATCGCCCCCTCCCCTTCGCCCTGCGTCGCAGCGCGCCCTCGAGGTCGCCGTGACAATCCACACACTGCACGCTGCGGGCGCGCCGTCTGCTCCGCGCAGTGTCTCGCCGCTCACGAGCTCGTGCGGGTCGCCGTGGCAGCGGCGGCACGACCAACCACCGGAGTGGGAGAGATAGAGCTCTGCCGTGCGGCCGAAGCGGCGCCCGTGGGGGTCCGGTTCGACGCTCGGCGTGTGGCAGGTCTCGCACGCAGCCTCGGCGTGCGCGCCGATGAGCTCGAACGCGGTGAATGTCCCGTGATCGAAGTCGGGCACCGGGTGGAATGCGGCGGTGCCGTGGCAGACCGCACAGGTCCCTCGGTCGTTCGCCGCGAGCGCTGCGCCATGGGCCCCGAAAGCGCCGCGGTGGGCGTCGCTGTGGCAAGCCTCGCAGCGGCGGGCTGTCCCGTTGAAGCGTGGACCGAGCGCGTTCGGATCCGCGCTGTGACAGGCTTCACAAGCGAGCGCGCTGTGCGCTCCGTCCAATGGGAAGCGTGTCAGTGCATGACGTTCACGGGCCAGAAGCGAACCATCGGCATGGAACGTCGTGTCCTCCGGCGCGTGACAGATGCTGCATGCAGAGACGAGCGGCACCCCGTCGAGGCGCGCGATCCCCTCCGTGAATCCGGGCGCATGGGGGTCTTCGTGACAGTCAGCGCAGCCACGGGCAGGCGGGCGCGTGCGCCGGCCTGCGAGCACCTCCAGTGAGTGCGCGCTTTCCTCTGCGTGGCAAGCGCGACACGAGAGGTCTGCATGGCCTCCGACCAGCGCAAGGTGACGGTCGTGGTCCAGAGCGATGTGCTCCGCGAAGCCCGTTTGGACATGGCAGTGTGTACACGACAGCTCGAACGCTCCAGCGTGAGGGTCGGTGTGACATGTGGCGCACGAACGATCGAGCCCGAGGAAGCGCCGTTCACCCTCCGCGAGCTGCGCGACGTCGGCGTTCGTGTCGCATTCGACACACGCGAGCTCCGTGTGTCTGCCTTCCAGCACGAGCCCGACCCGCGTGTGGTCGAAGGCGGTCCAATCCGGCACTACTGCGAGCTCGAAGCTCTCGGTGTGCACGAGGGTGAAGTCCGCGCCGTGGTGCTCGCCGTGGCAACGGCCGCAGGCGCGCGCTTCGATCTGCACACCGTGGGTCTCCTCGAGGGTGCCGTGTAGGCCGAGGCCATCCGGAATCTGCTCGGCGATCGGCGCGTGGCAAGCGAGGCATGCGTCGGCCATGTCCGTCCACCAGCCGCCGTGGCAGGCGCTGCAGGCTCTTCCGTTCTCGAGCGCCGCGACCTGAGCGTGGGTGCGCGCGATGGGGCCTGGGGACGACCGCTGCATATCGACGAGCGCCACGGTCGCCACGGCTCCGAGGGAGGCGCCGACGATCAGGAGCTGCGCGAAGCGTCGACGAAGCGTGCTCATGGTCCGACCTCCGCGCGCTGCGCGCTGCCGAAGGACGCACGCAGCGCATCGAGCACGCCGCCATAACGAACGGCATGGGCGATGTGCAGCGCGAGCAGCGCCAGCATCAGCACGCTGACCCAGCGGTGCAGGAAGCGCCACGATGCGAGGAGTCCGCGCAGGTCCTCCAGGTGCGCCGCGCCGAGCGCGATGCGATGCGCGCGCCTCGCGAGCACACACGCGCGGTCGATGCGCTCGCGCTCGATGCCGCGGGCTGCGCCCCGGGATGCGATGCGGCGCAGCGCGCGGCGCAGGTCCAGTCGGACACCTGCGAGCGCAGCCAGGCGCCCGAGGAGCGAGCTCTGCCACTGGCGTGTCCGGACGAGGTCGCGGACCTCGCGGTTCGCCTCCGCGACGAACGGGTCGTCGTGGCCCGACGCTGCGACCTCGCGCTCGAACGCCGTCAGTGTCTCGCGCAGCTCGAGCTCACGCCCGTTCGCGGCGCGCGGCACTGCGGCATAGAGCAGTCGCCCGACACCACCGGTCACCGCAATCACCAGGAGCGCCCAGAACGAGTGTGCGCCCGCCCCGTGGCCCGGGACCAGCGCGGCATGCAGCAGCGCCGCAAGTAGCGCGGCGACACCCGTGAAGACATGGAGCGTCATCCACCTCTTCAGCGAGCCGAACTGCACTCCGAGGCGGCCGCGGCGACGCAAGAGGTACAGGAGGTTGAGCGCGATCGCGCCTGTCGCCAGGAAGCCGAAGGCGAGGCCCAACCCGCGGGCTGGACGCAAGAGCTCGTGATCCGGATGGACGGCGCGCGCGGCGCTGTCTGCAAAGTAGTAGCCGCGCTGCAGGATGACGAACAAGAGCGCCGCGACAGTCGCTGCAAGCGCCAATCCGAGCGCCGCGGACACACCGCGTGGGGCGGCCTCTTCGGGCGGCTGTGACAGCGCGCGCTCGCGCAGCTCGGGATCGAAGCTGACGCCGGAAGTCCCGAGGAGTTCGGTCGGGGGGGTGCCGCCGGCGAGCACGTAGACGGCGTCGTTGGGGAGGGTCTGGCGCCGTAGTTCTGGACCGCTGGCGTGCGTGAGCTCGACGGTGTCCGAGCCGATCGCGACGACTTCGCTCTCCGTGAGGACACGCAGGCGCCCTGCGCTGCTCGCGGTTGCGAGCGCCGCGGCGTTGCGCGCGGTGATGCGCACGAAGTCCGCGCGCCGGTAGGAGAGCGTCACGTCGCGCCCGGGCTCCTCTGAGAGCGCCAATGCGGCCTCCACCGCGCTGTCACCGCCGCCGACGACGAGCACTCGCTGAGCGGGGAGCGCGGCGGCGTCCGCGAGCTCGTAGCGCACTTTATCGAGCCCTTCCCCCGGCACGCCGAGGCGCCGCGGCGGCCCACGGCGAAGACCACCGCGCGGGCTCGGTACACGCCGCCGGGTGTCCAAAGCGTGAACCCCGCACCGTCCGCGTCGCGCTCGAGCCGCTCGAGCGCCTCGCCGTAACGGATCGGAAGCTCGTGGCGCAGCGTGAGGTCTGTCCACAGCGCGATCAGCTCCTCCTTCCGGTACGCGTTGCGCCGGAGGCGCCCGTAGAGCGGCAGCTCCACTGGCTCGTTGACGACGAGCTTCTGGCGCGGGTATTTCGCCACGGTGCCGCCCGGGCTCGCCTCGCGCTCGAGGTTGATCGAGCGCAGCCCGAGGCGGCGCGCTTCCAGCGCAGCCGCGAGCCCCGCCGGACCCGCGCCGATGATCGCGACATCGAGCAGCTCCGGGTACGGCTGGTGGCCCGCGCCAGCGAGCGCCGCGTCGCGGACAGCGCGTACCCCGTGTTCGATGGCCGTCTTGACCGTCGCGTACCCGGTGACCTCGCCCGCCAGGAAGATGCCCGGCGCGCCGACCGCTTCGAGGTTCGGCAGGAGCGCCGGTAAGTCACGGCGCTCGGGGTCCTGAACCTGCGCGATCGTGATCGCACCGGCAGGGCACTCGCGCTCACACGCCGCGACGCCGACGCAGCGCGCGGCACGCACGACGACCGCTTGGCCGTGCACGAGCTCGAGGACCCCGTCTTCGGGACACGCCGCGACGCAGGTCCCACAGCCCAGGCAGCGCGACAGGTCCACGACGGGCAGGGTCGGGCGCACGCTGCGTGCGCCCGCTTGTTCACTCTGCTCGCGCGCGGCGACGGCCTCGGCCATGCGCGCGAGCTCTTCGCGGCGCCCCAGCACGAGGCCGACACCGAGCGCGGCGCCGAGCCCTGCGAGGACAGCGAGCGACACGTCAGCGCCGCGGCGTCGTGCGGCTCGGCGATTGCGTGGTGGCGTTATTCTGTGTCGGCTTCGCGGAGCTCACCGGAGTATCCGCCGATTCAACCACTGCGGCGTTCTCTTCGACCGCAATCGCGACACCGATCGGCGCCGCGCTGGCGACGTAGGTCTCCGTGGCTGCCATGCATCGGTCGTACTCACGACCGACACCCTGCGCCCGTTCACGGAGTTCGATGGTGTCCTCGCGCAGGAGCTCGATCGCTGCGGGGTTGAAGTCGTGGGCCAGAAAGAGGCTCACATCGCGCAGCGACGCGTTCAGCGCCGCATGTTGGGTCTGGGCGTGTTTCGCGCTGCGCGCAACGGCTTCGTACTCGGAGCGCGCTGCGAGCAGCCGTTCGCGGCTGCGGTCCCGCAGGGCATCGCTCTCGAACGCGCGCAGGTCCGACTCCCACCGCGCAAACACACGGCGCGCGCTCTGCTCGAGCGGCGCGAGGCGACCTTCGAGCGCAGCGCTCTGCGCCTCCGAGGCGGCCAGCGCCGTCAAGAACGCCGCGTATTGCTCCCGCTGCTCACCCTCGGTGGGGGTCAAGACGGGCCGCAGCGCGAGGAACGCCGCGTAGAGCGTGCGCTTGCCGAGCTCCGCCTCGGTGTGGACCCCTTCGACGCGTGCGACGAGGTCATCGACGCGGTCGATGCTCGCGCTCTGTTTGGTAGCCGTGCACGCGCTCAGAACGAGCCCACACAGCAGAGCCCCGACGGAATGCCAACCGTTCTTCCCGGACATGATCCCCTCTCCTGTTCTTCCCGATGGGGGGGCATCCGCCCATGACGCCCTCCTCCGGAGGACACGCTTCGGCGCTCTCGACCGCGCGTCTTCACGGGAACCGCCGGACGGGGCGCGCTGTACACCCGCGGGACGGGCGTCGTCTCAACCCGCGCCGAGCCGCAGTCCCGCGAGGAGGCGGCGCAGGAGCCGCAGCGCTGCCTCCGCCTCCGCCTCCGCGCGCGCGCTCCGCGCGGGCCGCGGCTCCGGCTCGCGCACGAGCGCCGCGTCGAGCATCCGGTGGAGCGGCGCGCGCTCGGCCCGCGGGACGGCGTGGAAGTGGCGCAGGAACGTGCACGCCACCGCATCCTCGATGCCGAGCGCAGCGGCGAGGGACTGCTCGAACGGCGTCGGCAGGGTGAGCTCGTGCCGCCACGTCCGAGGGTCTTCGGTGGTCAGCGTCTCGGCCGCGTGCAGCGCGCGCGCCGTCAACCACGGGCGCCACGGTGTGTCGCGGGCCGCGCCCGTGAGCTCGCGGGCCACACGCAGCGCGAGGCGCTCGGCGACGAGCGCGCGCGGGGCGAGCGCCGCACACTCCCGCTGCGCCCCCTGTACCAGCGCGCGCACCGTCGGAGCGGATACAAACGCCGCCCGCAGCTCGGCGAGCGTCAGAGCCTGGCGTCGCGCGTGGAGCGCGCGCATCAGGGCCGTGCAGTGGGAGTCGTGCATCGCGGCGTGCCGCGCCGGCAGAGGCCCCCGCGTCCGAGCGCGGGGCGGCGCGCGGTCGCAGGATAAGCGGGCTCCTGAAAAAGGCGAGAAATACGGCGTTGTGGGCGGCGCCTGGAGCGCCTCGCCCCGGCGCAGACCGGCTCGGTTTCGGCGCGGGGCGGCCCCGGGCGCGCGCTCCAGGGCCCCGCATGCGGTACCCTGGCCGCGCGATGACGACCAAATGGACCATCGGGCGCCGCCAGGGCGCCTGCGCCGTGACCGGGCGGGCCTTCGCGGACGGGGAGCGCCACGCGTCCCTCGTCGAGGTCTACGAGGGCGAGCTCATCCGGCGCGACCTCGCGTGGGACGTCTGGGAGGAGCGCGAGCGCTCCGGGGCCCCGGCGCCCCTCTGCTGGTGGGTGACGCGCCACCGGGTCAACCCAGCCCGCAGCGTGCAGCTCGACCTTGAGGGCCTCGAGCAGCTCTTCGAGCGCCTCGAAGGCCGCCCCGAGGTGGCCGTACGCGAGCTGCGCTACCTCCTGTGCCTGCTCCTGATGCGCAAGCGCAAGCTGGCGATCGACCGCGTCGAGCGCGGCCCCGAGGGCGAGCGCATGATCGTCCGCCGGCCGCGGCGCGAGGAGCGCTACGAGGTCTACGTCTTCGACTTCACCCCCGAGCGCATGGGGGAGCTGCGCGCCGAGCTGCAGGCGATCTTCGACGGGGCCGAGGCCGGCGAGGGGCTCGCGCTCGCGGAGCCCGCTGCGGAGGAGCCCGCGGCCGACGCCGAGGGGTCGAGTGGCAGCGGGTGGCAGGCGGAGGGGGCCTCCGAGGCCGAGTCCGAGCCGGAAATCGCGCCCGAGGCCGCCGAGGGGTGCGCGGATCCGTCCCAGGCCGCAGGGGCGTCCGAGGGGCCTCCCGACCACAATCCGTAGGGTTTTCTACCCCCGGTGGGGGCCCGTGAGGCCCCAGCGGTAGTACTTGGGCGCGTGCCGGTGGCACGCGCCTAAGTCCTTGTTTGGCGGGCACTTACGAATCTTCGAGGAGTCCTTGCAGTGGCTCCGGTGGCACGGAAGACTCATGGAGTGGCACTGAAGTCCAGTGAAGTGGCACCCGCGAGGGGTTGAGGGAGGGCACCGCACATGTCCGCCCCTGGCCCCCGGTTCGTCGGCATCTCCACGCACGCCGTGGACAAGAAGAACCGGGTCGTCCTCGCCAAGCGCTTCCAGGACCTCTTGCCGCGCGACGCGGAGGGCAACCGCACGGCCTTCCTCTTCGCGCATCCGGCGGGGGACTGCGTCCTGCTGACCACGCCGGAGCACTTCGACGTGCTGGTGAAACCCCTCGAACAGAACCCCCTCGAACTCGGCAGCAACGTGGACGACCAACGCGACTTCTTCGAGTACGTGTCCGAGGTGTCGCTCGACACCTCCGGGCGCGTGCTGTTGCCGCAGGAGCTCCGCGAGCTCTGCGGCATCGGCGAAGAGGTCGTCGAGCTCGGCGCGTCGAACCGGGTCGAGATCTGGGCGGCCGAACGCTGGCAGGCGCGCAAGCGCGGCCGGTACTCGCCCCGGCCCAGCGCCCCGCGGGAGGGAGCGTCTTGAGATGGTGGCGAGGGGCACAGCCAGCTTTGCTCGAGTCGACTCGGGGAGGTCCTGCGTGACCGACCCGGGAGAGGTGCACGTCCCGGTCCTCGCGGAAGAGGTCGCCCGTCTGCTGGGGGGTGGACGGCGCGGGCCTGAACTCCGCGGCTGGATCGTGGACGCGACGCTGGGTGCCGGGGGGCACTCAGCACTCTTGCTCGGGCGCCTTCCGGAGATCCGGGTGCTGGGGTCGGATCAAGATGATTCGATCCTGGCGCTCGCCGGGGGGCGCCTCGGGCCCTTCCACGACCGGGTGCGCGTCGTGCGCAGCCGGATCTCGGGGCTCGGCCCCGAGGTCGCGGCGCTCGACAGCCGCCCGGTCGGTTGGCTCATGGACGTCGGCGCGAGCTCGCTGCAGCTCGACGAAGCCGAGCGCGGGTTCTCGTTCCAGTGGGACGGCCCGCTCGACATGCGCATGGACCGGCGCCGCGAGCAGACCGCCGCCGACATCGTCAACGGGTGGGCGGAGGAGGACCTCGCGGACCTCTTCTTCCACGAAGGCGGCGAGCGCGCCTCGCGGCGCGTCGCGCGGGCGATCGTCGAGGCGCGCCGGCGGGTGCCTTTCCGGCGCACGCGCGCCCTCGCCGACCTGATCGCGCGCGAGCTCGGTCACGGCGGCCCGATCCACCCGGCGACGCGGGTCTTCCAAGCGCTGCGGCGAGCTGTCAACGAAGAGGACGCCGAGCTGCGCGCGGGCCTCGCCCTGGCGGAAGAGCACCTCGCCGACGGCGGCGTCCTGTGCGTGATCAGCTTCCACTCCGGCGAAGACGCCGTCGTGAAGCGCTTCCTGGCCGACCGGAGCCGCGCCGGCGCCTTCGAATTGCTCACGCGCACGCCCCTCGAGGCGCGCCCCGAAGAAGTCCGCTCGAACCCCCGTGCGCGCTCCGCGAAGGTGCGCGCCGCGGTCCGCACCCGCACCGAGGAGACCCAGCCGTGACGCCGACGCACACCCCGAGGAACCACGCCCGTTCGGGCGCCCGCGCCGTGCTCGGCCTCGCCGCCAGCGCGCTCGCTCTGACCCTCGGCCTGCGCACCGCGTTCGTGCAGGCGGACAACTACGCCCTCGCCGCGCGCCTCGATGGCCTGCAGCGCGAAGCGGAATGGAACGAACGCCGTGCGACCGCGCTGCGGGCGGCGGCTTTGCGATTTGAATTCGACGTAGAGGCTTTCGAGAATCGACGCACACCCGCGCCTGGCGCGGAGAAGACCCAGCGATGACCTCCGAGGGGGGGGGACCATGAGCGATCGGTACAGCGGCGCGCAGCCTGTGGCGCTGATGGATGCGTGGGCGGGCGAGGACCCCGCGCTCGCAGCATCGGGTTTACGCCCGTTCGCGGCGTACGCGCTCATCGGGCTCGTGCTGACGGCCGTCGCGGGCAAAGCCGTGTGGATCCACACCGTCGGCGCCGGTGAACAGCCGAGCGCGACGAAGGGCGACCGCGCCCCGTGGCCGGGCTTCGAGCTCGTCGATCGCGCGGGCCGACCGCTCGCGCTCTCGGTCGAGTGCTTCGACCTGACGGTCTCGCCGCGCGCGCTGTGGCGCTCGCACACGCCGCTGCGCATCGCCGAAGAGGTCGCGGGTGTGCTCGGTGAGCCGCTCGAGGAGGTGCTCGCGCGGCTGATGCCCGAGTCGTTCCGCACGGGCCCCGCCGCGGGCTGGCTGGAGGTCACCGAGCCGCGCCTGCTCGCGCTCGAAGGGGCCGCGGTCGAGCGCGCGCGCGATTGGCTCGCGACGGGCAAAGCGGCGCCTGACCTCGCGCGCCCCGACGTGTCGGTCGAGGGCTTCGAGCTCGTACCGCTCACGGGCGGTGACCCCGGGCGCTTCACCCTCGCGTGGCAACCGGCGGTCGCCCTCGCTGACCGCGAGCGGGTGCGCCATTTCGGCCTCGACGGCGCCAAGCGGCCCGAGCGCTGGACGCGGCGCATCCTGGACGAGCTCCTGCGGGTCGTCGGCGGCGAGGCCGCGGCGCTCGCCGCGCTGCCCGAAGCGGCCCGCGCAGGGTTCGAGGGTCTGCGCGGCCTCGAGCTGCGCGGCGCGCTGCACGACGCGCTCTGGGCGGAGCTCATGCCGACACGCTTCCGTGTCGTCGCCCGGCGCATCGATGCGGGCCGCGCGCACACGCTCGCGCAGCTCTTCGTCAAGGAGGTCGTGTCCCCGTGGCAAGCGACGCTGCACTCGCGGCTCGAGCGCAAGCATCCGACGCGGCCCGGTGGTCTGCCCGCGGCGCCGACGCCGGAGCGCGTCGTGACGACGCCCGAGGACGCATTCGCGGTGCTCGGCCACTGGAGCGTGCTCGATCCCGGCACCGCTCGGCGTGTCGCGCTGCGCACACGCGACGAGCGCCCGTACCTGCTGCCGTGGGAGGATCCCGCGGACCCGGTCGACGCGTACACCTCGGAGCTGCAGCGTGAATGGCGTCCCTGGAGCGGACTCGAGCTGCGGGTGCAGCGCGAGCTCGAAGATGGCCCGTGGGACAGCCTGCTCGACGACCGTTCGCGCGGCTACGAGCGGCGCTTGCGCAGCGTCGCGCGCGATCGCCGCGATGCGTGGCGCAAGGTCGGCCGACTGCCGGACTACTACGAGCGCGCAGAGGACGCTGCGGACGTCCCGCGGGTGCAGGCGACCTTGGACGCGCACGTGCAGGAGATGCTGCACGCGGAGCTCGCGCACGCGCTCTCGAAGAACCGCGCGGCGCTGGCGATGGGCATCGTCGTCGATGTGCAGTCCGGCGACGTGCTGGGCCTCGACTACACGAGCCGCTACCCCTACAGCGGCTTTGCCCCGCTGCGCCACGTCTTCACGCCGGGGTCGACGTTCAAGGCGATCGTGATGGCGGTCGCCCTCGATCGCGGTTATGTGACCCCCGCGACGGTGTTCCCGACGTACGCGCGCAGCACCTTCCGCGTGAAGGGCAGCACGCGCGTCATCCGCGAAGCGGAAGGCGCGCCCGAGGCCAGCGAGGTCACCGCCGCCGAAGGCCTGGCGCATTCGTGCAACGCGGTGCTCGTTCAGATCGGCCTGCGGGTGCCCGCCGCGGTGCTGCGTGGGGCGCTCGTCGACCTGGGATACGGCAGCGCGCCGGACGCAGGGATGGGCCCGGAGATGGCCGGGCACCTGACGCCCCTCGAGCGCCGCTTCGACGGCGGTTGGAGCACCGCGTACACACACGCCTCGGTCAGCTTTGGACACGAGGTCGGGGTCACGCTGTGGCAGCACGCCGAGGCGCTCGCGACCCTCGTGCGCGGCGGTGTGCGCCGACCGCTGCGGCTCGTCTCCGGGGTCGAGCAGGGCGCTGACCTCTGGGCGCTCGAGGTCGAACCGGGCCGGCGCGTGCTCTCGCAGCGCGCGTGCGACGAAGTGCGTGCGATGATGAACCTCGGCGCGACGATCGGCACGGGCGACAGACTCGCGCATCCGCGCATGCACCCGGACCTCGCGTGGATCGGCACCAAGACGGGCACGACCGAGAAGGTGCCGTCGGAGATGTGTCTCCACGTCGAGCTGCCAGCCCTCGCTGAGCACGCCGCGAACCAGACGCGGATGTCGAAGCAGGAGCGGCGCCAACTCGCGACGCAGCGCGAGCACTTCGACCGCAAACGGCAGACCTGTTACACCTCGTCGATGTGCGCCGTCGGGCGCACACACGACGGGCGCGAGCTCATGGTGCTGATCGTCGTCGACGACCCGACCGGACCCGAGAAGTTCGGTTCGATGGTCGCGGGACCGACCGCGATCGCGGTGCTGCGGCGGGCGCTCGGCCTACCGCGCAAACACGGCCAGGTCGACGGAGATGGGGCGGACGCGGAGCTCACGGACCTCGTCCCGGGGAGCTTCTCGGGCTTCGAGATGCCGTGGGCCGTCGATCCGCGCTCGACAGGGGGGGCACGATGAAGGACACACAGACAGCGATGCGCAGCGCCGCTCCGACCCTCGGCGCATTGGCGTCGGACTTCGGCGGTGTCGTGCACGGTGATCCGGAGACGCGAGTCTCTGCGGTCGCTCTGGACTCACGCCGTGCCACCGATGGCGCGCTCTTCGCGGCGCTCGTGGGGCTCGCTGCGCGCGGCGTGTTGCACGCGAGCGACGCGCTGCGCCGCGGCGCGACGAGCGTGCTCGTCGGAGACCCGCGCGAGCTCGCGGAGCTCCCCGCGCTCGGCTCGGGGCTCCGCGCCGTTTGGGTCCACCCCGAGCCGCGTGAAGCGCTCGGTCGGGCCGCCAGCCGCGTCGAAGGCGACCCGTCGCGATCGCTCGCCGTCGCCGCCGTCACGGGCACGAACGGCAAGACGACGGTGGCCCACATCACGGCGCAGCTCCTCGACCGCGCGGGACGTCGGACGGCGGTGCTCGGGACCGCGGGGCATCGCCTCGCGTCGCGCGCAGGCACGGTGCACGTCGATGCGAGCCACACGACGCCCGATGCGCCAGTGCTGCAGCAGCTCATGGCGCGCCACCTCGCTGCGGGCGGCGATGCGGTCGTGATGGAGGCGAGCTCCCACGCGCTCGTACAGCGACGCCTCGCGGGCACTCACCTCCGCGCGGCGGCGTTCACGAACCTGACGCGCGAGCACCTCGACTACCACGGCACGATGGAGCGTTATGCGCGGGCCAAGGCGCTGCTCTTCACGGAGCTCGGTCCGGACGGCGTGGCGGTCCTCAACCGTGACGACGAAGCCTGGGAGGTCATGGCTTCGGCGGCGACGGCGCGCGGCGCGTCGCTCGTGACGTACGGTACGCGGGGCCGCGCGGACCTCCTCGCACGCGACGTGACGTTCGATCGGCGCGGCGCGCGGCTCAAGCTCGTCGGGCTCGGCTTCGACCACGCGCTTACGCTGCCCCTGCGCGGCGCGCACAACGTCGAGAATGCGCTCGCTTCGGCGGGCCTCGCGCGCGCGCTCGGCGCCGACGTGGACCGGGTGCTCGCAGGGCTCGAACGGGCGACGGCGGCCCCAGGCCGGCTCGAGCCCGTGAGCGACGGCGCCGACGGCTTCGACGTCCTCGTCGACTACGCCCACAGCCCCGACGCGCTGGAGCGTGTCCTCACGACCCTGCGCAGCGAGCTCGCGGGCACCGCTGGCCGTCTGATCGTCGTCTTCGGCTGCGGCGGCGATCGCGATCGCGGCAAACGACCCGAGATGGGGGCGATCGCGGCGCGCCTGGCAGACCTCGCCGTCGTGACGAGCGACAACCCGCGCAGCGAGAGTCCGCGCGTGATCATCGACGAGATCCTCGCCGGATTCGATGCGAGCGGCTGCCGGTACCTCGTCGAAGTCGATCGGCGCGAGGCGATCCAGCGCGCGCTCGAACATGCGCGCCGCGGCGACGTCGTGCTGATCGCGGGCAAGGGTCACGAGAACACCCAGACCATCGGCGCCGAGGTGCTGCCCTTCGACGACCGCGTCGAAGCCCTCGCGGTGCTCCGGGGTCGCGAACGTGCGGAGGTGCGCGGATGAGTGCCATGGAACCGAGCGCCGCCGACGCTGTCGGCGTGCCCCCGACCCTCTCGTTCGGCGACGTGCTCGACGCGACCGGCGCGGCGTACGTCTCGGGAGAGCGCGAACGGACCCTCTCCGGTGTATCGACCGACTCACGCACGTTGGCGGGAGACGCGCTCTTCGTTGCACTCTCCGGCGAACGCCACGATGGCAACCTGTTCGCGCTGGACGCCGTCAAGCGCGGCGCGCGCGCGGTCCTGCTGCGCGGCACGCCGGGTGATGCCGCGACCGACACCCTCGTCGCCGAGGTGCGCCGCATCTCCGCCGGCGCCGCTGCGGTCGCGCTCGTCGTCGATCCGCTGCGCGCCCTCGCGGACCTGGCTCGTTGGCGCCGCGGTCGCTTCCGCGGGCCCGTCATCGGGATCACGGGCTCGAGCGGCAAGACCTCGACGAAAGAGACCCTCGCGACCCTGCTCAGTGAGGTCGCGATCGTCGCCAAGAGCCCAGCGTCCTTCAACAACGCCATCGGCGTGCCGCGCACGCTGCTCGATGCACGCGCGGACGCCCAAGCGCTCGTGCTCGAGATCGGCACGAACCACCATGGCGAGATCGCAGCGCTCTGCGAGATCGCCCAGCCGACCGATTGCATCGTGACGGGCATCGGGCTCGCGCACCTCGAAGGGCTCGGCTCGCAGGACGGCATCGCGCGCGAGAAGGGCGCGCTGCCGGCCTCGGTGCCCCCCGGCGGCATCTGTGTGCTGCCGCACGACGACAAGTACCGCGACCAGCTCGCGGCGCGCACCGCGGGCCGCGTCGTGACCTTCGGCGAGCGCGATGGCGCCGATGTCGTCGCCGCCGGAGCTTGGCTGCACGAAGAGGGCACCAGCTTCCTGCTGCGCGGCCCGCTCGTCGGTGGCGAGCGTCAAGTGACGGTGCCTCTGCTCGGTGGGCATGCCGCGCGCAACGTCGGCGCAGCGCTCGCCATGGCGCTCGGGCTCGGATATCCGCTGGAGCGGCTGCTCGCGGGCCTCCCGCGCCTCGCGCCCGTGCGCGGCCGGATGCAGCGCCTCGCTGCGGGCGGGGTGACGTTCCTCGACGACAGCTACAACGCGAATCCGGACTCGGTGCGCGCAGGCCTCGCGGTCCTGCGCAGCGTGCCCGCGCGGCGCCGCATCTTCGTCTTCGGCGGGATGCTCGAGCTCGGCGCGTCGAGCGAGCGCTTGCACTATGAGCTCGGTGAGTCCGCCGCGGGCGCGGTGGACGTGCTCGTCACGGTGGGGGAGCTGCCCCGGCCGACGGCGCGCGCGGCCCGCGCTGCGGGGCTCGCCGAGGCGAACTTGATCGAAGCGCGCGATGTCGACGAAGCCGTCGGCGCGCTGTCGGCGCTCGTCGCGCCCGGTGACGTCGTGCTCGTCAAAGCCAGCCGCGCGGCGCGCCTCGAGCGCGTCGCCGAGGCCCTACTGGGCGCGATCCACGCGCGGCGAGGCGTCTGATGCTGGCGGACCTCTGCGCGCGCCTCTTCGGCACGAGCCTGTTCGAGTACATCTCGTTCCGGGCGGCGATGGCCGCGCTGACGTCGTTCGCGGTGGCGCTCGCGCTGGGCGGCCCCACGATCCGCTGGCTGCGGCGCCATCGCGTCGGCGAGGACGTCACGAAGACCGCTGCGCGCGAGCTCGCTGAGCTCTCGCAGCGCATGGGCAAACACGAGACGACCACGATGGGCGGCAGCTTCCTCGTGACGGCGCTGCTCGTGGGGATCCTCGCGTGGGCGGACCTCGGCAACGTCGCGGTGCTCATCGCGATGGTCGCCGTCGCGGGTATGGCGGCGGTCGGGTTCGTCGACGACTACCAGAAGCTCACGGTCGAGAAGAGCCGCGGCCTCTCCGAGCGCTCGAAGCTCCTCGGGCAGACGATCGTCGCGGTCGCGTGTGTCGGCACCCTCGTCTGGTACGCGCGGGCCTCGGGGCGGTATTCCCTCCTCGAGCTGCACCCGCCGTTCTTCAAGGACGTCGCGTTCCCGCTCGGTGAGTCGCTGCTAGGTTGCCTGGCTTTCATCGTGCTGGGCTGGCTCGTGCTCGCCGGCACTGCCAACGCGACGAACATCACCGATGGGATGGACGGGCTGCTCGCGGGCTGTACCGTGGCCTCGGGCGGCGCGCTCGCGGTGTTCTGTTACGTCACCGGGCGCTCGGACTGGACCGAGTACTTGAATCTGCCCTACGTGCCCGAGGCCGCCGAGATGGCCGTCGTCGGCGCGGCGCTCGTCGGTTCCGTGCTGGGCTTCCTCTGGTTCAATGCGTTCCCCGCGAGTGTGTTCATGGGCGACTCCGGCTCGCTGCCGATCGGCGGCTTGCTCGGCTGGATGGCGCTCGTGGCGAAACAGGAGCTGGTGCTGCCGTTGCTCGGCGCGGTTTTCTTCCTGGAACTCGGTTCGAGTTGGCTCCAGCGCTTTTGGTACAAACGCTCGGGCGGCAAGCGCATCTTCACGATGGCGCCCGTGCACCACGGATTGCAGCTCAAAGGCGGGATCTTCCGCCCAGGGCCGAAGCCGTGGCACGAAGTCACCGTCGTCGTCCGTGCGTGGATCGTCGCCGCCGTGTGTGCGACGGCGAGCCTCGCGCTGCTCAAGGTGCGCTGAGCGCCTTGGCGCACCCCGATCACCGTCTCTGGACTGCCCGTCGCCCGTCACCGCGTCTCCCCGCCCATGGACCCCGCACCGAGCCCGCTCGCCACGGCCCGTCAGCTCACGCTGGCCGAGCACTTCGAGGCGCTGCAACTGCGCGCCGCGGAGCGCGATCCGCGCGGGCCGGCGCGTGCGCTCTTCGCCGTGGTGCTGGCGCTGATCGGCATCGGGTTCCTGTTGCAGGTCGCGCATGCCGCGACGACCGTCCCGCGTGAGTTCCTCGCAGCGGAGCTGCGCGAGCTGCTCGTCTTCCGGGGCGCGGGCCTCGTCCTGCTGCTCGGCGCGTGGTGGATCGGGCCGGCGCGCCTCGCGCCCGTGGTGCCCGCGCTGACGGTGCTCGTGCTCTTTGCGCTCGTCGCGGTCTACTTGCCGGTGCTCGGTGCGCCGCGCAACGGCTCGCACCGTTGGATCAAGCTGCCGGGGCTCGAGTTCGGGCTGCAGCCCTCCGAGTTCGCGCGGGTGTTCCTCGTGCTCTGGGTCGCGCGCCGCTGCGTGCTGCTGGGGCCGCGAATCGGGGAATGGCGCGCGGGTTTCCTGCCGACGCTGGCGGTGGGTTTCGGCGCGTGCCTGCTCGTCTTCCTGGAGCCGGACCTCGGCGGCTCGGTGCTGCTGCTCCTGTGTTTCGGTGCGACGCTGTTCGCCGGCGGCGCGCGCATGAACCACGTGGTCATGACCTGCTCGAGCCTCTTCGGCGCGGCGGTCCTGATCGGCCTCTCGCGCTTCGGCCACATCCGCGAGCGCATCGCGGTCTGGACGGGGGACGCGACCAACGACCAGGTGCGGCGTTCGGCGGAGGCGATGGCGAGCGGCGACCTCCTCGGCGTCGGTCTCGGCCAAGGGCTCTACCGCAACGCGAGCCTACAGTACATGCAGACGGACTACGCGCTGGCGCTCGTCGGCGAAGAGCTCGGCCTGCTCGGTGTGCTGCTCGTCGTCGGCCTCTTCGCGGCCTTCATCTGGCACGCCCTGCGGCTCGTCCTCGCCGTCGAGGATCGCTTCGCAGCCCTCGTCGCGTTCGGTCTGACGATCTCCGTCGGGTTCCAAGCGATGCTGCACCTGCAGGTCGTCACAGGCCTCGCACCGCCCAAGGGGATGGCGCTGCCGTTCCTCTCGGACGGCGGTAGCGCCATGCTCGCTTCGTGTCTCGCCGTCGGGCTCGCGCTCGGCGCGTCTCGCTCTCGTTCTCCGTTGGCGCGCTGAGCGCGTCGTCTCTTCGCTCTCCTGCTCCCTCGTCCATGCAGCAACCGCTCGAACGATACGGCGTCGTGGTCCTCCTGTTCCTCGTCGCCCTCGTCGCCGTCGCCGTCTTCTGGGAGGACGGCAGCTCGACGCGAAAGGTCGAAGAGACCCTCGCCGAGGTCACACCCGTGCGCGAGACTCCGCCTGCGCCCCCCGTGCGCGAGCGTCCGCCGGTGGGTCCGAATGAGGGACGCGACCAGCGGCGTCCGGGCGTCCTCAAGGACGACGAGACGAAGGGCGTCGATCGCCGCGGCTCGACCGACACCTACGACGTGCGACCGATCCACCAGGGCCAAGGGCTCAACTACGTGGAGCCGGAGATCGAGGGGAGCAAGCACCTCGGCGGCACCGGCTTCTCCCAGCAGCAGGGACGCGGTGGGCAGCCCCCGATCGACGACCGGATGGCCAACCTGTCCGACCGGCCGCTCGATCCGCGCAACGGCTCCGATCCGCTGATCGACAACCTGGGCGGCGGCGCGTCCGAGCGCAAAGGGGGCACGGGCCCGGGCTCAGACGATCGGGTCGCCCCGGTGAAGGGCCAGCCCGCCCCGGCTCCGACTCCGACTCCGGCCCCGGCCCCGGCCCCGCCGGCGACACGCGAGGTCGTCGTCGGCGACGGGGACTCGCTCTGGCGCATCGCGGCCCGCGAGCTCGGGGACGGCAAGCGGTGGAAGGAGATCGCGACGCTGAACGGCATCGAGGATGGGGACGATGTCAAAGCTGGTGCACGCCTGCGTCTGCCCGCGGCGAGCAAGACGCAGACGCCGGCGAGCAACACGCCCGCGCCGTCGGCCAAGCCCCAAGCGAAGCCCGAGCCGAAGTCCGAGCCGAAGGCGGCGCCCGCGCCGTCGAGCACCGGCGAGCAGCGCATCTACATCGTGCGCGCCGGCGACACCCTCGGGCGCATCGCGCAGCGTGAGCTCGGCTCGGCCAAGCGCGTCGACGAGCTGCGCCTCCTCAACAGCATCAGCGGTGATGTCATCCGCGTGGGTGAGTCCTTGAGGCTGCCCGGTGGCGCCGCGCCCCGCCGCGAAGACGTCGCTGTCGCGACGCCGCCCAAAGCCCCGGAGCGCCGTGCTGCCCCGCGCCGTCCCGCAGCGGACTCGGAGTTCGTCGTCCGATGAGCCGCCGCTTCCGACTCCTGTTCGTGGGCGGCTGTATGCTCGTTCTCGGGCTGCACGGTCCCCGTTGCCTCCAAGCGCTGCGCGGTACAGCGCGGCCGGTCGGCGGCGCCCCCGCGGACATTGCGGCCCTCGATCCCATCGCGGAGCAGCAGCCGTGATCGCCACCTTGCAGGACGCCGCCCTCGAACCCCTGCCCGACCTCGCGCTGCGGCCCATGCGGCTCGCGATCGCGGGCGGGGGCACGGGTGGCCACGTCGTCCCTGGCCGACACCTGCTCGACGTGCTCGCGGCGCGGGGCGGCGAGGTCGAGGACCTGCTCTGGTTCCACGGCGCGCGGCCCGCGGAGGAGCGCTGTCTGCGCGATGTGGACGGTCACCCCGCTGCGCGCTCGTTCGAGCGCGTGGCGCTGCCCGTCGAGCCCGAAGTCGGAGGCGCGCCGACGCTGGGGCTCTTGACTCGGCGGATGTTGCCGGCGGTCCTGCGCGCGCGGCGGGCGCTCGCTCGGCATCGCTCGCAGGTGCTGCTGGGGCTCGGCGGTTACACCACTGCGCCGGCGGTGCTCGCAGCGCGCAGCCTCGCGCTGCCCGTTGTGATGCTCGAAGTCAACGCGACGGCGGGGCGCGCGACGCGGGCGCTCGCTCCGCTCTGTCAGCGGGTGCTGCACGCTTGGCGCGAGACGTTGCCGCCCGAGCGCGAAGGCATGAAGCACCACTTGATCGGGCCGCCGCTCGGGCCCGGCTTCGCGCCCCCGGACGACCCCGAGAGCGCGCGGCGGGAGGCGAAGGAGGACATGGGGTTCGACCCCGAGCGGCCCTTGCTCGTCGTCCTCGGCGGCAGCCAAGGGGCGCGCGGGCTCAACGAGTTCGTGCGGCACCACGTCTCGATGTTGTTGGGCTCCGGGGTGCAGGTGCTGCACCAGGTCGGACCGAACCGGCGCAGCGAGGGCGCTGCAGACCTCGTCGGCTACAGCAGCTTCGAGTTCATCGATGACGTGCGCGCCGCGCTCCTCGCAGCGGACCTCGTCCTGTGCCGCGGAGGTGCATCGACCCTCGCAGAGGTCGGTGCGGTCGGTACGCCCGCATGGGTCGTGCCGTATCCCCACCACGCGGATCGCCACCAGGAGCGCAACGCGCGCCAACTCGACGGTGGTGTGCGCATCGTCGAAGAGGCGCAGCTCGACCGATCGCGCTGCGAAGAGCTCTTGCGCGCCATCGGGCCGGACGGGGCGGCGGAGCGCGAGCGTATGCGCAAGCGCTTGTTGGCTGCCGTGCCGCGCGGCGCGGCGGCGCGGGTGTGGCGCGAGCTCGATCTCTTGCGGCGGCGATGATGGGCGGAGCGCTCGCGCTGCTCGGGCTCGGGGCTGCCGCAGCGGTCTACGCCGCGCCGAGCTTCGCGAAGGTCGTCGCGATCCGCCGGCTTGCAGCGCGCGCAGCGGCGCGGCGCGCGCTCGTCCTCACCTACGACGACGGCCCGGGGCCGGAGCTCACGACGGCCCTCCGCGCGGTGCTCGCAGAGCACGGTGCACGCGCGACCTTCTTCGTCTCGGGTGAACGCGCGGCGCGCTTTCCCGACAGCGTGCGCGCGCTGCTCGCTGACGGGCACGAAGTCGGCTCGCACGGGCTCCACCATGTGCACGCGTGGCGTGCGGCCCCATGGCGCGTCGCGCGCGATGTCGGCGCGGGCATCGAAGGCCTCGCGCGCCTGCAAGCGGGAAGGAGCGCGCAGCAGCCGCTGTTTCGGCCGCCCTACGGCAAACTGAACCTCGCCGGGGCGTACGCGGCGCGCCGGCGAGGTGCGCGCCTCGGGTGGTGGACCCACGATTCAGGCGACTCGTACGCGGTCCTGCCCGAGTCCCTACCGGGTCGGTCGGCGCTCCTGCAGCAGGGCGGGGTCGTGCTCTTGCACGACCTCGACCGCAGCGCGCCGCGCAACGCCTACGTGCTGCACGTCACGCGGCAGCTCCTCGAAGCCGCGCCAAGCGCCGGCCTCCAGGTTCTGACCCTCGGCGAGCTGCTCGACCCTCAGAACGAGAACCGGACGCCGAAGTAGAAGCCGTCGATCTGCATGTCGGCTTCGACGGAGTCCCCTTCGTCTTCGTACTCGGCCTCGATGTCGAGCATGCGGTAGCCGACCAGCAGCGAGCCGACGTCGAAGAGCGCCACCGAGGCCTCCACGTCACCGTCGATCACCTGCGCCTCGTCGCCGTCGACCTTGACCTTCAGGCCGCCGAGCTCGCTGCGCAGCTTCACCGGGCCCCAGTTCCACGCGAGGCGCAAGGCGAGCAGCGGGATGGGCAGGAGCTCGTTGGACTCCAGGGTGTCCCCGGTCAGGGTCTCGCGCATCGTGAGGTCGAAGTCGATCAGCGATGCGCCGACCCCGATCCCGAGCTCCACCGGGCCGATCGGGATCAGGTTCCAGGTGAACATGGCGCGCCCGATGACGAGGTCCAGCTCGGTGTTGACCTCCGTGCCGCCCGAGATCGTCTGATCGCCGATCGTGATGTCGCCCGTCGCCGTGCCGGTGCCTTCGAAGCCCGTCTGGAACGCCGAGACGGAGAGGTTCGCGCCGAGGAAGCCCACTTGCACGCGGGCGCCCGGGGCGGCTTCGCGCTCGCCCACACCGAGCTGATCGAAGGAGCTCGCGATCCCGGTGCCCGAATCGCTCGCGGCGAAGTCGCCTTCGAGGCGCAGCGCGCCGAGCATCGGGGCGACGCTCGCGGAGGGCGCTGAGCAGGCGGCGGCGAGGAGGGCGAGGAGGGCGAGCGGGGACTTTTGCTGACGCATGGGGCTCGAGCGGCGGGGTGGGGATGGGCGGACTCCGGCCCGCCATCGTCTCTATCGGCAGGGTCGCTGGAATTCTCCAGCGGTTCGCCGTTTCTCTCTTCATTCGATGGGGGGGTGTTTGCTCCGATGGGCGGCGTGAACGAGAGCCTCGAACGCGCCGCGGTCCTGTCCGAGATCCAAGCCTCCCAGAGGTCTGCGAACCCGAGCCAAACGTTGGCCGCGGGCCAGGTCGACCTGGTCCCCGGATTGCCGCAGAGCGTCCATTTGCTCGGGGCCGGCGGAGCCGGGGTCTCCGCTGCGGCGCGGCTCTTGGTCGCCCGCGGACACTCCGTCACCGGACACGATCGCGGGCGGTCGCCGTTCACGGCGGTGCTCGAGGCCCTCGGGGTGCCCCTCGCGTTCGGCGCGTCCGAGGCGCAGCACCTGCCCGAGACCGCCGCCGCGGTCGTGCGCTCTGCGGCCGTGCCGCGCGACGACCCACAGGTGGCGCGGGCGTCGGAGCGCGGGCTGCCGGTATGGAAGTACGCGGAGCTGCTCGGGCGGCTCGCGCCCGTCGGGCGCACCGCGGCCGTCGCCGGTACACACGGCAAGACGACGACCTCCTGGATGACCCATGCGGCCCTCGCTGCGGGCGCGGGTCCCGCCGCGGGCGCGATCGTCGGAGGCCTGCACCGCACCTTGCGTTCGAACGCAGTGGTGCCCGAGCGCGGCGGCTGGTTCACGGTCGAAGCCTGTGAGTACGACCGCTCCTTCCTGAACCTGGCGCCTGCGGCGGCCATCGTCACGAACATCGAAGCCGACCACCTCGACTGTTACGGCGACATGGCGAACCTGGAGCAGGCGTTCTGCCGCTTCGTCGCGCGCGTGGAGCCGGCGGGCCTCGTCGTCCTCGGACGCGAAGTGCCAGCGTGTGTCGCCGAGGCGACGCGCGCGCGGGTCTGGCGCGTCGGCCGCGAGGTCGAGGTCGACCTCCTGCGCGAGCATCGCGGGCGCTTCGAGTTCCGTGTACGCGGTCCGGGCTGGGCGACGCCGTACGTGACGCTCGCTGTCCCTGGTCGCTTCAACGTCGAGAATGCGGCCGCCGCGATCGCGCTCGCGGTGGGGGCGCACGGCGTCGCGCCGCGCGCAGCGGCCGAGGCCGTCGCGGGTTTCCCCGGCGCGGCGCGGCGCTTCGAGCCGTGGATGTCGGTGGGGGGCATCGATGTCGTGCACGACTACGCCCACCATCCGACCGAAGTGCGGGTCACGCTCGAAGCCGGCCGGCGCGCGTTCCCTGGCCGCCCGCTGCACGTCCTCTTCCAGCCGCACCAGCATTCGCGCACGGCGCGCTTGATGGACGACTTCGTCGAAGCGCTGCGCGGCGCGGACCGCGTCGTCGTCGCCGACGTCTACGGCGCGCGCAAACACATCGACACCCTCGATGGGGCGGACGCGGGCACCCTCGTCACGCGCCTCGCACGCGCGCGCGTGGACGCCGTGGCGGGGGGACCGCCGCGCGCGGCAGGTCGCGAGCTCGTGGCGGGCCTCGCCGCGGGCGCCGCGGTGCTGGTCCTCGGCGCCGGCGACATCGACGAGATCCATGACGACCTCCACGCCCACCTGGCCGTGCGTTTCGCTCCCTGAGGCCTCGCTCGCCGACCGCACGACCTTGCGGGTCGGCGGGCGCGTCGAGTGGCTGCTCGAGCCTGCGACACCGGACGAGCTGCGCGCCGCGCTGAACGCGGTGCGCGAGCTCGGAATGCCGTATCGCATCCTCGGCGGCGGCGCCAACGTCGTGATCGACGACGGGCTCATGCCCGGTGTGATCGTCGCCACCGACCGGATGAAGCGCTTGTTTCGGCCGACATCGGCGACCGATGAGAGCGCGCCGCTCGACGCGGCGGCGCCGACGGGAGCGATCGCGCACGACGACATCGCGCGCGACCCGCGCCTCGTCGTTTGGGCCGGTGTCGAGCTGCCTGCGCTCTGCCGTGCGGCCCGCGATCTCGGCCTCTCCGGGCTCGAGAAGATGGCGGGTGTGCCCGGGCAAGTGGGGGGCGGCATCGCGATGAACGCCGGCGGCAAGGGCTGGCAGATGTGGGACGTCGTCGAGCTCGTGCGTGTGATCGACGAGCAGGGTGAGTTCCGCGACCTCCGCCGCGCCGAATGGCAGCCCGAGTACCGCGACGCGCACCTGGGCGCGCTCGTCGTCGCGGGCGCCGTCCTGCGCTTCGAGCCGCGGCCCAAAGCCGAGGTGCAAGCCGCGACGCGCGACTACCTGCGCCAGAAGAACGCCGTCCAGCCCGTGCGGCTCCTCTCGGCGGGTTGCGTCTTCAAGAACCCGAACCCCGAGGCCTCGGGCGGCCTCACCGCGGGCCAGCTCTTGGACCAAGCGGGCGCCAAGGGCCGGCGCCGCGGCGGGGCGCTCATCTCGGAGCAGCACGCGAACTTCCTCGTGAACACGGGCGGGGCCACCGCCGCGGACGTGTTCGCCCTGATCGACGAGGTCCGCCAGCGGGTCGTCGAGCGCTTCGGGGTGCTGCTCGAGACGGAAGTGAAGCTCTGGCGCTGAGTCCCCGCATCGAACGGTACCAGGTACGACTTGGCGGCGAGGGCGCCCGCGAAGCACGCGCCCCC
>CAYOBN010000008.1:68262-95351 GCA_964402175.1 uncultured Planctomycetaceae bacterium | reverse complement strand
GCGCCTGCTCGGGCGCCGCGCGCCTCGCCGCAAACTCGTACCTGGTACCGTTCGACGCCCCTTCTCAGGCCTTGCGCCGCGGTCCCGCGCGCGCGATGGCGACGCCCAGGAGGATGCCTCCGAGGCCGCCCCACGTCCACGCGGTCACCGCCTCGCCTCCGACCGCCGCGCCGAGCACCACGGCGATCGCGGGCGTCACGAAGCTCATCAGACCGAGCTGTGTCGCGCGCGCGTGGCGTAGGGCCCAGAAATACAGCGAGAACGCGACCACCGTACCGAAGAGCGCCAAGTACAAGAGGCACGCGACGCCGTGCGCGGTGAAGCGCCACTCTTCGTCGCGCTCGAACACCAGCGCTCCGAGTCCGAGGAGCAGCGCCCCGAGCAACATCCCGTCGCGGTTCAAGAGCGCCGAGCTCACGCCGCCCCCGTGACGCTTCACGTGCGCCGTGCCGGCCGCCGACACGAGCGGGCCCAGCAGAAAGATCGCCGCGACCGCACCGAGGCCGAGGCCCGCACCCCCGCTGCCGCGCACCGCCTCCCCGTCGCCGAGCGCGGCCAGGTCGGTCACGAAGAGCGCCACCACCCCCACCGAGCCGAGCGCGAGCCCGACGACCTGCCGCGCGCCGAGGCGCTCCCCCGGCACGTACACGTGCCCGATCACCGCGAGGAACAGCGGATAGACCGACCACAGCACCGCAGCGAGCGCGGAAGGCAGCCGCACCTCACCCCAGTACACCACCGCGTACGTGCCCGCGAAGTTGAGCGCCGCCATCGACCACACCAACGCACGGGTCGGGCGCGCGCCGCCTTCCCGGCGCGCCAAAGCCGGCGCCAGCGGCACGAGCGCGAGCCACGCGATGAAGAACCGCAGCGCGGCCCCGCCGAGCGGCGGCACGTCGCTGAGCCCTTCGCGCACGACGAGCCACGTCGAGCCCCAGATCGCGCACATGAGCCACACCGCGAGGGCGAGCGCCCACCGCGGCGGAGCCGTGGCAGCAGCGCCGCTCACCGAGCGGCGACGGATGCGCTCGGCGCGCCGCCCAGCGCCGCAGCGGCCGCCTCGCCGTCGCCCGCTCCGTCCGCACCCGGCTCGCCTTCGGCCGCACCGCCGAAGCCGCCACCGAGCGCGACGACGAGGTCGACGCGGTTGACGAACAGCTCGCGCTGCGTGCCGAGGCTCGCGCTCTCCGCGATCAGGAGGCGGCGCTGCGCGTCCAACACGAGCTCGATACCGATGAGCCCTTCGCGGTACTGCGCGTCCGCGAGCGCCAGCGCCTCGCGCGCCTCTTCGACCGCGGTCGTGAGGTGCCCGAGGCCCTCGCGCAGCCGGACCTCCGCATCGAGCGCGTTCTCGACCTCGGCGAACGCCGTGAGCACACCGCCCGCAAACGCCTGCCCCGCGGCGATGACGTTCGCTTCGGCCTCATCGACCGCGGCCGCACGGCGGCCGGCGTCGAAGAGCGGCGCCGTCAACGACGACGCGAGCGCCCAGATCGTGAAGTCCCCGTCGAGCAGGTCCTCGACCTCGTCGCTCGTCCGCCCCGCCGAACCCGTCAGCGCGAGCCGGGGCCAACGGTCCGCCTTGCGCTCGCGCACGGCGGCTTCCGCCGCGACGAGCTGGCGCTCGAGCGCGGCCAGGTCGGGGCGCCGCCCGAGCAACTCGACCGGCAGCCCCGCGGGCACCGGGGGCGGCAGCTCCGCGAAGGGCCCAGGCGTCTCGATCTCACCCGCGGGATAACGGCCGAGGACGAGCTCGATGCGCCGCGCGGCGCTCGCGGCGAGGCGCTCCGCGGCCGTGCGCGACGCTTCGCTCGAGGCGACGTTCGCGCGCGCGAGGCGCACGTCGAGCGCGCCGACGAGGCCCGCCGCGAACCGATCTTCGATCACCTTCAGCGTGTCGCGGTACGTCTCGGTCGTGCGCGTCGCGAGCGCCACTTGCAGCGCGGCTTCGCGCGCTTGGAACCACGCGCGCGACACCTCCGCGGCGACGGCGAGGCGCGCCGCCGAGAGCTCCGCGGCGCTCGCCGCGAGGGCCGCGTCGGCGCTGGCTGCGCTCGCAGCGAGGCGCCCCCACAGGTCGAGCTCCCACGTCGCCTGCAAGCCCACGTCGAAGCGGTTGAATTGCGCGGACAATGGCCCGTCGCTGCCCGGGATCGGCAGGCCGACGAACACGTTCTTCGTGCGCGACGCGCCGAGGTTTGCATCGAGCGAAGGCCAGCGCACCGAGCGGGCGACCGCCGAGCGCGCCGCCGCCGCCGCGAGCCGCGCCGCGCTCGCCGCGAGGTCGCGGTTGTGCTGCAGCGCCTCCTGGATCAGAGCGTCGAGCGCCGCTTCGCCGAAGGGCGTCCAGAACGGCTCCGCGCTGACCTCCCCCGCGACCCCGCGGCCCTCGGACCAAGACTCCGGCACCGGCAGGGCGAGCTCCTCGACCCGCCGCGGCAGGTCAGGCGCCTCCGCACGCGGCGACGCACAGGAGCCGAGGAGGAGACCGACGACGGACAGCGGGGCAGAAGTGCGAAACACGGCGCAGGTGTGGCGGAGGTCGGCGCCGGGCGCGGCCCGGCCCCGGAGGGACCCCCAGAGGATGGACCACGGGCGGCGCGGGAACAACCCTCTGCAATCGGCCAGAACCGCGCGCGCGGCGCCGCGCCGCAGCCGAACCGCGCGCCCGGCGACCTACTGCGTGAGGGCCACGAGCCCGATGACCGCGCCGACAGCCAGGACGGCCAGCAGCACCTTCACCCACGAGATGGGCGCGCGCCCGACGACCCGCCCGGTCTGGCCGTGCACGAGCACCGCGAACGACTTACCGCCGAACGTGTAGGTGAGGCTCCAGAGCGGCAGCAACACGAGCTTCCAGCGCACGTCCGTCAGCGTCGTCTCGACGCGCAGCGCGCGGTGCGTGTCCCCGGGCACGTCGCCGGCGCAGCGCCCGCGTTGCGTCGCCTCCATGCGATCGCGGGCGAGCGCCCACCCCGCGTCGAGGTCGACCTGGTACTCCTCCGCCCGCCAGCCCGCGAGGTATTCCGGCCGGTACGGCACGAGGCCCGCTTTGTTGTACGCCCCGAGTCGCTGCGCGAGGCCCCCATCGACCCCGCGCGACGCGAGGACGAGCTCGTCGTCGAACACGTCGCGGCGCTCGCCGTCGGCGGGCCGCCAGCGCACCTTCTGCACTTGCCGCGCCTGGCGCTGGGGGCGGCCGTTCACGGTGACCGTGACGTGCTCGGTCTCCCAGTAGTACGTGCCGGATTGCGCCGTCCAGCGCGAGTGTGCGCGCGCGTCGAACGTCCACGCGGGCACGTACACCCCGACGGCGTCGAAGTCCTTCTGGCGTTTCAGAGCGTTCGGCCGGAACCAACGCGACGCGACCCAGCGCCGGAAGTGCGCCGCGACCTGGTCGCGGCAGACCTCGAGCGGCACGAGCGACTCGGGCCGGATCGGATTGCGGTGCGCGGCCTGGGCGAGCACGCGCGCTGAGCCACAGAACGGACAGTGATCCGCCGTCGCCGCGCCCTCGAGCGCGGTGCGCGCCCCGCAGTTCGCGCACGCGAGCACCCGCAGCTCGAGGCCGAACCCCGTGGATGCCTCCGCGATCGCCTCGGCCGACAACGGGCGCTCGACGATCAGCGCGTCCCGGGCCAGGACCTCGCGGCGCGCGCCGCAGTGGTCGCAGGCCAGCGCGCGCGACTCCGGGGCCCAGCGCAGCGGCGCGCCGCAGACGTCGCAGTCGAGGTCCACCCGCGCGCGCTCGGCGGCGCGGGCGTGCACCAGCGCGTCCTCGGGGGACTCCAGCGGGAACGGGGCGTCAGGGGCCATACGCGGCGCGGAGCCTACCCCATCGCGGCGGAGGCGGTTCGTTTGAACGAAACGGCGCCCCTTGCGTACAGTCTCGGAGTGGCGCGGCCGGGGGTCGCGCGTTCCGCCGTTCGAGCTCGAAAGAGGAGATCCCGACCCATGGGTGTGATGGACTGGTTCCGCCGCGGTGTGCAGGAAATGCTGATCGCCCGGCCCGACGGGACGAAGGCGGAGATCGTCTGGAAGCACCCGGACCAGACGATCCCGATGAAGTCCCAGCTCACGGTCGACTCCGACGAGCGCGCGGTCTTCTTCCGCAACGGCCTCGTCGTCGAGTCGATGGGCCCGGGGCGCTACACGCTCGACTCGGCCAACCTGCCGTTCCTGTCGGACCTCGTGGACAAGGTCACCGGCGGCAACATCTTCATCGCCGAGGTGTTCTTCGTGAACACCCGCGAGCACACGGGCAACAAGTTCGGCGGGCGCATCGGCCACGTCGAGGATCCGAAGTCCGGCGTGCCCGTCGAGACGATGGTGCACGGTGAGTTCTCGTTCCGTGTCGTCGATCCGGTCAAGCTCATCACGGGCCTCGTCGGCATGGGCCGCGCGGAGTCGTTCACGGTCAAGGCGTGGATGCGCGAGCAAGTGCTGAAGGTCCTGCGCGACTCGATCGCGGAGCTCCTCGTGAAGCGCAAGTGGCCGCTGCTCGATGTCACGTCGGGCGCGTACACGACCGAGCTCGAGCGCGATGTGCTCGAGGCGCTCGACGAACACGTCGCCTCGTACGGCATCGACGTCGTGCGCCTCGGCAACTTCGTCATCGGCATCGACGAAGACGACGCTGCGAACCTCAAGACGCTCTACCGCGACGCCGCGTACCTGCGCACCGTCGGCGGTGTCGATGGGTTCCAGAAGTTCGCCGCGGGCAAAGCGCTCATGGGCGCTGGCGAGGGCATGGCCAAGGGCGGCGGCGCCAGCGGCGAGGGCGGCCTCATGGGCGGCGCGGGCCTCGGCGTAGGGTTCGGCTTGGCGCAGATGCTCGTGCGCGACGCGCAGGGCGGGCAGAGCCTCGCGCCCGCGGCGCCCGGCATCGTGTGTGGCGCGTGCAATGCCACGGTGCCGCCCGGCAAGTTCTGCTCGAACTGCGGCAAGGAGCTCGCCGCCGCGCGGCCCGTCGGGGCGGCGCGTTTCTGCTCGGGTTGCGGCGGCTCGCTCGCTGCCGACGCCAAGTTCTGCGCTGCGTGCGGCAAGCAGGCTTGAAGTGGCGCGCCCCCGCGGCGAGCGTGGCAGCGCTCGCCGTCGCGGCGTGCGCTGCGTCGCTGAGCGCGCGCTGGGCCGCGCCGCCCCTGCCCGAGCAGAGCGGCGCGACGGAGACATTGCACGGCGTCGCGGTGGACGACCCGTTCCGCGGTCTCGAAGACCTCAGCGCGCCAGCCGTACAAGCCTGGATCGCAGCCGAGGCGCTGCACACCGAGCGCGCCCTGCGCGCTGTCGCGGGCCGCGCGCAGCTCGCCGCGCGGCTCGCCGCGCACAGCGGGCCGAGCCGCAGTGTGCCCACCCGCGCGGGCGACGCCTATTACTGGCTCTGGAACGACGGCACGCGTGAGCACGCGCAGCTCGTGCGCGGGGCCACGCCGTTCGCACATGCGGACGTCGTCCTCGACCCGAACGGGTGGCGACACGGGCCGGGCAGTTCGCTCGCGGGGCTCGTGTTCGCGCCATCGGGTCGAAGGCTCGTGTACGGCGTCACCGCAGAGGGCTCGGACGCCGTCGCGTGGCACGCGCTGGACCTCGCGACGCTCGCGCCGCTCCCCTGTGCCCTGCCGCCGCTGCGCTACCACGCGCCCGCGTGGGACCCGAGCGAGACGGGGCTGTATTACGCCGCCCCCGCGCGCAGCGAGGGCGCGCTGCGCCCTGCCGCGCCGCGGACGGTGCTCTGGCATCACACGCTGGGTGGCGCCGCCGACACGGACACGGTGGTGCTCGACGAGCCGCTCCATCCGAATCGCAGCTACACCCCCGCCGTGACCGCCGATGGACGGTGGCTCGTCGTGACCGTGCACGAAGGCGCCGACCCGCGCAGCCGCGTGCACTTCCGCGACCTCTCGCGCCCCGACAACCCGTTCCTCCGGACCCTCGACGCCTTCGACGCGGAGTACGAGCTGGTCGCGAGCGAAGGCGCCGAGGTCTGGCTGCGCACGACGGCCGGCGCGCCGAACGGGCGCATCGTGCGCCTCGCGGCCGCCGGCGACGGGACGTTGAGCGAGGTCGTGCCCGAAGCCCCGTTGCCCCTCGCTCGGGCCGTGCGCACGGGCCGCTGGCTCGTGCTCGAGTACCTCGACGGCGGCGCGAGCCGCCTCGCGCGGGCGCGGCTCGACGGTACCGGTCCCGGCGAGGCGCTCTCGTCAGGCCCGTTGCAGGGCCTCGGCGCGGTGGCGCTGCCGGCAGGTGATGCGCGCGCCGACGCACCGCTGTACTGCGGCTACACGGACCCGCTGACGCCGCTGGCGACGTGGTGCATCGACGTGGACATGGACCGCGCCGAAGCGGTGTTCCTCCCAGCGACGGCGCTCGCGCACGACCGCTTCACCCTGCGCGCGCTCGAGCTGCCCAGCAGCGACGGCGTCAGCGTGCCGGTTTCGCTCGCCCATCGGCGCGCGTTCGAAGCTCCCGCGCCGTGCCTCGTGTACGTCTACGGCGGCTTCAACGTGCCCGTGCGCCCGGTGCATACGCCGCTGCTCGCCGTGTGGCTGGAGCTCGGTGGAGCGCTCGCGTTCGCCCACGTGCGCGGCGGCGGCGAGCGCGGCGAAGCCTGGCACCACGCGGGCCGTAGGACGGGCAAACAAGCGGCCGTCGAAGACGTGCTCGCGGTGACGCGCGGCCTCACGGAGCTCGGCCTGACGACGGCGGAGCGCTGCGCCGTGCGCGGTGAGAGCAACGGCGGACTCATCGCGAGCGCGGCCTTCGTGCGCGCGCGTGGCGAGATCCACACGCTCGTCGCGCGCGCGGGTTTGACCGACATGCTGCGCTACCAGCGCCTGGGCCTCGGGTGGGCGTGGTCGAGTGAGTACGGCACGGCCGACGATGCCAGCGACTTCGCGGCGCTGCTGGCGTATTCGCCGTACCACAACGTCGCCGCCGATGCGCGCTACGGGCCCGCGCTCTTCGTCGTCGCCGCGGCCGACGAGCGTGTGTCGCCGGCGCACAGCTACAAACTCGCCGCGCGGCTGCGCAGCGCGAGTACGCACAACGGGCCCGTGCTATTGCGCCTCGAAGCGGGCGCGGGGCACCGCGGGGCTGCGCTCGCCTCCGAGCGCTTCGCGACGGCGCTCGACGAGCTGTGTTTCCTGGCCGAGGCCCTGAAGATCGACGTCCGCAGCGCGCTGCGCTGAGCAGCGCGCGGGCGTCCGCGGCCCCGATCAGCCGTAGGGGTTCGGCGGGCTCGCGCTCTGCGCGAACCACGCGGCTGCGCCGACCGTCGCGGCGACCAGGACGAGCCTGGCGAGGCGCATTCGCCCGCTGGAGCCCGGCAGCAGGACCAGGAGCGGCGCGAGCACGAGCGCCAGGCCGCTCCAGCGCGGAGTCTCGGCGTACAACACGCCGCTCGCGACGAGCCCCGCGAAGAGCGCCGTGAACGGCGCGGCAAAACCCGCGCCTGGCGCGAGGTCGCGGCGCAGGAGGCCGAGCGCCGCGATCAGCGCGGTCGCACCACCCAGCGACGCGACGAGCAACGCGCCCGCGCCGGTGCCCGACAGCCCGAGCGCCGGCGCGGCGCCGAGCGCGCCGATCGCGAGCGCCGCAGCGCCATCCGCGCGGCGCGTCGCGAGCGCGCGCTCGGCCACGAAGTACAGGACGGTGAACGCGGCCCCGAGCCCGCCGACCCAGAGCCAGAGCGCATCGCCCCAATAACGCGCGTGCAGCGACTTCGTCGGCACGTACGCGAGCACCAGGGCGCCGGCGGCGATGAGGAGCAGCGCGAGGCCGCGCCGCTTGCCGCGCAGCGCCACGAAGAACACACACACGAGCCCCGCCAGCAGCACCCAGTCGAGGTACTTACGCGGCGGCCACACGAGGCGACTCGCGTTGGCGTACAGCGTCGTCAGGACGGCCGCGGGCCCCGCGAGCGCGCTCGCGAGGGGCCCGATCGGGCGCTCCGAATCGCGCCGCCACGGCTGCCATCCGAGGAGGAGCAGGAGCGCGGCGGCGAGACCACCGTAGACGACGGGGAGGGGGCTCACGGGTGCGCTCTCACTTACGCTTGTTGCACTCGATCGCGAGCGTGAGCTGGATCGTGTCGCTCAAGACTTCGTTCGGGTACGTGTCGATGCCGAAGTCGCGGCGCTGGATGTCGAGCGTGCCGAAGAAGCCAGCTTTGAAGCCGAAGCGCTCGCCCGCGTCCTTCGCGCCGAGGAAGTCCATGTCGAACGTCACGGGCTTCGTGACACCGTGCAGCGTGAGATCGCCCGAGACCGTGAACGTGTCGGCGTCCTTCGCGGCGACGCGCTTCGACTGGAACGTCGCTTCGGCGAACTGCTTGACGTCCAGGAAGTCCTGGTTGCGCAGGTGCTGGTCGCGCGCCTCGTTGGCCGAGTTGACGCTGGCGGCGTCGATCACGACCTTCACGGACGACGCATCGGGCGTCGCGCCGAGCACGACCTCGCCCGAGAACTTGTCGAAGCGGCCGAACTGGTAGGCGACGTCGAGGTGCTTGATGC
This sequence comes from uncultured Planctomycetaceae bacterium, assembly GCA_964402175.1. GTDB lineage: Bacteria > Planctomycetota > UBA1135 > UBA1135 > JAWKUK01. Next base: position 86,841 of record CAYOBN010000008.1, on the reverse strand, counting down.
GGAAGCCGACGGTGCTGTGGGCGGTGTCGATGTCGTACGCGCCGAGGGCGGCCTTCGGCACGTCGACCGCAGCGACGGGTTGGCCCGCGGAGGCGCCGGCGGCCTCCGCGCTGCGCGGGGCAGCGAGGGTCAGCCCGAGGGCGACCGCGCCCGCGACCGCGAGGGCGACCGGAGCGACGGTGAGGACGGCGCCGCGGCGGGCGAGGTGGGAGACGGCGAGACGGAACGGTGCTGCGTGCATGGCGATCGGGGCCCGAGGGGGCCCTTTCCGAGGGGTAGGGTGCGAGGGACGAGGGCACGGAGGCCCACCGGGGCATCCTGGGACACATTTACCTGTCACAACAAGTAAAATCCCGACGATTCCGGGGGGTGCCGGTCCTCGACCCACTGCCCCCGGGGCGCTGCGCCCGCGGTTTTCGCCAGAGAGTGCGAAGGGGACGCACGGCTCGTCGCACACTGCAAGGGATCCCCCACCGCGCCCATGCCGTGCCCCCCGAATCCGCAGCCGGAGCCCCGGCGCCTCCACCCCCTGCCGAGCGGGCCGGCGGAGGACCTGCCCGGGGCCAGCGTGACGCCTGCCACGGGGCCGCGAGCCACAGGGTCGCTGGACGAACACCAGCGCGACTTCGAGCTGGCGCAACGGGTCGCCCGTGGGGAGCGCGCCGCCGGAGACGAGCTCGTCGCCCGCCACTTGGATGGGGTCTACCGGTTCTTGCTCTACCGCGTGGGTCGCGACGTATCGCTCGCAGAGGACCTGGCCCAGGACACGCTGTTGACCGCGCTCGATCGGATCGGGACGTACGACGGGCGCGCGAGCTTGCACGCGTGGCTCTGCGGGATCGCGCGCAACCACGTGCGCGGCGGCGTGCGCCGTCGGCGGCCGACGAGCCTCGAAGACCTCTTGGCGGAGAGCGACGCCGACATCGACGCCATCCTCGCGCGCATCGAACACGAGCCGTTGCCCGATGAGGTCCTCGAGCGCGAAGAGACCCGCGCGCTCGTCGGCGCGACGCTCTCGTCGCTGCCGCTCCCCTACCGTGACGCGCTCGTCGAGAAGTACGTCGAAGGGCGCTCGGTGCCCGAGAGCGCCGCGCAGAGCGGCCGCCATGTGAAGGCCGTGGAATCGACGCTGCACCGCGCGCGCAAAGCGTTCGGTGAGGTCTTCACGCTGCTCGCGCGGCGGCGGGGAGGTGTCGAATGAGCGGCGAGCACTTCGAGCAGAACCTCGCCGCGCTCCTGACGCGGGCGCTGCCCGATGACGCCCCGAGCCCGGCCTTCCGCCGGCGCGTCGCGCTGGCCGTCGAGGTCGCGTTGCGCGCGCGCGCGGACGCTGGCGCGCCGCGCGACACGGCCGACCGCGACGCCGCGCTCGCGCGGACGGGCAGGACCGAGCAGCGCCGGGACAGGGGCCCGCGCGTCGGCCGCTGGCTGTCCCTCGCCGCGGCGCTCGTCACCGCGGTGCTGGGCTTTGCGTGGCTGCGCTGGAGCACCGGCGCGCCCCCGGCGCAGCCCGGCGGCGCCCCGGCCGACCTCGTGCAGACCGGCGACCCGCGCTCCCCCGGCGCAGCGGTCGCCGTAGGCCCCAGGGAGCGCGGGCCGCAGCCGGACGTCGAAGCCCCCCCAGCGGGCGGCTCCGGCCTCCGCGCGCCCGTCGAGGGCCCCCCAGAGGCCCTCGCGGGCCCTGGGACGACCGACCCCGATCGGGCTGACCCTGACCATCGAACGGACGCAGCCCAGGGCGGCGCGGGCCAGGGCCGCGCGGGCCAGGACGGCGCGGGCCAGGGCGCTGCTGCGCCCGAGGACACCGGAGCTCTGGCAGAGGCCCAAGACGCCGCCGGGCAGAGCGCCCCGTCGGCCGCGGGCCCCCCCGCGGGGGCTGTGGCCGACCTGTGGCTCGCGCTGCGTGCCGAACGCGCCCCCACCGGGGTCCGCGTCTGGACGCGGCTCGAGGTCGAGGTGCCCGACGTGGCCGAGCCGACCGTGCACGTCCTCGCGGAGCCGGAGTTCGGCCCCGCGGGCAGCGCGCTCGTGCGCGTCCCGGCCTCTGCGGGCGCGCGCTACACCGTCGTCGTCGAAGCCGAGGGCTGCGCCCCGTGGCGGGCGTCCGGGCTCACGGCGTGCGGGCCCGAGGACGCACACGCCGTCCAGCTCGCCCCGGGTGCGCCGGTGTCCGGGGTCGTGGTCGACGCGGCCAGCGGCGCGCCGCTCGCCGATGCGCTCGTCCTCGTCGAGACCGCGCTGCCGCACCAAGTCCTGGAGCGCCACGGCGAGGACCTCGCGCCCTTGCCGCTGCACGCGGTGCACACGGACCTGAACGGGGCGTTCGCGATCCCGCATGCGCCCGCGGGCGACCTCGTGCTGCGCGCGTCGCGCCCGGGTTATGCGCCAGGCTGGAGCGCCGTCGCCGCCGATTCGGGCGCAGCACCGGGGTCCCTGCGGGTCGCGCCGACGCTGGCGCTGGGCGCCGGCGCGCGGGTGCACGGGCGCGTCGAGCGCAGCGACGGCACACCTTGGGCCGGGGCCGATGTGATCCTCTCGCAGCTCCCCGGCGGGCGCCGCCAAGGGGCCGGCGCTGCGCCGATGACGTTCGGCGGCGCGGTCACCGACAGCGAAGGCCGCTACGAAGTCGCGCACCTGCCGCCCGGCGCGTTCGTCGCGCTGTGCCTCGCGGACACGGCGGAGGGCGCGCCGCGCCCGCGGATGCAACACCTCTTCCTGCGCGGGACGGGCGCCGCGCGTGCGGACTTCCTCGCCCCAGAGGGCGCCGAGCGCGGGATCGGGCTGCGGCTCGCGCTCTCCGACGCAAACGGGGTGCCGCTCGCTGCGCTCGACCTATCGCTGTACGAGGTCCAAGGCGGCGCCATGCGGAACCTCCGGACCGATTCTGAGGGCAAGTCCGAGGTCTTCGGCTTGACCCCGGGGCTCTGGGCGGTCTGCCGCGCCGAGCGCGGCTACCGCGACCAAGTGGTGCTGGGTTACGCCGACCTGCGCAACAGCTCGGGCCTGGAGGAGCTCGCGCTCACGCTCGCCCCTGGCGCGCTGCGGGTCGCGATCGCTGGCCCGACGGGCGCGCCGGTGAGCGGCGGGCGGCTGACGCTCGAACGTGAGGTCCGGCCGGGTCAGTTCGAGTTCCACGCGACCTGGGGTGTCGACAGCGCGGGCGCCACGACGGTCGAGGGCCTCTTCGCCGGGCGCTACCGCGCCACCGTGGCCGGGGCCGAGCTCGGGCTCGGACACCTCCGCGGCGAGCCGTTCGAGCACGATGGCCAGAAGATCCTGGACGAGCGCATCGAGCTGCCCGTGGGCGGCGCGCTCACCGTGCGGGTCAGCGACGAGCGCTCCGGCTCGACTGTCGGTGCGGTCGTGGTGCTGAGGGACTCCGCTGGGGCGCCGCTCGCGCTCGGTGTCGACCAGCGCACGGACGCGGGCGGCGTGCGCAGCTTCCCGGCGCTCGCGCCAGGCCGCTACAGCGTGACGGTGCGCGCCTTCGATGGACGCGAGCACGTGAGCGAGGTCCAGGTGCTCGCTGGCGCAGACGTGGAACACGCCGTGCCGCTGCGCTGAGTGAGAACTGCGCGGAATCCGCGAAGGGGACGGGCGCTCGGCGACACAGAGCATGCGGCGACTGCGCGGCCCATCGGCCAGCGCGAGCCCACTGCTCCCATGCACCCCCTGACCCTCACCCTCGCAGGCAGCGCGACGCTCGGCGTCGCCTTCGCCTTCACCCAGTCCCTGGTGGCCCCGCGTGCGCCTCTCTCGGTCGCAGCCGCTGAGCTCACTCCGCTGACCCTCGACGCGAGCTCGCGGGCGCTGCTCGAAGGCCTCGCGGAACGGGTCGGCGAGCTCGAGCGCCGCGGCCCAGTGCCGGGCAGCGCGCGCGCGGCCGAGGACCTCGAAGGGCGCGTCGAAGCGCTCGTCGCCGCCGCGCTGGCGCGCGCGGGCCATGCAGCGGGCTCCCTATCGCAGCAGAGCACGGGCCCCGCGGCCGCCGCGCCAGCCAAGACCGCCCAAGCCCTCGCCCTAGAGCTCGCCGACCTCGATGCGGTGGGTCAAGCCGCGTTGTGGAAGCAGCTCGCAGCCGAGGGGCGCGCCGACGAAGTGCTGGCCGCCGTGCGCGCGCGGGCTGAGGCCGCGCCCCACGACCCGGAGCTGCAGGTCGAGCTCGGCCAGGCGTACATCGCGCGCATCAGCGAGGTCGGCAACTCCCCGCTCGCGGGTGTGCTGGCGACGCAGGCGGACCAGGCGTTCGACCGGGCGCTCGCCATCGACCCCGGCCACTACAGCGCGCGCTTCAACAAAGCGATCTCACTGAGCTTCTGGCCGCCCGCGCTCGGCAAGCAGCCTGCAGCGATCGCCGAGTTCGAGCGCCTCGTGGCGCAACAAGCGCAGATGACACAGGAGCCGCGCTTTGCCGAGACCCATCTGCTGCTCGGGAACCTCTACCAGCAGACGGGCAAGCCCGAACAGGCGCTCGCGGCGTGGCAGCTCGGGGCGACCCTCTTTCCGCAGCACGAGGGCCTGGCGGCGCAGCTGGCCCTGGTCGGCGGAGCTCGCTGAGTGGCAGAGCCCTCGGATCGGCATGGCAGAGTCCGCAGGGCGGCGCCAGCGCGCCCGCTCAGGTGCGCAGATCAGAACGGAGTGATCTGGAACCCGTAGCGGTAATACCCGCTGCGGGCTTCGAGCTGCCCGAAGGTGTCCATGAACTCCCATGGCCCGTGGCGCAGATCATGTTCGAACACACCGCGCTCCTTCACGAGACCGTTGGTGTAGTACAGCACCCAGACACCCTCGCGCAGATGGTTCTCGAACGAACCCTCGCCGAGGAGTTGGCCACCCGGATGGAAGGCGCGCCAGCGACCGACGCGGCGGCCTGCTTCGTACTGGCCCTCGAGCCGCACGCTGCCGTCGGGGTGATAGCTGGTCCAGTCACCGTCGCGCTCGCCGTTGCGGAAGCCACCCTCGAGGGCGAGTCCACCGTCCGCGAAACGCTCGACGAACGGTCCGTCGGTCGGCCGGTCGCCGCGTTGTCCGCCGCGCAGGTAGAATTCGAAGCCGAAGGTGTGGCCCCCACCCGCCGTGGGACGCAGTGCTTCACCTTCTCCGCCGCCCTCTTCGCCGAGGTTGACGGAGCTCGAGTGCACGCTGCGCGGCACTTCGATCACCGCAGCGCCGAGCGCACCGGCCCCGGCGTTGTCGCCGATGCGCACCAACCCGTCGGGGCGTTCGTTCGCGTTCGACGATCCCGTCGCACCGGCGCGGAGCGCATCGGCCTGGGGACCGTTGGGGGCGAGTGACCCGTGCCGCGCACCGTCGGTGTCACCCGCAGGCCCTGCGGCGTGCACACCTGCCCCGAAGTCGAGCGCAAGCGCTGTGAAGACCACCCCCAGGCCGACGAGTGCGAAAGCGCACGCGGCGACACGCGACCCCGCGAGTACGCCGAGCGAACGCCGACGTGTCGTCGGTTCGGCGTTGTGCACTCGGGTTCGGAGGGGCATGGTCAGAAGGCAGAGGGGCGAGGGCGGTGCGAGGTCGCGGCGTCAGCGCCCGGCGACGCGTTTGGCCGCGTAGTACTCGTCGAGGAGTCCGCGGACAAGCGCTGGGACGGCCGCAGGTTCGGGGTCGAGGGCGCGCAGGATCCCGCGCGAGTCGATGAGGTACGTGCTACCGGAGGTGGCTTCGCGCCAGGCGTCGAAGGCCTTCGGTCGCGAGGCGCGGCGCTGGCGAACCTCGGCGATGAGGTCCTCCGAGGCGGGGCCGTCATAGATCTGGTTGCCGGGGAGCCCTGACGCGTCGAGGCGCGAGATGTACTCGGCCCGGTCGGCGTCCCGGTTCACACCGATGAGTGCAAACGGGTGGTCCCAGAAGTGTTCGACGAACTGCGTGTCTTGGACGAGCTGAACGTGCACATCGTCATCGTCCGCGCTCCAGAAGCGCAGGAAGACGACGCGCCCGCGGAAGTCCTCGACGCAGAGCTCGTTGCCGACGGCGTCGTTGCCGCACAGGGCCGGGATCGGCCGACCGACGCGCAGGTGCACGAGACGCCAGACGAGCGCTTCCGCTTCCGCGGCGATCGCGGGGTCCTGCGCCGTGGTCAACGTCGACAGGAGGCGCGCCGCGAGACCCTCGAGGTGGGCGACGCCGCGACCGGCCGAGAGGATGAGCTTCGCGCGGAGGAAGCGGGCGCGCGGGGCGAGCGCGGAGCCCGGGGTGCGCAGTTCGATGGCCTCGAACGCCGCCATTGCGGCTGCGGGCGCGAGCCACCCTGCCCGGTAGAGGGAGCTGACGCGGCCGAGCACGTCCAAGGCTTCGAGCGTCGCCACGTCACCGGCCTGCACGACGAGGCGCGCGAGGACCTGCGCCACGGCCGCTTGGACGTCCGCGGTGGGGACGTAGCGACCGGTGCGGAATTCGCGCTGCGCGGTGCCCGCGAGCAACAGCTCGGGGTGCCGCGAGAGGTACACGGTCGCGCGGAGCTCACCGGCGGCCGAGAGCCGCTCGAGGTGGCCGCGATGCAGCGCGGGCGGGGTCGGGACCGCGGCGGGCACACCGCTGGCCGCGGCGAGCAAGCGCGCTTCGACGAGCACGGCCCAGCGGGAACGCAGCAGGGCGAAGTCGCGCTGGACCGCACGCCCTTCCAGGGCGACGGCCGCCGCGGCATCACCTGCAGCCGTACGCCCCGCAGCGGCAGCCCGAGCGCGAGCGGCGTCGCGGACCGGCGCCCGCTCCGGGCGCGAGGCGGCGCGCACGGGCCCGCGCGCGTCGATCGCGCGGGCAGGGGCCTCGCGGAGGTCGACAGCGTCGCGCAGAGCGTCGGCGCCGTCCTCCACAACGGCGGGTGGCAACGCGCGACCGCGGGCCGCCGGATCGGCGGCGAGCGGCGCTCGCTGGCTGTGGACCGGCCCCGTTGCGCCGATGGCGAGGGCGCAAGCGAGGAAGGTGCGGAAAAGGGTCGTTGGCTGCATGGGATCTGGAGCGTCTACGGGATGGCTCCCCTCGAGCCCCTTTTCTAATGCCCTGCCGTCGGCGCGAGCGAGGAAGATCGTAACCGAAGCAGCGTTCGGACACATCCAGGACCAGCCAGGGTTCCAAGAAGTTTCGAAATCCGTCCCGACCCGGGCTGACCTGCCCCCTCGCCGACGCCGACCCCGGTCCAGGCCCGCGGGATCCTCGAGGCCAACAGGGGGGCCAACAGGTGAGCCAACAGGGCGGGCGCCCGCCCCCCGTCCGCGCTGCGGAGGGGGACGGGCGCCCGTTCCTCTGGGGGTCCAGGTCCTGGGGACCCGGACCGTCACCGGCTCACTGCCAGTCGACGTAGCGAGCGTTCGAGAAGTTCGACGTCGCGGCGCCCTGGAAGATGTCGCGGTGCCAGAGCTGGAAGTGGCTGCGGATACCGGCGCCGGCGGCGTAGTTGCCCACCGAGGTCGGGATGTTCGCCAGGTTCCACTCGTTCACGTTCGTGTCGAGGCTGATCGTGCCAGTCGCGCCCGAGCTCTTGACCTGGCCCGGACCACGGAAGCGACCGATCTGGCCGCCGACGCAGATGTTGCCGCGGCTGCCGGCCGGGTTCGCGATGAAGCCCGCCGTGCGCGAGGTGACGAAGAAGCCGATCGAGTTGAGCGGCATGCTGCTCGCGGTGAGCGTGCAGTCGTTCAGGCTCGCCACCAGGTCACCCTGGATGTCGAGGGCCGTCGTGACACCCGTGGAGTTCGGGTTCGAGGAGCAGTACGCGACGCCGCCGTTGATCGGGGCGCCCGGACCGCCGCCGGAGCACTCGCCCGCCGCCGCCGCGATGACCATGTAGGACGCCGCGTAGGGGTTGTTCGAGGCGGTGCCGCAGCCACCGTTGTTGAAGTAGCCGCCGAAGTAGTAGCAGCCCTCGGGAGCACCCGTGGTCGCCGGGTTACCGTCGGTCGCGAGCCAGAAGTCGCGGGTCAGGCGACCCGTCGCAGCGTTCGCCGCGATGGAGCCCGGGATGACGGCGGCGCAGAGGCCGGCCGGGTTGAAGTACGTGCCGTTGCCCGCGGTCGGGACCGGCGCCGCCGGGCAAGCCGCCGGGTTGCAGGTCGCGCCGTTGTTCGGGTTGAGGGCGTCGTAGCCGTTGTCGTCGCTGTCGGGGTCACCCGTCAGCAGCGGGCCAGCGGCGGCGGTGCCGGTGCCGAGGTAGTCGATGTTGAAGCCGAAGCTGTCGAGCGTCGGGTCATCGAGGTCCCAGCCCGGGAACAGCGCGCCGCCGTCACCCTCGAGGCAGAACTCGGTGCCGGTGAGGTCGAAGTTGACCGTCCAGCAGCCGTTGGCCGGAAGGGCCTGGAAGGTGAAGGTCGCGACCGGCGCGGCGGTCGGGTTCTGGCACGGCACACCGCTCTCGTAGAAGGTGAATTCCCAGTCCGACGGCGTCGCGTTCAGGTCGCAGTACCCGAACTCGAAGCAGTTGATGGTGTAGCGGGTGCGGTCGGGTTGCGTCGCGAACGAGCCGTTGCTCGCTGCGGTCGGAATGTTGCCCGACTCGAACCAGTCGAGGTTCGCGAGCGTCCCGTTCGTCATGCCGCCGAAGAAGTAGCCGGAGCCGAGCGAGTTGTTGTAGACGACGTCCGGGCCGACGTTGGCCTGGTTGGCGCCGCCACGGTTGCGGGTCCAGGTGCCGGTGGCCGCGTGGTAGATACCCGCGTGCTTCACTTGGCCTTGGACTTGGTGGACATCGCGGCTGACCTTGAGCGACGGGTTCGTCGTCTGGGCAGCGGCGCTCACCGCGAGGGCGCACGCGCCGGCGGTGAGGAGAGAGGAACGAAGCATCAAGCTGTCTCCTGAAGGATTCGGTGATGTGGGAGAGAACGTACCTAGGTCGACGCTCCCGCTCGTCCGCCTCGTTTGGACCGGCCGAGGGACACCGTCGTGGGCCGTGGGGCCCGGTGTCGCGCGGCAGGATTGGGAGGTGGGCGCGCGAAGGCGCTCGGGTTCGACGTCGCCCGCTCTGCGCAGGTTCCGTCGAGCCTTCGTTCTTGAGCGTACCGCACCCTGCGCCCTTGCCCAGCCCCACGTTGAACAGAACTTCGCCGATCCCTCGCAAACCGAGACACCGCGGGCCTCGATCGGGGAAAGCCTGAAGCAGGCTGACCCACGCGGGGATGCCCGCTGTCTCGCGCTGGATCACAGCTTCGGATCGCGCGCCACCGGCACCCCGACCGAGGCCACCACGAGGCGCCCCACCCACTCGCGCGCAGCGCGCATGACGAGGCCCACCTTGGCCGCGGCGAAGGTCACGGTGACGTCCGCCCGAAGGGCGACGTCGCGCACCTCCCCCGTACCGGCATCGAGCCCCGACGGCACGTCGAGCGCGAGCACCCGCGGGCGCCGCGCTGCCGGCAGGTCGCGCAGCGCTCCGAACGCGACGATGGCGTCGCGCACGGCACCGCGCGGCGCACCTTGTCCGCCGGTGCCGAGCAGCCCGTCGACCACGACCGCGGCATGGGCAGCGGCGGCCTCACACCAAGCGCTCCAGGCGATCGGATCTTCGGGGACCGCGCACGGGATCCGCAGCGCCAGCGCCGCGCGCGCCATGGTCAGCGCGTCACCCGTGAGCTCCGCCGGCGCCCGCGCCGCGAGCACGCGCACCTTCAAGCCACGCAGCGCGAGGTGCCGCGCGACGACCCAGCCGTCGCCGCCGTTCTGGCCGGCCCCAGTGAGCACCCAGAAGCCGCCTTCGCGCCCTTGCCCCAGCGCCAGCGCGACGCGCGCCGCCGCCGCTCCCGCGTTCTCCATCAAGACCGCGCCCGGTAGTCCGAGCTCGGTCTTCGCCCACCCATCGAGCGAGCGCGCCTCGGCGATCGTCAGCGGCTCCTCCGTCGGGAAGCCATCGAGCGGCGTACCGAGGGCGAGGCGCCCGACGTTCTCGGGCGCCCCGCTCTCGGGTGCGAGGCCTTGGGGTGAGGATTCCAAGCGGAGCGCTCAGGGGCGCTGGAAGACCTCGAAGACCCCGGAGGCACTGTTGCCCGCGGCGACCCCGCCGCCGATCACGAAGATGCGATCGCCGTACTTCACGGGGAAGATGCCGTGCCGCGCGGTGGGCAGGTTCGCGTCGCGGCGCCACGCATTCGTCGCAGGGTTGTACGCCTGGACCTCCGCGAAGGTGACGAGGTCGTCCTCGCCGCCGAACACGTAGAACTCGCCGCGGTACCACACGGCGCGCCCCGTGCCGCCGCGCGGCAGCGGCATCGGCGCGACCTGACCGGCGCCGCTCGTCTGCCACGTCTGGGTCACCGGGTTGTAGACCTGCACGGTCGAGAACCCCGGCTGCGGCCAGTTGGGCCCTTGGCGGCCACCGAAGATGAAGAGGCGCTGACCGTCCGTCGCCGCGGCGGCGTGGTTGACCGGCACCGGCAACGCGCCGAGCGCCGTCCACGTGTTCGCGACGAGGTCGTACACGGCGAAGTTGGCGACCGTCGAAGATCCGACGATGCCCCCACCGACGTACACCTGCGTGCCGATGCGACCGGAGACACACGAGCCCCCGGACCACGGCATCGGCGCGCCCAGCGACCACGTGTTCGTCGCCGGGTCGTAGATCTGCACGCGGCCCTCGCTGCCGCCGAAGAAGCCTCCGAAGAGGTAGAGGCGACCGTTCCACACCTCGCAGGCGTGGTGGTTGCCGGGGTAGGGCCGCGGGGCGAGCGTCGTGTTCCACGTCCCGTTGGCGATGTCGAGGCGGAACGTGCGCCCGTCGCCCTCGCCGAAGACGTAGAGCATGCCGTTCTCCTCGGCCGCCGCGACCTCGCCGAGCGCCGCCGGCATGTTCGCGTACGTGCGCCAGAAGCCCGGCCAACGCCCGGGCTGGGCGGGCAGGTACTGGAACGCGGCGGGGATCTGCACGGTCGTCGCGTTCACGGTGACAGCGACGGGCACGCTCCCGACCACCGTCGCGGCCTGGGCCGGGACGATGCCGCGGATGCGCTTCGACGTGACCGAGGTCAGCACGGCCGGCACGCCGTTGAAGGTCACCGAGGTGTTCGCGAGGGTGCCGAAGCCCTGGCCACCGAGGATGAAGGGCACGCCGCCCGTGTTGAGGCCGCGGCCCGGGAACACGTCGTAGGGGGTCAGGCCGATCGCAGCGACGTCATCGGGCACCTGCACGCGCACATCGTTGCCCGAGTAGTTGATCGCAAAGATCGAACCGCCCGGCGCCATCGCGATGTCGAGGCCCCAGCTCCACGGAGTCAGGATCGTCCCCGCGGGGTTCAGCACCGCGCGGCCGTCCTGGCTCAAGCGGAAGCTGCGCATCATGCCGCCCCACTTCATCACGATGAGGTCACCGCGGAGCTGCGAGTTGAACGCCGTCGCACGGTACTCCTCGATGCCGTTGGTCGACGAGTCGAGGTGCGCGATGCGCTGCGTGAAGACGTTCGGGATCGAGGGGACCGTGTCGCTGCGGTAGATGGCCTGGCGCGGGTCGTCCACCGCGCGCGCGCGGTTCGGGTGCCCGTAGTAGTTCTCCCGCTCGATGTGTAGGAGCTCGTCGGGGTGGTCCGGCTGCGGGTTGCCGCCCTGCGTCGTCAAGCTGAGCGACGCGGGACCGAAGAAGTCGTTCGGGCCGTTGTCGGTGGCGTAGATGTAGCCGTTCGAGTGGACGACGAGGTCGTACGCGTTGCGCAGGCCCGGCGCGAAGACCTCGACGTCGATGCCCGGGGCCAGGATCGCGGCCTCGCCGAAGCGCTGGTCGTCGATCGGCTGCGCCGTCGCGCGGTCGCGGTACTCGACCTGGCCGTTGAAGGTCGCACGCGAGGTGAACGCCTTCAGGATCGCGCCGGAGAGCGGCGACTCGGGCACGTCCCCCATCAGCGGCCACGTGACCCCGGCGTTCGTATTGCCGCCGGAACAGATGAACAGGTCACCGTTCGGGTCGAAGTGGATGCCGTTGATCGAGTGGTCGTGGTTCGACACCGGGAGGCCGCTGATGAGTGCCGTCGCTGCGTCGAAGTTCGGACCCGTGAGGCGCGAGATCTCGCCCGTGAAGAGCGACGGGCCCGAGAACGAGAGGCCCCCGTTCTGGAAGAGCTCGCCGTGGGCGACGTACACCTTCAACGACGCCGGGTTCGAGGGGTTGTAGACGTCGTACGGGTTGAACGCCAACCCGAGGATATCCTTGTTCGAGCGCCCGACGATACCTGCGTAGTACTGGATGTTCGTGACGAACCAGTTGTCGTCGAAGCTCACCGCGCGGAGCGAGCCGTCGATGGTGCCGACCCAGAGGCGGCCATCAGGTCCCCACGCGGCGCAAGTCGGGCTCTGCACGCTGAACGCCCGGTCGAACAGGACCGACCAACGCACCGGCACCGGCCCCGAGGGCGAGTACGTGAACGTCACGGAGTTGCTCGTGCCGTTCGGCGTCGTCACGCGCACCTGGATCGGACCCGACCCCGGGGGCGAGTTGAACTGGATGCGCTCGGGGGTGTAGGACGTGAACTGGGCCGGTGTGATCGTCGCGTTGCCCCAGTTGACGACGACTTGGCTCTGCGGGAAGAACCCGAAGCCATCGATCACGATGTCGTTGCCGCCGAGGTCCGTGCCCTGGGCCGGCATGTTGTGGATCACGGGCCCGAGCTGGCCCTCCGCGTGGGTGAGGCTCGCTTCGAAGCCGGGCAGCGGCGCGCCCGCTTCGGTCACCGAGAGCGAGAGCGGCAGGTCGGCGACATCGCTCACCGCGAAGCGCACGTCGAGGCTGTGCACGCCGGCCCCGAGCGCCAGCGGCGCGCTGACGTTGTTACCGTTGACGAGCACGCGCCGTCCGTCGCCCCCTTGGGCCGCGAAGGTCAACGTCGCCGCAGCGCCGAGGGTGAAGTCAGCCGTCCAGCGCACCATGACACGCGCCTGGAACGGCGAGGGCCCCACGAAGAGCCCCTGCTGCGCCGTCGAGAGGCTGCTCTGGCGCGCGACGAAGTCGGGCCGCGCGGGCACGTTGTCCAACAAGAACCCCTCGCCTGCGATCGAGCCGTCGTAGTAGCGCGCGAGGATCCCCGGGACCGCGTTGGCCGGGTGCACCGCGACGGGGCGCGAATCGGTGGCCGTCGCAGGCGGCACGTTGCTGTCCGTGATCGTCAGCGACACGAGCGACGTGCCGACCGGCAGCGTCACCGGCGTGTTGACCGTGGTGCCGACGGGGTTGCCGTTGACCCGCCACTCGAAGCCGGTGAGCACCTTGCCCGGCTCGTGGGTGTGCGACTCGAACCCGAGCAGCTCGATGGGCTCGCTGCCCGAGCCGTCGAAGTCCACCACGAAGCGCGGCTCGAGGTCGATGACCGGGTGCAAGAACCCCCAGCCGACGTTGGCGCCGCCCGTGCCTTCCGCCTCGACGACGAAGACGCCGCCGCCTTCGACCGTGAAGCGCAGCTGCAGGTCGTTGTCGCGGTGCACCGTCGGGGTGAAGAGCACCGGGACAAAGGTCGATGTCCCCGGCGCGAGGACCTGATCGACGGCGTAGCTCGCCGTGCCCGCCGCGCCGGCGTAGAGGGCGCCGCCGAGTTCGACCTCGAACTCGTCCGCGGGGCCGGAGACCCCGGGCACGATCTGCAGCCCGACGATCCGGCCGGGCGCGAGGCCCGCGTTGACGAACTCGATGTCGAGCTGGCCGAAGGAGCCCTGCTCGACCGTGCCGAAGTCGAGCGCGACCGTCGGCGAGGTCACGACCGGGACCGAGCGCACCTCGAGGGTGCTCACGATCGCCCGGCCGACCGACGCGACGAACTCGATGTCGAGCACGCCGTCGGTGAGCGTGACGCGCTGGGTCGGGCTGACCCAGGCCGTCGCCGGGCCCGCCAGCGCGACGTAGTCGACGTCATCGAGCGCCAGCGCGCCCTCGACCGTCACATCGAACACACGGCTGCCGGGGTTCGTGAAGAGCGGCTCCCAGCCGCGGAAGAGGACGTCGTACGTGCCGTTCGGCAGCGGGAACGCGTAGGTGACCGTCTGGCCCAAGCGCGAGCTCTGGTAGAGCGCATCGTCCGTCGTGCCCGCGACCGGCACCGTCGACGTGACGCTGCCCTCGCTCGCGACGACCCCGAAATCCGCCGACCACGCGGCGAGACCGGCGCCGACAAACGCCTCGCCGCCCGCGTTGAGGGCGATCTCCGCGCCGAAGGGGCCGATGCCGATGCCGCGGAAGGTCACGCGCCGCGGCGGGATCCCGCCGTAGTTCTGGCGCACGCGGAAGACCGCTTCGCGCGGGCCCGTCGCCAGGGGCGCAAACGTCACGTCTGCGAGGACCGATTGGCCGGGAGCGAGGGTGACCGGCGGCGCGCCGCCCGGGTAGGTCACGCTGAACGCGCCGACGGCGCCGCTCTCGGCCTCGAGGCCCAGGAAGGCCACGGGCGACGTGTGCAGGTTCGTCAGCGTGAGCTGTTGCGCGAGCGAAGAGCTCCCGATGCGCTCGGGCGCGAAGTCGAGCCCGTTCGTCGGGGTCGCCGTGAGGGCCGGCGGCAGCGCGAGGGGCCCCGCATTGCCGTCGTTGATCAGCACGATCAGCGATGTGACCGCGCCGAGCGTCGCGTTGCTCGGCGAGGCTCCGAGGGTGAACACCACGCGCTCGCCCGGCTCGGGGAAACGGTCGACGATCAGCCCCACGGGCACATCGACGAAGAGCTGGCCCGCGGGCACGACGGCGGGGCTCACCGGCGCGATGATGTCGCTCGGGCCGCTCGCGCTGCCGCTGATCGTGAACGGCGCGCTGACGTCGAGGCCCGACACGGCGGAGAGCTGGAACCGGACGTTGAAGCCGCCCGAGAGCTCGTCCACGACGGTGCGGAACTGCGTGAACCCGACGCTGGGCGCGGGGTCGTCGTCGACGATCGTCAGTGTATGCACGGTGGCCGCGCCGAGGCTCGCGCCGACCGGAGTACCGAGCGTGACGACGAGGTCCTCGTCGCCTTCGTGCAGGGTGTCCTGCACGAGGTCGATCGGCAGCAGCGCCGAGGTCGCCCCGGCCGGGATGTCGACCGAGCTCCCGGTGATCTGCACGTCCGCGGCGAGGGTGGCGCTGCCCGACAAGGTGAAGGGCACCGTCACCGTGCCCGGCGCGGGCGCCGACAGCGTGAGCTCGACCGCGACCTGGCCTGCGCCCTCGGCATGGGCCTCCGCGGGCAGTCGGAACTCGACCGTCGTCGAGCCCTGGGCCAGGGCGGGCGCGACGCTCCCGAGCGCGAGCAGCGCAGCGCGGAGGGCGAGGCGGGTCGCGGCCGGGAGCGAGCGGCGCGCGACGGGGGGCCTGTGGGCGAACGAGGGAGCGGACATGTGAGGGCGAGTCGGAGGACCGGGGATGGAGCGCTGCCCAGGCCGCTGGGTCACGGCGTGGCAGCGCCCCCTGCACGGGACGAGCGTCTCTAGCAGAAGGTTGCAGAATTTTCGACGCTTCAGGGAAGTCGGTTCCAATGATTCCCCGGAGGGAAGTGCGCGGAGGGACACGGACTGGACCGACTGCGGCCGAATCTGCGCCGTAGGCCGCCTAACCCCCCGCCCGTGAGGGGCTTAGACTTGCGCTGAACGAGCGGGGGCCAGACGCAACCGAACGCCACAGAAAGACGCCTGGGCCCGATCCGAGACGATCGTCATGACGGGTATTCGGGACGGACCGAGCTTCGGGATCCGCGCGGTCCCGTGCGCGCTCAGGAGGCGAGGACCTCGAGTCCCCGGAAACGCGCCGGTGGGCAGAGGACGGCGGCGGCGCCGAGCTGGGACGGGCGGCCCTTGGGTCCGTCGACCCAGCCCACGGGGCGGAGCTCGCTCGCCGCACCGAGCGCGTCGCAGGCCCCCCACAGCTCCTCGGCGCTCGCACGCAGGCGCGGGGCGCGCAGCAGCCGCTGCGCCACCCCACCGCGCACCTCGTAGCCGACCTCGCAGGTGAGCTCGAAGCCGCGACCGCCCTGGGACCACGCGCGCACGGTGTCGAGCAGCAGCGCGCCGTCTTCGCAGTCCGCCAGGAGGGCGCGCTGGTCGAGCCGACCCGGCCCGAGGCTGAGCTCTGCGGCGCGCACGAGCGGCGGCGACCACCAGCCGTCCGCCGCCATGCCCCCGACGACGTCGCCGCGCTCGAGGACCCCGGCGTGCTCACGGCCACCGACGAAGCCGACGAGGACGCCGTCCTGGACGAGGGCGCGCCGGCAGAGCGGGGCCCCTTCATCGTCAGAGCCCGCGGAGGTGCTGAGCCCGAGCTCGACGCGCAGGTGGTCCGCGCCGACGCGCCGTGCGCGGGTCACATCTTCGACGGTGAGGAAGGAGCGACCGCCGGCGTCGAGGTCCTCGTCGAGGACCCGGTCGAGCTCGACGGCGCGGCCGAGCGTCTCGCGCAGCACGAACGCGAGGGTCGACGCGGAGAGCACCACCGTGCGCCGCCCCGGACTGCACGCCGGCGCCGCGCACAGCGCGCGCGCCTCCTCGCGCACCCGCGCAGCCGCGTCGACGAGCCCGAGGCCCGCGAGCACCTCGAAGCCTCCTTCGCGCAGGGCCGCTTCGTGCGCGCCGACGGGCGCCTCGGCGAAGCGCCGCTGCTCGACGCGCCCGTGCGCCGCCGCGACGGCCGCGAGGCCCGCGCCCGAGCGCACGCGCACCTGGTGCGCCCCGGTCCCGTCCGACGTCGCGACCCAACGCTCGTCGCGGTGGAACGACAGGTGCGCGTCGCGCGTCTGGATGTCCCGGCCCGCCGCGAGCGTCGCGTCGAGCTCGAAGAGCAGCGCGAGTTTGTCCTCGAGCGACACCGAGAACGGGTCGATCGCCACGGGTGTGTGTGCCCCCCCACCGTCGCCGCCCACGTGGAGGGGCGCGACGGGTGCGAGCACCGTCCGGCGCCGGCGTGTCGTCGCGAGCTCCCGCGCGCCGCGGGCCGCGCGGCGGGCGACCCCCGCGGTCAGGTCACCGAGCTCGCGCGGCGAGCCCGGCACGGCGGCGAACCCGAACGCGCCATTGACGAGCGCCCGCACGCCGAGGCCGAACTCGGTCGGCGCGCCCGCTTCGACGGTCGCACCGTCGCGGACGCGCAGGAGCTCCGCCGCGCTGCGCACCACGCGGGCCTCGGCGTAATCGGCGCCGGCGGCCAAGGCCTCGCGCACTGCGCGTTCCGCGAGTTCGAGCATGGGGCGAGGGGGCGGGTTCGAGGGTCAGGTGGGACTCGGAGCCGTGAACGGTACGGCCGCGACGCGTAAGGCCGGTGCGGTGATGAACCCGCCGCCGGCGACGGCGACGCGCTCGGCCCGTGAGCCGACACCGGTGACCTGCGTCAGGGCTTCGACGAGCGAGAGCTCGCAGCGCAGGTCCGCCATCGGTGGGCCGAGCACCCCGTCGTCGATGCGGAACACGCCGTAGCGGGTGGTCGCCGAGACGACGTGGTCCCGCGGCTCTTCCACGGCGACGCCGGCGAGCGCAGAGACGAACAGGCCGCGGCGGACCCCCGCGATGAGGTCTTCGACGCTCTGCGGACCCGCGGCCAGCAGGAGGTCGCGCGCCTCCGGGCCCGCGGGCGCCGGTAGCGCGCTGGCATGGCCGCTGTTCAGGCGACCGAGGCGCGCCGCCCAGAGGCAGTCGGTGACGGGCCCCTTGAGCGCGCCGCCTTCGAGCAGCGCGACCGCCTCCGTGGGGGTGCCCTCGCCGTCGAAGATCCAGGTCGGGCGCTCGGGGCCCCCCGCGTCCGCGACGAGCGTCAGGCCCGCAGGGAACATCCGCTCGCCGATGCGTCCGGACAGGAGCGAGCGCCCGCTGGCGAAGTCCCGCGCGCGGAAGCCGAGGGTGCCGAGGAGCGCTGCGACCGCTTCGGGCGCAAAGACGACGTCCCACTCGCGCGGCTCGGCGGCGACGGGGCGGCGCGCGCGGACTGCGGCGCCGACGGCCCGCCCGATCAGGGCCTCGACGTCGATGCGGTCGACGTTGCCTTCGACCTGCTGGGCGCTGCCGATGCCGCCCTGGCCGCCGCTGCGGTCGGCGGCGACGAGCTGCAGCGCGGCGCTGGAGCGGGCCCCGTGCACGCGCCGGCCGGCGGAGTTCACGAGGGTGCGGTTCGCGACGAGGGTGCGCGCGAGCCCCGCGGCGCAGAGGCCGACCGCCTCCGCCCGCGCGAGCGCGGCGGCGATCCAGAGGTTCTTCTCGCGGAACGTGTGGTCCTGGGTCGGGCGCACCGGCGCGGTGCCCGGCACGTCGACCGGTCCGCCGAGGGGCGGCGCGTCGGGGACGGGGGTCGCGAGCCGCGCCAGCGTCACCGCGCGGCCGAGGGCCGCGCGCAGCTCGTCCCGGTCGAGGGTCCCCGCGGTGGCGCGCGCCTCGCGGAAGCCCCCGCCGGGGGCCTCGAACCGCACGCGGACGGCCACTTCGTAGCGCTCCCGGTCGGCCGACTCCGTCGGGCCGCTGGGCGCGAAGCGCACGAAGCGCTCTTCGACGCACTCCAGGCGGAGCTCGGTCTCGTCGGCCGGGCTCTCCTGGAGCAGCGCGTCGAGCAGCTCGTACGCGTGGTCGTCCTGCAGGAGGCTCACTCCCCGCAGTGTGGCGACCGCGGGGGGGCCGTATCAATGCGGGATCAGGACCTTCGCCGAACTTTCATTCTGCTTACGTTGGCGG
>CAYOBN010000008.1:35574-68162 GCA_964402175.1 uncultured Planctomycetaceae bacterium | reverse complement strand
CCGCTCAGCGCACGACGAAGTTCACGAGCTTGCCCGGCACGACGATCACCTTCGTGACCTCCTTGCCGGCGAGCTTGTCCGCGACGGCCTCCCGGGCCGCGGCTTCCAGGGCCGCCTTGTCCGAAGCGAGCGCCCGCGGGACCCGCGTGGCGCCGCGGAGCTTCCCGAGGACCTGGACCGCGAGCTCGAAGTCGTCGGCCTCCAGGTAGCGCTCGTCGACCTTCGGCCAGGGCGCGTAGGCGACCGAGCCCTCGCCCCCGAGGCGCTCCCAGAGCTCCTCGGCGAGGTGCGGGGCGAACGGCGCGAGCGCTGCCACGAAGCGCCGGGCCTGTTCGCGCGAAAGGGCCGCGGGCTCCTTCGCCACGTGCTTCTGGGCCGCGTTCACGAACTCCATGAAGCCCGAGATCGCGGTGTTGAAGTTGAACGCGCGGAAGGAGTCGTCGACCCGCTTCAGGCACTGGTTGAGCGCGCGCTCGACCTCGAGGCGCGCCCCCTCCAGCGCCCCGCCGTCGTCCGCCGCGAGCGTCGCGCGCACGGGGCCGTCCCCCTGCTCGTCGACGATGAGGCGCCACACGCGGTCGAGGAAGCGCCGCGAGCCCGGCACGTCGCGCGGGTTCCAGGGCTTCGAGTCACCGAGCGGCCCCATGAACATCTCGTACACGCGGAAGGTGTCGACGCCGTACTGCGCGCACACATCGTCGGGATTGACCACGTTGCGCAGGCTCTTCGACATCTTCGCGATGATGCGCTTCACGGGCGCGCCGGTCGCGCGCAGCTTCGGGGTCTCGCCGTCGTCGTCGACCTCGTCGACCGGCGTCAAGCGACCCGTGCTGTCTTCGTAGGCGAACGCCGTCAGCATGCCCTGGTTGAAGAGGCGCTGGAACGGCTCCTTCGTCGAGACGACGCCGCAGTCGTAGAGCACCTTGTGCCAGAAGCGCGCGTAGAGCAGGTGCAGCACCGCGTGCTCGGTCCCGCCGACGTAGAGGTCGACGTTGCCCCAATACTGCTCGGCGTCGCGCGACAGCGGCGCGAGCGCGCACGTCGGGTCCATGAAGCGCAGGTAGTACCAGCACGACCCGGCCCAACCCGGCATCGTGTCGGTGTCGCGCTGCACAGGCGCGCCGGTGACGGGATCTTTCGTCCGCACCCAGTCGAGCGCCTTCGAGAGCGGCGGCGAGCCGTCGTCCGGCGGCGCGAAGTCCTGCATCGGCGGCAGCTCCACCGGCAGGTGATCGTCCGGCACACGCAGGTGGGTCCCGTCCGCGCGGTGCAGGACGGGGAACGGCTCGCCCCAGTAGCGCTGGCGCGAGAAGAGCCAGTCGCGCAGCTTGTAGTTCACCTTGCGGGTGCCTCGACCGCGCTCCTCGAGCAGCTCGATCGCGCGCTGCTTCGCGGCGGCGGTCGGCAGACCGTCCCACGCGGGCGAGTTGCACGCGGTGCCGTCGCCGGGTGTGCAGACCGAGCCGTCGAGCGGCGCATCGCCGACGCGCACCACGGAGCGCACCGGCAGGCCGAAGCGCTGCGCGAACTCGAAGTCGCGCTCGTCGTGGCCGGGCACGCACATGATCGCGCCCGTGCCGTACGTCATCAGCACATAATCGCCGACGTACACGGGGATGCGGCCCACGGGGTCGTCGGCCGCGAACATGGGGTTCTGCGCGTAAGCGCCGGTGAAGACGCCGCTCTTGTCCTTGGCGAGGTCCGTGCGCTGCAGCTCCGACTTGCGGCTCGCTTCTTCGCGGTAGGCCTCGACCGCCGCGCGCTGCGCAGCGGTCGTGAGCGTCGCGACGAGCGGGTGCTCGGGCGCGATCACCATGAACGTCGCGCCGTACAGCGTGTCAGGGCGCGTGGTGTACACACGCAGCGCGGCGCCGGGATGGCCGACGAGCGCGAAGTCGATCTCGGCGCCCTCGGAGCGGCCGATCCACTCGCGCTGCATCGTCTTCACGGACTCGGGCCAATCGACGAGGTCGAGGTCGTCGATGAGGCGCTGCGCGTACTCCGTGATCTTCAGCATCCACTGCTTGAGCGGCCGGCGCACACACGGGTGGTCGCCGCGCTCGGAGCGGCCGTTGATGACCTCTTCGTTCGCGAGCACTGTCTTCAGCGCCTCGCACCACCACACGGCGACCTCGGCCTGGTACGCGAGGCCGCGGTCGTAGAGGCGCGCGAAGATCCACTGGGTCCAGCGGTAGTAGCTCGGGTCGGCCGTGGAGAGGCAGCGGTCCCAGTCGTACGACAGCCCGATCAGCTCGAGCTGGCGCCGGTAGGTCGCGATGTTCGCGCGGGTCGTGTCGGCCGGGTGCTGGCCGGTGGCGATCGCGTACTGCTCCGCGGGCAGCCCGAAGGCGTCGAAGCCCATCGGGTGCAGGACGTTGTAGCCCTCCATCCGCTTGCGGCGCGCGACGATGTCGCTGCCGATGTAGCCCATCGGGTGGCCGACGTGCAGGCCCGCGCCCGAGGGGTACGGGAACATGTCGAGCACGTAGTACTTCGGCCGCGCGGGGTCGAAGTCCGGGTCGCCGGGGTTCGGGGTCCGGAACGTGCGCTCGGCCTGCCAGCGGGCCTGGATGCGGGCTTCGATGGCCCTGGGGTCGTACGTGTTGCTCACGGTGAAGGTCGCCGCGCCCTCGCGCGGGGGCGCGATGATAGGGAGGACCCGGGGTGCCGCCGCGCCCGCGCCGCGAGAAAGTCGCGGGAAGTGCTTGACGGGCGCGCCCTCGGTCCCCATTCTCTCCGCCCTACCGCGCGACGGCGCGGGGACGCGGCCGGTGCCCCCCACTGGCGCCGACCTCGGTCGGCCGCCGGCGACCCGGCCTGCCGCGTCCGAACCTCACAACTTGGCCCGCCCCACCCTGGTGGGCCGAGGGAACGAGACAGACAACTCGGGGGATTAGCTCAGCTGGTAGAGCGCTTGCATGGCATGCAAGAGGTCAGGGGTTCAAGTCCCCTATCCTCCACCACCCCCAACGCGCGGCGGCGGACCTTCGGGTCAGCCGCCGCGCTGCTTTCGGGGCTTGCCGCAGCGCTGCTTCCTGGGCCTGCCGCAGCGCTGCATTCGGGGCCTGCCGCCCGCTACCCTGTGCGGCCCGGGCCCCGCCGGGCGGCCCGACGACCCACCGCACCATGACCGAACTCGCTCACCCCGACCGCCTCGCGAAGGTCGCCGCCATGCGCGCCGAGGGGGTCGACCCCTACCCCGCCCGCGGCGTCGACGCCACCCCCATCGCGGCCCTCGTCGAGCGCGCGGGCACGGCCGCAGAGCCCGGCCCCGCGGCCGGCCAGGTGGTGACCGTCGCCGGCCGCCTCATGGGCCTGCGGGACTTCGGCAAGCTCGTCTTCTTCCCGCTGCAGGATCGCACGGGGCGCCTCCAGGTCGGCCTGCAGAAGGCCGAGCTCGAGGCCTGGTGGCCGCGCCGCAAGTGGCTCGACGGCGGCGACCTCGTCGGGGTGACCGGCAAGCTGGGTTTCACCCAGAAGGGTGAGCTCACGGTCTGGGCGACCGAGGTGCAGCTCCTCGCGAAAGCCGTCGCCCCGCCGCCGGAGAAGTGGCACGGGCTCGCCGACGTCGAAGCGCGCTACCGCCGCCGCTACGTCGACCTGTGGGCCTCCGAAGGGGTCATGGACGTCTTCGTGAAGCGCTCGCTCGCGCTGCGCGCGATCCGCCGCACGCTCGAGGACGAGGGGTACCTCGAGGTCGAGACGCCGACGCTGCACCCGATCGCCGGCGGCGCCACAGCGCGGCCGTTCGTGACCCACCACAACGCGCTCGATGCAGAGCTCTACCTGCGCATCGCGCCCGAGCTCTACCTGAAGCGCCTGATCGTCGGCGGCCTCGAGCGTGTGTTCGAGGTGTCGCGCAACTTCCGCAACGAAGGGCTGTCGACGCGCCACAACCCCGAGTTCACGATGCTCGAGCTCTACGAAGCGCAGGCCGACTACCGGCGCATGATGGAGCTGACCGAGCGCCTCGTCGAAGCCGCAGCCATCGCGGTGAACGGGCACACGCGGATCCACTTCCGCGGGCGCGACTTCGACCTGAAGGCGCCGTATCCGCGCTGGCGCTACACGGAGCTCTTCGAGCGCCACGCGGGCTGCCGCTACGACGACGAACCCGCGGTGCGCGCCAAAGCGTGCGAGCTCGGGCTGAAGGACCCGGGTGAGTACTGGAAGCTCATGAACGACGTCTTCGAAGCGACGGTCGAAGAGCACCTCATCGGGCCCGTCTTCGTCACGGACTACCCGACGCCGATCTGCCCGCTGGCGAAGGCCAACCCCGAGGATCCGCGCATCGCAGAGCGCTTCGAGGTCTTCGTCGCAGGCATGGAGCTCGGCAATGCGTTCAGCGAGCTGAACGACCCCGAGGAACAACACCGCCGCTTCGCCGAGCAGGTCGCGACGAAGGACCCCGAGGCGCCGGGCGAAGTCGACGTCGACTACGTGCAAGCGCTCGAGTACGGCATGCCTCCGGCCGGCGGACTCGGCATCGGCATCGACCGCCTCGTGATGCTGCTGACGGGCCAGGACTCGATCCGCGACGTGCTGCTCTTCCCCGCGATGCGCCGCATCGCGGCGCAGGACGCCGACCCCGCGGGGGACGACGCCTAGCATGTTCAAGACCTTCCTGAGCCTGCGCTACTTGCGCGCGCGCAAGACCAACTGGATCGGCGTCGCCGGCATCTTCGTCGCGGTCGCGGCGCTGATCCTGATCCTGTCGATCATGACGGGTTTCGTGCAGGCCAGTAAGAACCACCTGCGGGGCAACCTCGCCGACCTCGTCATCGCGCCCGTGGACCTGGCGATCGCCGATGGCCAGCGGCCGGTGGTCGACCTCGAAGCGCTCCTGGCCCTCATCGAAGAGGACCCGCGGGTCGTCGCTGCGACGCCGCAGCTCGTTTGGTATGGCCTCCTCGTGCCGGACTTCGCGCCGCGCGCGCTGGAGACGCCGATGCAGGAGGCGCTGACGCTCGTCGAGCTCGTCGGAGTGGACCATGAACGCGAAGGGCGCGTGACGAGCTTCGATGAGTCCCTGCAGAAGGACGCGCTGAGCGCGCGCACGCTCGGGCTGCGCCCCGACGATCCCGCGGACCCGTTCAAGCTGCCGCGCCGCTATCGGCCCGACGGCCGTCCGAAGCCGCCGATGATCGTCGGCGAGCAGCTCGCACGGGTGTGGGGCCTCGAGAAGGGCCAGGAGATCCCGGTCCTGACCGCGACGGTCGATCGCGACACACGCGAGGTGAACGAAGAGCCGTCCAAGCGCTCGTTCGTCGTCGCCGGCGCGTTCCGCTCGGGCGAGAACGAGATGGACATGCAGCGGGTGTACTTCGACCGCCGCGACCTCGCCGACTACCTGGGGGTGAACGAAGGCCCCGCCGCGCGCGACTACTCCGCGATCCTCGTGAAGCTCGTCGATTACGAGCGCGACAAAGTGGCGGTGCGGCGGGACCTCTACATCAAGCTGCACGAAGCGGGCTTCTTGCACGACCCGGCCGACGGGCTGCGCGAGATCACGACCTGGGAGGACCGGCGCCAGAACATCCTGAAGGCGATCGAGAACGAGAAGGTGCTGCTCGGCATCATGCTCTCGCTCGTGCTCGTCGTCGCGGGGTTCACGATCTTTGCGCTGCTCTCGATGATGGTCAGCGAGAAGCGCCGCGACATCGGCATCCTGACGGCCCTCGGCGCGACGCCGCGCGGCGTCATGGGCATGTTCCTGATGATCGGCGTGTGGCAGGCGTTCCTCGGCGCTGCGCTGGGCGCGGGCGCAGGGATCTGGGCGGCGCTGAAGATCGACGCGATCGAGCGCGCGCTCTCGAAGGGCCTCGGCGTGCAGATCTTCGATCGCACGGTGTACTTCTTCGACCACATCCCGAGCGTCGTGACCTTCAGCGGCGTCGCGTGGATCGTGGGCGGAGCGGTCTCGCTGACGCTCGTCTTCGCCGCCATTCCGGCCTGGCGCGCCGCGCGCCTCAACCCCGTCGACGCACTGCGTTACGAGTGATGGAGAGCACGCTGACCACCGGCGCACCCGCCGCGATCGCGCTCGCCGCGCGGGGCGTCCAACGCGCGTACCAGATCGGCAGCCGCACGCTGCCGATCCTGCACGGCGTCGACCTCGAGCTCGCGCGCGGGGAGCGCCTCGCGCTGATGGGAGCTTCGGGCGCAGGCAAGACGACGCTGCTCAACATCCTCGGGCTCCTCGACCGGCCGACGGCCGGCGAAGTGCACGTCGAAGGCACCAGCGCGTGGAGCCTCCCGACCGAGGAACGCGCGCGGCTGCGCAACCGCCGCATCGGCTTCGTCTTCCAGTTCTATCACCTGCTCGCGGAGCTCGACGCGCTGGAGAACGTGCTGCTCCCGGCGCTGATCGGCCTCTCGCGGGGGGAATACAACTCGCGGCGCAAGGCGCTGCGCACGAGCGCGCTCGAGATGCTCGAACGCTTCGGCCTCGCCGACCGCATCCGGCACCGACCGGGGCAGATGTCCGGCGGGGAACAGCAGCGGGTCGCGATCGCGCGCGCGCTGATCCTGGACCCGACGATCCTCATCGCCGACGAACCGACGGGCAACCTGGACCGCGGGACCGGCGAGAAGGTGCTCGAGCTCCTACTGGACGAACAGGGCCGCCGCGGGACGTCGTTGCTCCTCGTCACCCATGACGAGCGCCTCGCGTCGCGCTGCCAGCGGGTCGTCCACATGGAAGACGGCCGCGTCGTCGGCGAGCGTTAGGTCGGACGACCTTGTCGCTGCGCAGCGCGGGCGCGGTCACTCCTCGAAGTTGCCACGCCAACCGAGGCGGTCGCGCAGCCGGCGCCACGGGTCCAGCGCTTGCAGCGTCAGGAGCGGGTACGGTGCGACGCCGCTCGTGACGACCAAGCGATCCCCCACCGCGACCGGCACGGCTTCGCGGCCGTCGACGACGACGGTGGCGTCTTCAGCCGCCGCGACGAGCTCAGCGACGAGCTCGTGGGTCCCGCCGAGCACGAGCGGCCGGTGCGAGAGCGAGTGCGCCGAGATCGGCGTCACGACCACCGCGGCCATCGTCGGCGCGAGGATCGGGCCGCCCGCGGCCAGCGAGTACGCCGTCGACCCGCTGGCGGTCGCGAAGATGAGGCCGTCGGCGCGGTAGTCCGCGACGCGCGCGCCGCCGTCGAAGAGCCGCACCGACACCATCGACGGACCCGAGCCGCGCGACAGCACGACGTCGTTCAGGGCGATCCAAGTGTGCACGGCGCCGCGCTGCTCGAGGCGCGCGGTCAGCCGCATCCGCGGCTCGACGAGCGCTTTGCCTTGCAGGACCTCCAGCAGCCCTTCGCGCCAGCGGGTGGCCTCCACCGACGCCAGGAACCCCACGCGGCCGAAGTTGATGCCGATCGTCGGCACGGGCGCGTCCTGGAAGAGCTGGACGGCGGTGAGCACGCTGCCGTCGCCGCCGAGCACGACGACGAGGTCCGGCACGGTGCCGAGGTCGAGGCCCTCACCGCGCGCGAGCGCGCGTACGTCGTGCTGGGCCTCGACCGCGACCCCGTGCCCTTCGAGGAACGCCATGACCTCCGGCAGCGCCGCGCCGACCTTCGGTTTCTGCTCGTCCGCCAGCACGAGCACACGCTCGACGCCCGCGCCGGCCTCGGGCCAGCGGCGCACGTCGTAGGTCGGATCGCGCTGCGGAGCCACGGAAGGCGCCTTCAGCGCGGCACGGGCCGCAGGAGCGCCACGAGGGTGCGCTCGACGCTGGCCGCGTCGACACCCGCCGCCGCGAGTTGCTCCTCGCGGCTCGTCATGTGTTCGATGTAACGGTCGGGGATCCCGAGCACCTTGACCCGGCCGAGCGGTGCATCGAGCTCCGGCACGCGACTCGCAGCTTCGAGCACCGCAGAGCCGAAGCCGCCTGCGCGCTGGTGGTCTTCGAGGGTCACGACGTAGCGGTGGCTGCGCAAGTGCCGCGCGAGGAGGTCCTCGTCGAGCGGCTTCGCGAAGCGCGCATCGACGACACCGACCTCGACGCCGCGCGCCGCCAACATCTGCGCGGCGTCCAGCGCGACCCCGACCATCGAGCCATAGGCCCAGATGGTCGCCGCTTCACCTTCGCGCAGGACCTCGGCCGTACCGACCTCGAGCGATCGGCGCTCGCCCTCCGGCAGCACCTCGCGCGCGACGACGTTGCCCCGCGGGAAACGCAGCGCGAACGGATGGTCGGTGCGCAGGGAGAGCTCCAGCATCCGGCGCATGTCCGTCGCATCGCGCGGCGCGGCGAGCACGAAGTTCGGCAGCGTGCGCAGGTACGCGATGTCGAAGACGCCGTTGTGGGTCGGGCCGTCCTGGCCGACGGGGCCAGCGCGGTCGAGCGCGAAGGTCACCGGCAGGTCCTGCAGAGCGACCTCCTGGAAGACCTGGTCGTAGCCGCGCTGCAAGAACGTCGAATAGATCGCCGCGACGGGGCGCAGGCCCGCTTTGGCCATCCCCGCCGCCATCGCGACGGCGTGTTGTTCGCAGATCCCCGTGTCGTGGAAGCGCGTCGGATGGCGCAGCGCGTACGCGTCGAGGCCCGTACCGGACGGCATCGCAGCGGTCAGCGCGTGGACCCGCAGGTCGCGGTCGGCGAGGTCGATCAGGGCGTCCGCGAAGACCTTCGTGTACGAGACCGACGACTCGGCGCTCGGTCGGCCTTCTGCGGTCGTCGGAGGCTTCGGCGGCTCGATCTTCTCGACCTTTTTCTCGGGTTTCGGCGCGGCGTCGGCCTTCGCCGCGGGCTTCTGGCCCTTCACGGCGTGCACCCGCTCCGGGTGGCTCGGACCGTCGGGGTGCCCCTTGCCCTTCTCGGTGAGCACGTGCAGCAACACGACGCCGTCGAGCTCGCGCACGCGGCGCAGCGTGTCCTCGAGCAACGCGACGTCGTGGCCGTCGACGGGGCCGACGTAGCGCACGCCGAGCTCCTCGAACACGTGGCCCGGCACGAACGCGTGGCGCATGACCTCGCCCAGGTCGTCGAAGGCCTTCGACGCGCGGCGACCGATCAGCGGCAACGCCTCGATCAGGCTGCGCGTCTCTTGCCCGGCGCGCTGTACGAAGCGGCTCGCGCGGAGGCGCGAGAGGTAACGCGACAGCGACCCGACGGACTTGGAGATCGACCACTCGTTGTCGTTCAGCACGACGAGCAACCGGGTCTTGGTCGCGCCCGCATGGTTGAGCGCCTCGAACGCGACGCCGGCGCCGAGGCTCGCATCGCCGATCACCGACACGACGTGGGGCGGGTCCTCCTCGCGGGCCAGCGCTGTCGCGAGGCCGAGCCCGAGGCTGACGCTCGTGCCCGCATGGCCCGTGTGGAAGAGGTCGTACTCGGACTCCTCGGGGTGCGTGAAGCCGCACAGCCCGCCGGTGCGCCGCAGGGTGCCGAAGCGGTCTTTGCGACCCGTGAGCACCTTGTGCGGATACGCCTGGTGCGACACGTCGAAGACGATCCGGTCGCGGCGGAAGTCGAAGACCCGGTGCAGCGCGACGGTGAGCTCGACGATCCCGAGGTTCGAGCCGAGGTGTCCGCCCGTCGCCTGCACGGTGTCCAGGAGGAACTTGCGCACGTCCTCGCAGAGGCGCGGTACATCGGCGGCCGCCAGCGCGCGAAGGTCGGCGGGGTCGTCGACGGTGTCGAGGAGGGTGCGAGGGCTCACGGGCACCAGGCTGGCTGGGGCCGCAGCACCGGTCGACTCGGGGTCCCGGTCGGTCATGGCGTCAGGGGTTGGCCGCGCAGGGCGGGCGCTGCCAAGCGGCCATTCCATAGGCGGCGGGGGGGCCTCCGCAAGGGGGAGAGGCGCCAATCGGGCCCCCGGGGGCCAGGTTGTCCCGTTCCGACTGCGCGGCGGGCCTGCGCCGGATGGTCCCACGTCCGCCCCGATACAGCGGCGCCCCGATACAGCGGCGCCCCCAGTCGCGCGCGCTCGCGCGCGGCGGGGGGCGCCGCTCGACCCAGGTCGATCGGAGACCGTTCGACCGCGACCTGCTCGCCGGAGCGCCAGGCCGCGCAGGGATCAGCCCTGCATCGCGTCGCGGACGTTCTTCGGCACTTCACCGAGGGTCTCGGCGAACGTGAAGAGCGTCTTGGCGTCGTCGGGGCGGTTCAGGAGCTCCGCGTTCTTGCACCACAGGATCGCGTTGTACGCGGGGCGCGCCAGCGCCGCCTTGTCCTGGAACTTACCGATCGCGACGAGCGCAAGGAGGCCGTTCACGGCCGCCGTCGCGGACTCTTCGTCCTGCACGAGGTTGAAGCGGCCGAGCACCGCCTGCTCCATCAGGCCCGCTTCGTTCTGCGGGTCGAGGGTCATCGCCGCTTCGAAGTCGGCGCCCTCGGCGACGCCCGCCTTGAAGAGCGCGAGCAGCGCGTCCTTCAGGAGGCCCTTCTCGTTCTTCGGGTCGAGCTCGTGCGCCTTGCGCACGACCGACGCGATCACGTCCGCGCCCGCCGCGCCCTCGGTGCCTTCACCGAGCAGCTTCGTGGCTTCGCGCACGATGGCCGCTTTGTCCGTCGCGCTCTCGTACGCCGCGACCAGGCGCTTCGCCGCCGCGACCATCGCCTTGCCCGACTTCGTGAGCTCCGCGAGGTGCTCCACGTACTTCTCCGGGCCGCCTTCGCGGTAACCCGTCTTCCCGAAGACTTCGCCTTCGACGTTCATCAGGAGGATCGTCGGGAAACCCTGGATCCCGTACTTCTCCTGCAGCTCGTCGTTGCGCTCGGGGTTCGGCACTTTGTCCTTGAGCTCCTGCTTGCGCGGGAAGTCGAGCGCCACGAGCACGAAGTTCTTCGAGGCTTCGCCGTAGAACGCGTCGTGCACGAAGACCTCTTTGTGGAGGCGGATGCACCAACCGCACCAGTCCGAGCCGGTGAAGTCGACGAGGAGGTCCTTGCCCTCCTTCTTGGCGACTTCGACAGCGGCGTCGAAGTCGGCGAACCAGCGCTGCTCGGCCTTGGCGTCGTCATCGGCGACGATGACCGCGGGGCGGGCGAAGGAGAGCGGGGCGAGTGAGACGAGGCCCGCGCCGAGGGCGGCGAGCGTGAGGAGGCGTTTCATGTGTAGCACTACGGACGGAGCCCGCGTTCGTGACGCGCGGAGAAGGGCGCTCCCGGACCGCCGGGTTCGGCCGAACCGCGCGTCGGGGCCCTAGGAGGATAGTATCGTGGGCGGTCCGGGGCCTCCGTTTCCAGGTCCGAGATGCTTCCCTTACACAGCGCGGGCGACAGTATCCCGACGGGAGCCACGGCTCACTCGAGGGCCTGGAGGGTGCCGCCGTAGAAATAGCGGCCGAGGCCCACGCCGAACACGAGGAGCCCGTAGAGCGTGTGCTCCAGCGCTGCGAGCGCCAAGGACCCGCTGCGGCGATACGTCTCGCCGAACAGAGCCCCACCCACGACGGTCAGCGCGACGGCGAGCACGTTGCCGAAGACGATGTGGGCCCAGCCGAACGCGAGCGCCGAGGCCCACACGAAGCCGACCTCGCGCCCGAAGAGTGGCGCATAGCGGCGCCGAAACCAAAGGCGGAACGCGAGCTCCTGCGGCACGACCGAGAGCACGGGGTAACCGACCGCGAGCAGCGCGAAGAGCCTCGGCCGCTCGCGCAGCAGCGCGCCGAACTCCGCGGGCGAGAGCCACACCACGAGGCCCGCGAGCGCGCTGCCGCACACCGCGAAGACCACGAGCACCCGCCGCAGCTCCGCACGCGGCAAACTCACCGCGAGCTCGCGCCGCGCGTCGAACGTCGGATCGCGCCGCAGCGCGATCCCGAGGGCGATCCCGAGCGCAAGCAGCACCGGCAGGACCGGCGACGCGCCCCCGAGGAGCAGAGGCGCATAGCGCGGCACCGCGTAGAGCGCGAGCGGCAGCGCCCCGAAGAGCGCTGCACATTCCCACGCGAGCGCGACCCGCCGGTCCGTCACCGAGGCCTCCTCCGTCAGAGCTCGTCCAGGTCGAACGCGTCGCCGATCGCCGGCACGAGCGCCGTGTGACCGCGCTCGCCGAGGGTCGCAGCAAACGCCGCAGCTGCGCTCGCTTCGCCGTGCACGACAAACGTGCGGCGCGGCGGGGGCAGCGGCCCGAGCCAGCGCAAGAGCTCGTCCCGATCGGCGTGCGCCGAGAGGCCGCTGAGCTGCCGGACCTCCGCGCGCACTTCGACGTCGCGCCCGTGCACCCGGATCGTGGGCTCTCCGGCCTGCAGGGACGCGCCGCGGGTCCCTGGCGCTTGGAAGCCGCCCAACACGATCACGGCGTTCGGGTCCGGCGCGTGGCGCCGCAGGTGGTGCAGGATGCGCCCGCCCGTCATCATCCCGCTGCTCGCGATGATGACCCGCGCACCGACGAGGTCGTTGAGTCGGATGGACTCGTCCTTCGTCTGGTGCAAGTACACGTTCGAACCGAACACGCTCGCGGCGCCCGAGAGGAAACGCACGGCCTCGAGGCCATGCTCCTCGGGATACCGCCGGTACACCTTCGTCGCATCGACCGCCATGGGGCTGTCGATGTGCACGGGCACGCGCCAGCCGCGCTCGCTCTGCAAGCGGTGCAACAGGTACGCGAGCTGCTGCGCGCGCCCCACAGCGAACGAAGCGAAGAGCGCCACCCCCTGCGTCTCGACGATCCGCGCGAGGATCGACTCGAGCTGCGCGACGACGGGCTCCGGAGGGTGTGTGCGGTCCCCATACGTCGACTCGACGATGAGCACGTCCGTCTCCAGGGGCTCCGCCGGATCGGGCACGAGCGGCGCGTCGTAGCGCCCGACGTCGCCCGAGAACAGGAGCCGCAGCGGCGCGCGCTCGGGGCGCGCGACCTCGACCTGGATCGAACCCGAGCCGATGATGTGGCCCGCCTGCCGGAAGCGCGCGCGCACACCTGGCACGACCTCGAACCAGCGCCCGTAGGCCTCGCACGCACACAGCGGCGGGACAGCCTTCGCGTCGTCGACGGTGTACAGCGGCAGCGCCGGATGATGGCGCGAGAAGCCGCGCAGGTTGGCGTACTCCGCGTCCTCCTCCTGGATGCGCGCCGAGTCCTCGAGCAGGATCTCGATCAGGTCAGCGGTGGCCGGTGTGCAGTGGATCGGCCCGCGGAACCCGTCGCGCACGAGCCGCGGCAGATACCCGGAGTGATCGATGTGAGCGTGCGTGAGCAGCACCGCATCGACCGCGTGGGGGTCGAAACCCGGGCCGCTCCAATTGCGCTCGCGCAGCTCCTTCTGGCCCTGGAAGAGCCCGCAGTCGATGAGCACGCGGCGCACGGTCTCCGGCGTGTCGCCGCCGGAAGTGCGACCGGCTCCCACTTCGAGAAGGAAGCGGGAGCCGGTCACCGTGCCCGCCGCGCCGTGGAAGGTGAGGCGGATCATGCGCACCAACTCAGCCGATCAGGGCCTGGAGCTTCTCGATGACGGGCTTCAGCGCGCCCATGATGTCGGCGTTGCCGCTGAACTTCGAGGTGAGGCCGGAGATCGCCGTCTTGACGCTCTCCATGTCCGGCAGCTTGCCGGAGAGGGCCGTCTTGAGCGAGCCGAGCTTGTCCATCCACGGCTCGAGCTCGCCGACGACGTTCTTCGCGGAAGCGAGGTCCGTGATGCTGCCGAGCTGCGCGGCGATGCCGTTCATGGCGCTCTTACCGACTTCCTGGAGCTTGGCCGGGTCGAGCTTGGTGACGTCGGAGAGGTCCAGGTCCTTGAGGCCATCGAAGGCCGCGGTCGCTTTGTCGAGCGCGCCCTTGGCGGCGTCGCCGACGGCCTTCATCGCGTCGCCAGCGGTGCCGGGGGTGCCCGAAGCATCGGACTTGGAGCAGCCGGCGATCAGGCCGAGGGCGAGCGCGACGGGGAGGAAGCGAGAGAGTTGCATGGTCAACGTGAGTCGGGGAGGGAGTGGGCCACTGGCGACCAGTGGGCGCACGATCCTACCGAACCAGGCTCCAGAATGCCGTGAAGAAGCCGTCAGGAGCGCTGGAGTTCCCGCTGGAACGTCAGCCGCTCGAGCTGCGCGAGGTCGCGCTGGAGCCCGAGGAAGCCCACGCTGAGACCGAGGAGCGCCGCCAGAGCATACCCCGCGCCGTACACCCCTGGAGAGCCGGCTGCGGCGCCGAACGGCAGGACCGTGTTGGCCACAGCGAAGACCGCTACGGCCCGGAGAGCCGTCGTCTGTCGATCGAAGTAGAGGAGCACGAGCACCGTCAGGAGGAACAGCACGTGGAAGTACGCGCCGACCGCCAGAACGCGAAAGACCGGCACGGCGGCCGGCGGCATACCGAGCCGGCGCAGCACCTCCGGTGCGAGCAGCAGCACCGCCAGCGTGAACCACGCCTGCAGGCGCACGAGCCGTACCACCGAGCCGCGCAACGTGCGCAACATACGCTCTTTCGCGGCGCGCACATCGCTCAGCGTGCCATCGCGCGTGATCGCATCGTAGAAGTCGCGGTAGCGCTCGTAGAAGCTCGTCTCGGTCCGCACAAGGTGCAGAGCGAGCGCAGGAACGACGGTCCCGTACGCCAGGAACGAACACGCATCGTAGAGCGGATGGTGCCGGAGCGCTCCGATGAGCGGCACACCATCGACGATCCAGAACACGAACTTGTCGGCCCACATGCCGACACCGTAGAGCGCTCCGAGCGCGAGGAGCCTCGGATGCCGGTATGTTCCAGCGAGGACCGCGAAGCTGCGGCCTTCGCTCGGCCGCACTCCGCGCACGATCGCGCCGGCGAGCAGGAGCAGCGTCACCGCTTGGCCACACGTGAACACCGCGAGGAGGCCGCCGACTCCGTCGAAGACCGCGCCGAGCTCCACGTCGACCGCCGAGACCGCGGCTGGGACACACGACGCGACCACCGTCGCCCCGCCCCCCAGCGCGTACGCACGCAGCACGAGCCCGTAGTCCCGCGCCGCGCCGAGCCAGACCAGGCTGATCCACGTCCACGAGCACGTCACGTAGAGCACCACCGTCGCGAGCGCCGCGGTCGGGGGCAGCTCGAGCGCGCGCACCGCCAGGGTCGCAACAGCGACCTGTACCGCTCCCGAGAGCGCGAGGAGCGCCACGTACCCTGGCAGGACCTC
The DNA here is from genome assembly GCA_964402175.1 of uncultured Planctomycetaceae bacterium. GTDB lineage: Bacteria > Planctomycetota > UBA1135 > UBA1135 > JAWKUK01. The sequence continues at coordinate 53,102 of CAYOBN010000008.1, read as the reverse complement.
GCCGTGCCGGCCCGCCCAGAGCTGATCTGCGAGCTGACGTGTGACCGGCATCTGCAGGAGCCCGACGGTGACCAGGCTGAACGCGAAGACGTAGGTCACGATGCCACGGAAGAGCCCGTAGTCTGCTCCTGTGGCGAGGTACGGCGCTGCAGCGTGCAGGTACAGGAGCACCGCGACGGTGGCCAGCCACGGCCCGGACGAGATGAGCCCTGCGGCCGTCCATGCACGGACGCGCTCGACGAGCCCCGCCTCTCGCGCGACCGCGCCGCGCAGCTCGAAGCCGATGCCTGCCATCAGGCCGCCTCCCCCACGGTGAGCCACCGCTCGTAGGTCGCGCGGTACGCGGCCAACATCGACCCCGCCCCGTAGAAGCGCTGGACCCGCGCGCGCCCTGCGGCGCCGAAGGTGCGGCGCAGGTCGGGGTCGCGCGCGAGCTTCAGCAGCGCCTCCGCGGTCGCCCCCGGCGCGCCGATCGGCGTGAGCAACCCCGACGGACCGAGGGCGCGATCCGCGCCGCTGCGTCCTTGGACGAGCTCGCGGCATGCGCCGACGTCCGTCGCGATGACCGGGAGCCCCGCCGCCCCCGCTTCGAGCAGCACGAGCGGCTGCGCCTCCGAGACGCTCGTCAGGACGAGCACATCGAGGGTCGGCAGCGCCTCGGCCACGTTGACCGGACCTTCGAACGTCGCACACCCGGTGAGCCCGAGACGTTCCGCGTGCTGCTGGCAACGCAGGAGGTACTCGGGGTCCTCGTCGGCAGGGCCAAGGATCCTGAGGCGTGTGTCCGGGAGGTCCAGTCGCACGAGCGCGAGCGCATCCAGCAGCGTCTCGATGTCCTTGATCGGTGCCACACGCCCGACGAAGCCGACCACGAAGGGCTCCGCCGCGGGTCGCGGTGGGGCGGCCTCCGCCGCAGCGATGATGCGCGCCGCATCGACCCCGTTGGGCACCACCCGCAGACGCCGCTCATCCGCACCGTCGGCCAGTTGCAGCGCGGTATTGCCGTGGTGGATCGTCAGGATCTCCGCCGCCGCGGTGTAAGCGAGCTGGCTCATCCCCTCGAACATGCGAGTCCACCACTGCCTGAAGTACGGCGGTCGCTTCGCGACGAGCACACGCCCGTCGTCGGCGCTCTCGATCCAGCGCGCCTGACCGACCTCGATCCGGCGCTCTTTGGTGTAGATCCCGTGTTCGGTCAGCAGCATCGGACGACCGGTCTCGTGGTGCGCGCGCGCAGCGAGCAGCCCAGCGTAACCGGTGCTGACCGTGTGGTAGATACGCGCCGCGGGTACGGGCGCGCCGAAGAGCTCGAGCACCGGCGTCAGCGAGTTGACCCAGGTCCAGAAGAACCGTTGGAAGGACTCGTGCACGGCCTCCGAGGCATACACGCGCTGGAGGTGCTCGAACGCGAGCGGGTGCGCCAGCACCTCGCGCGGCGGCACCGCCGGCCAGCCCGTCGCTGCGCGCTGCGCGAGCGCTGCCCCGAACGAGCTCTTACCGCGTCCGATCAGGGCGCTGGTGAGGTCCGGCAGCATGCGCGCCCAGCCCTCGACGGCGCTCTCCGGCGCGCGCCGGCCGCGCGGCGCAGCCGCTTGCAACGGCACGATGTTGACCCCCACCACATTCGGCGGCAGGGAGTAGACCGGCGCCCGCCGCGCCGTAGCGCCGTCCGCCACGATCACCCAGAGATGGAACGTCAGCTCAGGCAGGTCGCGCACGAGCTGATGGACCCACGACGAAACACCGCCGAGCACGAACGGATAGGTCCCTTCCAGCACGAGGCACACGTCGGCGGCCTCGGACGAGGAAGCGGATACAAGAGCACTGCGCCGATCAGACCACACGCTGCACCTCCCGCGGCAGTGACGCGAGCCACGTCGGGAGCACTGCGCCCGCCGCGTCCAGCGCGTCGGCAGCCCTGCGCGCAGCGCCGACCCGTCCAGCGCGCAGCGCCACGTCGGCCCATGTCTCCAAGACCGCAGGCGCCGTCTCCGCCAGCGATTCCGGCGTGCCGAGCTCCGCGACCGCCTCAGCGGCCTCAGCCACACGCCCGAGCCGTCCGAACATCCGCAGCTCGAGGGTCCCGAGTTCGACCACTGCGGGGACACTGGGCGTCGAGGCGCGCGGACCCGTCGAACGGCCACCCCTCGCATCGGCAGCCGCGGGCGCGCAGCCGAGGGTTCGCGCTCCGCTCGGCTCCGTTGCGCCGCAGGTGGCAAGGGCCATTCGCCCCTCTTGGATCGCCTCCAGGCCGCGCTCGAGCTCGAAGCGGACCAGCGCAGGATCGAGCGCTCCGCTCTCTGCAAACAAGAGGTGCGCGCGCGCCACCGCGACCCAGGCCTCGACCGCGCCCGTCGCCGCCGCTTGCACGCGGAGCTCTTCGAGCCGGCGGACGTGCACCGTCCGCGCGTCGCGCAGCGAGAGGAACGCTTGGATGCGCAGCTCCTCCTCGGGGTCCTCCAGGACACGCCGCAGGAGCGCGAGGTCCTGGGGACCGCCGCGCTCGGCGAGCTTACGCACGAGGTTGCTGCGCAGCATGCGGTCACCGAAGCGCAACACGTCGAGGTGGCTCTCGACGTCGAGCCGCGCGCGCAGGTCGCGCTCGGGCTCACCAGAGAGCTGCAGCTCGCGGGTCTCTCCGACGCCGGATGCGCCTCGCTGGCGCGCCCGCTCGGCTTCGAACGCTTCGTGCGCGTCGCCGGTCTGTCCGTTCTCCGCCGTACGGGGCACGCACCACGCGGTCAGCGGCCCCACGAGCGGCAGTCCCAGCGCCAACAGCGTTACGAGATCCAGCTCTGCGCGGGAGAGCGGCGCGCGCAGCGCTGCGGCGCGTCGCGTGAAGGAGGCGGCACAGATGTGCAGCGCCAGCCCGAGGATGCTCCAACCCAGCGCTCCGCTGCACACCAGCGCGACCGCGACCGCGTCCAACGTGAATGCGCGCACGACAGCGCCGAGCAGTCCCTCGGTGGGCTTCACGCCGCCAGCCCTCCGCGCAGCGTCCGAACGAGGAGCGCGACGTCGACGCCGCCCTCCGAGTCGAAGACCCGGCGCACATCCGCGTCGATCCCAGCGCCCACCAGCGCAGCCGCGAGCCGCCCCTGGACGCTACCCACGACCCGCGCCGCGAGGCCCGGGATCAAGAGCTGGTAGCGGCCGAAGCCGACCTCGAACGCCTCCGCGGAGCCCCGGAGCGCGCGCTGGACGGCACGGCTCAGCTCGAACGGCATCCGCCCGCTGGAGCTCGCGCCAGCTCCTTCGCGTAGCGTAATCTCCATGAGCTGGAACGGCAGCCCGAAGCGGGCGCGCAGGCTCGCTTCGCACGCGAGCCGTTCGACGAGCTCCTGCACACCCCCGACTCGGGAGGGATCCAGTGGACCGCGATCGACGACACCGAGCGGCCGGCGTGTGCCCGCCCGGAAGCGCGCGGCGAGCGCCTCCAGCGCCAGGCGCGCGGAGACGTCACCCTGCTCCGGACCGACGACCACCGTGCGGCCTGCGACCCCGAGCCTGCGCTCGACCGCCAGGGCGCCCGCGTCGAGCCGTGCGCGCAGCGCCGCAGCGCCGCGCAGGTCCGTGCCTGCGAGCACGAAGACGTAGCAGCCCGGGAAGCCGAAGCTGTGTACACCGTCGGAGGCGCGCAACCCGCGCGCGAGGAGCTCCACGACCGCTGCGTCGAGGCGGTCGCTGAGGGTCTCCGCACGCTCACCTTCCAGCGCGAACTGCACCCCGACGAGCGCCACGTTCAGCGCATGCCGCTCGCAGCGCGCGTACTCGCGTTCGACGCGCCGCACCAGCGCCTCGGGCGAGCCGAGGCGGTGTTGGACGACCAACGCGGCTTCGGGGCGCACGACGGCATCCCGCGCGGCGAGCGGCGCAGCGCCCACGGCCAGGCGCGAGAGGCTGCTCGACGTCCACTCCGCGAGCCCCTCGAACGTCCGGAACGTACCCGGCCCGAGGCGCGTCGGCGCGATGTCATCGACGAGGAGCAGCGCCCGCACCGCTCGCGTGTGATCGAAGAGCGGCGCCACCATCCGCGGGCCCGGCGGCAGCTCGTCGTCCCCCAGATCGAACGCGCTCGCCGATTCACCGCGCTCGAGCGCCCGAGCGACGAGCGGCGAGAGCGCCACGAGCGCACTGTCGCGCTCGGCATCCAGCGCGCCGTGCGCGACCGTGCCTCGGGCCGCGCTCAACACGAGCCGCCCTTCGGCATCGACCTCGAAGATCGACGCCGCATCGGCCACGTGCTCCACCACGAGATCGAGCGTCACCGCAAAGAGCCCCTGCAAGTCGGCGCGCTCCATCTTGCGCGCCGCATGGACGAAGCTGGCCACGTCGCCTGGACCGTAGGCCAAACGGCGCTCGAGCTCACGCGCGCTGGCTTCGAGCACGTCGCGCTCGTAGCGCACGGCTTCGAGCTCGTCACGCACTTCCCGCAGTACCTCGTCGTTCTCGATGAGCGCCATGCGCGCGCGATCGCAGAGCTCTCCGACCACCACTGCCGCGACGCAGAACAGGATCGGCTCCTCCACGCCGACAACGATGGCAGAGAGCAGCGCACCGTCGCTCGGCGTCGCCAGCAGCGCCGCCACCAACGCCAAGACGCTCGCCGTGCCCGCGCCCGCGAGGCCTGCGACGAGGCCGCGCGCTGCTGCGAGCGGCAACACGATCACCCAGTACGGGTGTGGGTGCGCGCCGTGCGCGGCAAGAGGGGCGCCATGGAAGAACCACTCGATGCCGAACGCGACGGCGACGAGCGCCGCCAGCCGCAAGAGCGTCTCGCGCCACCACGTGTCCGCGGGTGAGAGCGCCTCGGGGACCCGCGCGCCCAGTTCGGTAGTCGTCGTCATCGCCTGAGTTGCACTCCGATGAGCCCTCGGAACTCCGTCGGATCGTCTTCGCGCGCGAGCGCTCGCCCTGCGCCGACCCGACCGAACAGCTCGAGCGCGAAGCGCGGACGCCACGTCAGCCCGAGGTCGATGCCGAAGACGCTGTCGCCTTCATCCAGCTCGATGCCGACGACAGCTTCGGCCATCGCGCCGAGGTCATCCCAGACGAGCCGATCGACGCGGCCGCCGAGCATGAGGTACGTGGTCTCCTCTGCGAGCGGCAGCAGCGCCGTCAGGTCCGCCCCATCGCCGAGGCGCTGGTGATCGAGGCCGAGGTAAGCCTGCACGTGCAGCCGCCCGTCGCTGTTGTCGGCCGCGGCATCGCGCGCTTCGAGGTAAGGGCTGAACCCGAGCGGCCCGACGCGGTCGAACACTGCGGGGTCCGCGACTCGCGGGACGTGGGCCGAGAGGACCCGCCCGACCGCGAGGCGCGCGCCGGACAAGGAGTCATCCACTTCACCGCGCCCCGGTGCGTCGATGGAGACCTCCGCATAACGCAGCGAGCCTTGGGTCCACCACCGCGCATCGAGCGCACGGAAACCCTCGACTTCGAGCCCGCTGGTGCGCCCGCCGAGCCCCACGGCGCTGAACGGGTCCGCCCAGAGGTCGTCGACGTGCGCGCGGACGTCGAAGCGCCAGCGGCCGCTGTCGGGGTCCTCGCGCCGGTAACCGGCCCAGAGCCCGAGCTTGCCACCGCCCTCCGCATCGGGGAACGCGTGCAGCCCCAGCGCTGCGCGCTCGCCCGGACGGAGGCGACGATCGAGGGTCAACCGCAGACTCGTCACGTCCGCTTCGATGTCGCTGCGGCCCGCATCGACCGCGGCAGCGCGACCCGAGAACTGGTTGTGTTCGAGCGCGCCGATGAGGCGCGTCTCTTCGTCGTCCAGCAGCACCGAGCCGAACAGTGCCAGGCCGAGCAGACGGTCGTCGCCGACCGAACGCCAGCGGAGCAGCGCACCCGCCAGGGCGGCCAAGCGTTCGGCGAGGTCCTGGTCGAGCGCGCGCACTTCGTGCTCGCTCGGCGCGGCCGACAGCGCGCTCATGGTCGCTGCGCGCGCCTCGCGCCACTCTCCGTCCGCGTCGAGCTGCCGTGCCAGGTCGAGCTCGACCTCGCGCCGCTGCTGCGGCGTCGGCCCCGCGGCGATGACGGCCCGCATCAGCGCCGCGCGCGCGGCGCTGCGGTCGCCACATTCGCGCTCGGCGCGCGCGGAGAGCCGCAGCGCGCGCACATCGTCCGGTGCAACTGCGAGGTGTGGCGCCAGCGCCTCGCGCGCCGCCGCCGGGCGGCCCGCTGCGAGCAGCCCTTCGGCCAGGTCCAACGCGAGGCCCCCCCCGCGCGGAGCGTGCCGCGCCAGACTCGCGAGCTCAGCGAGGCCCTCTTCGAGGAGCGCGTCGTCCTCGGCTTCACCGACCCGCACGAGCGAACGCGCGCGCCACAGGCGCTCGTCGCCGCGCTCGATCGCAGCGCGGTCGATCACGGCGCGGTAGAGCTCGAGCGCTCTGGCGCGCTGACCGACGGCGTAACGCACCTCGGCCAAGAGGAAACACGCTTCCACGTCCTGGCCTTCGGGCAACGCAGCGAGCCGCTCCAGCGGCGGCAGCGCGCCCCGCGGGTCGTCGCTCCACGAGCGCACCTGCCCGAGCCGCCGCAGCGCGAGCGCGCGCTCGGGTGCGAGCGCGACGGCGCGGGCCCAGAGGGGCTCTGCCACCGCGAAGAGGCTCTTCTGGAAGAGCTCCTCGGCGGCGCCCTCCAGCGCCGCGCTGGTCGCGTCACGCTCGACGTCGCTGTCCGGCAACGCGTCGAGCTCGCGGGCGAGCAGCGCCGGGTCCGCCGCGGCGGCCGCAGCGAGCGCTCCCTGGCGCCACTCGAGGCGAGCGCCCGCGTCGACCGCCGCGCCATGGGCGTCGAGCAAGCCGCGCCAGACGCGGTGGGCCGCGTCTGGCTGTCCGAGCCGCCACAGGAGCGCCGCTCGGGCGCGGTCGTTCTCCAGCGCCGCGGACGAGCCAAGTGAGACATCTGCGAGCTGCGCGATGCGCTCACGGGCCGCGAGCTCCAGCTCGGGCTCCTGCAGCCAGCTCGCGCGCCGCGCGAGGCGCTCTTGCGCCTCGCGGTCCGCCGGCCGTGTGTCCGCAGCCTGCCGCGCGACCGCGAGCGCGAGCGCCGGATCCAGGGAGTCGAGCGTCTGCAGGAGCGCCAGCTCCACCGCGGGATCCGAGAGGTGCGGCGCGCCAGCACGCAGGACAGCCCTGAGGAGACCTTCGTCGGGCTCGGCCCGGTCCAGCGCCTCGAGCGCCCGCGCGGTGTCCGCCGAATCGAGCGCCGCAGTCGCCAGGAGCGCCGCGATCCGCGCGCGCGCGTCGGACAAACCGAGCCGCTCCAGGAGCGGCAGCCGCGCGAGCGCGCGCACGGGGTCACCGCCGGGCGCCAGATCGAGTTCGAGGAGCCGTTCGAACGCGGCATCGTCGCCGAGCGCGCGTGCGATGCCGATCGCCTCGTCGCGCTCGTCTCGGGTCGCGCGCCCGTCGAGGGCCCGCTGCGTCAGGAGCGCGAGCAGCGGCGCGAGGCTCCAGCGTTGACGCAGGAGGCGCTCGTAGCGCCCTTCGAAACCCTCAGGCGCCCGTGCCGTGACCGCCTGCAGGCGCTGCTCGAGCTCCTCGAGTCGCAGGTCGTTCTCCAGCAGCGCCAGCTCTTCCTCCAGCCAATGCGGCTCTTCGGGATCCACCCGCTGGAGCTCGCGCAGGAGCCGCAACGCGCCGTCGACGTCGCCGTCCTCCGTCGCCAGCCGGACGGGCAGCTCGCGCGCCGCGCGGGTCGTCGCCCCCACCGCCAGCCGCTCGGCATGGGGTCGCGCCTCCGCGGCTCGCCCCAGGAAGAGCAACACATCGACGAGCCGCGAGCGCTCGTCGGCGTCGAGCCCGCGCACACTGTCGAGCTGCATGAGCGCGGCGGCTTCGAGCACACGCTGTCCGTCCCACGCCGAGAGCTGCACGATCCGTGCCAGAACTTCGGGCTGACTGCGATCGGATGCCACCAAGACCGCCAATGCAGCGCTGGCCTCTTCCGCCTGCAGCAGTGCATCCACGAGCGCCAACGCGTTCTCGACGTGCAGCGGCTCGGCCGCGTAGGCGTAGCGGCGCCAGCGCAGCGCCGCGCGTTCGCGCCCTTCGGAGCGATACAGCTCCGCGATCCGTCGCGCGTCCGAGGCGCTTGCGGAAGGGCCGCGCTCTTCAAGTCGGAAAGCGCTGAGGTCGATCCCCGGTGAGACCTCACGTTGTGCGTCGGCGATGTGCGAATCCTCGTATCGCTGGACATTCTCGCCCTCGACCCCGTGCACCACTGGCGCAAAGAACGCCGCGGCAGCCCGAGCGATCGGGCCGTCTGCGAACAGCGCGGCAAGGTCCTCACTCAACGTGCTTTCGGCGGCGAGCGCGCTCGCTGGCGCTAGGGTGATGCCGCCCGGTAGAACTGCGGCACGGACGCGTTCAGCGAGGCGCTCGCGGGCAGCGCGGCTGTCTTCCGCGGCGCGTGCGAGGACCGCCCCGTCGACGTGCGCGCCGACGAGCTGCCGCTCGAAGTTCGCGCGGTCCGCAGCGCGAGGCGCCTCGACCTCGAGCGCCAAGGCCGCGTAGGGCGCGCGCACCTCCGCGGGCCCTTGGAGCCCGCCGAGCGCGGCGAGTTCCTCCAGCGCCGCGCGCGCCTCACCCAGCGCCCGAGCCGCATCGATCCGCTCGAGTCCAGGCGCGACGACGAACCCCGTGCGGGTGTCGACGTCGCGGTACAGGGCCTCGTCGTCCATGACGACGAGCGCGGCCAGCGCGAGCACACCCGCACCTGCGAACACGAGCACACGCGAGGTCGGCACGATCATCGCGCGCGGACCTCCCAGCGCCCCGAGCCGGGGCCCGCGGTGAGCTCGATACGCCCCTCGGCGTCAGCGGTCGCGTTGTGACGTTTGCCGTCGAGGACGACCTCCAGGGCGGCGCCTGGCGCGAACCCGGCGAGCCGGGCCGTGCGCGGCGCCCGAGACTCCGTGTCCCACGCGAGCCCACGCGCGTCGCGCTCGGCGCGCTGGGCGATGTGGTTCGCCGACACGAGGTGCGGCGCAGCCGGCGGTGCGACCTCCAGCGCGACGGTCGCCTCGGCGACCGCTGCGAGGTGCACGTAGAGCGCGCGGCCGATCCGTCGCGCGCCGAGCACTCCCGGGCTCCGCACGAGGTCGACGTCGAGGACCTCGTCGTCGAAGCGCAGCGTCCGGCAGCGGCCGAACCCGCGGGCCAGGATGAGCGCAGAGCGCTCGGAGCGCTGCACCGAGAGCTCTGCGGTGCGGAACGCATCGTGCGCGGCTCCGTACCAATCGGAAGCGAACACGGGCGCAGACTCCTCCTGCACGCCGAAGCGCTCGATCAGGTCCTGGATCGAGCGCAGCCGCTCGGGCCGCTCGGCGGCGTAGAAGTGCACGTAGACGTTGGCGGGCTTCAGGATCCGCGGACTCCCGGTGCGCTCGAGCGAGGTCGCCAGATGGCGGAAGGCGCCGGGATGGCGGTCGAAGAACCCGTCGTACACGTTCTCGTTCGGGCCGCCGCAGAAGACCTGCAGCTCGTCCCCTTCGATGCGTACGAGCGGGCGCACGTAACCGACCGAGTCGGACGCGGCGTCCCAGCGATAGGTCCCGCCGTTGACGTTGGCGAGGCCGAGCTCACGGGTCGCTGCGAGCACCTCCGCGTCGGGGATCGCGTCCCCCGTCCACAGCATCACCGTCGTGCGTCGGCCAGTGCCGGCGACGATGCGGTCGATGAACGGAATGGACGCGGTGACCTCATTGCGCGGCGAGAATCGGTAGCCCCGCAACGCCCCGTACCACGTGACCGTGCGCGGGGCGATGTCCTCCGTGTAGGGCCGGTTCCACTTCAGCGGATGCAGCACCCCGTGGGACGCCACCTCGACGTTCGGCCGGGTCAGGATCGTCCGAGCGAGCGCGATCCGAGGATCGTCGAAGTCCTCGGTCAACGAATCCGCGACCGAGGCAGCGATGACACTGATCGTGAACGGCAGCGCGTACCGATCGATGACCTCGTCCAGGAAGACCTCGGCCGCGTACTGGCCCGCGTGCACCGTCGAATAACTCTCGAAGCCGTCGCCGTCGACCTGGACGAAGAAGAGCCGCTGCCCGTTGACGACGCAGGGATCGAACGCCGGCCGCCCCTCGCCGCCGAGCGCCGCGCGCAGGAACGCGAAGAGGTCCACGTGCCAGCGGCGATCCCCGAGGTCCGTGCCGATGCTGAGCACGTAGGGGTTCAGCCCGAGGCCACCGAAGGGGCCTGTGACCACCGGCGCTGCGACGGTCGGGTCCGCCGCGGCGCGCGTCTTGACCCAGGCCTCCGCGCCAGCCGGCAGCGCGTCCGCGCGCACGCCGCGGTGCACACGCTGCACGATCGGCGCTTCGAGCGCGGAGCGCAGAGGGTCGGTGTGTTCGACCTCGACGAGCGCCGGGTCGCTGTTCCAGGCGTCCGTCTCGACCATGCCGAGGGCGCGCACGAGCGAGTCCCAACCCGCGGGGTCGGGTGCCCCGTGGGCGTCGCGCTCCAGCGGCCCGGGCTCCCCGAGCAGCACGAGGCGCAGACCGCGGCCCAAGACGTCGTTCAGGAGCCACGGCCGCACCCAGGCCCCGGCCTCCGGCGCGACGGGCCGCGTACCGAACCACGTCAAGACTGCCGCGGCGTCGTCGAGCAGCGCTTCCGGCGGCAGACCGCGCTCGATCGGCCAACGCCGCACGACGTAGCCGAGGTGCTGCAGCGGCTGCGCGACGAGCAGGGAGACGGGGTCCTCGGTCTCGAGGTGCTCCTCCTCCGACGCATCGCTGAGCGCCAGCACGACCCGCGGTGCGCGGTGGGCGCTCGGCTGGCCCGCGGCCGATTGGGCCGGCGCGGGCACGCCGAGAGCGGCGAGCAGACCGAGCACGAAGGCGCTGACCGAGGCGCGCCACTGCAGGACACGGCGTAGCGATGCCAGCGACGCGTGCACGCGCGGCGCGGCTTGGGCGCTCGGGAGGGGCATCGACATAGGTCGGGGGACTCCGGGTGGATCGACCTCGGACGCCCCGATTCCTGAGCCCGCCGCCCCCCGGGATCACCCGCGCTTCGGCCCAGGCCGCCGCAGGGCCGATAAGCAGAATTCCCATGCGGATCGTCCTCCTGCACCTCGCCGCCCTGGAGGCGGAGCTCTCGGCCCCCGAGCTGGAGCCGTCCCCCACCGTCGCAGCCGCCGAGCCCGATCTGCCCCAGGGCGGGGAGGCCGCCGCAGAGCCCGGATCCACGCCCGCGACAGCCCCAGCGCCCGCGGTCCTCAGCCGGGCCGCGGTCGCGTGCGAGGTCGAGTTCGCCGTGGGCCTCGGCCGGGCGCTCGCGCGCCGCGGCAACGAGGTGCACGTCATCGCGCGCGACTGCGTGGTGCCGAGCGCCCTGTCCCCCGCGACCGTCCACGAGTGGCGCGCGTTCGGCGCGCCGGCGACGCTCGAGCGGGGCCGCGGGGCGGGCCGCGCGCCGTACAACCTGCACCTCGCGTTGCCCGGCTGCGATGCGCCGCGCGACGGTGAGCCCGACTTCGCGACGCGCCTCGCGGACGCGTTGCGCCCCGACGTCGTCATCGCGCCGCTGCGGGCGGGCGACCTGGAGCTCGGCCGAGCGCTCGCGGAGCGCGCCGGTGCGGCGCTCGTGGTGCGGATGTCGCCGCTGCCCGCGCCCGAGCCCTCGGCCGACGAGCGCGCGCGCGCCTTCGCAGCCGCCGCCGTCCTCTCCGTGCCGAGCCACGCCGCCGAGCGCCTCCTGCGCCGCCAGTGCCACACCCTGGCGCTGCCCGGCCACGCCGAGGTGCTGGTGCAGGGGGACGGCCTCGACACCGCCGCGATCGCCCCCGAGCCGCGCGGCGCAGCGCCGTCGACGGCCACGCCGCCCCTGGAAGAGGGCCAGCGCTGTGTGCTCTACGACGGCGATGCGGACCGGGATCCGCTGGGCGCGGCGCTGTTCGGCGCGGCCCAGGACGTGCTCGTGCGCCGGCTGGACCTGGCGCTCGTGTTGCCGTCGGCCGGGGCCATCGCGTGCGCCGCGCGGGCGCGCGGCGCAGCGGGCCGCACGCGGATCCACGTGCTGGACCCGCGGGACAGCACCATGCGCGCCGCGCTCGTACCGCTGGCGCGCGCGGTGGTGCTCGACGACGACGCGACCGCGCGTTCAGCGCGGCGCTTCGAGCGCTGTGTCGCGCGCGGAGTCCTGCCGCTCGTCCGCGCCGCCGGCGCCAACGCGGAGGCCCTCGCTTGGCTCGGGCCGCACCTGCCGGCCGAGCTCGCGCGCGCCATCGCGCTGGCGGCGGACAGCGCGCCGGAGCCGCGCGACCTGTGGCGGCGCCTGACGGTGGTGCTGGACCATCCCGAGCTGCCGTACCTCGGCGCGCGCCTCACGGCGCTCGCCGCGCGCGAGCTCGATTGGAGCGTGCGCGCGCACCAGCTCGAGAAGCTCTTGGAGCGCGTCGTGCCCCTCCACCTGCGGCGGCTGCGCACGGCCTGAGGGCCAGGGCCGCGAGCGCTTCGCGGCGCGGTCTCCGCCCACTGGCTTGTCCTCGCCCGCGCGCGCGGCGACACTCTCGCCCCGATGCAGGGGATCCTCCGGAGCCAGTGGCACCGTGCGGGGAGCGCGCTCGCGCTCTCCGTCGCGCTCGCGTGTTCGGCGCCGCCCGACCGGACGCCGCCGGCCGCGCCGCTCGTCGGTCCGCACGCGCTGACCCTCGCGCGCTGGACCGGCGGCCCACTGTCGGGACCCGCAGCGCTCGGCGAGGCGCCTCCCCAGTCCGCCCCGAGCACCGAGCCCGACCCGGGCGCCGAGGCCGGCGACAGCGAACGAAGCGAGCGCTCCGACAGCGCTGTGGCGCTGGCGCCGGGTGTCGCGGACGCGGTGCGTGTGCGCCTCACCATCACCGCGCTCGAGGGCGCGCCCGACGGCGGGCGGCCGATCGCCGAAGCGAGCGCCGTCGTGGCCGACCTCTCCGGGGCGACGGCGCTCGCGGTCGACAACCCGCTGCGCCTCGGCGGGCGCGTCGCGACGGGCGCGGACGCGGTCGCATGGCAGCGGGCGATCGCGGGCACGGACGCGGCCGCTTCCGCACGCCTCGGACGGCGCGAGCAGCTCGCGGTGCGCGAGCTGATCGTGCCCGCGGGCAGCACCGCGGTGCTCGCCGTCGGCGCGATCGACGTCGAGCCCATCGCCGACGACTTCCTCGGTGAATACGCGGCCCGTGGCCCGTTCCCCCAGCGCGCGGAGCTCTCGGTGGCCCTCGACGGCGGCGCCGTCGCAGTCGCGGTCGCGGTCCAGCGGCGGGACGGCACGGGGGACGCGGACGGCGAACCCGCGCGCCAGAGCGCGGTCGGGGCCGAGGCGCCGGTCGCTCCGCGCGCGCTGCGCCGAGACCTCGCGCTGCTCGATGTCGGGCCGGTGCGCGGCGGGGCGCCGGTCGTCGCGCTGGCGCCGAGCCCGCTCGCGGGGGGCGCGGCGCGCTGGCTGGCCTTCGGTGTCGAGGTGCTCGCGGAGCTCTCGGGCGACGCGACCGCACCTGGAGCAGCCGCGGCGCCCGCGGCGCCCCTTTCCGGGGAAGTTTCCGGGACGGTCACCGCGGGGGCAGCACCGGGTCCCGCAGGGGAGTTGCAGCGCGCACGCGCCGCCGTCGCGGCCGCAGACACCCTGCACGCCGCCGTCGCCGAGGCGCCCGACCCCGAGCGCCAGCTCGACCGGCTCGCGCTGGCGGCGATCGCGGCGGACGACGGGCGGCGCACGGCGCTGCTGTCGCTCGCGGACCGGCGCGGGGCCCCGCTCGCTGCGGCGCTGGCGACGGTGCTCGACGCGGACGAGCTCGGCGTGCTCTGTGCGCCGCTCGCCGACGTGCGGGTCGAGGCGCAGAGCGCGGCGGCAGGTATCGGCGCGAGCGGGGCGACGCAGGGAGCGGAGCTCGGCTGGCAGCTCGAACGCGCGGCGCTGCGCTACGCGGCGGCGGCGCTCTCCGGCGCGGCGCCGCCGCTGGCGCTCGACGCGGTGCTGGTGGCCCGCGGCGGCCACGCGGCGCGTTTCCCGGGCCTACTCGACGACATCGCGCGCGGCGCGCGCTCGGTCGCCGAAGCGGACGCGTGGTTCGTGCAGGAGAACCTCGTGCACCTCGAGGACTCCGACCCCGCGGCGCGCGTCCGCGCGGAGCGCTGGCTCGCACCGCGCGGCGCCGTGCCGGCGAACTACGACGCGCTCGGTAGCGCGGAGGCGCGCCGCGCGGCGCTACGTGCGGCGCGGGAAGGAGTCGCCCCGTGAGCGCAGCACCCGCCCGCCCCGGACGTCTGCGGCGCAGCGCGCGCACGCTGTGGCGTTGGACGAAGCGGCTCGCGATCGCGGCGGTCGTGCTCGTCGCGCTCGTGCGCATCGCCGCGCCGTTTGCGCTGCCGGGGCTTCTCGCGCGCCTGGGGCGAGCACAGGGCCTCGACGTGCGCTACGACGACCTGGCGCTCGCGCTGCTGAAAGGCGACGTGCGGCTGAGCGGGCTCGTCGTGCGGCCGCTCGCGGGCGGCGCGGCCGATTCGGCCTCCGCAGAGCCGGCGAACTTGCTGGCGGTCGAACACGTCGATCTGGATGTCGACATGGGCGCCCTCGTGCGGGGCGCGGTGCGGGTGCGCCGCGCTGCCGTCGACGGTGTCACCGTGCGCCTCGAGCGCGAGAGCGACGGCCGTTGGCAGCTCGCGCGGCTGTTCGCCGATGCGGGGCCGACCGACGCGGGGGCGCGAAGCGCCGACGCAGCCGCGGCTCCGGCGGCAGCGCCCGCGGCCGAGGGCGCGCGCGCCCTCGACTTCAGCGCGCCGCTGCGCATCGATGCGGCGCGGCTGCAACACGTGCGCATCGAGCTCGTCGACCGCACCGCGGAGACGCCGCTCGATGCGGTGCTGCTCTGTGATGTGCGCTTGACCGACGTCGGCGCGCCGGACGCGCCGACGCGCCTCTTCGTCGACGCGCGCTCCGACACGCTGCTCGACCGGTTCCGCGTCGAAGGCACGCTGCGCGGCGGCGAGCGCCTGCTCGATGCGGCCTTGGACGTCGCGCTCGGCGGATTCAAGCCGCAGCCGCTGGCCGGGATGCTGGGCACCGTCGGCATCGAGCCCTTGGCCCAGGAGGTCGACGCCCGCCTCGCGCTGCGCGCGTCGGTGACGGGGCACCCGACGGAGCCCAGCGCCGCGCGCGGCACGCTCACGCTCGAAGGCGCGCGGCTCGGCGTCGATGGCGAAGAGGCGCTCGCGCTCGACCGCGTCGCGCTGGAGCTCCCCCATCTGGCGCTGGACCGGATCGAGCTGACCGAGGCCCTCGTCCGCGGGCTGCGCGGCGGCGCGGCGCGGCGGGCCGATGGCGCGCTCGTCGCCGCGGGTTTTGCGCTGCTGCCCCGCGCAGATGGGAGCGGCGCAGACCCGGACGACGCCGCCGCGACCGGAGCGACAGGTCCCCCCGCGGCGCCCCCCGTCGTACGGGTCGACACGCTGCGGATCGAAGACGTGCTGCTGCGCTTCGACGACGCTGCGATCGCGCCCGCTGCGGCGCTGGCGCTGCGCATCGCGGAGTGCGACGTGCGCGGGTTCGCGCTCGACCCCGCGACGCCGGATGCGGAGGTCGTATTGAAGTTGCGCGGGGACGCGCCGGGGCTCGCGGGCGCGCTGGCGCTCGACGCGACGGTGAAGCCCTTCGCCAGCGTGCGCACGTTCGACCTGAGCGTCCGCGCGAGCGCGCTCGACGGCGCTGCGGCAGCCCCGTACCTCGCGGCGGCGGGCTGGGCGCCCGAGTGCACAGGCGGCGAGCTGCGCGCGGCCCTGCGCGGCAGCCTCGCCGAGGGCGCCGACGGCGCGCTGCGCATCGACGTCGCGAGCGACGGCGTCGCGTTCACACCGGGCGGCGGACGGCCTGCGTTCGAGCTCGCGCGCGCAGCGCTGTCGGAGGTCACCGTGGAGAGCGCTGCCAGCGCTGCCCCAGAGAGTGGCCCAACGGTGCGCATCGGCGCGATCGAGCTCGCGCTCGGCCGCGCGGAGCTCCACCGCGACGCGGACGGGGTCGTACACATCCCCGGGCTGCGCCGCCTTGCAACAGCAACGGCGACAGCGCCGGCGAGCACGGGCGCGGCGCAACCGACACCCCGAGGGCCCGACCCCGCGCCGGCTGCGCCGACGGAGGCCAGCGCGCTGCCGCGCTTCGAGCTCACCCAGCTCGCGCTCGACGCGCGCGCGCTGCGCATCGTGGACCACGCGCCGGTGCGGCCGGTCGAGCTCGAGCTCGACGAACTGTCGCTCACGGTGCGCGACCTCGGGCTCGGCGGGTCACCCGAGCGCTATCCCGAGGACCGCGCTGTACTGACTGCGCGGTTCTCGGCGCCGCGCCTCGCGCGCTCGCTCGAGCTCAGCGCAGAGCTCACGTCACGCCCCGGCCCGCTCGACGTCGCGCTGACGGCGGAGCTCACGGGCGCCGGGCTCACGACCCTCGGGGTCGATCCGTGGCTCGCGGACCTCGGGCTCGCGTCGACGTTCACGGACGGCGCGCTGGGCCTCGGGCTCACGGCGCGCGCCCGCGCCACAGACGACGGTCTGCATACGGCGCTCACCCTCCGGGACCTCGCGTGGCGCGCAGGGGACGAGGAGTACCTCGGCCTCGACGAGCTCACCCTGGACGATGTGCACCTCGCCGCCGACGGCGTGCACGTCGGGTCCGTGGCGGTGCGCGGGCCGCGGCTCGCGCTCGCGCGCGACGCGGAGGGCGCGCTCGAAGCGCTCGGGCTGCGGGTCGTCGGCCTCGCCCCGCCCCCAGAAGACCCCGGCAGCGACGTCCGCAGCGAGCCGAGCGGGGCCGCGCCGCAGCCCCGTCCGGTCAGCGCGCCGGGCGGCGCGGAGACACCGAGCGCTGCGGTTGCGTTCACGCTGCGGTCGCTCACCCTCGACGGCCTCGCGGTCACATGGCGCGACCGAGCGGTCGCGCCTGTGGTCGAGACGGCGCTCACGGCGCGCGGCACGGTCGCGGACGTGGCGCTCGTCGCGGGCGATGCGGCGCCGGCCCGCGTGGACCTGTCGCTCGCGGTCGACGGGGCGCTCGCGGAGCTCTCGCTGCAGGGTGAGCTCGACCTCGCAGGCGACGAACGCGGGGCGGCGCTGACGCTCGCGGGGCGCGGCCTCGGCGCAGGGCCGTTGGCGGCGTACCTGCCGCCGGGGCTCACGGTGACCCTCCAGGATGGCCGGCTCGCCGGGACGCTGCGCGTCGCAGACGGCCCCGCGGCGGAGCAGAGCGGCCGACGGTTCGCGGCGGAGCTCGCGGGGGTGTCGCTGACCGACGGCGAGGGCGGTCCGGCGCTGCTGGCGCTCGAGCGCTTGCGCTGCGAGGCGCCGCGCCTCGACCCCGTGGCGCGGGTCTACGAGGTCGCCCTCTTGGAGACCGTGGGGCTCGCCCTCGACGTCGAGCGCACGGGGCCCGAGGCGTTTGCGGCCCTCGGCGTCGTGTACGACGGCGCGGCGGCGGCGCTCGCGCTCGGGCCGGCACCGACGGGGCCCTCAGGGGACACCTCAGGGGACACCTCAGGGGACACCTCAGGGGACA
>CAYOBN010000008.1:0-35474 GCA_964402175.1 uncultured Planctomycetaceae bacterium | reverse complement strand
CCTCAGGGGACACCTCAGGGGACACCTCAGGGGACACCTCAGGGGACAACGGTACGGGCGCCGCGGGTCGGGAGCCGGCGGCGGACACGGCTGCGGGGATCGCGGGGTCGCCCCCCGCTACGGGCGCGGTGGGCCCTGGGCCAGGCTCCGGCCCGAGCCCAGCGGCGCGCCCGCTGGTCGTCGGCCTGCCCGGCGTCGCGCGCGAGGACCTGCCGACGATCGACCTCGGCGCGCTGTCCCTCGGCATCGCGCGGCTCGGGTTCCGCGACCGCACGGCCCCCGACGTGGTGCCGCTCGCCGCGAGCGCGACGCTGGCGCTGCGGGGCCCGACGCGGCTGCTCGGCCCGGAGCCCGAGGCGCTGCCGCCGCTCGCGCTGGACCTCACCGCCGCGGCGCCGCCGTTCGTGGGCGCGGCGCGCATCGGGCTGACGCTGGCGCCGTTCCAGGCGACCCCGGGCCTCAGCGCCGAGCTCGATGTGCGCGGCGTGTCCGGGCCAGGGCTCCTGCAGGTCCTGCCGGACCTCGCGGAGCGCTTCGACCTCACCGGGCTCGTCGATGGGCGGCTCGCAGGGCGTCTCACGGCGTCGTTCGACGCACAGCGGCGCGGCCCGGCGGCGTTCGACCTGTCGCGCGGCTTGGGTCTCTCCCTCGACCTCGAGGGCCTCGCCGCGCGCGCGAGCGGCGACGGCGAGGTGCTGCTCGGCGTCGAGCGTGTGCACGTCGAAGCCCCGCGCCTCTCGCCCGCCGAGGGCCAGTTCCTGGTGCGGAGCGTCGAGGTCTCGAACCCGCGCCTCCGAGCGCGGCGCACGGCGCAGGGCCTCGAGGTGCTCGGGGTCGTGGTGCGCCCCGCGCCCGCCGCAACGGATCCCGCAACGGATCCCGCAATGGGCGCTGCGCCGGCCGTGGATCCGGCCCAGAGCGCGGCTGCGGCCGCCGCTCCGGCGGGCGGCACGAACGCCGTCTTCGGCGTCGAATCCCTGACGATCGACGGGCTCGACCTCCTCGTGGAGGATCGCTCGGTGACGCCCGCGATGAGCGTGCCGCTGACGGACCTGGACGTCGAGGTGCGGGGCTTCACGACGCGCCCCGGCAGCACCACGACGTTCCGAGCCAACGTCGCTGCCGGGCGCATCGAGCTGCCGGAGCGCACCGGCGGAGACAGCCTCGTGACGGGGCTCCTCGGCGCCGCCGCGGGCGCGGTGA
Source organism: uncultured Planctomycetaceae bacterium (assembly GCA_964402175.1). GTDB lineage: Bacteria > Planctomycetota > UBA1135 > UBA1135 > JAWKUK01. Next base: position 34,271 of record CAYOBN010000008.1, on the reverse strand, counting down.
CGGGCGGCAACAACCGCTTCCGAAGGGAGGAGCGGCCGCTGTTCGAAGGCCTCGATGTCTCGGGCAAGCTGACCCTCGGGCAAGGTCCGCCGTCGGGCAGCGTGACCGTCGACCTCGCGACGTTCGAGCTGCAAGGCGTGCGCGGGCTCGCCAAAGCCGCAGGCGTCGACATCGCTGACGGCCTCGTCGACAGCCGCGTGACGCTGCGCCTGCTCGGGGAGCGCGGCCTGCGCCTCGACACCCGCACGGTGTTCTCGCACCTCTTCGTGTCGGAGCCGCCCGGCGGTCCGATCTCGAAGTACCTCGCGCTGCCCGCGCCGCTCGACACCGTGCTGTACGTGCTGCGCGACGAGAACGAACAACAGGTGATCCCGCTGTCGGTGACGTTGCCCGCGGAGGGCGCCGCGACGGGCAAGATCGTAGCGGCGGTCTCGACGACCCTCGGGACGCTGATCGGTGAAGCGATCGCGTCGTCGCCGCTGCGGATCGGCCAAGGCGCGCTCGGCGCGCTCGGGGTCATGGACCTCCTGGGTGGGAACGAGCCGCCGCCGCTCGGCGCGCCGTACACGGCGAGCTTCGGGGCGCTCGACATCGTGCTCGATGCACGTTCGCGCGAGGTCCTGCACGGGATCGCCGCGGACGTGCGCCGCGTCCCGGAGCGCAAGGTGCGGCTCGTGCACGAGCTCGGCGGCGGCGACCTCGCTGCGGCCGCGGCGGCGACGGCGCTGACGCCAGAGAGCGTGCAGCGCCTGGCCGAAGCGCTGCTGAGCAACCAGCGCAGCCTCGCCGCGGAGCGCGATGCGCTAGAGGCAGGCTTGCGCGGCCAGCTCTCCGTCGGACGCACCGGCGCAGCGGAGGCCGAGCGGCTCGAGCTCGTCGCGGTCCTGGAGCGCCTCGCCGAGACGGAGGCCGCCCTCGATCAGGTCCTCGGGTTGCTGCGCCCGGGCGCGGACCGCGACGCCGCGCGGCGCGTGCGCGCGACGAGCGTGGTGCTGGGCCAAGCGCGCCTCGATGCAGTGCGCGCGACGTTGATCGAAGCGGGGCTGCCGGCGACCCGCATCGAAGTCCGCCGCCCCCGGGCCAGCACCCCGACGGGTTCCGCGGGCGGGCGGGTGCTCGTCGAGCAGCGCTGAGCGCTCTGGGTCAGATCAATACGGCAGCTTCGCGAAGCGCCACTTCACGATCGCCCACAGCGCGATGAACGCGTCCTTGAGGCCGATCTTCTTGCCTTCGTGGTATCCCCGGCCAGCGTAGCTGATCGGGACCTCGTAGACCGGCACCCGCATGCGCGCGATCTTCGCCGTCATCTCGGGTTCGACCGCGAACGTGCGCGACTGGATGTCGAGGCGTGCGGCGACCTCGCGCTTCATCGCCTTGTAACACGTCTCCATGTCGGTCAGGTACAGGTCGGTGAACATGTTGCTGAGCAGAGTCAGCAGCCGGTTCCCGGACGTGTGCCAGAATGCGTGGACCTTGCGCACGGGGGTCTTCAGGAAGCGGCTGCCGTACACGACGTCGGCTTTGCCGTCGAGGATCGGCCCGAGCAACATGGCGTAGTCGTTCGGGTCGTATTCGAGGTCGGCGTCCTGGATCACGACGACGTCGCCGCGGACCTCCTTGAACCCCGTCGAGAGCGCTCCGCCTTTGCCTTTGTTGACCTCGTGGTGGATGCAGCGCACCACGCCGGGATGGCGCGCGACGAGGCCGTCCATGATCTCGCGCGAACGATCGCGCGAGCCGTCGTTCACGAGCACGAGCTCGATGTCGAACGGCTGCGCGAGGACGCGCCCCACGATCTCCTCGAGGGTGCGCTCCTCGTTGTATACGGGCATCACGACGGACAGCTTCATGGGATGGCAGGCGCTCAGTGCGGGTCTTGGTCCAAGGTCGTGAGGCCGTCGAACATACGGTCGAGGCCGAAGAAAGCCGAGAGGCCCCCTTGGAGTTCCTTGTACCCGGGCTCCCCCTCGATGCACCACAGGGGGCGCAGGAAGAGCGGCAGGATCTCGTCATCGGTGCGGCGACGGGCGGTCTGGACGGCCGCCCGGCGGGCGCTCCAGTGGTCCCAGCGACCTATCAAATCGTTCATGGCCAGGAGGTCGGCGACCGCGACCTTCTGGATGGGCTCGCGGCCGAGGGCCTTCTTCTTCAGGCGGGCCATCAACCCGGACGCCTTGCCCGGCCGCGCCAGGGTCTCGAGCGTCTCGATGCGGTAGCGGCTCTGGTCCTCCAGCCCCGCAGCGTTGAGCGCGCGCCGGGTGGCCAGCGCCAGCATCGCCGGCAGAACCTTCTGCAGGTTGGCGTCGCTGTAGTTCTTGAAACACGCGAGCAGCGGGTTACGGACCTGCAGCAGCCGCAGGCGCTCGACCGGCACACGCCGGCTCGTGCTGGAGTGGTGGTGGTAGCAGACGGCCCTGGGTTCGTAGTGCACCTCGTAACCCTGCACCCACGTCCGCCAACCCAAGTCGACGTCCTCGTAGTACGCGAAGAACTCCTCGTCGAAGCCGCCGATGCGGAAGAACACTTCGACGTCCATCGTCATCGCGCCGCCGCAAGCGAACAGGGTCTTGCGGTGCTGGTCGTACTCCTCGGCCGGGGGTTGGTTGTAACCCCGCTGCATACCGAAGCCGTAGAAGTTCATCCCCCCACCGGCGAAGTTCAACACCTTGCCGTCCCACGAGTACATCTTCGCCGACGCCGCGATCGCGCGGCCGCGGGTGACAGGCGCTACGAGGTGGCGCAGGAACCCCTTGTCGACGTGGATGTCGTTGTTCAGGAAGACGACCTGCGTCGGGCGCAGCGGGCCGTCCTTCGCGGCGAGGGCGCCTTGGTTGCAGCCGGCGGCGAAGCCTCGGTTGCGCTCGTTCTCGATCAAGCGCACCCAACGGTGTTGGGTCTTGACCTCGGCCTGGCTGCCGTCGTCCGAGCCGTTGTCGACGAGGATGACCTCGTACTTGTCGCGCGGATAATCGAGCGCTCGCAGCGTCTCGAAACACGGGGCGAGGTGGTGCCGACCGTTCCAGTTGAGGATGACGATGGAGACGCGCGGCAGCTCGGCGTCGGAGAGCGGCGCCACAGGCTCGACAGCGAGCCAGCGGCGAACGGAATCGGGGTTGTGCCTCGCGCTCACGCGCGGACCTCCTCGAGGGTTGGGGACGACTCGACATCCGCGCGCACTCGACGCGGAGTCGGGATCCAGTAGGGTCGAGCAGGCAGGCGAGGGTCGCGCTCTGCACCGCACAAGGCGCGGTACAGGTGTTCGGTCTCCGCGGCGTCGTCCGCGATCGTGCGCACGCGCGGGCAGCGCGCAGCGAGCTCGCTGCGGAGCTCGGGCTCGTCGATGAAGCGCTGCAGCGCGCGCCGCAGCGCCGCCGCATCACCAGGCGGGACGAGCAGCCCGTCGACGCCGTCGCGGACGGCTTCGCTGAGACCGCCGAGGTCGCTGGCGACGACGGGTACGCGGGCCCGGAACGCCTCGCCGACGACGAGAGGAGCGTTCTCGAACCAGAGGCTCGGGACGACGAGGGTGTCGAACCGGGTGTACACGCCCTCGACCGCGTCGGCGGCGAAGGCGCCATGGAAGCGCGCTCCCGCGACCCGTTGGTCCGCGAGCGCGCGGTGATAGGCGTCGCGCTCGGGCTCGAACGGGCCGAAGACGTCGAGGGTCGCGCCGCGCTCCGCGAGGCCTCGGAACGCTTCGAGCAGGACGTGCAGCCCCTTGTGCGGCACGAGGCTGCCGACGAAGCCGAAGCGGAGCGCTGGGCCGCTCGCAGGGGTCGGGCGCTCCGGAGCGCAGCTCGGCGGGAGACCGAGGTCGCGGCGCAGCACACGCGCGGGGTCGAGCCCGAGGCCCAGCAAACGCTGCCGCAGCGCCTCGCTCGGGCAGAGGACGACGTCTGCTGCGCGGAACGCGGCGGGCACCGCGTGTTCGCGGGCGCGCACGTCGCGGTACTCGGCGGCGCGGCGCCGGCCGCCCGTCTTGGAGCCGATCCAGCCGCCGCTGAGTGTGAGCGCCGCCGCTGCGAGGCGGCGGAATCCTGGCCAGCGATCCCAGCGCTGCAAGCGCTCGATGTGGCCGAGGCCGCGCTCCTTGAGGCACGCAAAACAGCCGCTGCCCATGTTGCGGGCGCAGCGCTCGCCGTCGGGGCGCAGCATCTGCACACGCGCGCAGAGCGCCCACAGGTCGTGGGCGTGCAAGACCGTCGGCAGCCCCGCCGCGCGCGCGAGCTCCACGAGGCCCACCGACCAGTGCAGCAGATGCTGGAAGTGCACGACGTCGGGGCGCTCCTCGCGCAGCACCGCGCTGAAGACGGCTTCGGCGCGCGGCTCGCGGTAGCTCTCGCTGTGGCGGCGGTGTCGCAGCCGCTGCGTCATGCGCCGCACGCGGACTGCGCCGTCGCGGCCGTCGCGGAGCTGGAAGTCCGGCTCGTCGGCGACAGCGGGGGCCCGCGCCAACACCGTGACGCGGTGACCGCCCGCTGCGAAGGCCTGAGCCAAGCGCTGGGTGTAGAGCTCGGCGCCAGCGGCGGCCTCGGGCGGATAACCGTGCGCGACGAAGAGCACGTGCAGCGGGGCCTCGCTCATCGGGCGCCCCCTTCGGGCGGCGCGGAGTCCCGCGGCGGCTGGCTGCCGAAATACTGGCCCAGGACCTGCGCCGCGCGCAGTCCAGGTGCGCGCAGGAGGTGTCGCAGCGGCGCGCGCTGGGCGCGGACGAAGCGCACGTCCTCGCGCAGCTCGTAGAGCAGACCGCGAGCGACGGAGCGCACCGACGGGCGGACGAGCACGCCGTTCTCCTCGCGGTGGAAACGTGCGTCGGTCCGGTAGCGCTCGAACGCCGCGCGCGGCCCGTAGCGGTGGGCATGGCGCACGATCGCCTCGCTGACGAACGCGACGCGCCAGCCGCGGGCGAGGACACGCGTGGCCCAGGCGAAGTCCTCGCCGAAGCGCACGTCGGGGAACGGGACCTCGCGCAGGACGCTCGCGCGCACCATCCCCGCGACGTTGTTGAAGCGCGGCTCGCCGTTACCGGGCAGAAAGACGCGGGTCTCGGCGTCGGCTTCGGGGGCCTGCAGCACCGTGCGCGCGGTGAGGGGATCGTCGTCGACGTGGGGCAGGACCCGCGCGGTCGCGCCTGCCAGGCCCGGGTCGCGGTCGAAGGCGGCGACGAGGGTCGCGATGCAGTCCTCGCCGTCCGGGACAGCGTCCTGGCTGAGGAACAGCAGGAGCTCTCCGCGCGCCCCCACGGCCAGCCGGTTCCGGGTCGCGCCGTGGCCGAACTCGGCGCGGGGGATGACCTCGACGTGCGCCCCGGCGGCGCGCAGGAGCGCCACGCTGTCGTCCGAGCTCGACGAATCGATCGCGCGGAGCTCCACGCCGCCCTGGACCGTCTGCCGCGCGAGGGCGGGCAGCAGTCGGCGCAGGTCCTCGGCGCCGTCCAGCGTCGGGATCAGGATCGAGACACGCGGCGGGGTCATCCAGGCGGAGTTCCGAGGCGGGCGAGGCGTAGGAGTCTATCGGGCCCGGGGGAGCCCTGTCGGGAGGGCTGTCGGATCGGCGGTGAGGGCATGTCCCAGGGGTGTCCCATGCGCGGGACAGGGGGCGAACCGAGGCGCCCGAAGCCCAACTCGGGGTCCGGGCGCGGAGCGCGGCGGACGGTGGGTCGAGGTCCAGGTCCCGGGCGGGACCGCGGTGCGACAGACCGCCGCTGGATTCAGGCGCGGTCGCAGAGCTCGCGGTAGTTGCACGACCGGCACTCCGCAGCGGCGGCGCTGCCGAGCGCCAGGGCGGGGAAGCGCTCGGGATCCCCTGTGCTGCGCTCCGCATCGAAGTGCGCCGCCTGCATGGGGCCGAGAGTGGCTTGGATGTGCGCGAGGGTCGCGTCGAGCGACGCGTCGCTGAAGGTCGCGCCGTGGCGCTCTGCCCGCTCGAGGTAGATGTCCTCGGCGTCGATCTCGTCGGCCGCGGCCTCGAAGCGCTCGCGCGCGTACAGCGCGTAGACCTCGAGTTGGAAGCGGTCTTCGGGCCGCGGCGCGCCGGTCTTCCAGTCGAGGATCCGCACGCGCCCTTCCGGCGTGCGGTACGCGAAGTCGGGCACGGCGTACACCTTGACCCCCGCCACGTCGAACGTGGAGAGCTCTTCACACGCGAGCCAACTGCCGGGGTCGGACTCGCGCACGTCCGCGAGCTCGGGCCAGTTGAAGAACGTCTCGAGGCAGGCGGCCATGCGCTCGACGTAGCGGCGGCCGTACTCCCCAGCGGCTCCGGTCGCTTCGACGATGCGCGGCTCCTCGTAGTGGTGTTCGGCGAGGCGACAGAGCTTGGAGGGCTTCGCCTTCCAAGCGCCGTCGCGCGACTCCTTGTACTTCGCTCGCAGCTCCCGCACGGTGAACTCGCGGGCCTCTTCGAGGGTGTACGCGACCCCTTGATCGCGGCGGCGGAAGTACTCCGCGATCGCGCGGTGGACGAGGTCCCCGGCGAGGATCGGCATCCGCGTCATCTTCTTCAGCAGGTACGCCTTACGCCGCTCCGGCGCGGCGTTGCGCTCCCAGCCGAGCCACGACAGGTAATAGTCGAAGTAGTAGCGCCGCGCGCACGCTTCGAAGGTGCGCGCGCGCGAGGTCGACCAGGAGAGCTCGTGGGCGAGGGCCATGGGCAGAGCTTGGCGCCCACCCCGCAGCGTTGCAAGCTCCCCGCGGGGGCCGAGGCCGCTGAGCCCCCCGCCAGGCTCGCGCCTATGCCGCGTGCCCGGCCACGTAGTCCTTGGCGCGACTGGAGTCGAGCACACGCGCTTTGGTGCCGTCAGCGACCACGACGCGCCCTTCGCCCTCTTGGAGGGTGTAGAGACGCACCGGCCGGCGCCAGAGCTCCGCGATCCCCTCCAGCAGCGTCGCGGCTTCGTCGAGCTTCAGATCGCGCCCGTCATGGCGATGGACCAGGAGGAGCACACCCTCACCCTCATGGTCATCGGAGACCAGCTCGATGCGCGGCTGACCGCACCATGCGAGGCCCTGCAGGAGCTGCCGTTTGACCTCGCGCCAATCGCGCCCGGCGACCTCGACGCGGCCCGTACGGGCGTTCTTCGCCCACACGAAGAGCTGGTTCCGCGCCGCGAACTCCTCGTCCACGAGCGCGTCGACGAAGCTGACGTCGTTGTGGACGCGGCGCAGCCGGAAGAGGTCTTCGCCGCGCGCCTCCGCGTGACGGAAGAGCTCGATACCGAGCTTGTACGGGTTGAGCTGCCCAGGCGCCGCCGCCGTCGCACCCGCGTGGCAATCGGCGAACTCGACGATCTCGGAGGCATCCAGGAGGCCGCCGGTCAGGAGCTTCGAGTGCCAGAACGACGCCCAGCCTTCGTTGACGATCTTCGTCATGCGCTGGGGCAGGAAGTACTCGGCCTCAGCGGCGACGATGCGCAGGAGCTCGCGCTCGTGCGCTGCGAGCGGCGCTCTTTCGACCAGGAACGGCAGGATGTCGTAGGTCGGCAGAACGGTGCGCTCGTCGCGCCGCTCGACCCGTGCCGTCGGACGCCCGTCCATGAGGGCATCGAGCTCGCGCCGGGCGCGCTCAGCGATCGAAGGTTGCTCTTGCGCCGCGCGTTCGGCGCGCTGCTTGCGCCGCAGCGGGCCGAACGGATCGACCAGCGTCTCCAGCGCGAGGGCGCGGTCCATGAAGCGCTCGATCGTGTCCTGGCCATGCCGCTGGCAGAGCTCGCGCACACGCTCGGCGTGGCCAGCCATGCGCTCCACCATGTGGCGCTCCGTAGGTCCGAACCAGACGTTGTGCTTGAAGAAGTCCGCGTGCCCCATCACGTGGGCCATGACGAGCTTCTGCTCCATCAACGAGTTCGACCGCACGAGGTAGGCGATCGTCGGATCGTTGTTGATGACGAGCTCGTAGATCTTCGAGAGCCCGTAGCCGTAGCCTTTCTGCAGGCGCTCGAAGTCCATTCCGAAGCGCCACGACGGATAACGCGCGGGGAAGCCGCCGTACGCGGCGATCGCGTTGACGTCGCGCGCGTCCAAGAGCTCGAAGACGACCTCGAAGAAGTCGAGGCCCACCGCGCGGGCTGCGGCCTCGGCTCGCTCGGCCGCCTCGCGTAGGCGGCGCGGTAGGTCCCCGCTCACCATGGTCAGCGCCCCTTACCGAGGAACGCGCGGATGGCGTCGGGGATCTCCTCGCGGCCCCCGACTCCGTAGGTCACGACACGCTCGTCCCCTGCAAACGCCGCGTCCAGGTCCTTCATGAACTGGCCGGAGCCGTAGGCGCTCTTCACCTGTCCATAACAGAACTGGTTCACACGGGGCAGTAGCTCGTCGCTCAGGAGGTTCATGCAGCGCTCGGTATCGCGCGCGCTCCAGTTGTCGCCGTCGGAGTAATGGAAGGGGTAGACGTTCCAATCTTCGGGACGGTATTTCTCCCGCAGCAGCGTGGCGCAGAGCTCGTACGCAGACGAGATCTTCGTGCCGCCGGACTCACGCAGGCGGAAGAAGCTGTCGTGGTCGACCACCTTGGCCACGGCGTCGTGCACGATGTACACGACCTCGAGGTTCTGGTATTGGCTGCGCAGCCACGTGTCGATCCAGAAAGCCTTGATGCGGACGACGTCCTTCTGCTCGCGGCCCATCGACCCCGAGACGTCCATCATGTGGATGATCACCGCGGACGAATCGGGGACCGGTTTGGTGCGTCGGGCGCGGAAGCGCTCGTCGATGTCGATCGGGATCACCCGCGGGTGCGCGGGGTCGTAGCCGCCTTCGGCGATCGTCCGCACGAGCGCCCGTTTGAAGGTGCGCCGGAAGTGACGCAGCGAGCGCGGGCCGCGGCTCCGGATCCCCGTATAGCGGCCCCCTTCGGAGTCGAGCAGCTTGTCGCCGCGCGGCTGGATGTCAGGCAGCTCCAGCTCCTCGCCCAGCATCGCAGCGAGCTCGTCGAGCTCGACCTCGACCTCCAAAGGGTGGGTCCCCGCGTGTTCCCCGGCCTGACCCGGATGGTCGCCCTCTTTGCCTTCGCCGTCGACGGGGGCCCCGCTCTCCCCTGGCCCGCTGCCGACCCCCTGGGGCTGGTTCGCACCGAAGCGGAACCGCGGCAGTTCGATCGTCGGCACCGGGATCGAGATCACGTCCTTGCCCTGGCGCCCCAGGAGCTCGGACGTCGAGAGGTACTTCCGCAGGTCCGCGCGCAGCTTGCCGCGCACGACGTCGCGGAACCGCGCGCGGTCCCGTTCCATCCGCCAGACCTGCTGGCCCATGTCAGGCCGCCTCCTCGCGCGCTCCGCCGGTCGCGTCCGCGCCGCGCGCGAACAGCGAGGCGACGTCGCGCAACACGACGTCCGCGCTGCGCTCGTCGTACCCGAACTGGCGGCAGAGCCGATCGCGGATCACCGCGATCTTCTCGCGGGTGTCGGGGTCGACGACGCTCGAGACGAGCGTCGTGAGCTGGATCGAGTCCCGCTGGTCCTCGAACAGCTTCAGCTCGAGCGCCCGCGTCAAGCGCTTGTTCTGGCGGTAGTCGAACGTGCGCCCCTCCAGATGCACCGCAGCGATGTAGTTCATCAGCTCGTGCCGGAAGTCGTCCTTGCGCGACTCGGGGATGTCGGTCTTCTCCTCGACCGAGCGCATCAGGCGCTCGTCGGGGTCGCGGCCTTGACCGTCGGGACCCAGGACCTTCTCGCGGGTCGTGTACGCCCGCACATTGTCGAGGTACTTCGCGCAGAGCCGATCGATACCCTCCGCGTCCGCTGCGATCGCCACTTGGACCTCGCGCTTGACGATCTCCTCGTAGCGCTCGCGCACCCGCGTGATGAGCTCGCGATAGTGTTTGCGCAGCTCCTCCCCCGCCACCATCGAGTGGTGATCGAGGCCCGCTTCCAGCGCTGCCAAGACGTCCTTCGGACCGATCGTCGGAAGGTCCGCCACGATGCACGTCGCGATGCGGTCCTGCACGTAGCGCGGGCTGACGCCGTCCATGCCCTCGCGCGGCGCTTCGCGCCGCAGCTCCTCGACTTGGTCGGGGCTGAAGCCGGGCACGTCCTGGCCGTCGTACAGCTCGGCTTTCTGCACGAGCGAGAGGTTCGGCAGCGTCGGCTCTTCGAGGCGCGTCAGGACGCTCCAGAGCGAAGCGACGTAGAGGCTGTGCGGCGCGAGCACCCGCCCCGGCTGCGATCGGTCACCGTAACGCCGCCGGTGGATGCGCACCTCGTCCGAGACCTTCAGGTTGTACGGGACGTCGATCTTGATGGTGCGGTCGCGGAACGCCTCCATCAGCTCGTTGTTCTGCAGCTTCTTGAACTCGGGCTCGTTCGTGTGACCCAGGATCACCTGGTCGATGTGGGTCTGCTGGAACTTCTTGGGTTTGATCGCGTGCTCCTGCGTCGCCCCGAGCAAGTCGTACAAGAACGCCACATCGAGCTTCAGGACCTCGACGAACTCCAGCATGCCGCGGTTGGCGACGTGGAACTCCCCGTCGAAGTTGAACGCGCGCGGATCGGAGTCCGAGCCGTACTCCGCGATGAGCCGGTAGTTCAGGTCCCCCGTCAGCTCGGTGGAGTCCTGGTTCTTCTCGTCCTTCGGCTGGAACGTGCCGAGGCCCACGCGATCCGACTCGGAGAACACGAAGCGGCGCACGCGCACGTGCTCCATCACCCGCGCCCATTCGCCGTCGTAGCGGCGCAGCAGCTCGCCCAGCCAGAAGCGGCCGACGGGGTCGAGCTCGCCCTGGATCCGCAGCCGATCCGGGCGCCGCACCTTGCTGTCGAGGCGCGCTTCCACGAGCCCCCGCTGCTCCTGTGGGATCAAGAACAGCGGATCCTGGTTCATCGGCGAGGGGATCACCTGCCCGTCGATCAGCCAGTCGAACGTGTAGATCGCGCCTTCGTCGGTGCGCGTGTACGCTTCGAGGCCGCGCTTGAGGAGGCGCGCGATCGTGCTCTTCGCGGAGCCGACGGGTCCGTGCAGCAGGACGATGCGCCGCTCCGGACCGAGGCCGCGTGCGCCCGCTTGGAACGTGCGCACGAGCTCGTCGAGCGCGCCGTCGAGCCCGAAGACTGCGTCTTCACCGCCGCCCAGCGGGTCATCGAACAGTCGCCACCGTCGCGGTGCACCGGGCCGACGCGGCTCGCAGCCGTGGCTCGCGATCATGTCGACCATGCGCTGCCATGCGTTGCGCGCCAGCGCCGGCTGACTCTCGACGAGGCCGAGGTAGTCCTCGAACGAACCCTCCCATGCGAGCGCCCCCGCGTCGTGGGTCCTCCGGTGCTCGCGCACGAGGTCGAACAGCGAACGTCCGTTTTCTGCTTCTTGGGGGTGACTCATCGGAGGTCGCTCCTGAATCGAGACGGCTGGAACCGACCCCGCGGGGTCCGAGCGCTCATCGACGCCAGAGCGCGTCCGATTCGAGCACTTCCCCGCTTTCCCGCGTCGGGACACACCCGCCGCGGCTCCTCACCCTGAGCCGGTTTTGGGCCCGGTGCGCACGGGATTCCAGTGCAGAAGCGCCGCCGCGTTCAGCGCAGGCGCACGGGCTCCGCGCGCAGGGGCGCCGCGCGCGGTGTGGATGCGGTGAGGACGACCTCGTCGCCGCGCTCCGCGCGCACGACCAGGCGCACGTCGAGCGTCGCTCCCGCTGCGAGGTCACCCGTCTGCAGGCGCGATTCCCCTGCCGGACCGGCGCCCACTTGCACCACCGTGTAGCCCGCTTCCGCGCCGCGGCGCAGCGCACCGAACGCGAGCTGCCCGCCGTCGACACCGAGGGCCAGGCCGCGCGGCAGTCGCCCCCGGTGATGGGCTGCGTTGCCCGTCCCGAGCACGCCGCGGCTGCGCAGCGTCGCGTCGATCTGCCAGATGCCCGGCCCGACCGAGCGCGGCGCGGCGACGGACACGAACTCGAGGACGGGCCCGGCCGCGACGAGCGCGCGGAGCGCCGCGAGCAGCGCAGCCTGCGGCGCCTCCGCGGTCACGGCGGCCACCGCGAGCCCGGCGCGCAGGCGCGCGTGGCGCGCGAGGCCGCCGAAGGGCGGTTCCCCATCCATGGGCCCATCCAGAGCGCCGGCGACGAGCTCGGCGAGCGGCGGCGCCGCGAGCAGCGTCGCGAGCTCGCCGTCTGCCACGGGATCCCCGAGCCACAGCGCCTCCGCAGAGAGCGCTTCCGCGCCCAACACGAGCGCGCTGTGGAGCAACGGGTCGCCGTCCAACCACTGGGCCAGCGCCCGTGTCTCGGGGGCCGCCAGCGGATAGGGTCCGCCGCCCGCGTGCAGCGCGAGGTCCCAATCGACCGGGAAGTTGCGCGCGAGGTCGAAGCCGAGCTCGGGTAGCTGCGGCGCGTGGAGGTCGGGTCGGATGCCGACGACGAAGACGACACGCGCCGCGCTGGGCGGCTCGGTGAGCCAGGTGTGCGCGAGCGCGAGCGCAGCGTCGGCGCTCGTCAGTCGGTCCTTCTCTGGCAGCGGCAGGACCACGACGCCCGGCGCGCGCTCGGGACCGATCTCCACCGCGAGCAACGCGCGGCCGTCACGTCCCCGCCCGAGCGGCACGAGGCGCGCGCGGCTCGGGTCCAGGCCGACCAACGCCTCGAGCGCGTGTTCGAGCGCCCGCTGCGAGCGCGACGACACCCAGTCGACGAACGCCAGATCGAACGCGGTGTCCGCCGACGGTCGGTCTTCGTGCGCGTCGACCGCGGACGTGGCGACCTCGCGTGCGAGCAGCGCAAACGCGACGCAGAGCGCGCTGGCGAACAGCCGCGCGCCCGTCACGGCCGCACCTCGCGTCGAATCGCGCCGACCGCCTCAGAGCGCGCGTAGAGCGCGAGCACCGTGCCCGGCGGCGCGAGCACGAGCCACTCGCTCACGGGCCCCGCTCGCCCGCCGCCGAGCACACCGAGCTCGATGCGCTCGGGACCGGCGAGCAGCGCTCCTGCACAGGGCGCCTCGAACGTGCAGGTCACACGACCGTCGCGCGAAGCCGCCGATCCGTCGGCGTCCCGCCCGGTCGGAAAGAGCCCTCGGTTGACGACCCGCGCCGCGATGCGCACGACATCGCCTGCGCGCTCGACCGCGAGCAGCTCGATATCGAGCCGCGGCAGCGCATCGACGACCTCACGCACGAACGGCGCGATCCCCTCGAGCGCCAGAGAGAGCAGCGCCTCGGGCGGATCCTGATCGACCCGCCCGCGCCAGCCCCCGACCCAGGCGCGGCCGCCGAGCCCGAGCTCCAGCGGGCGCCAATCCGCAAAATCGAGCCCGCCGCGCTCGTCGTCGAGCCAGCGCGCCCAGCGGCGCTGCGCCTCGGAGAGCGCCGGCCCGTGCTGCACACGGGGCTCGCCGCGGTCGAGCGCGCGTCCATCGCGCCACGCCGCGCTCGGGCCCCACGGGGCGACCTCCAGCGCGATCGCTCCGGCGCTCGCTTGGAGCCAGTCGAGGAACGCACCGCGCGCTTCTCCGCCGCGGGCATCGCGCAGCGTCGGCACCCCGGCCAACGGCCGCCCTGTCGCGCGGGTGAACGCTGCGGCGAGCGCCTCGTAGGTCTCGCGATCGCGCGCCGCGGCGAGGTCCGCGGCCAGCGTGCCGCCAGGCCGCGCGACGCCCCCGTGCGCGCCTTGGAACACCAGCGCGAGCGCGACACGTCGCTCGAGCGCGAGGTCCGCGAGGGCGCGCGCGAGCGGCACATCGAGCGGGAAGCGGCCGGCGGCCCCGTCGGGCCCCGGCCCGGCCCAGCCGTTCGGGAAGTGTGCATCGAGCTGCACCCCGCCCGGGCCGTCTTCGTTCCAGCGCCCGTCGCCGTCGTCGTCCCGGCCTTCGCTGAAGCGCGCGAGACGCGGCGCGTCGCCCTCCGCGGCCGGCACGAGGAAGCGGCGGTCGCGGCCGAACGTCCACGGCCCGTCGGGGTCCTCGAGCAAGAGCTCGCGCACCTCGCCATCGCCGTCGAGGTCGTCCGGGGGATCCTCGCCGACCCGACCGTCTTCGTCATCGTCGATGGGCGTCGCATCGCGGCCGTCGGTGCGCTCGCCGGCGCTCGCGCGCGCGAGCCCGTCCGGCGACGCCCACGGCACGGCGACGAACGCGAGGTCGGAGCGCAGGACATCGAGCGCGCCGAGCAGCGTGTGCGCCGCGTGCAGCGTCGCCTCCGCGCCCGCTCGCGAGCGCCCGTCGAGGGCGCCGACGAGCAGCACCGTCGGCCGCGCCGCGAGCGGCGTCGGGCCGCGCGCTCCGAAGGCGATGGCCGGGGGGACGAGCCCCCCTGCCGACGCGGGCAGCGCGACGCGCTCGACGCGCAAGGGGTCCGCGAGGCACCAGGCATCGATGAGCGCGTCGACCTCGCCGAGGCCGTGGTACCGCGGACCAGGCGCTGCGAACGGCACACGATCGCCCGCGGCACGCGGCACCTCCGTCGGCAGCAGCGCGAGGCCCAGCACGGCGAGCGCGAGCGCTGCGAGGGTCGGAAGGGGCAGGGAGCGGAGCGGCATCAGGGACCCGCGCGGAACGGGTCCCCCATGACGTCGGAATGCGGGCAGGCTGGTCTTGAACTCGACTCGGAGGCCGTCGCCTTCGAGACGCCAGAGGCGGCGCTTCTGCGGCCCTGCGGCTCCTGGTTCTCGAAACGACTCAGCCGCCGAGCACGAGCGCCAGCACCCCGATGACGGCCGTGTACGCCGCGAAGTACGGGAACGAGCCCTTGCGCAGCACGAGCAAGAGGGTCTTCAAGGCGAGGAATCCGACCACGCCCGCCACTGCGGCGCCGACGGCGACCCAGCCGACGGACACGCCGCCGAAGCCCTCGTCGAGGGCGTCGGGCAGGGTCTTGATCGCCGCGCCCGAGACCGCGGGCAAGCTCATCAGGAACGAGAGCCGCGCGGCCTGCGCCGCGTCGAGGCCGCGCACGAAGCCGGCCGCGATCGTCGAGCCCGCGCGCGAGATCCCAGGCCAGATCGCGCACGCCTGCGCGCACCCGAGGTAGAGCGCGAGGCTGAGCGGCGGAGGTCCGGGCTCACCGTGATAGGTGACACCGGCGCGCTCGAAGCGCCGCCTTGCGCGCTCGCCGATGAGCAGCGTCACCGACGTCGCAAAGAGCCCGTACGCCGCGGCGCGCGAGGACTGCGACGCGGCCTCGAAGAGGTCGTCGAGGAAGATCCCCGCGAGGCCCGCGGGGATCGTCGCGACGATCAACCAGATCCACATGCCGAAGCGTCGCGCGACCAGGTCGACGAAGAGCTGCCGCACGTCCTTCCAGAACGCGACGACGACCGCCGCGAGGGTGCCGACGTGCAGCGCGACGTCCAGCGCGAGGCCCGCCTCGCGCAATCCGAGCGCGATGCGGCCCAGCGTGAGGTGGCCGGATGAGCTGATCGGCAGGAACTCCGCGAGCCCCTGCACCACCGCGAGCAGCAGCACCGAGAGGGGACCGCTCGGCCCCCCCTCCGCCTCGGCGGCGATGAGTGCAAGGTTCGAAGACATGCGCGCGTCGGGTCAGAGCTTCGCCGCGACGTCGCGCGGGTCGTGCACGGCCATGCCGAACGCTTCGCCGACGGCTTTGCAGGTCAGCTTGCCGCCGATCGCGTTCGCCGCGAGCGCCAGCGGCTCGTTCTCGAGGATCGCGCGCTTCGCGCCGAGCTTCGCCAGGCGCTTCGCCCAGGGCAGCGTGACGTTCGTCAGCGCGAAGGTGCTGGTGCGCGGCACGGCGCCGGGCATGTTGGCGACGCAGTAGTGCACGACACCGTCGACGACGTACGTCGGGTGCTCGTGGGTCGTCGGGCGCGTCGTCTCGCAGCAACCGCCCTGGTCGACGGCGACGTCGACGATGACGGAGCCGTCTTTCATCAGCGCGAGGTGCTCGCGGCGGATGAGCTTCGGCGCCGCGGCGCCGGGGATCAGCACCGCGCCGACGACGAGGTCCGATACCTGCAGACGCTCGCGCAGCGCCATCGGGTTCGAGTAGATCGTCGTGCAGTTCGCGGGCAGGATCTCGTCGAGGTAGCGCATGCGCGCGACGTTGACGTCCATGATCGTGACGTTGGCGCCGAGGCCCGCGGCCATGCGCGCCGCGTGGGTGCCGACGACGCCGCCGCCGATGACGAGCACTTCGCCGGGGGCCACACCGGGCACGCCGCCGAGCAGCGTGCCGACGCCGCCCGCCGGGCGCTCGAGGTACTTCGCGCCCGCCTGGATGGCGAGGCGGCCTGCGACCTCACTCATCGGCTCGAGGAGGGGCAGCTTGCCCTTCTCGTCGAGGGTCTCGTACGCGAAGCAGTGGGTGCCGGAGGCGACACACGCCTCGGTCAACGCCCGGTCGGCTGCGAGGTGGAAGTAGGTGAACAGCACCTGCCCCTTGCGCATCCGGCGCCACTCGACCTCGAGCGGCTCCTTGACCTTCATGATCATGTCGCACTGGGCCCAGACCCGGTCGACGTCGGCTTCGACGGTCGCGCCAGCGGCGCGGTACTGGTCGTCGGTGAGGCCGGTGCCGAGGCCGGCCCCCGCCTGCACGATGACCTCGTGCCCGTCCGCGATCAGCTCCTCCGCGCCGGAGGGGCGCAGGGCGACGCGGTACTCGTGGGTCTTGATCTCTTTGACGACGCCGATCTTCAAGGTGCGGGGGTCCGTGGACGCTGCTCGGGGGCGCGGGTTCAGAGGCCGCAGAGGCGCGGCCCGGTGCCGCCCCGGGGCCGAAGAGTCTAAATCCGCGGAAGAGTGCTTGCCATGGCCAGCCCGAGCCCTTACCTTCTCTGCCCTGTCGGACCTGTAGCTCAGTTGGCTAGAGCGCTACGTTGACATCGTAGAGGTCACTGGTTCGAGCCCAGTCAGGTCCACCACCTCGCCCCGCAGCGCGCCAGCGCGCTGCGGGGCGAGGCCGTTACGGGCAGGTCGGTGATGGGCCAGTCGGTGACGGGCGAGGCCCTGCTCTCCCCAGCTTTCGAGGGCGCGGGTCCCCCCTCGAGGATCTGCCCGGGCCCATCCTAGGGGCCCTTCACCGCACCTCCGCGACCTCGGGTGCCCGGCGTGGCGCCCGTCGGCCGTCGCGCTCGGGACCTCCCTGCGCGGGACCTCGTCGCCGCAGGCTCACACTGCGCGGGTCCCTGCGTAGAACCTGGCGGCCCGCGCGTTCGCGCGGCCGGAGCACGACTATGGCACGAGCCCTCACCCCGCGCCTTGCGCGCGCCCCCCGCGCCCTCTTCACGGTCCTTTGCCTCGCCGGCTGCGCCGCAGCCGCGGGCCCCGCAGCCGGAACGGAGCGAGGCACCCCCGCCGAGGTCCCCTCCGCTGCGCCTCTGGACCGCAAGGCGCTCTACGACGGCCTCGCGGCGGAGGAGCGTGTGACCCCGGTCGTGCGCATCGTGCAAGCCGTGACACCGGCGGTGGTCTTCATCCAGACCGAGCTCTACCAGCAGGTGCAGACGATCTTCGGCCCGAGCGGCCGCGTCGTGAACGGCGCGGGCACGGGGGTCGTGATCCAGGAGCGCGGCTACGTCATCACGAACTACCACGTCGTCGAAGGCGCGAACCGCATCACGGTCAGCTTCGACGGCGACCCCGGGCGTTACGCGGCGCAGCTCGTGTCCTTCGTGCGCGAGGAGGACCTGGCGCTGCTGCGGATCCTCGAGGTCCCGCCCGCGCTCGCGCGCGAGCTGCGCCCGGCGAGCGACGGTGACGCGGCCAGAGCCACCGATGGCCCCGAGTTCCCGACCGTGCGCTGGGGTACGAGCGTCGACCTCATGCCGGGTGAGCCGGTCGTCGCGATCGGCAACCCCCACGGTCAGGCGTACACGGTGTCGACCGGCATCATCTCGGGGCTGCACCGGGACATCTCCGTTCCGCAGCGCGGGCTGCACTTCAGCGGGCTGATCCAGACGGACGCCTCGATCAACCGCGGCAACTCGGGCGGGCCGCTGCTCAACATCCGCGGCGAGCTGATCGGGATCAACTCGGCGATGAACGAAGCGGCCGAGAACATCGGCTTCGCGATCCCGGTCGACCGCGTGAAGCAGGTCCTGACCGACGCGCTCTTCCCGCAGGCGCGCGCGAGCTGGCTCGGCTTCGAGGTCGCAGAGGACGACTCCATGCGCATCACCGCGGTCGCGCCGGACGGCCCGGCGCAGCAGGCGGGCATCTGTGAAGGGGACGTGCTCGTCGCCCTCGACGGCCGCGCGGTGAAGAGCGCCCAGGACTTCATCGAGCGCCGACTCGAGGTCCTGCCGCGGGGCCGGGTGCGCGTCGACGTCCGCCACGCGGGCCGGGTCGAGTCCCGCGAGCTCGTCGCCTGGGAGCCCCTCGACGGGCTCCTCTTCGAGCGCCTCGGGATCACCGTCACGGAACGTCGCTTCGCGGATCGGGTCTTCGTGCAGGTCGACAAGGTGCGCACCGGCGGCCCCGCGGACCAGATCGGGATGCGCCAGGGGGACCTGATCCCGGCGCTGCGGCCCGAGGTCCGGCCCGACGCCCGGCGGACCGGGCGCGCGTACCGCGTCCAGGACCGCGAAGTCCTCGCCGCGCTCGTCGATCTCCTGGAGCGGGACACGTTCATCGAGCTCGACGTCTACCGTGACACCGAGGGCCGCGGGAACTACGAGCGCTTGACGGGGCGGCTGAAGCTGCGCTGAGGCCCGGTCTGGACCTGCTCCGCCCATGGGCCGGAGCCCGGCGGTCCCGGCGCCCTGTCGCATCCCGCGACGCCCGTACGGCGCCGCGCGCTCTTCAGCGGGCGCGCGGCGCCGTGGCGCGTGTGGACCGAGTATCCTTCGGGGCTCGACCGAGGGCCCGACCCGCCCTCCGGCCGCTGCCCCCATCCCCCATGGACGCCCTCCTCCGGTTCTCCGAGCGCTTCGGGAGCATGCTCTCGCGGCTCCTCCTCACGGTGCTCTATTACGTCGTGCTCGGGCCCTTTGCGCTCGTCTACCAGTGGGTCGCGGACCCGCTGCACCTGAAGCGCCGCCCCGCGGGCAACTGGACGCGCTGGACCGGCCGCAACGACACCCTCAGCGCCGCTCGCCGGCAGGACTGATTCGCTCCTATGGTCAACGTCCTCGGGCTCTCGTTCTATTACCACGACTCCGCGGCCGCGCTCGTCAAGGACGGCGTGCTCGTCGCCGCCGCCGCCGAAGAGCGCTTCAGCCGCGTCAAACACGACTCGGGCTTCCCGAAGCTCGCGATCGAATTCGCCCTGCGCACCGGCGGCATCTCGATCCACGACGTCGACTACATCGTCTTCTACGAGAAGCCCTTCGTGAAGATGGAGCGCATGCTCCTGACCGCGATGGCGACCTTTCCGAAGAGCGCCTCGGTCTTCCGCGAGTCGATGCAGCGCTGGATCTCGGACAAGCTGTGGATCAAGTCGATGATGAGCCGCGAGCTCGGTGTGCCGCGCTCGAAGCTGCTCTTCGCCGACCACCACGTCTCACACGCGGCGTCGAGCTTCTTCACGTCGCCGTTCGAGGAGTCCGCGATCCTGACCGTCGACGGCGCCGGTGAATGGACGACCTCGACGATGGGCATCGGCCGCGGCAACAAGGTGGAGGTCATCAAGGAGATGCGCTTCCCCCACTCGCTCGGTTTGCTGTACTCGGCGTTCACCGCCTACTGCGGCTTCGAGATCAACGAGGGTGAATACAAGCTGATGGGCATGCACCCCTACGGGCAGCCCAAGTACGTCGACAAGATCTACGAGATCCTGCACGTCGCCGAGGATGGCTCCCTCTGGCACGACATGCGGTACTTCCAGTACCACCACTCGACGAACGACACGCTCAGCAAGGCGTTCGAGGACCACTTCGGGCGGCCGCGCCGCGACCCGAAGCTGCAGGACAAGTCGCTCGACCCGTTCTACTGCGACATGGCGGCGAGCATTCAGCGTGTCACCGAGGAGATCCTCCTCAAGATGATCACGCACCTGCACCAGCTCACGGGGATGAAGAACCTGTGCCTCGCGGGCGGCGTGGCGCTGAACTCGGTCGCGAACTACAAGTTGCTGCGCAAGGGTCCGTTCACGGATGTCTACGTGCACCCGGCGCCCGGCGACGACGGTTGCTGCGTGGGCGCGGCTTACTGGGCGTACAACCACATCCTCGGCAACCCGCGCGGTCCGGCGCTCGAGCACGCGTACCTCGGCTCCGAGCACAACGACGCGGAGGTCGAGGCGTTCCTGCGCAAGTACGACATCCCGTTCAAGAAGTTCGACGACGACGAGGCGTTCTTCGACTACGCCGCGAAGGCGCTGGTCGACGGCAACGTCTGCGGCTGGATGCGCGGCCGCTTCGAGTGGGGTCCGCGCGCGCTCGGAGCGCGCTCGATCATCGCCGATCCGCGCCGCTCGGAGATGAAGGACAAGCTGAACGCGACGATCAAGTTCCGCGAAGCGTTCCGCCCGTTCGCCCCTTCGGTGACCGAAGAGCGCGCCAACGAGTTCTTCGACATCCCCGAGGCGCAGCGGCACTTCCCCGCCCGGTTCATGCTGTACGTCGCCCCCGTGCGCCCGGAGAAGCGCAGCGTGCTGCCCGCGATCACGCACGAAGACGGCTCGGGGCGCCTCCAGACCGTCTACAAACAGACGAACCCGGCGTACCACCGCCTGATCGAGCGCTTCGGTGAGCTCACCGGCGTCCCGGTCATCATGAACACGTCCTTCAACCTGAAGGGCGAGCCGATCGTCGAGTCGCCGGCGCACGCGTTCAACACGTTCAGCCTCAGCGGCATGGACCTCCTGTTCCTCAACAACTACGTCATCGAAGCGAGCGCCAAGAAGAAGATCGCCGACACGGTCTTCCACCTGCGCCACGAGGGCGACTCCGTGACCCAGATGGTGAGCTGAACGCCATGAAAGCCATCAACGTGCTGCTCGCCCTCGCGGTGAGCCTCTTCATCGCGGCGCTCGTCGCCGAGGGCGGCCTGCGCCTCCTGGGCATGGGGCCGCCGAACACGGGCCTACGCTTCGACCGCGACCTCGGCTGGTCCCTGCGCCCGAACCACGAGTTCACCTTCGAGGGCAAGGGCTTCCGCGCGGACATCGCGACCGACGCGCACGGCCTGCGCGACGACTACCAGGGCGACACGACGAAACCCGCGGGTGTGTTCCGGGTGTTGTGCCTCGGCGACTCGTTCACCCTCGGATACACCGTGCAGCGCGACGAGCTCTTCGTCGACATGCTCGAGCACTGGTGGCAAGCGGAGGGCCGCAAGGTCGAGGTCGTCAATGCCGGTGTCCAGGCGTATTCGACGGACCAGCAGCTCGCCTGGCTCGAAACCCACGGCGCGGCGTGGTCGCCGGACCTCGTGCTCGTGTTCCCCTACGAGAACGACATCTACTGGAACAGCCAAGCGGCCTACGCGGGCTCCGACAAACCCACGTACGACGTGCGCGGCGCGCGCGAGCCGCGGGAGCTCGCGGACCGAATGAGCCGCTCGCTCGTCGAGAAAACAGCCCTCGGCTACAAGTTGCTGCACCGGAAGACGCCGCTCCCGCGGGTCAAGGTGACGGGCACGGAGCAGGAGATCCTGGCCGAACAAGCGGTGCTGCTCGTGAACCCGCCCGAGCTCGTGCTCGAGGCGCAGCGGCGCACCAGCGGCATCCTGCACCAGATGGGCGCCGTCGCGCAGAAGCTCGGCGCGAAGCTCGCCCTGTGCCCGATCCCCTCGAAGAGCCAGATCGACGCGAACTACGCGGACGCGACGATGGGCGCGAAGGTACTGAAGTTGCCCCGAACGACCTGGGACCCGGCGCTGCCGTACCAGTTCCTGCTGCAGGCCGCAGCCACGGGCACCGAGCACGTCCTCGATCCGCTCGCGGCCCTGCGCGGCGCGACCGAGCCGCAGTACCACACCCACGACTGGCACCTGAACGCAGCGGGCAACCACACGCTCGCGCGGTACCTGCACGACACGCTCGACAGCAAGGGCCTCCTGCCTGCGCGCGCGACGGAGGTCGCCCTGGCGCCGCCGCCCGCGAAGACCGGCGGGCTGCCGGGCTGGCTGCCCGTCTTCGGCGTGCTGTGGTTGCTGCTCGGGACGCTGTACGTGCGCACCTACGCGGACGAGAACGCCGTCGGCGCCTTCCTGAAGGTCGGCCTGCTGCTCGCGACGATCTTCACGATCGCGATCGGGGGCTCGACGTCGATCGGGATGCTGCCGCCGCGCACCGCCCAGATCGCGCTCCTCGCGGCGATCGCCGCGATCCTCGGCTTCGTCGCCTACAAACTCGGGGACCGGCTCGGCACAGCGGCGGAGCTGCTCAAGTGCTTCACGCTGCGCGGGCACTGGTACCTGATGCCGTTGCTCGTGGTGCTCGTCACGGTCGGCAGCCTCCTGGTGGTCGCCGCGAGCTCGCCGCTCGTCGCTCCCTTCATCTACACGCTCTTCTGAGCGGGTGAGGTCGGCCCTGCCCCCCCTACCGGAGTCCGCGTCCGCCACTGGAGCGCGCTCCGGCTGGGCCGACTTCGCGCCGCTCCTCGCGGCGCTCCTCGTGCGCCTGCCGTTCCTGTACGCGGCGCACGGGGCCGTGTTCATCGGCGACGAGCCCCAGTACCTGCGCCTCGGGCGCGCGTGGGTGGAGCACGGCGTGTACACCGGCCAATGGCCGCCGGGTTTCCCGGCGCTCGTCGCGGCGTGTTTCGGGGTCTTCGGCGACCACGGAGTGCTCGCGGTGCGGGTGGTGCAGACGCTGCTCGCGGTGCTGGTCGGCGCCGCGCTGATGCAGCTCGCGCGGACGCTGGCGGGTGCGCGCGCCGCGCGCGCGGCCGGCTGGCTGTACGCGCTCTACCTGCCGCTCGTGCCGTATGCGCACATGGCGAAGAGTGAGGCGCTCTTCGGGCTCTTGTTCCTGCTCGCGCTCACGGCGCTCGCGCGCGCAGCCCGCGAACAGAGCGCCGCGCCCTGGTACCGCTTGCCCCTCGCAGGCGCGCTGCTCGGGCTCGCGACACTGACCCGCGAGGTCGGTCTCGTCCTCACCCTCGCGCTCGCGCCGTGGATCGTCTGCGCCACCCGCGACACCCGCCGCGCGGGCGTCCGTGCTGCGGGCGTAGTGCTGGCGACTGCGGCGGCGGTGATCGCCCCGTGGACGGCGCGCAACCTCGTCGTGTACGGCAAGGTCGTGCCGCTCGCGGTGACGTCCGGGACCAACGTGTACCTGGGGCTCAACGGGCTCTACACGAACTTCGACCTCGTCCGGCTGTCCGATCCGAACCCCGTTGGGGTCCCGGGCAGCGGGCTGCGCGCGCGGCTCCTCGCCGATCCGCCGCCAGCCTGGCCGCGGCGCGTCGGCGGCAACACCGCGACGCGCGACGGCCAGCACGTGCGCGACGGGCTCCGGTTCGCGCTCGCCCATCCTGGGTACATCGCGCGCACGCGCCTGTTGCGGGCGGCGGACCTCTTGACGCCGCTGTCCTACATGGTCAAACACGTGCGGCTCGAGTCCTACCACGCGCCGCTCGACGCACGGCCCGTGCGGCGCGGCATCGGGTGGGCCGCCGTCGGCGAGGCGCTGCTGCTCGGTCTCTTCGGCACCCTCGGGCTCGTCTTCGCTCGCTGTGCACCCTACGGTCGCGGCTTGCTCGCAGCGGCGACGGCGGCCCTGCTCGCGCCGGGCTTGCTCGTCGCGATGTCGCGCTTCCGTGCGCCCGCGGAGCTGCTGCTCCTCCTCGCCGCCGGTGCGTGGCTCGCGCGCGAGCGCTTGCCCGTATCTCGCAGGCGCTGCGCGCTCGCTGGGCTCCTGCTCGCAGGCCTCGGCTGCGCCTGGTACGTCAGCCTGCCGCCCACCTGGGCCAGCTTGGAGGCGCTGCGATGAGCGCCGCGCTCGCGCGCCGTGAACGGCGCTGGATCGCCGTGCTCCTCGCGCTCGCGGGGACACTGCTCGTTGCGACGATGGTGTCGGAGCGCTGCCGCGAGGACACGTTCCCGCACCTGCTCGAGCGCGCCCGGACCGCCCCGACACACGGCGAGCGCTGCCGCGCGCTGAACCAGCTCGCCGCACGCGGCTACTGGGACGAGCGGCCCACCGAGGCGCTCGTCGAGTTCCTCGCGGGCGCTCCCCCGGGCCTCGACGCCTTCATCCGGGAGGCCTACGGATACCTCTTGGGACAGCGCACCGGGGACGGGAGCCGCGGCGGCTGCTGAGCCTGTTGCATCGGGCGGGATTCGGTTAGCCTTGCACCCTACAGCGATGAAGTTCCTCCGCGAGAACTGGGCCTGGATCGTCGTCCCGATCGTGCTGTTCGCCGTCGTCGTCCTGGGCGTCGTGCTCTTCGGCAGCGGCGAGTCCCTCGATCCGCACGGCTACAACCTGCGCTGATGGGCGCCACCGCAGCGCCGGGCCAGGGACCGAGCGGCTCCACGGCTGGGCGGCCCGCGGGCGCCCAGGAGCGCCCTGTGAGCGGCCTCTGGCTGTGCTGGATCCTGCCCCCGATCGCCGTCGCGGCCGCCGTGTTGTGGCTCTGGCTCGCCGCCGAGGGCGGCTTCACGGAGCTCGGCCGCTACACGCTCTGAGGCGCGCCACGCACGGGCGCTGCAACACAGAGGGCGCCGCCTGTCCACCAGGCGGCGCCCTCCGTCGAACTTCACGGCGCAGAGGTCCCTCCGCGCCGATCTCCCGAGCCCAAGCAGCGCTCACTCGAACGTCACGCGGACGCCGTTCGTGAGGTTCGAGGTCGTCGCGACCTGAGCGATCAGGTCGCGGTGCCAGAACTGGAAGGACCAGGTCTCACCCGCGAGCGCAGCGACCGCGCCAGAGGGCTGGGGCAGCGCCGCGAGGTCCGCCGCGATGCGGGCGGAGCCGTTGGCGTCCGAGGTCACGATCGCGCCGCCGACGCCGCGCCCGATGTTGCCACCCAGGCAGAGGTTCCCGGCGCCGCCCTGCACTCCGGGCACAAAGCCCTCCGTCGTGCTCGTGAGGAAGAAGCCGACCGTGCCGACGGGCAGCGACTCGGCGACGAGCGTCAGCGCGTTCTCTGCGGCGCGCACGTTGCCTTGGGCGCGCAGCGAGCCCGGGAAACCCGTCGAGTTCGCGACCGCGCTGCAGTACGCCACACCGACCGGCAGCGCGACGCGGACCGAGCTCGAGTAGACCTCGTTCGCGCCCGTCGGCTGGTTGTCCATGTACACCGCCACCGCGACGTTCGAGCTCGCATCGAGCGCGAGGTAACGCGACTCGTTGGCGCCGTTGCCTTCGTCGACATCGGGGCCCGCGCCGGGCACCTGCGCGAAGTTCGACCAGGTCGCTCCGGCATCCGTCGACCAACCGAAGACCGGTACGTTCGCACCGTTGGCGTTGTACTCCTTGTAGATCACGACGACTTCGTCGTTGGCGACGATGCGCGGGCGGTTCGAGATGCGGCCGTT
The DNA here is from genome assembly GCA_964402175.1 of uncultured Planctomycetaceae bacterium. Lineage (GTDB taxonomy): Bacteria > Planctomycetota > UBA1135 > UBA1135 > JAWKUK01. Next base: position 8,968 of record CAYOBN010000008.1, on the reverse strand, counting down.
CTCGATGTCGACGTCGACGTTCCACGTGGCGCCACGGTCGTTCGTGTACGCGAGGTAACACACGTTACCGCCGCTGTCGCCGGTGCCACCCGCGAGGCGGTCGCGGCTGTCCTCGTCGTAGACGATGTACACGCTGTCACCGTGAACCGCGACCGAGGGTACGTCGGCATCGGCGTTCGTGACGGCGTACATCTGGGCCGAGATCACGACCTCGGGCAACCACGTCGCGCCGCCATCGGTCGAGACGATCGCGACGACACCTTCACCGGCGGGATCACCGGGGAAGTTCTCGTTGTACGCGATCGAAACGAGCTGGCCGTCCATGGCAGCGAGGGTGTCGTCGACGTTACCAGAGAGGTCCGACTCGATCACCGTCGGGAGACCGAAGGTCGCGCCACCGTCGGTGGAGCGCACGATCACGATGTCGTCGCTGGTCGTCGCCGCGCCGTTGTCCTCGACCCAGTAGACGATGACCGTACCCCCATCGGCGACCACCTTGGGGTCGTCGACGTCGAGGACGCCGGGGTTCGCGTTGAGGATCACCGGCGTCGACCACGTCGCACCAGCATCGGTGCTACGGGTGTACCAGACCTCTTCGTTCCCGTTGAGGGCGGTCGCGGTGTCCTCTTCCCACGTCACGTGGAAGGTCTCACCGTCGGCTTCGATCCAAGCACGGTCGATGTCGCTCGCGACGTTGGCGCCCGCGGTCGCGGTGTTCAGCGGCAGCGCCGCCGCCATCCAGGTCGCCCCACCGTCTGTCGAGCGGTTGTAGTAGAGGTCCTCCGTCCCCCGCTCCGCCGACGTGGTGCCGAACGTCGCGGCGTCCCGCTTCTCTTCCCAGAGGACGACGATCACGCCGCTGTCGGTCACCGCCATGTGCAGTTGATCCGAGTCGAACTCGTTCTGCAGGTCGCCGAGGTCCACGCGGACCGGCGCGCTGAACGTCGCCCCGTTGTCCGTCGACGTCGCGAAGTAGATGTCCTGACGGCTGGAGGTCGTCCCGAACTGATCCACCCACGCGGCATGGAAGACGCCGTTGCCCGCGCTGACGACGGTGGCGCCGTCGATGGCGTTGGCGCCGGACGGGTTGAATCCGCCGACATTGACGCGCAGCGAGGGCGTCACCGTGGCTTCTTGGGCGAACGAGCGCTCCGCGGAGACGAGCGCTGCAAGGAGGAGAGGCGTAAACGAACGCATGATGGAGGGATGGAGAAGCGAGTGCCCTGCGCTCCCCCACCTCGGGACCATCCGCGGGGCGCGGAGCGCTAGAGCAGACAGCACATCCGCGCCGCATCAAGCGCTGCTAAGTGCGCCAGCAAAAGGCGCTGGCAATCGCATCAAGCGTCGCCTCAGGGAGGATCAAGCGTCCCCCGGGGCTCATTCCACGAGGTCGAGCCCGAGTCGGCGCAAGCACTCGAACGCCCCGGCCGCTTCCGCCCCGAGGGCGTGCAGCGGTGTGGCCTCTTCGATCGGCCAGCGGCGCAGCCGGAAGCGGTCGCTCCGCGCAGTGTTCGTGCCCGCATGGGTCGTTACGGCCCAGCGGAACCCTGCGGCCTCGGCCGCGGCGACGGACGCATCATCGAAGTCCCAGCGGCGACCGTAGGGGTACGCAAACGTCTCGAGGGGGCTGCCCGTACCCAGCACCTGCGCGAGGCGCTCGCGCCCCCCTGCGATCTCCGCGCGCTGCGCGTCGGGCGGCAGCGTCGCGAGCACCGGGTGGTCGATCGTGTGCCCGCCGACCTCGATCCTGCCCGAGCCCGCGAGCGCGCGCGCGCCGTCCGCGTCGAGATAGAGGCGCGCGACGAGCTGTGCGCGGTCACAGCCCGCGCGCTGTGCGAGCGTGTCCAGCGCGGCGTCGCGCGGCGCCGCGGGCAGGTCGTACTTCAGCACACGCTTCAGCGCTCCGACCGTCTGGCTGGCGCGTACGCGGTCGAGCACCGCCGCTGTCACGGTGTTCCCGTCAGCCGGGTCGGTCAGGGCTGCCGCGAGCGCCTCCGCCAGGGCCGGGGCGCCATGGTGTTGCGCGAGCCACTCGAAGGTGTGCAACCAACCGAGGCGTCGCTCGACGACGGGCCCGGCCTCCAGGAACACCGTCGCACGCGCGCCGGTGCGCTCGAGGAGCGGCAAGAGGCGCGTGAGGTTGTCGACGTAGCCGTCGTCCATCGACAGCGCGACCATAGAGCGCCGCGCGGTCCCGGACGCGAGGCGCGCCATCCCTTCGCCGATGGTGACGAAGTCGAAGCGCCGCCCGAGCGCGCCGAGGAGCCGCTCGAGCCGCGCCTCGCTGAGCTTCATCTCCGGCGCGAGGTCCCCGTTCACCGCTTCGTCGGCGACGCAGTGGCCGTAGAGGATCGTGAGGCGCGGCGGCACGAGCCGATCGGTGAGCCGTGCGAGCCCCGTGTACCAGACGACCCGCGCAACGGCGTCGCGCAGGGCGAGCTTCAGGCGGTGCTGGAATCCCATGGGGCGGACCTCACGAAAGTGTCAGGAGATCAGCTCCGCGTCGCGATCCGCGTCCGTGAAGGCCCAACGGGCGGCTTCACGCGCGAGCGGCGCGATCGGGTGCGCTTCGTCGAGGATGCGCACGATGACCGACTTCGAATCCTCGGGTTTGGGCGGCCGGAACCCGGACCAGACGAGGTCGCGTTGCCAGCGCGAGCCATCGACCGCATAAGCGCGCGCGACCGAGGCGCCGGCCTTGCGCAGGTGTGAGAGCGCCGCCTCCATCGCCGCAGCGAACGCGATCCGATCGAGCGCGACGATGTCGGCCACAAAACCGACGGCTTCGCCGCGCGCCGGCAACTGCACGACGGCGTAGCCGCGCATCGCGCCCGAAGGTTCGTAGACGCCGTGGGCCTTGAAGCGGCCCGACGGCGCGTCGACGAAGCGCCAGTTCAAGTACCGGTGGTCCCGCGCGACGGTCCACTGCTCACCGCGCGCGACCTCCGCCGTCACCTCGTCGACTTCGGGCTTGAAGCGCGCGATCGCGACGACGTTGGCCTTCGCGAAGAAGAGGTCCTTCATCTTCCCGAGCCGCATCGTGCCGCGCCAATAGGTCCACGGCACCAGCGCCGACGCGATGCGGCTCACCCGCATGCGCTCAGCGCGGGCCCCGGCGTCGGGCGCCAGCACAAACGTGTAGGGGCGGACCCGCCCGACTTCGTGCCAGCCGAGGTCGCGCGTGAAGATGTGCGCGGAGCTCGAGTTCGGCAGCCCGTACACACAGGGCCACCCGGCCGCCCGGGCGTCCTCCATGACCGCCCGATCGAGGGCCGAGAAGAGCCCCTTCCCGCGCTCCGACGCCGCGGTCATGACATCGCCGGTCTGGCCGACGGTCACCTCCCCGGCGGCCGTCTGGATGCGGCGGGGCGAGCAGGCATAGCTGGCGACGAGGCCCCCGTCCGCCCCGTCGACGACCCGCGCGAGGCTCGGACCGTGCGGCCCCTGGTCATAGCGCCAGGGGAGCACGACGCCGCCGTCGCGGCGCTGGAAACACGCATCGAAGAGCGCGGCCTGGGCCGCGCGGTCCGCCGGCGTGGCCGGCCGCGTGCGCGGGTCGGGGGTGGGCGGAGTCACGGCCATGGAGCCCGGGATGGTACCGTCTCACCCCCGCGAGCGCGCCGCAGCGGCCCCGCGGGCAGAGCCACCATGTCCACGCGCCTCATCGAGTGTGTCCCGAACTTCTCCGAGGGCCGCGACGCCGCGGTCATCCAGGAGATCACCCGAGCGATCGAGTCCGTCGAAGGGGTCACCCTGCTCGACGTCGACCCAGGCAAAGCCACGAACCGCACGGTGGTCACCTTCGTCGGTGAACCCGAGCCGGTGATCGAAGCGGCCGTTCGCGCGGGTCGGCGCGCGAAGGAGCTCATCGACATGCGGACCCACAAGGGCGAACACCCGCGTTTCGGTGCGATGGACGTATGCCCGCTGATCCCGATCGCGGGGGTCACGATGGAGGAGGCGGCGGAGTACGCGCGCACCCTCGGCCGGCGCCTCGGCGAGGAGTGCGGGATCTCGGGGTACTTCTACGAAGCGGCGGCGACGACGCCCGAGCGCAAGAACCTGGCGACCGTACGCGCGGGCGAGTACGAGGGTCTGCCCGCGAAGCTCGCCGATCCGCGTTGGCGCACCGACTTCGGTCCGGGCACGTTCGATGCGGGCTACGGTGTCACCGCGGTCGGCGCCCGTAAGTTCCTGATCGCGTACAACGTCAACCTCAACACGACGTCCACGCGCCGCGCGAACGCGATCGCGTTCGATATCCGCGAGAAGGGTCGACCGAAGCGCGAGCCCGACCCCGTCACCGGCAAGATCGTGCGCGATGCCGCGGGCCAGGAGGTCTGGCTCCCGGGCACGCTCAAAGCGACCAAAGCGATCGGTTGGTTCATCGAGGAGTACGGCATCGCCCAGATCTCGATCAACCTGACCGACATCGACGTCACGCCCGTCCACGTCGCCTTCGACGAGTGCGTCGCGAAGGCGGCGGCCCGCGGTATCCGAGTCACGGGCTCGGAGATCGTCGGTATGGTGCCGCTGCGTGTGCTCATCGAAGCGGGTGAGCACTACTTGCGCCAGCAGGGGCGCTCCCTCGGCCTCCCCCACGCGGAGCTCATCAAGATCGCGGTGAAGTCGCTCGGGCTCGCGGAGCTCGCTCCGTTCGACCCTGCGAAGCGCGTGATCGAATACGCCATCCGCGACCGCAGCAAGAAGCGCCTCGTCGACCGCACTCTGGTCGGTTTCACGCACGAGACCGCCTCCGAGTCGCCGGCGCCCGGCGGCGGCAGCGTCTCGGCGCTCGTCGGTGCGCTCGGTGCGGCGCTCGGCACCATGGTGGCGAACCTGTCGAGCCACAAACCGGGCTGGGACGCGCGCTGGGAGGAGTTCTCGGCTGCGGCGGTGCAGGGCCGCGATCTGCACGAGGAGCTGCTGGACCTCGTCGACGAGGACACGGCGGCTTTCCAAGCGATCATGGAGGCGTGGAAGGCGCCGCAGGACGTACGCGCGGACCGCATCGAACAGGCGACCCTCGGCGCGATCCACGTGCCGCTGCGGGTCATGCGGAGCGCCCTCGCAGCGCTCGACGTCTGTCACCGGATGGCGGAGACGGGGATGGAAGCGTCGCTGTCCGACGCCGCGGTCGGGGCGCTGTGTGCGTGCACCGCGGTGCGCGGCGCGGGCCTCAATGTGCGTATCAACGCCAAGGACCTGCGCGATGAAACGCAGCGCCGCGGCCTCCTCGAAGAAGCCGCGGCGCTGGAGCAGTCCGCCCGCGAGCGTGAAGAGCGTGTCATGACGCTCGTGAGCTCGCGGATGAAGCAGGGCTGAGCGTCAGTCGCGCACGAAGATCACGGGCGCGACGGCCGTGCCGCCACCGACGTCGTACCGCACGATGTACAGGTCGGCGTCGCCGTCGCGGTCCAGGTCCCCTACTGCGACATCGGCGATGTCCGGAACGGCGACGGAGTCGTCGTAGATGAACGTACCGGTGCCGTCGCCGAGGTGCACGTGGTACCCGAGGAACCCGCCGTTGTCGCTCCACGACAGCGCGTCGAGGTCGCCGTCTTCGTCGACGTCCAGGAGGCGGAGGGCGTCGGTCTGCAAGAGGATCCCCGTCGCAGGCTGCACGGTGAACGTCATGCCCCCGTCGTTCCGCACCACGACAAAGCGCGTCTGCGTCGGCGAGCTCGCGATCGAATAGCAGAACAGGTCGAGGTCACCGTCACGGTCGACGTCGGCCAGGACGTGCTGCTCCTGCGTGACAGAGCTGGCGGTGAACGCACCGGTGAACGAGAGACCGCCGAGCCCACGGACGATCCGCAGCGAGCTCGCATCACTCAGCGTGATGTCGACGAGGCCGTCGCCGTCGAGGTCCGCGAGGGCGGCGCTGGCCGTGCTGCCGGTGCCGAGGTCGACGCCGGACTCCGTGAAGCCGCCGCTGCCATCACCGAGCCACAGCTCGGCCACACCGGCGCCGGTGACACCGATGAAATCGAGCGTTCCATCGCGATCGACGTCCACGAACTCCGAGATCGGACGGCTGAGACCCGTCGCACCGGAAGTGAACGCGCCGGTCGCACCTTGGCGCCAGATGCTCCAGGAGTTCGGACTGCCCGCCGCGTGACCGACGACGTCGAGGTCGCCGTCCCGGTCGACGTCGACGAGCTGGCCGACCACGAAGCCGCTGGTCGCGAACGTCGCGCCGAGCGCGAAGGCGCCCGCGCCATCGCCAACCAGCACGCGGGGCGCGCCGCCGAGCACGGTGTGCACCGCGTCGAGGGTCCCATCCCCGTCGAGGTCGCCGAGCAACACCCGCTGGCTGGCGACGAGCGGCAGGACCTCCGCAGACTCGGTCCAATCGGCGAGCGGCTGGCCGCCGGCCACGGAGCCGAGGTACACACGGTGCGGCGCACCATCGACTGCGACGAAGATGTCGAGGTCCGCATCGCCGTCGATGCGCGCCGCGACGGCGCCGACCGCTTGGTTGGAGAGGCCGCGCACGGTGGACTCGGTGAACACACCGTTGCCGTCGTTGAACCACCAACGGTCGCCGTCGAGATACTTCACGGTCGCGAGGTCGAGGTCCCCATCACCGTCGAGGTCCAGCAACAGCAGCGTGCGGTGGTCGTTGTTGCCGAGGAACTGCGCCGTCGCGCCGAACACGCCGGCGCCGTCGTTGAAGTAGACCTCGCACTGACCCAGTACGCCGACGACGCAATCGAGGTCGCCGTCGCGATCGATATCGCCGAGCGCGACGGTCTGCGCCTGCGTCACGGCGATCGTGTCGCCAGCGCTGAACACGCCCGCGCCGTTGTTGAGCCACACCCGTACCGGCGTGCCGCCGGTCCCAGCGACGCTGACGAGGTCGGGATCGCCGTCTTGATCCAGGTCGCCCACGACGAGCTCTACGGTGGTCCCGCCAGCGAGGCTCTGCCCGGCATCGGTGAACGCGCCGCTGCCGTCGTTCAAATACAACCGATCGACCGCGCCCGCATTGCCGAGGGCGAGGTCGAGGTCGCCATCGCGATCAGCATCGACCACCGCGACACAGCGGAGGGCGCTCCCCCCGAACGCCGTCCCCGGCGCACCGAAGGTCCCATCGCCGTTACCGAGCGCGATCTGCACCCCGGTGGCGGTCGCCGCGATGAGGTCGACGGCGCCGTCGCCATCGACATCGCCGAGCTCGACGTCGAGGGCCTGCACGAGCGGCCCGACGCTGGCCGTGAACGCGCCTTGGCCGTCGCCGAGCAGGATGCCGACGCCGACCCCAGTGGACTCGGCGACGACGAAGTCCACCGCGCCGTCACCGTCGAGGTCCGCGCCGGCGACTTGGGTCACCGTGCCCGCGGTGGCGTGCGGCGTGACGACGGTCACGGGGCTCGGGCGCAGGTCCTTCACGCCGGACGGGACGGCGTCGAGGCCGCCCGTGGTCGACTCGATGGCGTTGGCTGCCATCGCGCCGGCGATGTCCGCGCCTGAGGGACGGCCCGCAGCCGTTGCGTCGGAAGCGAAGACCCCACGCGTGCGCAGGGTGGCTCCGGTGCCGAGGGTCACGACCGCGGCGTCGAGCTCGACGCCCGCGGCGAGCGCCGCGCCTGCGCCGAACGAGTCCCCCGCGACCCCCAGCGCGAGCGACGCGACGTTCGGGCTGTTGACGGTGACCGGTTTGTCGAACTTCAGAATGAGCTGGTCGCCTGCGCCGAGCGCTCCGTCCTGCACCGTATCGAGGTAGTGCACAAAACCCGTGAGGCGCAGGTTCTGGACGGTGAACGAGGCGGGCGAAGACGCCGGGGCCGACGCGTTACCCGCCGCATCCGTGGCGACGATGCGCACACGGTGTGCGACGCCGTCGGGCGCCGAGCCCGTGAGCCACGAGTAGCTGCCGCTATCGGGTGCGTCGGTGGCGATCGGCGTGGCGAACGTCACGCCGCCGTCGGTGGACAGCGTCAGCGTAACCGTGTCGGGGTTCGCTTCGGTCGTCGTCCAAGTGATCGACTGGGTACCCGACCACGTCTGGCCCCCGGTCGGCGCTGTGAGCGCGACGATCGGCGGAGTGTTGTCGAGCTGGAAGTTCTGCGGCGAGCGGCTCGGCACGCTTTCGTTGGCCGCGCGGTCCGTCGCGATGATCTGCACGCGATAGGTCGCGCCATCGGTCAGCGCCGAAGACGTCCACTCGAACACACCGTCATCGGGGGTGTTCAGCGCGATGACTGTGTCGAAGGTCACACCGCCATCGCTCGAGAGCCGGATTTCGACGGTGCCCGGATGGACGTCGTCGGTGGTCCACTCGATCGTCGGCGTCCCGCCCAGGATCTCGTTGCCGAGGGGCGAGGTCAGCGACGTGACGGGGACCGTGTTGTCGATTGCAAACGTACCGCTCGTAAGCGTGGCCCCGTTCGGCAGCACCACGCGCGCCCGGTAGTCGACGCCGTCGACGAGGCTGACGGTGTCGAGCGCGTAGCTGCCGCTGTTCGGCGCCGCGCTATCCAGGTTGATGGCGTACGTCGCGCCACCGTCCGAGGACAACGAGACCGCGACGGTGCCCTCCCCCGAACCTGTCCAGCGGATGGTGCGGTTGCCCCCCCAGACCGAGCCGGTCGACGGGGCGGTGATCGCGGGAGCGGCAGAGCCACCGCCGCCTCCGCCCCCCCCACCACATGCGACGGCGAGGAAGGGAACGAGGGCCAGAAGGGCGGCACGAATTCGAACGAAGGGGGTGGACATGGCGGCGCGCACGGGGACGTGGCCGCAGGGTGGATCGGCGCGAGACGGCCGATGCTTGAGCCGAGGGTCGGAAGACCGGTACGTTGCCGCAACGTCAACGGGCCTTCAAGGAGGGCCGTCAGGTGGGCCTCCCTGGGCGCCGGACGCCCCCTGCGTCGCGATGACCCACCCCTGATCGAACGGTACCAGGTACGACTTGGCGGCGGGGCGTTCGCCGGCGCGCGGAGCGCGCGCTTGCGAACGTCCC
>CAYOBN010000007.1:63397-101364 GCA_964402175.1 uncultured Planctomycetaceae bacterium | reverse complement strand
AAGCGCGCGCTTCGCGCGCGCATGCGTGGCCTCCACCGCCAACTCGTACCTGGTACCGTTCGACGCGAGCCGGCGTCGTGGGTGGGATTTGGAGCGCGGTCACATCAACATCGTGTTCTGCTTCGCGTTGAAGAGGCCCTTCAACCGCACCATCACGTTCGTGTGGATCTGGCAGACGCGGCTCTCCGTGAGCTGCAGCATCTCACCGATCTCGCGCATCGTGTGCCCGACCTGGTAGTACTGCTCGATGATGAAGCGCTCCTTGCCGGTCAGCGAGCGGCAGATGAACGACATCATGTCCTCGCGGTTGAGCTCGCTCATCGGGTCGACGCTCTTCCGGTCCTCGAGCACGTCGACCTTCTCCATCGAGCCGTCTTCGTCGCGGTCCTCCCACTTGTCGGACAGCGAGTACATCGACTTCGCGCTGGCGCTCGCGATCTCGAGGCTGAGCTCGCCGTGTTCGAGCTCCAGCTCCGCCGCGAGCTCTGCGTGGGTGGGTTCGCGGCCGTATTGACCGGTGAGTCGCTGGAGCGCGCGCTCGATCTTCGACGCCTTGAGGCGCACGAGGCGCGGGACCCAGTCCTGGCTGCGCAGTTGGTCCAGGATCGAACCGCGGATGCGGGTCGTGCAGTACGTCTTGAACTTGATGCCGCGCTCGGGTTCGAAGCCGCGGATCGCGTCCATCAGCCCGAAGAGGCCGGCGCTCACGAGGTCGTCGAGCTCGATCGACTTCGGCAGGGTCTGCAAGAGGCGCTCCGCGATGTAGCGCACGAGCGGGTAATGCCGCTCCATCAGCACGTTGCGGATGTGCTCGACCCGCTCGGAGTTCTTCGCTTTGCGCGCGGCCCGGTAATGGGCCCAGATGTCCTCGGTCGGCAGCTCTTCGATGGCGACCTCCGGTGTCGGTCGCTCGCGCTTTGGATTCGCTTTACGCGTCGTCTTCACCGCGGGCTCGGGCTGGGCAGCCGCGGCGGTCGCGGCCTGGGTGGAGCTCTTCTTGGTCGCCATGGTCGGTGAGCCCCGCGCACGGGGCGTGCTCGGTTCGGGCTCAGTCGATCTGGATGAGGGAGTGTGTCGGCAGGTCGAGGCGCCGACGGCCGTCCAGGAAGCGGAGTTCGATCACGAACGCCGCTGCCACGGCCTCACCGCCGATGCGGCGGATGAGCTTGGTCGCTGCGGCCATCGTGCCGCCCGTCGCGAGGAGGTCGTCCACGAGCAGCACGCGCCGACCGAGCTCGCACGCGTCGACGTGCACCTCGATCGTGTCCGTGCCGTACTCGAGCTCGTAGGACTCTGCGGCCGTGCGCCACGGCAGCTTGCCCGGCTTGCGGATCGGTACAAAGCCCTTCCCCTGCGCCAGGGCGAGGGCCGTTCCGAAGATGAAGCCGCGCGACTCCACCCCTGCGACGACGTCGTAGGTCGCCGGATCCACGCACTTCGCCAGCCCGTCGATCGTGGCCTTCAGGCCCGCCGCGCTCTGCAAGAGCGGCGTGATGTCCTTGAAGAGGATGCCCGGCTTGGGGAAGTCGGGCACGTCGCGGATGTAACGCTCGATCACGGGGTCTCCTCCCTCGGCCCGCGGACCGGGGAAGGTGCTCCCCGGGGCGCGGCAGCGGTGTGTCGGGACACTCCGCCGAAGATCGTCTTCGGCGGCGGGCGCGGGGGTCTTGAACGGGCTCTGCCGGAAACGTTTTCCGGGAACACTTCCGGGGCAGCGGAAGCCCTTGACCGTCGTGTTTTGCGACGTTTTGGGCGCCTTCTGGGGCAACCGAGCTCACATCTCGCTCGGCGCGGCGACCCCGAGGATCGCCAACCCGTTCGCCAGCACTTGGCGCGCGGCGCCGACGAGGTGCAGGCGCGCGGCGGTGATCCCCGGCGCCTGGCCGAGGACCCGCTCCTTGGCGACCCACGAGTTCACCTCGCGGGCGAGGCCCAGCAGGTACCCCGTGAGCTCGCTCGGCTCGGCGCGCTCGGCGGCCCCGCGCAGGACCTCCTGGTAGCGCCCGAGGCTCACCAAGAGCGGCGCGGCCGACTCGAGCGCGCCCCAGTCCGCCACCGCCGCCCCTTCGCCCGCGTCCGCGGCCTTGCGGCCGATCGACGCGAGGCGCGCGTGGGTGTACTGCACGTACGGGCCGGTATCCCCTTCGAACGAGAGGACCTCCTCCCAGACGAACTCGACGTCCTTCACCCGCTCGCGCTTCAGGTCGTTGAACACGACCGCGCCGACGCCGACCGCTTCGGCGACCTCGGCGGCCCCCGCGAGGGCGGGGTTCTTCTGCGCGATCACCGCGGCCGCTTCGTCCCGGGCGCGGTCGAGGACGTCCTCGAGGAAGACCACGCGGCCCTTGCGCGTGCTCATCTTGCCCTCGGGCAGGCGCAGCATCCCGAAGTCGACGTGCTCGACCCGCGGCTCCCACGGGAGCTGCATGCGCTGCAGGACCCACTTGAGCTGTTGGAAGTGCAGCCGCTGGTCCGCGCCGACGACGTAGAGGCAGCGCTCGAACGCGAACTCCTCGTAGCGGTGGAACACCGCCGCCAAGTCGCGCGTGGCGTACAGCGTCGTGCCGTCGGTCTTACGCAGGAGGCACGGCGGGACGTGCTCGCCGAAGCTCTCGAGGGGCACGACGAGCGCGCCCTCGCTCTCGACGGTCACGCCCGCCGCGACGATCCGCTGGATGGCTGCGTCGAGGTGGGTCTCGTAGAACGCCTCCCCGCGGATCAGGTCGAACGTGACGCCGAGGCGCGTGTAGATCTTCTGGAACTCGGCCAGCGACAGCTCCGTCAGGCGCCGCCACGTCGCTCGGACCCGGTTCTCTTCGCCCGATTCGAGCTGCCGGAACGCCTCGCGGCCCGCCTCTTCGAGGGTGGGATCGCCTTCGACCTCCTCGTGGAAGCGCACGTAGAGCGCGAGGAGCGCCTTGATCGGCTCGCCCTCCAGGTCGACCGTGTCGCCCCAGCGGTCCACGGCGGCGACGAGCTTGCCGAACTGGCTGCCCCAGTCGCCGATGTGGTTGATGCCGACGGTGCGGTAGCCCAGCGCGTCGAAGAGGCGCTGGATCGCCGCGCCGATCACCGTCGAGCGCAGGTGGCCGACCGACATCGGCTTCGCGATGTTCGGCGACGAGAAGTCGATGACAACCGTGCGCCCGCGGCCCTCTTCCGAGCAGCCGTAACGCGGGCCAGCTTGCAGGATCCCCTCGATGACCGTCTGCGCGAGGAGCGCGCGATCGATCACGAAGTTCAAGTACGGCCCCGTCGCCGTGGCGGTGACCCCGGTGAGGCGCGCGCCGACCTCTGCCGCCAGCCGCGCCGCGATCGCCGGGGGCGCCGCCTTCAGCGCCTTCGCCAGCGGGAAACACGGGAACGCCGCGTCCCCGAGCTTCGGGTCGCGGGGCCGCTCCAGCTTGATCTCCTCGGCGGGTAGGCCCGAGGCGGCCGCCAGGGCGGCCCGGATGGCGTCGAGGAACACTTGCATGGGGGCGAGCAGGATACTCGCGCGGTGGGGCCGCTGGGTCCCGGAGCCTTCGATCCGGCAGGTCAGCCCCTGCGGTTGATCCCCCGGGCACCCGCCGCGAGAATCTTGGGCTCGCGCTCCGCGCCCCCGCGCCCGGGTCCCGACCCGGCCCCTCTCCGATACCACCCGCCATGTCGTTCCAGCAGCAGCTCGAGAAGGTCCGCATCCAACAAGGTTTCATCGCCGCGCTCGACCAGAGCGGGGGTAGCACCCCGAAGGCGCTGAAGCTCTACGGTGTCCCCGAGACGGCGTACTCGGGCGAGGAGCAGATGTACACGAAGGTCCACGAGATGCGCACGCGCATCGTGATGGACCCCGCGTTCAACGGGGACCGGATCCTCGGCGCGATCCTGTTCGAGAACACGATGGACCGCCAGATCGGCGGGATGGGCTCGGCCCAGTACCTCTGGTCGCAGAAGCGCGTCGTCCCGTTCCTCAAGGTCGACAAGGGTCTCGCTGACGACAGCAACGGCGCGCAGGTCATGAAAGCGATGCCGAACCTCGATGCGCTGCTCGCGCGCGCGAAGAAGAACGGCGTCTTCGGCACCAAGATGCGCTCCGTCATCAAGGACGCCAACGCCGCCGGCGTGAAGGCGGTCGTCGACCAGCAGTTCGAGGTCGGCAAACAGATCCTCGGCGCGGGCCTCGTCCCGATCATCGAGCCCGAGGTCGACATCCACGCTCAGGACAAGAAGGGCGCAGAGCAGCTCCTGCGCGACGCGCTCCTCGCGCACCTCGACCGCCTGCCGAAGGGCCAGCAGGTGATGCTGAAGCTGACGATCCCGGACGTCGACGACTTCTACAAGCCCTGCATCGACCACCCGGCCGTCCTGCGCGTCGTCGCGCTCTCGGGCGGTTACTCCCGCCAGGACGCCAACGCGCGCCTCGCGCGCAACCACGGCATGATCGCCAGCTTCTCGCGCGCCCTGACGGAGGGCCTCAGCGCCCAGCAATCCGACGCGGAGTTCCACGCGGCCCTGGACGCGGCGATCCAGAGCATCTTCCTGGCGTCGCGCACCTGAGCAGCGACGCGCTAACCAGCGCAGGGGGCCCAGCGAGCGCAGCGCGAGCTGCACTCCCTGGGCCCCTCTGTATTGCGCCAATCACCCACTCACGCGGTGACACGGGGCCCACCGTCGGGCCTCCGCTACGCTGCCGAACCTCGATTGTTTGCGAGTCCCCCCGGCCGCAGCGCGGTCGAGAAGGGCAGGCGATCACGCTGAGGTATTCGGGGTCTCCGCACATCTGGTTGGTCAGGCCGATGACCTCGAGGTTCTGTGGCAGCGCCGCGAAGCGCTCTGTAGCGCGCCGCTCTGCGCGGCGCTCACTCACCTCGCGTGTACCCATGACAACCGCGAAAGCGACCAGCGCGAGGCCCACTCCGAGGACCAAGCGCGAGTCCAACGCGCGGTACACGACCCCCATCGCGCCCGCACCGAGCCGCGCGAGGACGCGGAACCGATCGCCGAGCACCTACCCGCGGTGCGGATCCCGCCCCGCCGCTTCTCTGAAGACGCCGTGCAGCTTCGACGCGTCTTCGACGACCGAGCGGATGCGCTCGAAGAGCTCCGGCGATCCGGCGCAGGCTTCCTTCAGCCAGTTCGTATCACCGCTGTCGCGCCGCTCGAGCGCGCGGGCGACCAGATCCTCCAGCTTCGTCTCGATGCGCTCCTCCATCCCCGCGCACTTCACGGGCGCTCCCTCAGCGCCAAGCTTAGCTTGGCTTGCGCTGCGTAGAACGCGCGCCGCGCGGTCGACTCCGAGCCGTAACCGAGCTGTCGCGCGAGGTCCGCGAAGCTCGCGGTGTCCTCGAGCCGCGCGCGGACGAGGAGCTGCTCGCGTGGCTCGAACTCCGCCAGCGCTTGGAGGACACGCTCCAGCAGCTCCTGGTTCGCCGCCGACACCGACGGATCATCGGGAGCTGCTTCGAGGCCGCACTCCGTCGCCGGAGTTGTCCCGCGTCGCACATCGCGCCGATCGGCCTCGTGAAAGCGGATCGCATCGACGATGCGGTTGCGCACGACCATCGCCAGGTATCCGACAAATGCGTCTTCATCGGTGCCCGCGAAGGCGCCGAGGTCGCGCAGCACCCCTTGGAAGACCTCCTGCACGACGTCGCCGGTGCTGAAACGGGCAGTGAGCCAAGGGCGGTTCGCCCGCAGCTCGAAGGTCAGCTTCTGGTGCACGATGCGCTGCACGGTCGGATAGAACCGCGCGGCGAGCGCGTCCACGGCGGCGTTGTCCCCGGCGCGGGCGGCGGCCAGCGTCTCCTCGAACGTCCGCCCTTGGTCTGGGGCAACGTGGTCCAAACGAGCGTCCTGCGTGCGCCGGTGGGTTTCGAGTCGAGCGACCAAGCTGGCCCCTACGACGGAGCCCCGCTTCGTTTACGCCGCGTAATCCCCGGGAAGTCGGGTGAGGGCGACCGGGCGGGTCCGGCGGCACCGGCGCAGTCGCCCCTCACGCACAGTATCCGCGCTGTGCGCGCAGGTATCAGAAGTGTGAATGAGGTGTTTCCCGGGGCGAGTTTCCGACGCAGCCGAGGAGCCTGCGCAACCCCGTTCAGAGTGGGGTGATTGACGCTTCGACCTGGAGCGTGCCCGCAAGGACGACCTCCGAGCTGGCCTCCGTGCCCTCGATCTTCGCCGCGCCGCTGAATCTGATGGAGAACGTGCTGTCGAGCTCGAGCTGGGTGAGCTGGCCGAGCTCGAGGTCGAAGGTGCCTTTGCCCGTGACCTCCATGCTCGCCTCGAGCTCTGCTTCGATCCCCGGCGGCAGCTCTTCCAGCTCACCCGGGGGCAGGAGGCCTTTGACTCGCTCCAGCAGATCATCGAGCTCGAGGGTGAGCTTCATCCGGTAGACGAGCGTCGCGCTCTTCCCTTCGACCGCCGCCAGCTCTCCGGTGGCCTCGAGCGTCGCTGCTTCGAGGAGGATGTCGCTGAGACCCTCGAGCATCCCTTGTAGCTCCGCGTCCACGCCGCCGGTGTCGAGCTCCGCGAGCGCCACGTCGATCAGCTCCTTCCAATCCCCTGCGAGGTCGAAGGTCGCGCCGACGGCGAGCGGACTCGACGGCAGCAAATCGGCGAAGTGCTCCGAGTGAGTGAACGACTGGAGCTCGCCGTCGTCGAGCGGCTCGAGGTCGGTGGCGCTCGCGAAGTCCGTGCGATCGATGACGGTCTCCGTGCCATCTTCGTCGATCGCCACTTCGAGCGTCCGCCCCTCGAAGTCGGGGAAGACCGGCTCCGACATCGACTCGCTCTCGCCCATGGCGTCCATGTCCATGTCGAACGTCCCCGCGAGCGTGGTCACGTCGAAGCGCAAGCGCGAGGGTGCGCCCTCCCGCAGCTCGAGGATCTCCTCGGTCATCAAGACGTCGCCGCTCGCGCCCACCTCGAACGACACGGCGCCATCGTCGGCGATCGGTGTGCCGTCGATCGCGACCTCGAGCTCCTCGAGGTTCAGCTCCATGGCGAAGCGCTCGCGCAGCTCGAAGCGCTGGCCGACGGCGAAGCGCAGCGACAGATCGTATTCCTCTGCGCGCGGCCGTAGAGCGACGAGGAAGGGCAGGCTGGCGAGGACCGCCAACGACAGTCGGTTGCGGGACATCTGCATGGGTCCGCGCAGTATCGGGCCGTCCCGGATTCCGTGGGAGGGCCTCTGCAGAAAAGCCTCCCGCTCGCCTGCTCCTTCGCGCTCTGCGGAGCGCGCCCCAACCCAAAGAGCCCCTGCTCCCAGGGGCTCCCGAGGTCACGCAGTGACCCCTGGAGCGACCGCGCGGCGGCTCACTCGCCCCAGTTCACCCATTCTTCGTTGGCCGCTTCGAGCTGGGTCTCGACCTCGGCGATCTGGAACTGCGTGTCCCGCAGCTTGCCGGGGTCGCGGTACACCGCTTCGCTCGCGAGGGCTTCGTTCAGGCGCACGAGGTCCGCCTCGAGCTTCATGATGCGCTGCTCGAGCTGCTCCAGCTTGAACGCGCTCTTGCCGCCCTTCTTCTTCGGCGGAGCGCCTTTGCTCTGGGCCGCTTGCGCTTCTTTCTGTTGCCGCTTCGCCTCCGCTTCCGCGGCCGCGCGGCGCGCGTCGGCTTCGCGCTTCGCGCGCTCTTCGGAGGCGCTGGCGGACTCCGCGTCTTTCGCCGTGCGCCACGCCGAGTAGTTGCCCTCGAACGCGCGCACGGTGCCACCGCCGACCTCGTAGGTCGTATTGGTGATGCCGTCGAGGAAAGCGCGGTCGTGGCTGATGCAGATGATCGCGCCCTGGAACTCACCCAGCATCTCTTCCAGCGCTGTGCGGCTGGCGAGGTCCAGGTGGTTCGTCGGCTCGTCGAGCGCGAACCACGAAGGCTCGGACAGGACGAGGATCGCGAGCGACAGCCGCGCGCGCTCGCCCCCTGAGAGGAGCGACACGAGCTTCTCGATCTCCTCGCCGCGGAACAGGAACCGCGCCAGGTGATCGCGCACCTCCTGGTCGGTCATCGCGGGGTAGTGCCGCCGCAGCTCCTGCGCCGCTGTGTAGTCGCCGCGCAGGTACGACGTGTCCTGGTCGTAGTACGCACACACCGCACCGTGGCCGCGTTCGACGCGACCGCGCAGCGGCTCGAGGCGACCGGCGAGCAGCTTCAAAAACGTCGATTTGCCTGCGCCGTTCGGACCGACGATGCCGATGCGCTGGCCGCGGCCAACTCGCAGATCGACCCCTTGGAAGAGCGCTTTGTCCGCGTAGCCGCCAGCGAGATCGATCGCCTTCAGCACCTCTTCTCCGCCTCGCGCGGCCTTCGGCGGTTTGATGTTCGGACGCCGCACGTCGTGGACCGGCCGCTCCAGCTTCTCGACGCGTTCGAGGCGCTTCTGCCGCCCCTTCGCTTCGCTCGTGCGCTGCGAGCCCATGTGCCGGTCGATGAACTGCTTCTCCTTGCGGAACATCTCCTGCTGTTGCTCGTACGCGCGCAGCTCCGCTTGGAAGCGCTCCTCCTTGAGCACGATGTACTTCGGGTAATTGCCCGTGTACGAGACGATCTCACCGCGCTCGAGCTCGATGATGCGCGTCACGCAGTTCGTCAGCAATCGCCGGTCGTGGCTGACGACGAGGATCGCGGTGTGCAGGTCCTTCAGGTAGCGTTCGAGCCACTCGATGCCTTCGAGGTCGAGGTGGTTCGTCGGCTCGTCCAGCAGCAGGATGTCGTGGCCTGCGACGAGCTCCCGCGCGAGCGCCACGCGGTTCTTCTCGCCGCCCGAGAGGGTGCGCGCTTCGCGATCCCAGAAGGGTTCCGCGAGGCCGATGCCGCCCAGCACCGCTTCGACGCGGCGCTCGGTCTCCCAACCGCCGAGCTCTTCGATGCGCGCCGCGAGGCGGTCGTGCTCGCGCATCACCTTCTCGAGGTCGTCGCCCTCCGCGTCGCCCATGCGGGCGGTGCACGCTTCGTAGTCGTGGATCGCCTGGCGCACCTCGGACAGGCCGCCGGACACGTAGTCCCGCACGCTCACGCCTTCGTGGAACACGGGCCGCTGCGGCACGACGCCGAGCCGCGCGCCTTTGCGCACCGAGACGCTGCCCCAGTCGGGGGTCTCCTCACCGGCGATGATCCGGAAGAGGGTCGTCTTGCCGCCGCCGTTGCGGCCGACGAGGCCGACCTTCTCCCCCGGATCGATCTTCGCCGAGGCGCCGCGCAGGATCTCCTGGGCGCCGAAGTGCTTCTTGAGGCCGTCGATGACGAGGAGGGACATGGTCGCGCGGGCTGAGGGGCCAGAATCGGGCGACCATGGTAGCGCCCGGGGCTCAACCCTTCGCGGACAGCGTCCCGGCGTACTCGCGCAGCGCGGCGACCGCCCGCCCGACCTCGTCCGTGAGCGGCTTCGAGGCGCCCGCCGTGTCCTTCAGGATCGTATCGAGGGCGCCGACCCCCTCCGGCGTCAGGTCGTTGGCGAGGGCGCGCTTGACCTCGCTGAGACGACCGAGGTACCCCTGGACCGACGTCGCGACCCCGTCGAGCTCGGTCGAGAGGGTGGCGAACCGCGTCGCCGCCGTGTCGCGCCGCTTCTGCGTGGTCGCACGGAGGTCCGCCGATTCGAAGGCGGCGATGTCGGCGTCCCACTGCTGGAGCTGCTTCTCGACCGTCTTGCGCAGCGTCTCGCGCGCGCCGACGACCGACTTCTGGGACTTCTCGAGGCTCCCGATCGCCGCGCCGAGGCTGTCGTAGGCCGCCTGCAGGTCACCCACCGCCACCTTCTCGCGGCGGATGATGCCCTGCGACTCGACGGTGCCGCGCAGGCGCTCGACCGCGGTCGAAGCGGCGCCGAGCTCGGCGGTCAAGGCCTCGTAGACCCCGACGAGCTGCGACGAGACGTCGAGCGTCTTCAGAGCGGGCCGCGCCGGTTCGCTGCTCTTGCAGCTGGGCGCAAACGCGACAGTGGGGGCGAGGAGGAGCGCGAGGAGGAGCGTGTTGCGGGTGGATCGCTGCATGGTCGTTTGCGACCCCGGTCGGGACCGCTGCAGGACAGGATAACCCCTGCCCCCCGCGCCACCACTTGACGAGAACGTCAGGAGCGCGCCGGGGTCGTCCCCCGGCGCGCCCCTGACGGGATCGTCACCTCTTGTGGGAGGCGAATCAGCGCAGGAGCTGCGGCAGGCGGACCACCACGGTCTCGCCGCTGTTGTCGTCGACGCCGTCGTTGTCGTTGACGATCAACGTCGTGCCGTCGGAGAGGACCGCCATGCCCTCGAGCTTCTCCGGCACGAAGCCGCCGAACGCGTCGTAGGAGCCGAGCTGCAGGAGGTCCGCCTCGAGCGTCTTGACGAGCGTGTCGAAGTTGCCCGCCTGCGCGACGTCACGGAAGGTGACGCTCGACAGGTCGACGGTGTAGATGCGCTTCACGCGGGCATCGAAGTTGCCCTGGTTGTCGCGCTCCAGCACCGCGAGGCGTCCGCCACCCAGGTAGGTGATGTCGGACAGGCCGACCCAGCCGCCGTTCGGCGAAGCGACGGCGTCCAGCGGGTAGTGCGCGAAGGTCCAGCGACCCGTGGTCAGGTCGAAGCGACCGATGCGGACCTTACCCGCGGGATCCCCGGCGTTCGACCACTCGCGCTGCAAGCAGACGTAGACGGCGGCGCCGTCTTCGACCGTGATGCCCTCGAGGCCGAAGCGCAGTTGGTTGTTCGTCATCTCGAACGGCAACCCGATCACACGCGTGATCTCCAGCACATCGCTGCCGACGTTGCGCACGGCCTGGATCACCAGGTTCGGCGTGCGGAAGGGCTGGTTGCTCGGGTTGCTCGTGCCGTTGTTCAGGTTGCCGGCGCCCTCGGACGCGAGCCAGAACGTGCGGCCATCACCCTCGACCGCGACCCCTTCGAGGTCCAGGTTCACCGTACCATCGACGTTGAAGAAGCTGCCCACCGAGAACCCCGGCGTGTTCGGCAGCAGGAACTTCCAACGGCGCAGCGCGTTGCCCAGCAGGTCGCCGCTGTCGACGATCGGTAGCTCTTCGACGATACGCATCGGCCCCTGCATCCCGCGGCGCAGGCGATAGACACGGGCCGCGCGGTAGAAGCTGTCGTGAACGGAGTAGATGGTCGTGTCATCACCGGGCGCGGTGACGAAGCCGGACTGGGCCGCCCACGGGATCGGCAGGCTCGTGCCCGCGCGGTCCTCCGAGACGATCGAGGGGTAGTTCGGCTGGCCCGTGTGGGCGAAGATAGTGATGCCGGAGCGGATGAGGTCTCCGCGGTCGTCGGCTTCGCACGACACGACGAAGAGGCCGCGCTGCGGGATCGCGAGCAGGCCCTCGGGGGCGACGTTGGTCGGCAGCGCCTGCACGAAGACCGGCGCCGTCGAGCCGAAGAGCGGGCCCGGGGTCAAGCGGTACACCAGCACGAGGTTCGCGCGCTCGGAGCCGACGAACAGGTAGCGGCCGCTCTGGAACTCGGCGTACTCGATGCCCTCGGGCTCGTTGCCCTTGTTCTCCGAGCGATCCTCCGGGTAGTGCCCGAAGCGCGCCGTCAGGTGCTCGATCGTGTTGCCCGCTTCGTACAGCGGCAGGCCCCAGGGCGCCCAGGTCGTGAATCCGCGGCTGCCGCCGAAGAGGTCACCCTCGTCGGCCGTCGCGAAGGTGAACGGGGAGATCCACGTCACGGCGTCGGGCTCGCGCGGGACCGCCGTCAGGCTGCTGACCTGCTCGATGAGGTCGTTCTCGTCCGTGTCGACGTCCGTCAGGTCCACCGTGCCGCAGGGGAAGTCGACGAGGACGTTCCCGCTGGCGAGGTCCACGATGACGATGTGGTTGTTCTCTTGCAGCGTGACGACCGCGATGTTGGCCGCGTTGATGTCGACGTACTCGGGCTCCGGGTCCTCGGGGAAGAGGTCCGCGATGCCGACGAGGTCCACCGTGCGCAGCGCCCACGTGCTCGGGTCGCCGATCAGGTCGACGATCGTGAGGAACCCCGCGGGGAGCTGCGGCGGCTCGCCGTTGCCGAGCTCTTCGTCGCGCTCGTTCTCGATCGCGATCGCGGCGTAGCGGCCATCGGGCGACACGGCGATCGAGTCGGGCTGGCCACCGAGCGCCAGCGTGCGCACGATCTGGCGCGTGGCGAGGTCGACGACCGCGAGCTCACCGGAGGGCGCCACGAAGCTCGGGCTCGTGTTGACCGCGACGAGCGCGTAGCCGCCTTGAACGGCGACCGACGTCGGCTCACCGGCGAGGCCCAGGACACCCGCGGCGATCGGCTGGGCCGGATCCGTGATGTCGACGAAGCCGATGTGCTCGTTGCCGCTGTCGGTGTAGATGAGGAGGTTGCCGTCGGTGCTGGCGGCGACGATCTCGGCCGAAGCCTGGGTTTCGATGCTCGTGTTCGCGAACACCGGGAACGTGGCGACGCGGCGGAACGGGCCTTGTGCGCCCGGTTGCGCCGCGACGGCGGCGACACAGGCGCCGGCTGCGAGCAGCGCCGGAAGGGGACGGAAGGGAGTCATGGTGGAGAGCCTTTGGGGAGAGGAGCGCGCGGACGGAACGCGGAGCGCACGCTCGATGTCGCGCAGTCGAGCCCGCGCGCTTCGGCTCTCGATGGGCGCACGATCAAGCCGCGATCAAGCCGAGCGCACACGATCAGCACAAAAGTGCGTGGCGTTCGAGCCAGTGCGTGGCAGAATCCCGCGCGAAGGGCGCCGGGAGCGCCCTCCGCACACCGCACGAGAACCCCCCATGGCGAAGAAAAAAGCGCGTCGCACGACGCACCGCAGCTCAGCAGGCAAGAAGCTCTACGCCGTCCGCAAGGCCGACGGCAAGTTCAAGGACATCCAGACCTTCGAGCGCGCCCACCGCGCCGACATGGCGCGGACCTCCGCAGCCGAAGCGGAAGCTGCGGCGGCCACCGCCGCCGCCGAGCCGGCGCCGGCGAAGGCGACGCGGAAGAAGGCTGGCCGCAAGAAGGCGGCCGCGAAGAAGGTCGGCAAGAAGGCCGGCGCCAAGAAAGCCGGCAAGAAGGCTGGCGCGAAGAAGGCTGGCGCGAAGAAGGCCGGCAAGAAGGTCGGCAAGAAGGTCGGCAAGAAAGCCGGCGCGAAGAAAGCCGGCAAGAAGGCCGGCGCCCGCAAAGCTGGCAAGAAGGCCTGAGGCCGACCGCAACCTCGGTTAGCCTGGCCGGCGATGGAACGTGGCCCCGCCCGCACCCTCGCCGGCCGCCCCCCTGGGCCCCTCGGCGCCCTGCTCGCCCTGGCTGTGTTCGCGGCGCCGGGCGTTGCGCAGTCCCCCGCGCCCGCCGGGTCGGACCCGCGCCCCAACGTGCTGTTGGTCTACGCGGACGACCTGCGGGCCGACGCGTTCGGGGCCGCCGGTAACCCGGCGCTCGACACGCCCCACATCGACGGACTCGCCGCGCGCGGCACGTCGTTCGTGCGCGCGTACTGCATGGGCGCACCCCACGGCGCGGTTTGCATCCCGAGCCGCGCGATGCTGCACACGGGCCGCGCGTACTTCCGCCTCGACCTGGACCGCTTCACGGGCGCGGTGACCCTCGGCGAGGCCCTCGGCCGCGGGGGCTATCGCACGTTCGCGACCGGCAAGTGGCACAACGGAGTGCAGCCCTTCGAGCGCTCGTTCCAGTCCGCGGAGAATGTGCTCTTCAGCGGGATGAGCGACCACAACCTCGTCCCCGTGCGGCACTTCGACGGGCGCAACCTGAGCGCCGAGCGCACCGCGACCGAGCACTCGAGCGACCTCTTCGCCGACAGCGCTGCCCGCTTCATCAGCGGGTGCGACCGCGACCGCCCGTACTTCTGCTACCTCGCGTTCACGGCGCCGCACGACCCCCGCGACGCGCCGCAGCCCTACGCGCACCGGCACTACGCGGACCTACCGCCGCTGCCGCCGAACTTCCTGCCCCAGCAGCCCTGGGACATCGGCATGCTGACGGTGCGCGACGAGGTGCTCGCCCCTTGGCCGCGACCGCCCGCGGTCATCCGCCAGCAGCTCGCCGAGTACTACGCGTTGATCGAGCACATGGACCATGCGCTCGGCCGCGTGCTCGCCGCGGTGGAGGCCCGCGACGACGGCCGGGACACCGTGATCGTCTTCGCGGCCGACAACGGCCTCGCCCTCGGCAGCCACGGCTTGCTCGGCAAACAGAGCGTGTTCGAGCACAGCCTGCGCGTCCCGCTGATCCTCGTCGCGCCCGGCGTCGCGGCGGATGCGACGTGCACCGACCTCGTGTCGCTGTGCGACCTCTATCCGACGCTGCTGGAGCTCGCGGGTGTCTCAGGCACCCGCGAAGGCCTGTTCGGACGGAGCCTCGTCCCGGTGGCCCAGGGCAACCCCGCCGGGGCGCGCGATGCGCTGCTGCTTGCCATCGGCGAGACCCAGCGCGCGGTGACCGATGGACGCTACAAGCTCATCCGTTATCCGCGTATCGACCGCGTGCGCCTCTTCGACTTGGCGAGCGATCCGCACGAGCGCTACGACCTCGCCCAGCGGCCCGAACACGCCGCGCGGGTCGCAGCGCTCTCCGAGCGCCTCGCTGCGCTGCAGCGCGAGGTCGGCGACGATGCGCCGCTCACCGTGCCCGACCCCGCGCCCGCCGAGATCGACCTGACGGACCACCCGCGCACCCCCGACCGCTGGCAGCCGCGCTGGATCCGCGCCAAGTACTTCGGCGAAACCTACTGAGCCATGATCCAACGCGAAGCCAAGAACGTCCTCGGGACCCTGCTCGGTTCCTGCTGCACCTCACCGATGACGGGGTTCTACCGCGACGGCCTCTGCCGCACGGGCGCCGACGACCATGGCCTGCACACCGTCTGCGCGGTGATGACGGCCGAGTTCCTCGCATTCTCGGTGAGCCGCGGCAACGACCTCGTGACACCGCGCCCCGAGCTGCGCTTCCCCGGCCTGCGCCCCGGCGACAAGTGGTGTGTCTGCGTCCAGCGCTGGAAAGAGGCGCTGCTCGCGGGGGTCGCGCCGCCGGTGGTGCTGGAGGCCACACACGCCTCAGCCCTCGAATGGGTCGACCTGGACGACCTGCGCGCGCACGCCAAGGTCTGAGCGTCGAGGGAGCTCGCAGGTCCGACTCGTTCAGGGCACTTCGACCCAGAACCAACCGCGCAGGTCGTCGAGCTTGTAGCCCGTCGCGCGGTCGTGGGGGTAGTCGCGCGCGAGCGCGTCGCTCACACCCGGCCCCAAGTCTGCGGGGGTGCCGTGACACGCGAGGCACGGCAGCGCAACGCGGATGGGGAAGCTCACGCCGAGCCGCCCGTCTTCGTGCACCGCGGTCGCGGGACCCGTCGCATGGCCGGGGTCGGCAGCGACCTTCGGGAACCAGGCGGGTGCTTTGCTCCCCGGGTTCCGCAGGCGCTCGGACGTGCGCCCGATGCGCACGCCGTGCGCTGCGCCGACCTCCGCCGCGAGGCGCGGGGCGGCCTCCTTGCAGACCCCGATCGCCCCGGCGGGGCCGACGGCCGCGAGCTGCGCGGAGAGCTCGCCGAGCAACCCCCCGAAGAGCGCCTCGCGGGCCGCGCTCGCCTGGGCGAGCTGCTGGGTCTGGCGCGGCTCGCGCGCTCCCGCGGCGAGGGACCGCCAGCCGGCCGCGGGGTCGGGCGCGCAGGCGGAAGCGACGACGAGGAACGCGATGGGGGCGGAGCGCAGGAGGCGCATCACAGTCTTAGGGAGCGGCGAGGGCGCTCGGGTTCCCTCAATCGGTGTCGTCGTCGAAGCGCGGCTTCTGGGTCAGGCCTGCGCCGAGCCCCACCGCCGCCGCGCTGCCCGCGGGCAGGAGGCCCGTGAAGAACGCCTTGGCGCTCTCGGCTTGGGCCTCGATCACCTTGCCCACGTCGGACAGCGCCTCGCCCCACGAGCCCCACGGTAGGTCCAGGAGGCCCACGTACGAGAGCCCGTAACCCAGGGCGACAAACGCCAGCGCCAGCACGAACACGACCTTGAGGAAGAGCCGCACCGTAGCGCCCGCGAGGAACCCGCCTACGAAGCCCACGCCCGACGTGAACGACAGGTGGGACACGTCGACCGCGCCGACGGTGGCCGCGTCGCGCGCGCCGAGCGCCAGCGCCGCGCCGCCTCCCAGCGCACCGAGCAGCGCGAGCCGCATCAGCCAGGACTTCGTGAAAGACAGGTTCGTGAAGGAGGTGCGCAGGAGGGTCCGGATGACGTCGCCCATGCGGGGAGGGTACCCGCGCCGGTGCCGGGGCCCGCGTTACACTTCCGCCACCCCTATGCCCGCGCCGCCCCCCGATACCCGTTCCCAGCACGCGACCGTCACCGCGGTTCGCTCCACCGGCGCCGACGCCGTGGTCCTGCGGGTCCGCCTCGAGTGCCCGATCCCGCCCCTGCGGGCGGCGCGCTTCTTCATGCTGCGGCGCGCGGACCGGCGCTCGCCCGCGATCCCGCGGCCGTTTTCGCTGTACCGCACGATCCAGTGCTCGGTGTCCAGCTTGGGCTTGCACGAGTGCGAGCTCGAGTTCCTGATCAAGGTCATGGGCGAGGGCACCCGCGCGCTCGCGGAGTCCCGCCCCGGTGACGCGCTGATCGCCGTCGGCCCGCTGGGCCACGGCTGGCCCACGATCGACGGCGCGGGCGCGCCGTGGGTGATGGTCGCGGGCGGCATCGGCTCGGCGCCGTTCTACATGGGCATCCAGCAGGCACTCGAGGGCATGGACGGCCGCACCCCGTGCCGGCCCGAGGACATCACGCTGATCTACGGCGGCCGCCACCGCGGCTTCCTCTACGACCTCGACCTCTTCAGCGAGCTCGGTGTGCGCGTCGTGCCGGCGACCGACGACGGCAGCGCGGGCTTCCACGGCAACGTCGTGCAAGCGCTGCGCGAGGAGTGGCACCAAGGCCGCATCCCGCTGCAAGTGCGCCTCCTCGCGTGCGGCCCCGAGCGCATGATGGAGGCCGTCGCCCACGTCGCGGAGGAGCACAGCCTCGACTGCTGGCTGAGCCTCGAGACCTACATGGGCTGCGGCGTCGGCATCTGCAACGGCTGCGCCGTCGCGACCACGGCCGAGGGTGCGCTCGGCGCGTGGCCCGTCGCGAAGTGCTGTGTCGACGGACCGGTGTTCGCGGCTCGCGACGTCCTCCTCTGACGCTGAGCGCGCCTCCGCCGAAGGCGGGAGGCGCGCGCCATTTCAGTACTCGTCCGCGAGGATCAGCAGGTCGTCGATCCCGACGACCCCTTCGCTCTGCAGCGTCAAGCCGGGGGTATCACCCGCGCTGAGCTCGATCGTCTGGTCGAACAGCACGACGTAGCGCACGACGTTCGGCGCGTACGGGGTACCGGTCGGATCGAGCAGATCGTTCAGGTCCGCGGGGTGTGCGACCCAAGGGGTCAGGCTGCCCGCTTCCAGACCGGACTGCGGATCCTGCGGATCCAGCCCGCAGGGCGACGTAAGCGTGCCCGCTCTACGGGCGCCCTGGAAGCGCACCACGATCGGCGATGCGACTTCTCCGACACCGAGGTCGTAACCGACGAGGTTGCCGTATTGGGCCTCGAAGGAGGTGGTGAACTGCGGCGCGCGTCCGCGGAAGGGCCGCTTCGTCTGGCCGCTGGGACCCGTGACGACGACGTTCATCGACCAGCCTTGCTGACCGAGCAGCGGGCCCGTGTCGGCGCGGATGCGCAAGCGCGCGATGTTGCCCGTCGGCTGGATCCAGCACGAGGCGGCGCCGTTCACCGCGTCCGGTCGTTCGCGGCCGAGCGCATCGAACCCGCCGGTGCCGATCGAAAGGTGCGGGTGCGCAGTCGAAGGGGGCGAGAACGGCGCGACGACAGACGCGGCGTTCCCGATGAAGGTGTTCCCGCTGAGCGAGTTCTCGATCCGCACCAACCCCTGCGCACCGTCGCCGCCCCGGGAGGCCGTCGGCGACGCCGTGGGGAAGGCCCAGAACGACGTACCGCCGACGCCGCCGCGCACGTCGATGTGCAGGTCGTTCGGCGACCACGTCACGTTTGGAGCTGTGATGCGAACGGCACCACCGGCGCCGCCGCCGCCCGCCATCGCGTACTGGGCGAAGTCGAACGGGAGCGCGCTGGGCAAGGAGCTCCCACCTTGGCCGCCGCGGGCCTCGATGAGCCCATCGAGGGTGATGCTCCGGCCTGCGAGCAGTTCGACCGCGCCGCCGCCTGCGCCGCCGCTGTGATCGTGCCACTCCTCATATGTTGCGGGCGTCCCGAACAGGAAGAACCAGCAGTTGTTGCCTGCGCTCGGCGGATCCCCCCCGCCCAACGTCATGTAAGGATGGTTGCCTCCGCCCCCGCCGCCAGCTCCGCCGCGCAGGTGGCCCCGCTGCCAGCGCAGGATGCGGACATCGTGACCCGAGGTCGGACTCGGTGGTTCGAGTCCGAGGCCCGCAAGGTCACCCGCTGCGCCGCCAGCCCCCGCGATCGCCGTGCTCCCGCCGATGGTGGGGAACTGCACGCTGGCGGCGCTCGGCGACGGCGTAGACGTACCCGCGGTCCCTGCGCGTGCATATGAGCCGCCGCCGCCTGGTCCACCCATCTGCAGCGAGACGCAGGAGTCGTTGAGCACGCCGTTCGGGTGGAACGCCACGTTCCACGCGACGCCTCCGTTGAAGCCTTGGATCGAGGTCGTGATCGACGACGGGTAGGTCAGCGGCCAGCGCTCTCCGCCCTGTCCACCGCCGACGGCTCCGTTTCCGATCCCGGTCCCCGCGCTGCCGGTGCGCTCCGCGCCGGGATTCGCCAGGCCGCCGACCACGAGGAGCGACGTGCCCGTGAAGTCCGCCCGGTCTGCACCGTCACCTCCGCGACCACCCCCAGGGCCCGCTGCGCCGCCGACTTGCCCGTTGGCCGCGTCCGAGTGATGGAATCCGACGTTTCCGCCCGAGGCATCGATCAACCCGCCCGCAGCGATCGCAGCCTCGCCGCGCACGACGAGCCGCGCGGGATTCGATCCCCGCAGCACGAGCACGCCGCCCGCTTCGATCGTGAGTGCTGACAGCTCGAAGACCCCGTCGGTGACGGTGATCGTCGTCGGATAGACCCCAGAGGAGGGATTTCCCAGCACGTCGAGCGGGTCGCGGGCGCCGCCGCGCTGCAGCGGGAACTCCTAGTGGTCCGTGTTCAAGGTCACGACTTCGCCGGCGCGGATCCGCAGCGCGCCGAGTCGTCCCGAGCCGCCGGAGCGGCCCGGCGCGAGCAGTCGGTCACCCGCAGGCTCGGTGCCCCAGCTCGCTCCACCGAGCGCGATGTCGTGCAGCGCACCGGTCTCGAAGCCCTCGCCGTTTGCGTCGGGCAGCCGAATCGAGGCCGCCCCCGTGAAATCGATCTCCAGCCCCTGGCTGAAGTTGGACGTCGGCCCCGCGGGCCCACTGTCCCGGTGCCAGTACTGGAACGAAAGCGACTCGCCGGGTTGCACGGCGAAGGGCCCGCTGGGGCTCGGAATCAGTGTCAGGTCGAGCGCGAAACCGACCTGCCCTGCGGCCCCGGCGCTCAGGACTCGGTTCGCGTACCGCCCGATCGCACCGCCGAGACAGAGGTTGCTCGAGCTCCCTGCAGGTGCTGCCGTAAAGCCCTGTGTGCGGCTGACGAGGAAGTACCCGAGGCTCTGCACCGGTAGGCGCGAGCACACGAGCACCACCGTACCGAGCGCCACGTCCGTCGAGCCGGTCGCGGAGAGCGCGGCCGTTTGGCCCGTGGAATTGGGCGCGGCCGCACAGTAAGGGGTCCCGATTTGTGCGAAAGCGCTCGCCGAAAGTGCGGCGAAGGTCGCTGTGAAAGGTATGACCCTCTGCATGTGATCTCCTTGTGTCCGCCTCACGCAACTCTCATGCCTTCACAGTCGCCAGAGGCCAGCTCTGACAGCGACGGGTGCGAGACCGACGACTGCGGGTCGTCGCGCCAGGGCTCGGGGAAGTCACCCCGGGCGCGTCATCAACCTACGGCGCATGCGTGCACCATTCGCCGCGGCACAGCCGAGCGGCTTCTATTGCCTCGGATAACCCAGGTGCCTACGGCACAGAACTCGATCCGCCCCGCGGCCTCCCTGAACGCGCTCGCGGCATCGCATTTCGGTTCGCGAGCGCGTTTCGCAATGGGGAGCTCGTTATGCCTTGCGAACTCGCACGCGGCCACCACGCGTCGAGCCGATTTCTGTGGCGCAGGGTCCGAGCACGCAGTCGTACGGGCCTCGGCACTGTGACACGAGGCATATCTGCTGCAGACAGCCCTGAACGCTCAGAGCTTCGATCGTTTCGGCCGCTCGAGCTCCGCAGCTTCCCGACGCGAGATGAGGCGGCTGTCGAAGTGACGCTCGACCTCCGCGCGCGCGACGCACCAGCCATCTCCGCTGGGCGTCGCTACGAGCTGCAGTTCGCGCGCATGCGCCGTGCCGCCGTAGGAGATCTCGAGCGTCACATCTGCCGTGCGAAGAATCTGCCCGTTCGCGCCGAGAGCGCCCTTTGGGTCGGGCTGTCCGTAGAGGGTCCACTCGCTTGCGCCCGGCGCGTGCCGCTCCTTGGCCAGCGCGTTCAGCTCAGCCGTGGGCGTCAGTTTGCAGCCAGTCAGGTACGCCCAGACCGCATCCGCATCGGGACCTCCGTCATCGCTGGTCGAGCCGGTGAAGACGACGTCACCGTCGACCAGGACTCGGACCGGGATGAAACGCGCCGACGTGCCGGCGCGCGAGGAGCTTGCGACGAGCGACACGACACAGAGCGCGAGCAGGATGTAGAGGCGATTCGAGGGCATGGCCTCAGCACCGTACCTCGGAGAGCTGATCTTGGATATCCCCGAATTCGACCGACGGCGTACGCTCTGTTCGAGCCTCCACCCCTCGTTGTATCCCTCGTACAAATCGCGCCCCAGCGCTCAGGTCATGGTGACGACGATATTGCCCGGCTTGTGGAAGCTGTCGGCCAGCGCGTGGGCCTCGGCGAGGTCGGCGAAGGGAAAGATGCGCCCGAGCTCGGGTGTGTAGGCGTCTGCGGTGTGCAGCTCGACCAAGCGGCGCATCGCTGCCAGGGTCTCGCGATTGGTGCTCGCGATGACGCGCCGGCCGCGGCGCTTGGGGCGGAGCGCAGCGCCCAGCATGTCCGCCAGCCCCGCCGTGATCAGGACCAGTCGCCCGTTGGGGCGCAAGAGCGGTCGCGCCCGCGCCCAACCGATCGTGCCCATCACATCGACGATGACGTCGAACGGGCCGGGGGGGAGCGTCAAGCGGTAGTCCTGCACGGCCTTCGCGCCGAGCCGCAGCGCAAGCGCGTGGTTCTGGGGCGACGCCAACGCGGTGACCGTGGCGCCTTGGTGACACGCGATCTGCACCGCCGCACTGCCGACCGAACCCGTCGCACCCGAGACCAACACGGCCTCGCCCGGAGCGACCCGTGTTTCATCCAACAGCGCTTGGGCGGCGGTGAGGCCACCGAAGAAGAACGCTGCGCCCTGCTCGAACGAGAGGCTCTCGGGCAGGGGGAGCACCAGCCCGTCGGCGCGGATCGTCAAGAACTCACGATGCGCTCCTCCTCCGATGCCTTGGATGCCAAAGACCCGCTGACCGACTGCAAACTGTGCTGAACCCGGCGTACCAGCGCCGGGCCCCACGGCGACGACCTCACCCGCGAACGCCCAACCTGGCGCGCCCCTCGGTCTGCGCCATCCGATCGCGGCACGAAACAGGAGCCCGAGACCCCGGGGCACCTCGCCCGAGCGCATCCGTGCATCACCCGCGGTGACCGGGGCCGCCCGCACGCGCACGCAGAGCTCTCCCGGCGCTGGGACCGGCACAGGGAGCTCCGCCCAGCGGAGCGTCTCGGGGGCGCCATAAGCGGTGTAGACGGCGGCTCTCATGTGAACTCTAGGCTTCATCGAGCGCACTTCGAGGATCGATGGGACGAGCAGGCCCAGCTCCGGTGCGGGAGACCGTTCGCGTGTCGTGGAGGCCCAGACAAGCTCGGAGCCCACGTAGGAGCCTGACCTTGACCGAGCAAACCACCCTATTCCCTGCGACGTTACCCCGGCCCACGTTGTCCATCGACATCGACCTCGGCGAGCGCGCTCCAGGCGGCTCGATCCACCGCTCACTTCGGCGGCAACGGCGGGCCGGCCTCTTGGGCCAGCCGGGCCTCTTCGATCCACATGTTGAGCAGCTCGCGCAGGGCCGAGCGCTGGTCCGGGCTGACACCGGCCCCGTCCATCAACTCGAGGGAGCGTTGCGCGTGGGGCGCGGCATCGACCTTGCGGCCGAGCTCGGCGAAGGCTGTCGCCAGCTCGAACTGCACCTCGAAGCGGTCGGGTCGCAGCGTCTCCGCGCGGGTAAGTACGGCGATGGCCTCCTCGCGATCGCCTTGCTGGCGCATGACCGAGCCGAGGCGTAGGAGGGCATCGCCGAGGTTCTCCTGGCGCTGGCGTTCGGACCATGCGTCCGCGAAGGCGATCGTGCGCTCGTACCAGAAGCGCGCGGAGCGCAGGTCCTTGCGCTTTTCGCTCGAGGTACCGAGCGAGAACGCGCGGCCCGGGTCACCGGCGACAAAACGTTCGAGCTCTGCCTGCAGGCTGAGGCGCAGCTCGGTCGGCGGCGAGAGCTCGTACGCGCGCACGAGCATCGCGACGAGGCGAGTTATGCCGGCTTCGTCGTCAGGAGGGATGACGCGGGACAGGACCGCCGCGATCTGGTAGTGCACCTCGAAGTCATCGGGCAGGACCTGCGCGGCTGCGCCGAGGGACTCCAGCGCGCCCTCGATGTCGTCCGACATCAGCAGCGCGAGGCCGCGGTACTTGAGCGCGTCGCCCCAGCCTTTGTCGAGGGCGAGCGCCCGGTCGAACGCGGCGAGCGCGTCTTGGACGCGACCCTCCGCGAGCGCGACACGGCCACGCCAGAACGCAGCCTCGCGGCCCAGGGGCTCGGCGGCGATCACGCGATCGAGCAGTTGCTTCGCCGCGTCGAAGTCCTGGCGCCGCAGCGCCGCCGCGAGCGCGGCCGTCAGCAGCGTCATATCCGTCGGCGCGAGGTCGACCCCGACGCGCAGCACGTCGTACGCCTGATCGAGCTGACCGAGATCACCGAGCACCTGCCCGAGCCGCCGCCGCGCGAGGCTGTCGCGCTGATCGAGCTCGAGCGCCTTGCGGAACGCCGTTTCGGCCTCCGGCAGCTCGCGCCGCATGTGGTGCACTTGACCCTTGGCGGTCCAGACGCGGCTCTCGCGCCCGAACACCTGGGTCAACTGATCCGCGATCGCCAACGGCACGTCGAAATCCGCGATCGGCGACGTCGTCGCGGCAAAGAGGTGCACGTAGAGCTGGCCGAGGTTGGCCTCCAGTCGATCGTACGGCGTCCAGAACACCGTGGGATCGGGGCGTCGCTCCGCCGCGGGCGCGTGCAGCATGCGCTCGAGCCGCTCCATGCGCTCGCGCGGCGGAAGCGTTGGATCATCCGCGACCTGAAAGCGCCCGTGCTGCGTGCCCAGGGTCAGCGAGATCACGAACTGACAATACGCTTCGTAGAGCCGCGCCAGATCGAGGGTGTCGCGGTAGACCTTCAGCTCTTCGCGACCCGCGTTGAGCCGGACGTACGGGTCGTTCGGCGCGGCTTGAACCGCATGTGTATGGAACGCCCGAGAGTCGGCGAAGTCCCCGAGGTGTGCGCGCGTCGCCGGTGCCGCGAAGATCGCGATGACACCGGCGAGCCCCGCGATCCAGCGCGGCGCGCAGAGGCGCTGCGCGAGCGCGACCAGTCCCAGCGCAGCCCCGAAGACGGAGAGGTAGAGGTACCGATCGGACAAGGGGTAACGGCCTGCCGTGTGCAGCGCCGCGGCGACGAGGAGCGGC
This sequence comes from uncultured Planctomycetaceae bacterium, assembly GCA_964402175.1. GTDB lineage: Bacteria > Planctomycetota > UBA1135 > UBA1135 > JAWKUK01. The sequence goes on along the minus strand of CAYOBN010000007.1, from coordinate 77,579 downwards.
GCGAGGGCCGCCGTCGCAAAGCCGAACAACGCCGCGCGATCTCGGCGCCACGCCGCCATGGCGGCCAGCCCTCCAAAGAGGCCGAGCCAAACGGCGCCGATCCAGACGCTCGGGTCACCCTCGGGCAGCGTCGGTCGCACCGGTCGGAACACCGCGAGCTCGCTGGGCCATGCAAGCAGCCCCAGGGCCCCTCCGACGAGCTCCAGGCGGAACGAAGCCTCGCGCATGAGGTCCGGGAAGCCGAAGTCCCCCTGGCGTTCCAGGAGCCCCGCAAAGACGTCGCGGAAGATCACCGCGCGGGCGATGTACCAGAGCGCCAGCGCTGCACCGTAAGGCGCCAGCGCGCGCGCCGCGGTGTCGCGGCGACCCTGGACTCGGTCGACACCCCACGCGAGCAGCGGCAGCACGAGCGCTTGCTCTTTCGCCAGCAATGCTGCGAGCGCCAGCAGACCCGCGAAGTACGGCACCGCGCCCGCCTTGCGCCGCGCATGGACCACTAATGCCGACAGCATGAGCGCGCCCGCGAGCGGGTCGTTCACCGCCGAGGCCCACGCGACCGGTTCCGCCATCAACGGGTGTACGGCAAAGACGAGCGCTGCGGCGAACCCGGAGAGCTCCGAACCACACAGCCGCGCCGCGAGGCGCCATGCGGCGAGCACCGCAGCGAGGTGCAGCGCGAGCGACATCAAGTGCGGCCCGAACGGCTCCGGCCCGGGCAGGCTGTTCCCGAGCGCGAGCGCGAACACCGTCAGCGGACGCCAGAATGCCCGCTCGAGGGGCGCGGTCACCCCGCTCGTCGGCGACGCGCGGTCGAACGACCAGAGCGGCTCGAAGCTGTATTGCACCGCGGCGCCGAGCGACGCGGTCGCGGGATTGGTCGGCCCGAAGAGCAGTTCGTCGTCGTAGACGAACCCCCCGCGCGTCGCGGGCCAGAACACGGCCAGCGTCACCGCGAGGAGCAGGACGGCGAGCAGGGCTCGCGGTGGGGTGGCGGTTCGTTCGGCGTCCATGGGGCGCGCCATGGTAGGCCCAGGGCGCCCCGCTCGACACCGCGGGCCCGGAACGATGTGCCGTCCCGGGCCCGCGGCGTGCGGCACCGATCGGTGCCGCTGTGCACAAAGCGCACACTCGTAAGAAGGACAGACCGCAGGATGCCTCTGGGAGAGGCGTGAGGTTGACGCGAAGTCCCAGGCCTTCGATGCGACGGGTTCGCCAGCGCAGGGTCCGGTCGGTGTCTGCTTGGTCGAACTGCTGGGCTCCGAGCTCGCGGTACGGCTCGCTGCGCTACAACACGTATCCAACGACGGTCAACGGGGAGCAGGCCACGGCAACCATGGCCCTCTTCCTACCCATCCTCGACTCGAGTCGTCCGAGCTGGGCCTGAAAGCCGCCGTTCCTGGTCCGTCACGCCGCCCAGACGGCCTGGACCAAGGCGGGCCTGATCCATGGAGCACCCCTGCGCATTCCGGACGAGCGGTGCTCGCCTGCGCTCTCGTCACTGCGGGGACAGAGGCATGCCCCGGGCCGCAGATGACCCGCTGTTGGAGGCCGGGACATGTCGACGCCTATCTCACCGATCCCAACTCAGTTCCGAACTCGAGGCACCGAAGGTCTGCCAACCTCGACGCCGATGCGATCCGAGGTCGACACCGTTCCTCGAGCGCTTCGCGGCGATTCATGCAGAGGCCGCCAAAGGCGTGGTGTCCACGCCGTTGGCGGCCCCGAAGAAGCGGCACTGGCAGTTCGTCGGACCCGCCTTCATGCGCATTGGCTCGCGTCAAGCGGGTGGACAAATCAATCGAATGTCACCGAGCGCAGCGATGTGAGGTTCGAGGTCGGGCCGGGGTTCGAGTCACGGTACCAACACTGGAAATGCCAGGTTTCGCCGGCGCTGATCGGGAGCGCCGCGGTGCTTTCGGGAGTCAGCGGGACCTGGACGCCCACGCGGCCGCTCCCGTCGACGACACGGACGGGGCCCGGGAGGCGGATCACCGGCGCGGCCAAGCAGAGCTGACCCAGGGACCCCGGCAATGCGACGGCTGGGCCCTGTGCTCGACTCGCCAGAAATAGCGCCGCTGCGCCGGGGGGGCCGTTCTCGACCCCGAGGAAGAACCAGTTGTCCTCGCTCGAGGGAAGACCCGACGCGTGCAGATGCGCATCGAGCCCGGAGGAGTTCGGAACCTGCATGCAGGACTCGAGTCCCACAGCCGCGAACGAGTGGAAGACGTCGATGTTGCGGGTGAGGTACTGCTGGTTGTGACCCAGGTGTCCGCCGATGACGAAGACTCGTCCGCCGGTGGGGTCGACCACGGCGACACGCCCCCTGGCGGCGGCAGAGAGAGTGGATCGGGTCCATTCACCCGTCAGGCTGTTGTAGATGTCGGCATCCCTGCGGTTCTCGCCGAGCCAGAAACCGTTCGCGAAGATCGTGAAAGGACCCATGGATGCGTTGACAGTGACGCAACGATCGCCTGGGCGCCTCACCATGCCCCAAGAGTCAGCAACGAGGTCGTACTGGTAGAGCGCTTGTTCCGAAGCACCTGGATGGCAGCTCGTCATAAGTAGTCGATCGCCGACGATCGACATCGACTCCATCTGGTCAGGAGCGACAACTTGGCGCCATGTCGACGTCTCCGCGTCCAGGATATCGATCAGCCTAGAATAACCGCCATCTGCACCGAAGCAGAGCCAACGCTCATTCATCGCGACTTTCTGGCGCCCTCGGCCTACTCCTGGCACGGTCACGACTGACCAAACCCGAGTCGAGGTGTCGAAGACCTGGATGATATTCCGGAAGACTGGGTCGCCACCGCCCGCAAAGTACACCTTGTCCCCGAAGGCAGCTCCGCTCAGGAACGCGGCAGCATAGGGCAGCCGCTCCAGGGTCCACGTCTGGGTGACCTCGTTGTAGATGTCGACCGAGTCGAGGGCGCTCGCTTGGGTGTTGAACCAGGGCAAGCCGCCCGCGAAGAAGACCTCGTCACCTGTGCTCACCACCGCATGGTGCTTGCGCGGCGTGCTCATCTGGAGCTGCGTCCAGGATCCCGTGACGAGATCACGGACGTCCATGCTGTCGAGCATGGTCCATAGGTGGTTGCCGCCCGAGACGTAAAGCGCGCGACTCGAAGCGGTCGCCGCGAAGTCCGTGCGTCCGAGGGGCATGAGCTCACTCGACCAGGGCGCTTGCGCGGGCGCTGCGGCTTGGACAACGAGCGCGAACGGCAGAAGTAGAGAAGCTCTCATGGTGTCACCAGGAAGATCGCGCCGTTGTCGAGCTGGCTGGTAGAGGACTGATCGACCCGCACGACGTAGAGGTCGCCCTTGGCGTCCTGCCCGAGTCCATGGATGAAGAACTGGCTCGGGCCCCAGGACGACATCCCGAGCGCGGTGGTGTGGTTGGTCGGCGCCCCAGGCGTACCGGTGACCGGCAACGAGTAGATGCGTGGCCCTTGGGTGCTGTACGTTGCGAACACGTAGCGGTTCTGCAGCGCCGGGATCGCGTCGTTACGGTAGGTGTATCCGCCGATCAAGGCGTCGTGAGCGCCACCGTACTCCACGAAATCGGAGAAGACAGAGTAGGGGAGCTCGACGGAGATACCGCCCGGAGGCAGACCGCATGAAGTCGGCGGGCTGTATGTCTGCAGTCCGCAATTCGTCAAGGTCACACTCGGCAGGGTCGTCCACGGTTGCGATGCGTCACCCTCGTACCACGGCCACCCGTAGTTGCGGAAGAGCCCCGCGGGCACCCACCGCAGGATGCTGCCCGTGATCGGCGTCCCGACAGCGCCGATCCACACATCGCCCCGCCCTGCGAAGGTTGAGAGGTCTCCGCGGTCGACGCTGAAGCCGAACGGGTTACGGAGCCCTGTCGCGGCGTTCCACGCTACGGGTGGCGTCGAGTTGACCTCGACGACCATCAGTTGACCGAGATCGCTCGCTCCGCCGATTCCTTGAACCCTCGCTTCGTCGCAGCAGTTCCCAGGGGTCGAGTCGTCGGGCATCGGAACGTAGAGGCGGTGTTCATGCCCGGGCCGAGTGTCGAATTGCAGCGTGCCGCTGCCGTGTCCGGTCGAAACGGTTGGCCACGTGTACATCGTGGTGGCCGAAGCTGGATTTGCCTTGAGTGAGCCCGGAGGGATCTTGTAGCGCACGACGTTCGTCGTGGGAGACCCTTGCGAGTTGAAGCGCACGTAGATGAAGCGCTGTGCAGGATCTGTCAGGAAGTGCGGGTGGAAGACGACGGCGGTCACACCCACGAACTCGCTGAAGCCGCCTGGCACCCACGCCTGCGCGCTGAGGTCGAGGATGGTGTGGGTCGGGACTCCCGGCGTCGAAGTATCCCAGTACGTCACCTTGCCAATGCCTCGTTCGGCGACGACAAGGATGTCGGCATTACCGGGCCATGAAGTCACGAAGACCGGGGTCGAGAGCTTGGCGCTGACGGGGTGTCCCAGCACTTGTGTGAGCGTCTGGGTCGGAGCGGGTACGGAGAGGTTCAATGCCCCCCCCGCAATGAGCGTGCCAACAATGGGCCGCATGGCGTGTCTCCTGGTGATGTCGAGTGAGGAACGTGCCTGCGGGTCCCGCGTCCACGGGGACAACGAGCGAGTGACCTTGGCAGGCGAGGCCAAGATACCGCTCTCTGATGGGTGCGTCAAGGGGACGCGGTTTCGCTTGCGTGGCGACCCGGTCCTCCCTCACGATTCCGGGGTCGCCGGCGACCGCCGTCCCCAGCACCCTCCTGTGGGGCCCCGTTGTCGCTTTGGATCGCCGTTGACCAGGGCGACCAACATCCGCTTCGTTCCTGCGCGCAAATCGATCGCGGACGAGCCCCGTTCGTCGCGCTCGAAATGGCCGGAGCCGCCCTGAGGAGCGAGGCGAACCAGAGCCTCAGGGCTCGCGAGGCCCGGCAGACCGGTCCGGCCGGCGGTTCAGAGCGGCATCGATGCCGATGCGGGCCGATGTTGACCTGATTCCTCGGGCGCTTCGCGGCGATTCATGCAGGGGTCGCCAATGACGTGGTGTCCACGACGTTGGCGGCCCCGAAGAAGCGGCACTGGCAGATCGTCGGACCCGCCCCAAGGCGCATAGGGCGGCGTCAAATCGGTGGTCGATTCAGTTGCAGAACGGGATCGCCAGGGCGTCGCTGAAGTTGTAGCCCGAGGGGCTCATCTGCCGGAACCAGAACTGGAAGTTCCAGGTGCTCCCCGGCGTGATCAGTGCGGCCGGCGTCGGCGGCGCGTTCAGGTTCAACGTGTACTGCGCGAGGCCGAACACGTCGGCCTGGACCGGCGGCAAACGATAGAACGGCGCACCGACGCAGACGAAGCCGTCGCCGCCCGGGGCGTTGGCTTGGTTCAGCCCGTAGAAGAAGAGGCCGAAGGTCGACGAGGGCGCGCTGGAGACGAGCAGCGTCAGGTTGTTCTGCGCGACGACCTGCGAGCCGATCCAATCGATCTGCGCGGGCGGCCCTTGCGGCGTCGGTGCGGCGTTGCAGTAGCGCGTCACACCTGGGCACTGCGTCACGGAGCGGTCCCAGGGCCACGGCTGCGAAAGGCTCGCGTTGGTGTTGCTCGAGTTGCGCACGAGCACATCACCGCTGCCCGCGGCGGCCGGCGGAGTGACGACGATGCGAGTGCCACCGTTCGTCGAAGCGAGATTTGCGACGACGACGGGCGACGTCGTGCCCGTCCCCGTGCGCGTGAACCACACGCGGTTGCCCGTCGCCGAGAAGTTCGCTCCGTCGATCGTGAGCTGCGTGCCGTTCCACGTCAGGCCGGTGATGCGCGGTTTGGTCGCTGCCGCGACGCCGTAGTTCGCCCGGATACCGGCGATGTCGTCCGCCTCGATCGAGCGCTCGATCTTGCCGTCGAGCGTCGATGCGAGCATCGTCGAGCCCGACACGTTGGTGTGCCCGAGGCCCGTCGCGTGTCCGTACTCGTGCGTCGCGACCCCTTGCAGGTCGAAGCGCCCGCCGCCCGAGTTGAAGTTCGTGCCCGGCAGCGCGTACCACGTCCAGCACTGGTAGAACAACATCCGCCAACCGTCGCCGTTCGTGAACGACTCGGTGAACGCGAGCGTTCCACCGGCGCAGCCGCCGAGCTCGGAGATGATGTTGTCGCCGGTCGCGCCCGGGCCGCTCGCGGCGCCCTGGTACGACGGGTCGAAGTTCGCGCCGCCCGAGCCGAGGCCCGCCGGCTGCGTCGGGTCCCCGTTGCCGTCGCCGTGCAAGCGGGACGACCACTCGACACACGCCTTCCAGAGCGCCAGCGTCGCGCCGGTCGCGCCCGGGAAGTTCGGATCAGGGGTCTGGTTGCTGTTGGCCTGTGGGTCGCTGAAGTTGTTGAACACCCGGAAGGTGCGCTGGGTCAGGTCGAGCGACCAACCGGTCAGCGTGTAGCCGTCAGCGGTGCCCGGCGCGACCAAGGTCGCGGCGCCGGCGAGCGCCGCCGTCGGCAGGGCCAGACGAACGAGTGCGCGGATGGGCCTCACTTGCGCTCCTCCCCGTCCTTCTTCTTCTGGCTCGCGAGGCGCGCCACATCAGCGGCGAGCTCCTCGACGCGCGCGTTCTTCGCGACGGCGTATCCGTCGCCGCGCCCTTGCACGATCGCGCCGCCGCGGCGCGCTTCGAACACACCGTAGACGCCGCCGTGCGACGCGTAGAGCGCGTTGGAGGCGAACCCGCCGCCCATGTCGCCGCTCCACTTGTAGAAGACGACGACGTCCTTACCGACCGCCGTTTCGGCGTCCGTCGGCGCCTCGGAGTTCCAGACCCCGCGCTTCGCGTCGACGAAGCCGCCGGGGTAGCTGACTGTGACGGTCTCCGCCGCGCCCGTGACGAGCGACGTGCCCTGCACGACGAGCGAGGTGAAATAGAGCGGCCCTGCGTCGGGATGGGGGTGAGGCACCTCGTGCACCTCGCGGCCGACGATCTCGCCGCGCACGGCGCCGTCGGTCTTCTCGACCATCTGTTGCAGGGTGAGGCGCTCGATCTGCGCGGGCGCGAAGGAGCCCACCGCGAGCACGGCGAGGAGGAGGAGGAGCGGTCGCATGGTCTCGATCTAGGAACGCGGGCACAGGGCCCGCAGTGGACCCGGACGATTGCAGGGGTCCCCAACGTTCCCTCGAATCCTACCCCCGCCCCGGTTCTCAGGCGGGGCTCACGCTGGGGCAGCGGGGCGGGGCCAGCGCTCAGCGCTCGCGGGGCGGGCCCAGGAGCGCCCCCGGGGAGGCGCCCTGCAGCGGTCCGAGGAGCGCCCAGACTTCGCGGTCCTCTGGGTCCTCCCGCAGGAGCTCCTGGGCCAAGGTGCGGCCGTCGGGGTCCTGGGCTTCGATCAGGGCCCGTGCGAGCGCCTTGCGCAGCCCGCGCTCGGGACCGACCACGTCGATCAAACGCGCGAGGGCGCTGGCCGCGTCGGCGGGTCGTCCGGCGGCGCGCAACGCCTCGGCGTAACCGAGGGCCAGCGCCCGGTCCCCGGGCAATTGTGCCGCGACGGGCGCGAGGCGCTCGGCGGCGCCGGCGGGATCGAGCTCCTCGGTGTCGGCCCAGGCCAGCGCGAGGGCTCCCGCGGGCCACGGCGCCCAGAGCTCCGCGAGCGGCTCGATCAGGTCGTACGTGAGGCCCACCTCGCGCCGCGCGCGCAGCGTCTCGACGAGGCCCTCCCAGAGGCCCCGCGTGAAGAGGTCCGGGGGCCCGAGCGTGCCGTGCGCAAAGAGCCGATCGAGGGCCTCGCGGTCCAGCTCGATGCGCTGCGCCGCGGTCTCGAACGGCGAGCTCGGTCGCTGCGCCGCGAAGTGCATCTGCAGGCCTTCGGTCAGGTCCTCCCAGACCGTGCCCCGCGCGCCGCGGGCGAGGCGCGCGGCGAGCTCGCGTTCGTTCTCGGCCCCGCGGCTGTCCTCCGTCAGGCGCAGCCGCTGCAGCGCCCGGAGCGAGCCGTGCGGCGGCGCGAGGGGCAGCCATGGCGCGGCGTCGGGCGTCGGCACGTCGTTCGGCGCAGCGCCGCGAACCAGCCCGATCGCCAAGTGCTCGGCGCCGTTCGCAGCGAGCAGGACACGCGGCGCGTCGACGGCGCGCGCTGCATCGTCGGCGGCTGCGAGCCAAACGACGCAGACCGCCCCCGTGCTTCCGAGCCAGGACTCGGGGACCTCGAACCGTCCGCGGTTGCCTTCGATCGGGGGGACGATCACCAAGTCGTATGCGTGACCTTCGAGCGCCGCGCGCGCTCCCTCGAGCGACACGACGCGCCCCGCGAAGGGCGCGCCTTCCGTCGCGAGCTCCGGCACCCGAACATCGAGCCCTGCTTCCAACGCCGCGAGGTCGCGCCAGTACCCCGCGGTGCGGTCGACGCGGGTCGCTCCGAGCTCCGAGAGCGCCATGACGCGGCCCGGCGTCAGCGGCCCGACGAACAAGACCGCGACGCCGTCTACGCGCTGCGCTGCAGAGACGAGACCGAACGATGCGACGAGGGTGTCGCGATCGAGCCGCGCGTATTCCGCGTTCGGCGCGAGCGCCCGTTGGTCCAGCGTCGCTCTCCGCAGGCCCGCGCCGCCCGGGTCGATGAGGTACTGTCCGCTGGCGCCTTCAGCGATCGCGATCGGCGCGGCGGGAAAGCGCTCGAACGCCTTCATGACGCGCACGGGCGAGACGTTCAGCAACGCGCCCAACGCGACGGCGCTGAGCCCCGCGGCGCAGCCGAGCACCCGCGCGGCCCCCGACGTGCCGAGGCTGCCGAGGACGGCGCCTGAACCCGCGACGAGCAGCCCTTGCAGCACGAGGCGCGCGGAGCCGAGCACGGGCGCGCTGGCGTCGCTCGCGAGGGCGCCCGGTTCGAGGGCCGGCACGGCGCTGCCGTGCAGCACCCCCGCCGCCGCGCCGAACGCCAGAGCCAGCCATGCCCTGCGCGCCCGCAGGATGTGCAGCGCCGCTCCCAGCGCGAACGCCGGCAGCACGAACGTCGCGAGCGCGACGACCAGGTCGAACTCGAAGGTCCCGCTGGCCGCGACGTCCAGGTCGAAGCGCCGCATGAGCGCGCGCAGCCCGCGCGGCGTCGTGAGCCCGCCGACGACGACGAGGGCAGCGAACGAGCCGTACGCTGCGATCGTCAACGCGCCGAGGGCGCGGCGGCGCTCGGTCTCCGTCCAAGTCGCATCCCCGCCGGGGCGCACCGTGAACGGACGCCCAAAGGCGACCGCGCCGACGCACAGCAACAACGTGAAGCCGAGCGCTCGGACGCTGTGGTCGGGCGGCGCGTCGGGCATCGTGCGCGCGGCGAGCCGCGCGAGGGCGATCAGCGCCGTCGTGATCCCTGAAGCCAGAGCGAAGACTGCGACGTAGCCCGTGCTCCTCCGGCTTGAATCGGCGGAGATTGGGGCCTCATCCGCCGATTCAATGCGTGTCGAACCGCGCCGCTGCGCGAAGTACGCGGCGGCGGCTCCGAGCGCGAGCCACGGCCAGACGGACCCCACGTGTGTCGCCGCATCGAAGAGCCCGGTCCCGACACCGACCAGAACCCCGGCCAACCAGAGCCAAGCTGGTTGGCCGTGCCGAGCGACAGGTCGCATCGCGGCCGACGCCAACGCGAGGCCCAGCAGAAGCGCGCCTGCAGCCGGATCGCGCCACGGCGCGAGCTCGGTGACCTCGAGCACGTCCACCTCGAAGGGCCAGCGCGCTCGCACGGCGACGCCGCCGGCGGCGAAGCCTAGGCAGAGCTCGAGAGCAGCGGCAGCGCGCGGGGAGAGGGGCACCCCGGAGACAGTACCATCCCCGGGGTAGCGACTGGAGCTTGCCGACCCCTCAGACCGCGTGGATCCGAGGGTCGCCCGCCTCGACCACGAACGAGGCCCGCGTCGAGCAGGTGCCGCCCGGTTGCAGGACGTCATCGACGACGACGAAGTCCGAGCGCCACTCGCCGGGCGTGACGACACAGCGCACGTAGCCACGTTCACGGTTGTGGAACCGTACACATGGGTTCGCTGCCCGCAGCTCGTCGTAGCGCTCCGGAACCGCCACTCCGTTGCCGCCGCTCGACAGCGACGTCGCAACGAACTCGCTAGCGACGACCTCGCTCTCGTTGCGACGGTCGTCGATGCGCAGCTCGTTGGCCCAGTTCGAGTGGATGTCGCCGGTCAACACCACGGGGTTCGGCACACGGCGCTCGGCGAGGAACCGCACGAGGGCCATCCGTTCGTGCGCGTAACCGGGCCACTGGTCCATCGAGTACGTCGGCACACCGTCGCGGTCGACCCCGACCATGCCCATCATCACTTGCTGGGCCAGGACGTTCCAGCGCGCGCTCGAGGTCACGAGCCGCTGGTGCAGCCATGCGCGCTGCTCGGCGCCGAGCAGCGTCGCCCGCGGATCGAGCGCGGCCTCGTTGAGCGGCGAGCGTTTGTCGTCGTTGGGCTGATCCGTGCGGTACTGGCGCGTGTCCAGCACGAGGAGCTCCGCCAGGCGACCGAAGGCGGCGCGCCGATAGAGCTGCAGGTGATGGGCGCGGGGGATCGAAGCTGCGCGCAACGGCATGGCCTCGTAGTAGGCCTGGTAGGCGTTGGCGCGGCGCTCGGCAAAGCGCTCGGGATCGATGCCCTGCTCTTCGGAGACAAGGTTGGCATGGTTGTTGTCGAACTCGTGGTCGTCCCACGTCACGAACCACGGGCAGCGCGCGTGCATCCCGGAGAGCAGTGGATCCGAGCGGTACTGCGCGTGGCGCACGCGGTAGTCATCCAGGGACTCGATCTCGCGGCCGATGTGGGTGCGCACCTTGCCGTTGCGCCCGGCTTCGTACTCGTAGATGTAGTCGCCCAGGTGGAACACGAGGTCCGGCTCGTCGAGCTGCATGCGCTCGTAAGCTGTGAAGAGCCCTTGTTCGAAGTTCTGGCACGAGGTCACGCCCATCACGAGCCGCGCGACCTCTGCATCCTCGGCGGGCAGCGTGCGCGTGCGCCCGATCGGGCTCACGGCGTCGCCGGCGCGGAAGCGGAACCAGTACCAGCGATCGGGAGCCAGGCCCGCGACCTCGACGTGCACGCTGTGCCCGAGCTGCGGCGTCGCGCGCGCCACGCCGGACGCCACGGGGCGCAGGAAGGCCTCGTCGTGGGCGAGCTCCCACACGACGTCGTAGGACACAGGCGGCAGCCCACCCCCCGGCTCCAGCGGCCGCGGCGCGAGCCGCGTCCAGAGCACGACGCTCGTCGCATCGGGGTCGCCCGACGCGACGCCGAGCGTGAACGGATCCGACGGAAAGGACTCAGCCCGTGCCGCAGCAGCGCGACGTTGGAGCAGCGACGCAGCGCCAGTGGTCGCCAGGAGTTGCAGGACCGCGCGGCGCTGGAGGAGATGGGGGAGGCTCATCTGGCTCATTGGAGCCTATCTCGACGAATCCGGAGTCAGGGGAAGGTCAATTGTCGAGCGCGATCTGGTGGATCCGCATGCCCATGGGACGCGCACGCGGCGGCTCGACGAATGCGCGTGCGCACCCCAGCGAGGCCGTGCACTGGTCCGTGTCCTGCGCGGCGAGCATGGCGACGGATCGTCACCTGGAACCTGGAGCTCGCGAATCCGCGCAGAAGTTGCGGCGATTCCGCCTCGCGCTATCGCTCCCTGGGGTGACGGCGCAGGACAAGGCGCAGCCCGACGTTCGGACTCGCTCCATGCGCCCTCACTCGACCCCATAGAACCTGATCGAGATGAAACCTCTGTACTTGAAGTCGGCCGCAGCGCTCGCTGCGTCCACGTGTCTGGCTGCCGCGCTCATCGCGGCGAGTGAACCCGAAGCGCAGCGCGCGGAAGCGGCGCTCGCGAAGGGTTCTGGGCAGCTCGTCTCCGTGGAGCGCGTTCACGCGACCATTCCCAATGTCCCGCTCGCGACCTACGCAGGTTTGGCGAAGGACTTGGTGCTGGCCGACGTTGTCGCTAGCCGCGTGATCGACCGGCCGGGCGAGATGCTGCGGACCGAGTACGAGCTCGCTGTGATCGAGTCGTACTTCGGGGCCGTCTCCGGCTCGGTTCGCGTTCAGGTCGCTGGCGGTGTGACGGAGACGCGGCAGATGAGCGTCGATGCCGCGCCGCACTTCGAGCTCGGCGCACGCCAGCTCATCTTCCTGGGGGGAGATGTCGCTGACGGCGCGCTGGGCGTCCTGGGTCTGTCCGGGGGCTGCTACACGGTCGCGGCCGATGCTGACGGCCTCCACGTGAAGGGCCGCCACGCTGATCCGGCGCGCGACCTCACCGAGTTCGTCCTGGCGGCTCAGTCCGCTCGTCTTTCGTTCCTCGAGCAACTGGAGGTGATCAAGTGAAGCACTCACTCGTGAATCCGGCGCTCTTTGCGCTCGGCTTGGCGGCCGCAGCGACGGCTGATGTCGAACGTACCTGTGTCGGTGGTGTCGGCCTCATCGAGCGCTGGACCAACATCCCTGTGGGTGGGATCCAGCTCGATCTCGCCCGTGGCATCGGCTCGAGCGGTCCGCTGCTGGACACGAGACCGGCTCCGGGACTCCCGAACAACCACGCAGTCGCGGCGCAGTGTGGCATCGCTTTCAATGGTCTGCCGATTCAACAGAGCATCGCGGACAGCGCCGCGACGTGGAACTCGGCCACCATTCCCGGCACGACCGCGCCGGCGACGGCCTTCCGGATCAACCCGACAGTGACCCGCATCGGAACGTACCCGGACTGGATGACCTACTCGATGTTCCCCTTCGCGGCCAGTCTGATTCGGCCCGATGGTCGGAACCAGGTGACCTTCTGGGAGCCAGAGGCGGTCATGAACTCCTTCGGTGGCCTGACCTTGGCTGTCGCAGTCGTCCGTTTGGCGCCCGGCACCGGGATCATCACCGAGTGTGACATCGCTTACAACGGCACGGGAGTCGATGCCAGTGGCAACGTTCTCTTCCGCTTCGTCGAAGACAACGCGGGGCTCGGTACGACCATCGTCACGGGTGTAACGGGAGTTCCCGTCACTCCGGTCATCGGATACGCCGATGTGCGCGGTGTCATGGTTCACGAGTTCGGCCACCTCGCCGGTCTCGCGCACTCCCTGATCGACGGTCCGATGAACAGTGCGGGGTCCGAGACCCCGACGATGTTCGCCGTCGGCCAAGTGACGCCCTACAACGCGTCGGTCGCATATCCGCTGGCGGGCTGCACCAATCACGTGACCGTCCCTGCGAACGCAGCGGCGACACAGTGGGGCGGCATTCTCGGGCTGCCGGCGCGCAGCTTGGCGCAGGACGATATCGCCTCGATCAGCGTCGCCTACCCGGGTCCGGGTCAAGCGCAGCTCGGGGCGATCGTCGGGCGTGTTCGCAATGCGGCGGGGCAGAACGTCCGCGGCGCACACGTCGTCGCGGTCAATGCGGCGGCGCCGGAACTCGGCAGGATCGGTACGTTCAGTGACGAGCAGGGCAACTACCGCGTTGGCTCGCTGGCACCGGGCAACTACTGGCTCATGGTCGAGCGGCCCGATGTGAACGGTTACTTCGCGGGTACGGGGCTACCGGAGTACGTCGATCCGATGTTCTGCGGTGCACCGGCGGTCTTCGAGACCGAGTTCCTCGATGCCTCCGAGTCGGCTAACGAGGTGACTCCGCTCGCCGCCCTCGCGATCGCAGTTTCTGCTGGCGTGAACACGATGGTGACAGACTTCCTCGTCGAGGCCGTGCAGGGAGTCCGCCTCACGGCGAGCTCGTGTGCCAACGGAGCCTGCACTCCGGCTTCGACTCGGGGTACCGTTCACAACGACCTCGGTGGTGTTACACCCTCGCTGAGCCTCGGTATCGTCGGCGGCGCAGCGAACGGAATCGCGATCATCGCTGTCGGCATGGACCGGGCGTATCTTCCCTTCGGCAACCAGTTGATCGAGGTCAACGCGCTCCCGGGTGGCACGGCGACTGTTGCGCTCGATCCGAGCGGCGCGGCGACGCTCCCCCTCGCGGTTGGACCGGGCCTCATCGGGTCGACGTTCTTCGCGCAGGCGGCGGAGCTGGATCTGGCGACGGGTGCTCTGATCTTGACCAACACGGTCACGATGCGCCTCGACTCGCTCTGAGCCAGTGGGTATGCCGGGCTCGCGCGGAGCTCGCGCCGCGGCCGTCGGGTCCCGGGGGCGCCACCCCCCGGGCCGCCCGCCGTGGCCCACGCGCCACCCCCCCCGCCGCGCGCCCCGGCCCGGGGTGACACTGCAGC
>CAYOBN010000007.1:57767-63387 GCA_964402175.1 uncultured Planctomycetaceae bacterium | reverse complement strand
CTTCCCCTCGCTCGGCGCCTGGGGTTTGGCGGGGCCCGCGGGGCGCGCGCGCCGCGGCCGGCGGCCCGCTGGGACTCCCCCCCGCGGACCGACGGCATTGGCCCAGGCACCTCGCACCGCGCATCGAGCCCGGCCCGGTGTTCCCAGTGCAGCGCCGCGCGGGTCGGTTCCGTATCCTGTCCCGCCGGTGCCCGAGCCCCTCCCGACCCCCGACGTCCAGCGTGCGCTGCGCGAGCGACTCGTCGCCTGGTACCGCGGCCACCGGCGTGACCTGCCGTGGCGCCGCACCCGCGATCCGTACGCGATCTGGGTCAGCGAGCTCATGCTGCAGCAGACGCGCGTCGAAGCGGTCGAGGGGTATTGGGTGCGTTTCCTGCGCCGCTTTCCGACCGTCGAGGCGCTCGCCGAGGCCAGCGAGGAGGACGTCCTCGCTGCGTGGTCGGGCCTCGGCTATTACCGCCGCGCACGGGCGCTGCACGCTGCGGCCAAGGAGGTCGTCGCGCTGCACGGCGGCGCGTTTCCTCGCACACGCGACGGCCTACGCGCTCTGCCCGGTGTCGGCCCGTACACCGCGGGCGCGGTGCTCTCGATCGCGTTCGATGAGCCCGAGGCGCTCGTCGATGGCAACGTCGAGCGGGTCTTTGCGCGCCTCTTCGAGCTGCCCGGCGCCCGCGGCTCGCGCGAGCTCACCACCGCGTGCTGGTCCATCGCGGAGGCTCTCGTCCCCGCCCGGCCCCCGGCCACACCGCCGCGCAAAGGCCCGGCGCCCGCGTCGCCCGGCGAGTGGAACCAGGCGCTGATGGAGCTCGGCGCGACCGTCTGCACCCCGAAGGCGCCCGCGTGCGGCGTGTGCCCCGTCGCCGCGCTCTGCCGCGGTCGGGCGAGCGGCCGTGCGCTGCAGCTTCCGCCGCCGCGCCCGGTGCCGCAGCCGGTGGACGTCGCGCTCGAGGTCTACCTCGCGCCCGCCGCGGTCGTCGCCGGGCCGCGGCCCGTGCACTGGTTCCAGCAGCGGGCCGCGGAGGGGCGCATGGGCGGCCTCTGGCAGCTCCCGACCGTCGAGCTGCGGCCCGCGCCCGACGCCCCCGTGCACCTCTTCCCGGACGCGCTGCCCCCGGCGCCCGGCTTCACCCTGCGGCCAGGCCGCGCGCTCTTCACCTTGCGCCACGCGATCACGCACCACCGGATCCGCATGCATGTCCGCGCCGCCGAGGTCGCCGGCGACCCGCCCGCCGGCTGGCGCGCCATGACCGCGGACGAAGCCCGCACCGTGCCCCTCTCCGGCATGGCCCGCAAGGTCCTCGCGCGGCTCGATTCGAGCCGCGGGGCCCTCTTTGCCGAAGGAGAGGGAGCGTGAGCCAAGGCCCCGGACCCCAGCGCGGTGTGTCGATCGTCGTCCCCGCCTTCGATGAAGAGCGGGGCCTCGAGGGGGTCGTGCGCCGCCTGCTCGCGCTGGAGCTCGGGCGCCCGACCGAGCTCGTCGTCGTCGACGACGGCTCGCGCGATGCGACGGGAGCGAAGCTCGAGGCGCTCGCGAGCAACGAGCCGCGGATCCGAGCCGTGCGGCACCCGCGCAACCTGGGCTACGGCGCGGCGCTGAAGACCGGCATCGCCCACGCGACCTACGACGTCGTCGTCATCACCGACGCGGACGGCACGTACCCCGAGGATCGGATCGTGGAGCTCCTCGCCGCCGTCGACGACGGCGCCGACATGGCGGTCGGCGCGCGGATCGGCGCCGACGTCCACATCCCGCTGATCCGACGCCCTGCCAAAGCCGTGCTGCGATGGATCGCGCAGTACCTCGCCGGTACGCCCATCCCCGACCTGAACTCGGGGATGCGTGCGATGCGCAAGGACCTGGTGCTCGCGTACCGCAGCGTGCTCCCGCAGGGTTTCTCCTTCACGACCACGATCACCCTCGCGGCGCTGACCAATGGCCACCGCGTGGACTACATCCCGATCGACTACGCGGCGCGCGAGGGGCGTTCCAAGATCAAGCCCATAAGGGACACCCTCGGGTTCCTCGCGCTGATCCTGCGCACGGTCCTGTACTTCAATCCGCTGCGGATCTTCTACCCGCTGTCGCTCGGCGTGCTGGCGCTCTTCATGGCCTCGCTCGCGTACGACCTCTTTCTCGTCGAGCCCGCGCCGAACCTGGGCGACAAGACCGTCCTGCTCTTCGTCGCGTTCATGCAGACGCTGAGCCTGGGCCTCGTCGCCGACCTGATCGACAAGAAAGCGCGCCTCGGCCGCTGAGGCGCGCTTCGGTGGGCGCCTACGTCACGTCCCCGACGACCCGGTGCCCGAGGCCCGTCAGCGCCTCGCGCGCCTCTTGCAGGCGAGCCCGCGACACCAAGAGGTAGTCCGTGTCGTAGGTCGAGATCACGAAGACCGGCACCGAACGCGCCGCCAGCGCGCCGCACAACGCAGCGAGCACGCCGACGGTTGTCATCGGAATGACACCGACGACGCCGAGCGCCACCTTGTCACGCTCGGCCTGGACCCCCTCTGGCACGTACTCCTGCGAGCACACGACCGAGAGCTCGTGCACCGTCCGCGAGATCGTGACGAACCCACCCCGCGCCCAATCCGGCAGCGGCGCGGAGGCGTCGAGCCGCGCGATCGCGAGCAGTTCGGGATGGATGGAGAAGTCGAAGGTCTCATTCGTCATAGCTGTACTCACCTTACTGTAAGGCAGTTCCAGTCGATGGAGTTGGTGTGCTCCACGGCGAAACCATCCATCCAAACGCCGACCGATGCCACACCTCGGCGCAGGGCACACTATCGCGTATCTAGCCTTATCTCGACCATGATGCGCAGGTTCAGCCGCTGCGCCGTGGCTGGCACTCGCGCTGGGGTCCGTCGTGAGGACTTGTGAACAACCTCGTCCGCGTTCACGCTTGCGCGTACACGAAGAGCACGAGGCAGCCGAGCGCCAGCCCGCCGCCTGCGCCGATGAGGCTGCCGAGGAGCGGCCCTAGGAACTCCCACTGAACGAGCCCGAACACGAGCCCCGCAAGGGCCCCCACGACGGTGCTGGCGACGAGTGTCGCGATTGCGCGTCCGAGGGATCGAACGACGCCCTCAGTGACTTCGCGGAGGAAACCTGCCATGCGCCAGAGCGTAACACTGGCGCGGACCTTCATCGAAGTTGGATGGGCGAGCGCCTGCGACCCCACAGCAGGTGTCCGGTGGGTCGCAGGCGCCGCTCGAGCGGTCACTGGAACGGAATCCCGACCGCGTTCGTGAAGTTCGACGTCGGCGCGCCGCCGCCCGGGGGGAAGTCACGGTGCCACGCTTGGAAGTACCACGTCTGGCCCGCAGCCGCCGCGACCGGCCCGGTGGGTTGCGACAGCGCTTGCGGGTTGATGACGAGTTGGAAGCCTCCGAGCGGACCCGTATTCAGGATCGAGTTCGAGTAGCGCCCGATGCTGCCACCGAGGCACAGGGAACCTGCGCTGCCTGGCGGCGAGATACCGCTCTGTGCGTTCAGCGAGCAGAGGAAGTACCCGAAGGCGTTGGTCGTCATCCCTTCCGCCCACAAGGTCTTGGCGCCCGTCACCGAAAGATCGCCGGTGGCGAACATGAACGAGCCCCGATTCGGGTTCGAGCCATTCGGACCGCTCGTGCAGAACGTGTACTGCGCGGCGCACGTATTGACCGGCGAGGCGAGATGCAGCGCAGCGCGAATGTCGCCCTGGGCACCGGCAGAGACCTGCTGGTACCACGTCGTGCACGCCTCGCGATCACCAGCCTCGCCTCCTTCGTGACGGCTTGCGATCGCCGGCATGAAGGTGTCCTGGAAAGTGATCGTGAGCGCGAGGTAGCGCTCCGAGATCCCGAGCCGGTTGCCCACCAAGTTCAGCGAGTCCGCGCGGATCACGTAGTCGGTAGCGCCCGGGAACTGGGCCGCGTACACGACGATCCAGCCATCTTCGACCGCCGCGACGTCAGGGGTGATCTGGTCGAGCGCGAAGTTGACGTTCTGCATGAAGTCGAGGTGCGACTCGATGCTGAAGGCCGGGATCGTCGTGTTCGAGGAATCGGACTGGAACGCGCGCAGCGTGACGTCAGAGTCCGTGAGGAAGTCGGTCGACCAGGTCGCGAGGAAGGTCCCGCCGATCACGGTCGGTGAGAGTGCGACGTTCACAGCACCGGAGACCTGCGGGGTGGCATGACGACTGACGTCGGTGCTCACGAAGAACGGATCACGGATCGCGGAACCATTGAAGTTGATCACAGACCCCATGATGCGCGAGGTCGTCGACGAGTCACGCCGGCGCCACACGATGGCGGCAGTGGCGTTGCCCGTCGTGATGCTCTTCGAGATCGAAGGGTCTTCGTCCGAGATGTTGACGACGTTGGTGACCATTTGCTCCGCCGTCACGAACGTCCCATTGGGATTGACGGTGCGCACGGCGATGTCGGAGTCGTTGCTGTTCCAGACCCGCTGCCAAACCACCGTGAAGTGGGCATCGGATACGGTGGTGTACGTATCGCCGCAGACGTCCGCGTGACGACGATCGTTAGCGGTGTTCTCGTCGATGCGGAACGAGGTGCTGAGCGTGTTGAGATCGGCGTTGCGGGAGCGGCCGGTGATCTGACGGCCTGGACCACCTGCTGTGCCCTGTGTGAAGACGACGAGGAACGAGCGGCGAACGTCCGTACACGCGACGCGCGGGCGCTCCGCGTTAGCGGACGTGAGCTCGATCGGGAGCACACCGCTGACTGCACCGGTGTTGTCGACGAGCCAGCTCCGCACGTCATGATCGGTCGCAGAGAAGACCTCTTCAGCGACCACGAGGAACCTGTCGCGGGTCCGATCGTAGGCGATGTCGGGCTGCAGGTGATCGGTCGTGGTCGCGTCGATCGTGAACGTCGAGAGGATCGGATCGAGCGCGATCGGCCACTCCGCCGCGGCGAGGAACTCGGCCGGGATCGTGAAGCGGAAGCCATCGGCGCTGCGCTCCGTGGTCAGATCGAGCTTCTTGCCCGCAGCGTCGAGCACGAAGGCCGCGCCGTAGTCGACGCCGCCGAAGGGGCCGTCGAAGCGCCAGCCCGCGCCGCGGCGCGCGGCGGCGAGCTCCGTCTCGAGCGAGAGCTCCAGGACGAGGTCGCCCGCGCCGAGGGGCGCGTCGAAGACGAAGAGCTGCTCGACGCCGCGAGGCAGCGCGACGTACTCGCTCTGGACGGGGCCCTGGTCCAGCGTGATGCGGTCCGCTTCCCGCTCGACGGCGGGCGTCTGCAGCTCGAGCCGCGCTGCGCCTTGGCGCAGCTCCGTCACCGAGAAGCGCACGGGGAAGTTCCGCGGCGCGGACGACCCGAGGAAGGGGATGAACGTCGCGCCGTCACGGCCGAAGCTCGCTTTGTAGTCGACCCCGCGCACCCAGTGGGTGCCGTCCACGGTCACGTCGTACTCGGGGGCGAGGCGCTCCGGGGCCCGGTTCGAGACGGGCGCGGTCTCGACCGCGTCGCGCGAGCGCAGGTCCGGCGCCTCGACGGTGCGGGACGGTGTCAGCGGGCGCCGCCGGGTTGTGCCTTCGGACGGCGGGTCGTAGGGGTTGTCCGACGTCGTGCGGATGTCCGGACGGTCGAGGCGGGGCTGCGCTGCAGGTGCGCG
>CAYOBN010000007.1:28263-57667 GCA_964402175.1 uncultured Planctomycetaceae bacterium | reverse complement strand
CACTGCCCGCGCGCGCGGAAATCCACCGACGCGCTGCCGGATTTCGTGCTTTCCCGTGCCCCTGTCCAGTGTCCCTTTCTCAGGGCAGGCTCAAACGGCCGAGGCGCTCCTCGCGGTCGCGCGCAAAGCGGCGGATGCCGTCCAGCAGGCTGTCCGGGTCCAGGTGGGCCTCGCGCTTGACCTCGGCGACGGTGCCGCCCGTGCGCCAACGGTCATCGAAGTCCGAGGTCATCGCGTACTGCTCCGCGACCTTGCTGGAGAGCCACGGGTGCATGCCGATGCGCGCGCCGTTCGAGATCACGGTGGAGTCGAGCCAGTCCGACTTGTGCAGCACGCTGTCGCGGTACTCCTTCGGTTGGCGCATGAAGAGCTCGTAGCTGATCGCTGCGACGACCTTGACGTTCGGCGCTTCGCCGGAGTGGAGCTTCGGCAGGAGCTCCATGATCGACTCCATCGTCGAGGTGCCCTCGACGATGACGGTGCCCTCCTTCGGACGCTTCGGATCGTGGTCGCGCACGATGTACGCGCCCTTCGCCGCGTCCATGTGGCTCGCCATGCCGAGCTTCGCGCGGTCGGGGGTGACGACGAGCGGACGGGTCAGGTGCAGAGCGATGATCGGGACGTCCGTCGCCAGCGCTGCAGCGAGGCACGGCGCCACTTCGTTGTGCTCCCACGGGCGCAGGTTGATGACGTGCCCGTCGGGGAAGAGCTGCGTCACGATGGGGGCGAAGATGCCGAAGTGGGTGCGGCTGTCCTCGGCGGTCTCGGGGCCGGAGTGGCCCGCGACCCAGATCACCTTGCCGACCTTCAGCTCGCAGTCCTGCGCCAACTGGCTGAAGAGGCGCATCATGCCGTACTTCAGGTAGCTGAAGCTGCCGTAGGTCGAGCACGCGCCCCAGTAGCCGAGGAACTGCTTCTCGGGCTCCTGGTGCATGTTCACGGTCGCGAGGCCCACGACGAGGCCCGAGTTCGTGAACTCCGTGATCTGCTGCGGCAGGAGCGAGCCCTCAGGATTGGAGTCGCGCTCGTACCAACCGAAACCCTTCGCTTCGCCGAAGTTCTTCGCGAACCCCGAGATGGAGGTCGAATCCGCCAGGTCCGCCGAGCACGCGAGCACGAGCGGACGGCCCATGCGCTCGCGCGCCAGCCCGTTCACCCAAGCGCCGAACTTCGCGAACCCGTCTTTGTTGGCGGCTTTTGTGCCCGGAGCGACGAAGAGCGACTCCGGCAGCTTTGACAGGTCGAGCCACGACCGGTCCTCGTGCATGTTGCGCTTCGCGTCGAGCCGGAACGAGCGCGCGGGGGTCGGGATCGAGTCACCCAGGTCGCACAGCGTGTTCGCGACGTACTCCGCGAGCCCCGGCGTGTTGCGCAGGACGCTGAAGACCGTCTTGAACCAGGCCTTAGACTGCTCGCGGCACTTGTCCTCGCCCGGGTCCGTCGTGTCGCCGTGGCCGTCGAACGTGACCCCGTACTTCTTGGCGAAGTCCTCGCGGCAGCGCCAGAAGAGCTCGGAGTTGCGCGCGTGGGCCTTGCCGTGGGACGGCGCATCGTAGACGTGGTAACCGCGGCCCTTGCGTGTGCGGAACCACACACAACCCGGCCGTTTGTCGGTCGCCTCGGCGGAGATCACGGTCTCGAGCGCGCGCGTGATCTGGCGGTAGTCGTGGCCGTCCTCCGCGCCTGCGGTGCGCCAGCCGTGGGACTCGAACCACTCCTGCGGCGTGCCCCATTGCACCGTCGAGTTCGCAAACGCGTCGATGCCGTGGTCGTTCCAGTCGAAGAGGTAGATCAGGTTGTCGAGGCCGAGCCCGTAGGCCGAGTTCTTGACCTCGTGGTGAGCGCCCGCCGTGTGCCCGCCTTCGCCTTCGCAAGCGAAGACCCGCGCCGGGACGCCGGCGTGTTTGAGCGCGAGGGCCTCACCCAGCGCCGCCGGCGCGCCGTGACCGCTCGGGCCGGTGTTGAACTTGAAGAAGAGCGTCTTGCCCTCCATCTCGGCGTGGCCCGGCAGGTGCTTGTTGTGGCGCAGCCAGAGGAGGTCCTCCCACACGAGCTGGCGGTGCCCCGCGTTCGGGACGAGGTAGCGGCTGTCGCCCGTGCGCTCGTGCATGATGCGCAGCGCTTCGTTGTAGACGGCCAGCATCGCGTACGTGCCCGGGTTGCAGTGCCCCGCGACGAGCACGTAGCGGTCGCCGAAGGGGTGCTCCGGGCGCCGCAGGTCGAAGCGCATGAAGCCACCGAGCGTCGTCGCGACCATGAACGGCACCTTCGAGCGCGAGCCGCCCGGGTGACCGCTCTGGCGCAGGTTGAGCGTCAGGTCGATGCACTGGTCGATCAGATCGCCGACGATCTCCCACTGGCCGAAGTGGGGCTCCAACTCGGACAGCTTCGGGCGGCGGAGGTCCTGGGGCGCGGGCGGCTGGGCCGTCGCGCTGGTCAGCGGTGCGCTGGTCATCGGGGCGCGGATCGAGGGGGTCGCTAGGGGGGGCCGCGGAGGGACGGCGGCCGGTCGCAGGGCCGGTCGCAGACCGGGCGAACTTCAGGGCCACCATTCTAAGCGCCCGCGCCGGAGCGCCACCCGCCGCGCCCCGGTTCTGGCATCCTCTCGCGCCTCCGAACACCTCCACCGCGCGCGCCACCACCATGTCGTCCCCGTCCGAGGCGCCCGCCGCAGAGCCGAGCCCGCGCTCCGCCGCTGCCCCTGCGCCCGCGTCCCCGTCGCAGTCCCGGCCCGGCGCTCCATCGGGTCCCAGAGGCGCCCTGCCCGCCCGCGGTCCGCTGAGCCACCGCACCGCGGTCCTCGCGATGGTCGGCATCACGCTGATGTGGAGCATCGCGGGCGTCGTCTCGCGCCAGCTCGAGCGCGCAGAGGGCCTCGAAGTCACGTTCTGGCGCAGCGCCTTCAACGCGCTCGCCTTGACGGTCGCGTTGCCCCTGGTCCACGGTCCGCGCCGCTTCTTCGCCAGCATCGCCGGCGGCGGGCTCCCCCTCGTCGCGTCCAGCTTGTGCTGGTCCGTGATGTACACCGCGTTCATGATCGCGATCATGCGCACGTCGGTCGCCAACGTGCTGGTGACCCTCGCGGTCTGCCCGCTCTTCACCGCGGTGCTCGCGCGCTTCGTACTGGGTCAGCGGCTCGCGCCGCGCACGATCGCCGCGATCGCCGCGGCGACCCTCGGGATCGCGTGGATGTACGGCCGCGAAGTCGGGGCCAGCGACGCGCGCAGCGTGCAGGGGATGTTGATCGCCCTCGCCGTTCCGATCACGGGCGCCATCAACTGGATGATCGTGCAACGCAACCAGCGCGGACCGCGGCGCGACCTCGTCCCGGCGGTGTTGCTGGGCGCGGTGTTGTCCGCCGCGGCCACGGTGCCGTTCTCGCTGCCGTTCCAGGCCTCCGCCGCCGATATCGGGTGGCTCGGCCTCTTGGGTGTCGTGCAGCTCGCGGTGCCCTGTTCGCTCGTGATGGTCGTCGCGCGCTCGCTCAGCGCGCCCGAGGTCGCTTTGCTCGCGTTGCTCGAGGTCCTCTTCGGTGTCCTCTGGGCTTGGCTCGGCGCGGGAGAGGTGCCCTCGCGCGATGTGCTGCTCGGCGGTACGGTGGTCCTGACCGCCCTCGTCACGAACGAGCTCCTCGGCGCCGCCGCCGCAGCGAAGTCCCGCCCCTCCACGTAGCGCCATGACCGACCACCGCGTCTTCTCGTACTCCTTCGCGAAGGTCTACCCGCTCTACGTCCAGAAGGCGGAGCGCAAAGGCCGCACCCAGGCCGAGGTCGATGAGGTCATCCGCTGGCTCACGGGTTACGACCAACGCGGCCTGCAGCGCCAGATCGACTCTGGCTGCGACCTGCGCGAGTTCTTCGCGAGCGCGCCGGCCTTCAACCCGAAGAGCGCGCTCATCAAGGGGGTCGTCTGCGGCGTGCGCGTCGAAGAGGTCGAGGACCCCCTGATGCGCCAGATCCGCTATCTCGACAAACTCGTCGACGAGCTCGCGAAGGGCAAGGCGCTCGAGAAGGTCTTGCGCCAGTGAGAGGCGAGCCGCTGCGGAGGGACAGAGCGCAGCGGCTCGGCTACGTTGGGCTCAGCGCGCCCCGCGCAGCGGCGCGACTTCGACCTCGCCGCGCAGCGCGCTGAGCTCCTCGCGCAGCGCCGTCAGGTCCGCGTGCATCTCGCGCACGAGGCGCAGCAGCTCATCGAGCGCCGGCTCCTCGACGACAGCGGCCTGCGGCGCGGTCGTGATGCCACGACCAGGTGCGAGCGCTTGCGCCACGCTCTTCGCGAGCGACGACGACTTGGCGCTCTCCGGGAACAGGAGGAGATCGACGGCGTTCGTCTGGTTGAAGAGACCGCCCAAGGCGACGTGTTCGAGGTCGAGGTCCTCCAACGCGGTGATGGCGCTGAGCGCGACGGTCATCGGCACATCGGGGTCCATGGTCTCCAGCAGCTCGAGCCCCTGGGACTCGACGTGGCTGACCCGGTCCTTGTCCTTCTTCGACTTGGGCGCCGAGGGGCCCGCCTTCTGGCCCTTGTCGGTGTCCGGCTTCGAGTTCGGTGCAGCGGGGTCTCCGGACTTGCGCTCGACGTGGACCTCGGCCGCGCCAGCGCCGTGGTGGATGTGCACGTCACCCTCCTCGACGTGGATGTGGATCGAGGTCGCCGGCGGCATCGGGCGGGCGGGCATGGCCGCCTCCGCTGGCCAGTGTGCCGGCGGAGCCGGGGGGGCCGGTGCCACGGGCGGACTCGGTGCCACGGGCGGAGTCGGTGCCGTGTTGTAGACCCGCGCGACGAGAGGATGGTCGCTGTCGGGTCGTCCGAGCCTCAGACGCTGGACGTCCGCATCGCGCACCGCGCGCTTTGTTTCGGCGCGGAGCGCATCGACCTGGGCCTGCGTCTCTGCGAGCATGCGTGCGCGCAGCTCCAGCGCTTCGTCCCGAGCGCGCTCGGCCTCGCGGGCGATCGCGGCGGATTGCTCACGCATCTCCTCCGCCCGCGCGCGGGCTTCCATGGCGCGATGGCGCTCCTGCTCGGCCAAAGCGCGCGCTTCTTCGGCGCGGTTACGCTCGCGCTCCGCGAGCTCGCGGGCTTCGCGCACGATCCCGCGCGTCTGGACTTCGACGTCGCCCTGCGCTCGCAGGAAGCCACCGCCGCGATTGGGCAGGACTTCGATCTGCCGCCCGCGGACCCTCACTTCCTCCTCCTGCACTTCGCGCGGACGACCGTTGGCGCGAGCTTCGCGGCGCGCGAGCTCCTCTTCGAGCTCGGCAAGGCGCTTGCGCAGCCGCGCCAGCTCCTCATCGCGGTCGCCGGCGGGCGCTTCGCGCGTGTTCGGCGTGAAGGTGACGCCGCCGACGATCGCCGGCGGCGCGCCGACGCCGATGGTCCGGTTGAGGACGAGCGGCACGCTCTCGAGGACCGGGACCGTGTTCGGTTCGGTCCGGGCAAGGCGCACGAGGATTGCCTCAGGCG
Source organism: uncultured Planctomycetaceae bacterium (assembly GCA_964402175.1). Lineage (GTDB taxonomy): Bacteria > Planctomycetota > UBA1135 > UBA1135 > JAWKUK01. The sequence continues at coordinate 52,204 of CAYOBN010000007.1, read as the reverse complement.
CTCGAGTGTCCGCACGCAGCTCGGCTTTGGGCTGCGCCGTCTCCTGCGTCGGCGCTGTCGCCGTAGGCTCCTGCAGCGTCGTGACGCGGCCGCTCCACGTGGTCGCCGCGGCGACCGCGGTGGTCGCGAGTAGGGTGAACAGGGATTTCATCGGTTCGGTTCCTCCAATTCAGGGAACGCAGGCGCAGCGCCTGCGTCGATCGGTGCGGCCCGTTCGAGCAACACACGGATCCTCTTCGCGCGTGCGCTCGCGGTGAGCACACGTTGCTCCATCTGTTCGATTCGCGCGGTGAGCGACGGATCGAGGTCGCGGCCTTGGCGCGCGCGCTGCAGCAGCTCGAGTTCGAGTTCGAGCTGCTGGACCGCCTCGGTGAGCAGCGCAGCGAGCGCCACCTCCGGTCGATCTTGCGTGGACCGGGGTCGCTCGACGACACCTGCGGTCTCGAAGCTCGCGCTGCCGAGGTGCACGGCGGGCGCGGCGAGCGCCGTACCGACCAGCCCGACGAGCGCAGCGGCCCGTGCGGCGCTCGCACCGACACGGGGCGCCGGCTGCTCCTCGTCGAGGATACGCTCCACGCGCAGCCCGAGCAGCGAGCGACGGCTCGCCATCGCACACGCCGCGTCAGGCAGGTGATCCTCGCGGATGAGCCAACTCGCGACCTTGGCGAGGCTCTGCGCGAGCGCCAGCCGATCGCCCGTGCGACCCAGCGCGCGCTCATCGCACAGGAGCTCCGCGCAGTCGTTCAGGCGCCGCCTGGCGAGCGCATTGAGCGGCTGCAGCGGCAAGCAGAGCTGCAGCGCGCGCGTCGCGCCGAGCCACAGCGGGTCACGCCGCTCCAAGTGCGCCAATTCATGGGCGAAGAGCGCGCGCAGCTCCGCCGAATCAAGTTCGCGCAGCGCACGCTCGGGCACGACGACCCGCGGACGCAACACACCGGTCGCGTAGGGGCTCTCGGCTCGTGGGCACTGCCAGAGCTCCGTCCGCGCGAGCCGCGGCGACGCGAGCGCGAGCGAGCGGAAGACGTCCACCGCGTGACCGTCGGTGACACGGACTTGCAGCCGCCGGCGCCGATTCAGCGTCGCCACACCCAGCGCGATCGAAAGTGCCCCGAAGGTCACTCCGAGGCCCAGGGCGAGCGCGCCGACGCCGCGCAGATCGCGCTGCTGGCGCACGGGCGCCGCCTGGAGCGCAGACGGAGCTTCGACCCCGGGGAGAGCGCTCGAGCGCGCCTCGAACGGCGCGCCCTCGGTCTGACGAACGGCCTCCATCCCGAGCCGCCCCAGCGCCGGGCGCATCTGCCAACCGACCTGCACCGTCGCGGTCGCGAGCCCGCCGAAGAGGGCCGCCCGCCACAGGACCTCGCGCGCCCGCGCCGACACCACGAGCCGCGTCGCGAGCCACGCGACCCCGAGCAACACCGTGCTGTGGACGAGGTACGTCCCGAGCCACGCCGTCAGCGTCGAGGACGGGATCACGGCGTGCCTCCGCGCGGCTTCTTGTCCGCGTGCGCTGCGATCAAGCGCTGCAGCTCGGCGAGCTCGCTCCGGTCGATCGTCTGGGCCTCCAGCAGGTGGCTCACCAGCGCGGCGGCGTTGCCATCGAAGAGCCGCGCGGTCAGCTCGGAGACCATCGAGCGCTGCACCTCCGCCTGGGTCACGGCCGCGGAGTACCGGAACTGCCGCCCCTCCGTGCGCCGCTTCACCACCCCCTTCTTCTCCATCTTGGCGAGCATCGTCGCGATGGTCGTCGGCGCGAGGCCGCGCTGTTCGAGGAGGGCGAGGTGCACGTCCGAGACGCTGCATTCACCGCGCTCCCACAGGACGCGCATGATCGCGTGCTGCAGGTCGCCGAGTTTGGGGTCCGAGGTCATGGTCGTTTCTTGGGGGGGGGCGGAACGGTCCCGACGCCCGAGGTAGTACTACCGGGGTAGTTTTTCGCCCGCAAGGGGCTCCCCCGGAATTCCCACAGGCTTTACGTGGCCGCCGCCGCTGGGGTCTACCAGGCGGACCCCTGGCGCTTCGGCCGCGGGCCCGGCGGGAGGACCTCCGCGACCACGTTCGGCAGCTCGAACGTGCACTCGAACCCCACCGCGCCGAAATCGAACCGTACGGCGCCGCCCAGCTCGTGCTCGACGAGCCCGCGCACGAGCGACGTCCCGAAGCCCGTGCGCCGGGGGGGCGGTGCGACCCGTCGGGGGCGCTCGCTCCACTCGAGCGTCACGAGGCCGCTGTCGTCGACGCGCCAGGCGACGAGCACGGTGCCGCCCTCCGGCCGCAGCGCGCCGTACTTGAGCGCGTTCGTCGCGAGCTCATGCAGCGCCAGCCCGAGCGCCGCCGACGCGCGGGTGTTCAGCACGAGCGTCGGCCCGTCGACCGCGAGCCGTCCCGCCGGGGCGAGGCTCCCCGCGGTGCGCGCGATGATCTGCGCCAGCGGCACCCCGTGCCAACGGCTGCTCGCGAGCGCCTCGTGCGTCCGCCCGAGCGCGCGCAGACGTCCGAGGAACGCGGCGCGGAACGACTCGAGGTCACCGGTGGCGCGCAGCGTCTGCTCCGCCAGCGCCGTCACCTGCGCCAGGCTGTTCTTGACGCGGTGATCGAGCTCGAGCGAGAGGCGCGTCTGGTGCTCTTCGGCCTCGCGCCGCTCGGTGACATCCTCCGCGACACCCGCGACCCGCGCGACGCGTCCGTCATCGCCGCGGATCGCAAAGGCCTTCGCGTGGATCCAACCGACGCGCCCTGCAGGTCGGATCACCCGGAACTTGCGCTCCCAGAAGCCGCGGCGGGTGATCCCGTAGGCGTAGCTGTGCGTCACCGCTGCGCGATCTTCTGGGTGCACGTGTTCGATCCAGTTCGCTCCGAAGGTATCGAGCGTCGCGCGCGGGAAGCCGAACAGGGCTTCGAACGCAGGGCTCACGTACAGCGTCTGGCGTTCGCGCCAATCGGTCAACCAGAAGAGGTCCCGCACACTCCCTGCGAGCTGCTCGAAGCGCTGGGCGAGCTCGCGGTGTTCGACCGCATCGACAAGGCGCCGACGGATCGTCCACGCAAACGCACCGAGCGTCGTCAGCGCGATGAGCCCCAATGGAACGGCGACGAACCACAGCGCGCGCTGCGGATTCGGCAGATCGAAGCGTCTCGCCGCAGTGACGCGGTGGAATAGGCTCGCTACTTCGACCTCGAAGTGGTGCGAGCCGTAGTCGAGGCCGTGCAATTGCTCGGCGCCTCGATGGGACCAGGGCGACCAAGGACCTCCGTCGAGTCGCGTGCGCACGTGCAGCGTCGTGCGCGGATCTTCGTTGAACCAGGAGGCGACGCGCCAGCGCACTTCCGCGTTGCGGCCATCGACCGCGATCGATTCGACCTCGACGACCGGCGGCGCGTGCAGAGCTGGCTTCAGTGGCAGTGTACATGCGCCACTTCCTTCGAGACCGACGACGAGCACCTCGCCGGTGACGGCCACACGGTTGACGTGGCTGCGCGCGAGACCATTGCGCCGATCGACGCGCTGGAAGAGCTCGCCCGCGAGCGACAGGAGCCCGTTCGTCGCGCCGACCCAGAGCCTGCCGTTCGGCTCCCACGCGAGGCTCGTGACGTTGGGATCGACCGACTCATCGCTCGGTGTGATGTATCGGACCCGCCCCTCGGCATCGACGTGACCGAGGCCCGGGCTCGAGCTCTGGTGTCCGAACCACACGCCGCCTGCGCCGTCCGACGCGAGCGTGTAGACCCGCGACGCCCGCAGCCCTGCGCTGCGATCGACCTGGAGGCGCTTCCCGCGACCGGTCCGCACGATGCCCCGGTCGCTGGCGACCCAAGCATCTCCCGCCGGGTCGAAGGCCACGTCGTAGTAGCGCGTCGCGAGCCCCGGGCCGCCGCACGGGTCGCGCTGTTCGAAGCCGTCCCGGCCACCGACCCAGACCCCGCTCGGGCCGTCCTTTTCGGGCAGCGCGAGCGCCCAGAGCTCACCCTCCGGGCCCAGACGGAGCTGGTGGACTGCGAGCGCGCCGAGCCCTTCCTCCGGCCCGAACGTCCGCCACGAGCCGTCCGGCTCGCGCAGACGAACACCCGCGAACGCTGCCCCGCCGGAGCCCACCCATACCCCACCCGTGCGGTCCCGCGCGAGCGCAGTCAGAGTTTCCAGCCGGGTGCCGAGGGCCTCCTGGAAGAGCTCCGTCGCACCGGCTGCGGTCCGGTGCTCGAGGCCCGTGTCCGTGGCGAGCCAGTGCCCGCCCGAACCGTCGGCTTCGACGGCGTGCACGGTCTCGCGCTCCCCTGCTGGACTCAGGCGCCAGTACGTCCAGCGCTCGCTCGCGCGCCGCAGCAGCGCGAGCCCCTCCGTCCGACCCACCCAGAGGTCGCCGTCGGGCCGGAACGCGAGCGTCGTCGCGTCCTGCAGCGGCTCGGGGATGTGGCGCAGCGTGCGCCAGACGCGAGCGGGGGAGCGCTGGAGGGCGCGCCCGGATCGCAGCACCACGAGCGCCTCACCGTTCGGCCGCGCGCCGAGCGCCAGGATCGCCTCGGCCTCACTGTCCGCCACACGCATCGGAGCCTCGCCTCCGAGGTCCCAGAGGCCCCGCAGCGCCCACGGCGTCTGCACGATCGCCAGCGCGCGGCCGGCCTCGGGCTCGACGAGGTAGCGGTGGCCATACGCGCCGATCGGTAGCGGCAGCACGGGCCCGAGCTGGCCTTGCCGCAGCTCCGCGACGCCCTCCCGCAGCCCCACGAAAGCACCGGGGCGCCCGACCGAGCGGTGGAAGTGCAGACCCCCGAGCGGCGAGTCGAGGGCGAGGGCGAGGGGCTGTCGCTGACCCGCGACGCAGGTGAACCAACTCACCCGGCGTTGCTCGGGGTCGCCTGCGAGCCCGACCCAGGTCCCGCTCGCCTCGACCGTGAGCGCTTGCACCTGGTCGAGCTCCGTCGGCGCAGGGCTGCAACGCGCAAAGCCGCGCGCATCGCCGATCCACGCCCCGGCGTCGAGGAACACGACCCCGACGGTCCCGTCCGGTCCCGCCACCAAGCTGGCCGTAGGCGCATGCGGCAACCCGTGCGCCGGACGGAACCGGTATCCGTCGTAGCCGCACAGCCCGCCGTCGGTGCCGACCCACACGGTCCCGTCCGCGGTCTCGAGCACGTGCCGCACTCGTTCGTGCAGCAGCCCGTCGTCGGTCCCGAAGCTGCGCCAGCGCCACGGCTCGAAGAGCTGGTCGGCGAGGTCGAACTCCTGGGGCGCCGCGAGACACGGCGCCCCTGCGACCAGCGCGCGGGTGAGCGCGCGCAGAAGGTGGGGCAGGTCGACCACACGCCGGATCGTAGCGTCCGGCGCGGCCAAGCTGCACCTCACCCCGTCACTGCACCGTCAGCGGCTCGTAGTTCGTGAACGCACCGCCGGTCGAGCTGCCCGGGAAGCGCTCCCAGCCCTGGAAGTACCCGAGCGTCGTACCGACGAGCGCTGGGTCGTTCGGGATCGAGCCGAGGAAAGCCGCTTTCCCTTCCGCTCCCAGGAGACCGCCCGCGATCCGCCGCATCGGCGCCGCCAGGAAGAACTCGCCGTACGGCGGCAATTGGAGCGGGATCGTGCGCAGCGTCGGCGCGAAGGCGATGTAGTACGGGCTACCCGAACGGCCGTGCTGGATGACGCGGTACGAGCTGCCCGGGGTCGCAGGCCCTAGGAGCTCGAGGCGCGGCACACCGAGCGCCGCGAGCGCCCGGCGCAGGTCCGGCCGCGGGCCGATCGGGTTGCCTCCGGTCTGGGGCGTGCCGGTCTGGACGAGGATCTGGCGCAGCGCGACGGGGTCCATGTCGACCCCGTACACCGCGCGGTGCACGCCGTTGAGCGCGATGCCCGCGCCGGCGACGATCGGCGTCGCCGACGACGTGCCGCTGAAGGTCTGCGTGTACGAGTCGAGGTCGCTGCCGGTCCAGTAGAGGTCGCCGTAACCACAGGTCGTCACGGCGCGGCCCCAGCCCTGCAGGTCGACGCGCGAGCCGTAGTTCGAGAACGGCGAGGGGATGAGCAGCGCGCCGTCCGACGCGCCGACGATCACCGCGCCCGAGTCGCGCACGCTCCGGTCGAAGAGGCCCCGGTACCAGCTCGCGCCGAGGTCACCGGCGGAGTTGCCCGCGGCGGCGTAGACCTGGATCCCGTTCGCCACAGCCGTCTCGACCATCGCGTAGGTCGACGGCACGAACTCACAGGGGTAATAACCCGGCGCTTGGCCGTAGCACTGGACCTCCAGGAGGATCACGTCACCCGATTGCACCGCCGCGACGGCGTGCATGAGCGCCACCGGTACGTTCAACGCCGTGCCCTGGTGCGACGACATCAGCGCCGCTGCGTTCGGCACGATCCCGCGGATACCGAGGCCGTTGTCCTGACCGACGAGCTCTCCGAGGGTCGCGGTCCCGTGGTTCCAGGGGTACATCGTCGGCGCGAGGCCGACGTAGCGACCCTGCACGGCGTGCGCGATGTCCTCATGGTCGTGGGTCCAACCCGTCTCGACGTCGCCGATCATCGTGCCGCGGCCGGAGGCGCCGCCGAAGCGGCTCGCGTAGTCCGCATCGATCCCATCGGGGGCCGCGCGTCGGTACTCCTGCAGCGGCTCGAAGTCGGGGGTCATGCCCTGCACGACCGCGGGCGCGAGCGAGGGGTCCGATACCCCGCCGACCGGATACGCGAGCTCGACGACCGCGAAGCCGTTGAGCACGTCGCAGACCTCACCGACCTCGACCGTCAGCGGGAAGAGCACCTGGCCGAACAGGGTCAGGTCGTGCAGGTCGCGGCCCGTGCGGGCCTCGCCGCGGGCCTCGAGCTCCGCGAGCCAGGCGTCGTCCAGGTCGAAGGTGCGGCGCAGCTCGGCGCCCAGGGTGTCGAGGTACAGGGCGAGCGCTTGGGCCTCGGCGGCGGCCGCTCCGCCCTCGGGCTGCATGAGGCGCCCGGCGGCGATGCGCACGCCGCTGCCCGCGGCGAACTTCACCTCGAGCTGGCCAGGGGCGTGGTCCGGCAGGAGCTCCGTCCGCGCGGGTTTCGCGCCGAGCGTGGAGGCGGGGGCGAGCGGGGCTTGCGAGGCAGACGTCGAAGTCCCGAGCTGTGGGGCGAGCGAAGCCAGCCAGAGGGCGGCGAAGTGCATGATGAGATGGGGTGGCGAGCGAGGAGCGGGCCTGTTCCCCTAGATCGGTTGTACGCACAATCGGCGGCGCGTGGGGCCAAAAAAACGATCAGCGATCGTCCTGGGCGATCGCTGGATAGGAGTTGGCGATAGGCGCCGCGCCGCTCCTGCGCACAAGGGCCCATGCGGGCTACGCAGAGGGGCGGGCCCGCGCGTTCATTTGGCGCGCAAGTCCGCCAGCGCCGCCCGCGCGGCCTCCGCGAGCGCGGGCGACGGGTCCGCGAGGAACCGAACCAGCAGGGGCAGCTCTTCGACGGCGCCCAGGAGTCCGAGGCCGCGCAGCGCCTCGGCCCGCTGCTCGAGGCTGTGCCCCGCCGCGTCGGCGGAGATGGCGACCAGCTCCGCGATCGCGCGGGCGCGCACGACCGTCGCGTCCCGGCGCTGCTCCCACCGGGCGCGAGCTTCCATGTAGGTCGAGACCTGTTCCAGGGCGGCGAGCACCTCTGCGCACGCTTTCCGGTCCGTCGTCTCCGCGGCGATGTCGAGGATCAGCTTGGCGGCATCCTCGGAGAGGAACGCGGCAGCGGTGTTTGCGAGGAGGGTCAGCGGCGTGTCGCGCGCTTCGAAGCGCTGGCGCAGGAAGTCGAGGAGCGCAGGCTCGCGGCGCTCGCGGACCTCATGGAACACGCTCGATGTCGCGACTCCGACGCCCGCGCGCAGGATCGGTAGCGCAGCTTCGACGGGGAGCTGTCGCGATGCGGCGACGACCCTGCTCATGAGCTGCCCATTGTCGTCTTTCCAGGCGGGGTGACCCGGCGGCAGACGGCGGAAAACGGCATCGATGAGCTGAGCGGATCGCTCGGCGTTGCTTGTGTCCGGGAACGGGAGCCACTTCACGCGCTCCTCCGGAAACTCTGGATCAGCGAGCGCTGCGAGGTAGAGGTCGCTGGGCGCCCGACCCGCGGCCTCGAGGCGCTTGTAGAGGTAATCCACGTTGATCCGCATTCTCGCCCACTGATCCGTGATCCCATCGATCTCCGCGATCGCGCGCACAACGAAGTCCAACAGCGCGGGATACTGCGCGCCTCCGACCGAATCGGGGTGGATGGCCCATGCCGCAGCGGTGAAGCGCGCCACTCCCGAGTGCTGCTCGTTCTGCAGGAGCGTCAGCCAGGGCTGCACATCGCGCGGCTGCGCCGCCGTTGGGCGCGCACGGTCGCTCAACGCCCAATCGCTCTGGCCGGCGCCGATGCGGGCGATGATGCGCACGCGGTCCGTGTCCGATAGCTCGAGCCCCCAAAGCGCGGTGAGCGCGTTGACCACCTTCGGAGAAGGCTCTGCGAGCATCTCTTCGAGGATGAGTGGGTCGACACAGGTGACGTCGCTCGCATCACGGAACCAAGCCGAGTTCTCCCAGAATTGGAGCCGCAGCGCCTCAGATTCGATCGCGCGCACCGCTGCGAGCAGCGCGTTGGCGTCGACCTCGGCGCCATCACGTTGGCTCTGCCAATGACCGAGTGCGGAGGAGAGCGCGGTCTCGCTGACCGACGCATCGGGATCCCGCAGCAGCGTGCAAAGCGCCGCGCAGAGCTCGGGCGTGAGCGTTTGTGGGATCCTCTCGATCTTGGCAGAAGAGCCGAAGTTGGAGCCGACGTACACGTTGCGGCTGCGCTGTAGAGCAACCGCAAGCAGACGCCGGCGCGCTCGCGAGGGATCGTTCACCCAGGACAATAGCGCCGAAGGTTCAGCGAGTTTTATGAGCCCCTGCGTGATCTGATGCTCGGCGGCTGGATTCTCTGCAGTCCAGCTCAGCGCGAGTCCAGCGTGGAACACAGGGAGGCTCCCTCGTGCGTGACTTTCAAGCTGTGTCCAGAAGTAGTCTGGAAAATCCTCGACTGCCTCGAGGAGACCCGGGGGAATCCAACCAAGGCGCACCAAGTGAACAGCGAGCGCGCTGAGCTGTGTTGGGTTCAAACTCGGTTCGGCGAAGAGGCGCTCGAGAAGCTCTGCGAGCAACGTGTTTCGCGGACGCCAGCCGAGCCCCGGCGCGGCCTCCCAGAACTCTGGTCTCGAGAAGGTCGCGGAGCCTTCTTTGGTGAGGATCTGACAGAGCGTCTGCCGCACGAGCACGCTCGGTTCCACCGCGAGCTCGTGGGCTACCTCCATGAAGCGCTGCGGGTCGATCTGGACCAGGAGCTGCAGCGCGTTCACGACCACGGCTTGCATCTCGGTGGGTTTCAAGCGCCGAGCCAGCGCCACCAGCGTCGGCACCGCACGGGCGCCCAGGGCCAGGATCGTCTTACTCGCCTCTTCTGAGCGACCACCCAGGTGGCCCATGACGATCTGAGCGATGATCTCGGTTTCGTCGCGCGTGTTGTCGGAGTCCGTGTCCTGCTGCGCCGAGCCGCGTACGTCGGAGGACTGCCCATGCGCAGCACAGAACTCCGTATGCGCGGCGACGATCGCCGCGGCGCTCGCTGCGATGCGCACATCACTTGGATGCGCCTCGGCGAGTGCTTCGGCCTGGGTCTCGAGGTCTCGGATCCGACGCAGGGCCTCGGGCTCCGACGCCTGGGTGGCGGCTGCGAGCTCCCATTCCGCGAGCGCGCGCTCGAGGGCATAAGGAGCGCCCGATTGCTGGGCTGGAGCTTGGAGGGCCAAGAAGAAGAGCATGGTGTTCATGGTGCTCGTTGTACGACGGACCGGAACCGTCCTTGTCACGGGCGTGTCAACGCTGGAAGCGATAGCCCACGCTGTGGACGGTCACGATGTGCCGCGGAACGGCTGGGTTCGACTCGACCTTCTTACGCAGCTTGAGGACGTGCTGATCGACGGTGCGGGTCGTGGGGGACTCCGCTGGATCCCAGACGTCGGACAGGATGCGCAGTCGATCGAGCGCTTCACCTTCGTGTTCGACGAGGTACACCAGGAGATCGAGCTCACGGCGCGAGAGCCCATGGCGGACGCCGTCGTTCACCAGAGAGTATGCAGCGCGGTCGATCGTGACGGCACCGAAGCGGAGGATCAGCGCGTCGCGCTCTGCATCGACGCCAGGGGTCGCGCCGGCGCGCCGCGCGAGGGCCGCGCGCAGCCTCAGCAGGAGCTCCGTCATCGAGAACGGCTTCACGATGTAGTCGTCGGCGCCGTATTCGAAACCCTGGATCCGATCGTATTCCGCGCCGCGCGCGGACAAGATCAGGACCGGAGCGCTCAGTCGATCCTCTCGCAGCGCCTTGAGCACTTGGAAGCCATCGAGCTTGGGCAACATCAGGTCGAGCAGGATCGCGTCGGGATCCTCGCGCAGGGCGAGCTCGAGTCCGCGCCTTCCATCGGCTGCCTGCAGCACCTCGAACCCCTCCGCGCGCAGCGCATCGACGAGCGCCAGGGCCAGGTGCGGCTCGTCTTCGACGACGAGGACGCGCTTCATGCGACGTCCTCCGGTGGCAGCTCAGCGGTGATGCGCAGCACGAAACACGCTCCTGCGCCATCGTCCGGCGCTCTGTAGAACGCATCGCCGCCGTGCGCGCGAGCGATCGCGCGGACGATCGAGAGACCGAGGCCCGTGCCCGTGTCGCTTGCGAGCGAAGTGCCGCGCTTTCGATCGGCGAGGCGCTCGAACGGCTCGAAGATCGACTCGCGATGCCGGGCGGGAACGCCGGGGCCGTGGTCGCGGACCTCGAAGGTCAGCGCGTCGCCCTCAGCGCGGACGACCACCCGCAGGTCCGTGAACCCTTCTGCTCCTTGCCCATGCCGCAGGGCGTTCTCGCACAGGTTCCACACCGCGCGGCGCAGCGCTTCAGCGTCCAAGAACGCCGTCGCCGGCAGCGCCTCGCGTGTGAACGCAAAGCGCGCACCGACCGTGGCGGCGCGGTCGGCGAGGCTGCGCTCGAGCCCGCTCAAGAACTGCGCGACGTCGGTCTCCATCGGCTCGACCCGCGGGCCACGGCCGCGCTCGACCCGCGACGCATCCAGCAGGTCTTCGACCATGCGACGCAGTCGCTCGGACTCCTGCCGGAGCGCGCCGTAGTAACGCCCTCTCGCGGATTCCGTCGCGATACGCCCTTGTTCGAGATTGTCGATCAGCAGCGAGAGCGACGCCAACGGCGTACGCAGATCGTGGGACACGCTGGCGACGAACGTGCTGCGCAGCTGTGCGAGGCGCGCTTCGCGCCGCACGTTGCGCGCCGCGAAGAGGCCCGCCAACGCCACGAGCGCCGCAGCCAGGAGCAGCCCTCCGCGCAGCAGCGCGATGCGCTGCGCCTCGCGCGCGATCTCCGCAGCGAGGGACGGCGCTGCGGCCGTGGCGACCAGGCCCGCAAATCCCAGCGGCCGCGGCGCGAGCAGCTCGCTCGCGAGCGCGGTGCCTTCGGGCTGCACGGTCACGGTGATGTCGGTGCTCGCGCGCTGCAGCTCGGAGAGCGCTCGACAGAGCGCGTCGAGCTCGAACACTGCGCAGTGCACGGTGTCTGCCGTGTGGAACTCGCCCAGCACGTGCGGACCCGCCGCGGCGAGCTCCCAGCGCTCGGTCGCGGGTCCATCGAGGGCGCCGAAGACAGGGCCGAGCGCGTAGGCCAAGCGACTGTCGCGCTCGAAGGCCGCGCCTAAATCGAGCTCGGGATAGCGCTGCGCGAGCGCTTCGCCGAGCACTTCGCGCTTTGCGTCCAGCTCCACGACGAGCCCGCGCTCGGGGTGCAGGGAAACCCGATCCTGCGGCGTGTCGCGCAGTCGCAGCGCACCCGCTGCAAAGCGAGCGAGCACGTCCTGCGCCAGCGCCGCATCCGGTGCGCCGGTCAGAACGCACAAGAGCGCGTACGGGATCCCAGCGCGATGCAAGTCGCTCGTTGCCAAGGCCGCTCGATGCACGCGGGCGGCGGCGTCGTCACCTTCGGCTGCGGCCCACGCGAGGCCGCGCAGGTGCGCTTCGGCCTTCGCCGTGGATGCACCCTCGGGGGCGCTCGCGAGCGCATCGGAGAGCAACGCGAGCGCCTCGGCCCGGCGCCCGTCGACCGCCGCAGCTCGGGCGGCGGTGGTGAGGGCGCGCAGCACGAGCTCGCCCGAGTCGCTGGTCCAAAGTTCGCTGTCCGACGGCCCAGACGGCGCCGGCGGCGAACCCACCGCCGCGCGCGGCACACGCACCGCGACCCCCGCGATCGGCGCCGGCGGTGCCGCGGTGGTCAGCCTCTGTTCGACCTCGCGCTCGAACAGGGCGAGCTCCGCCTCGGCCTGCCGCGCGGCCCGGGCGCGGGCGGCGGACGCAGGATCCCCCAGGTCGAGGCTCGCGACGGCGACCAAGAGTGCCGCCGCTCCGAGCCCCGCGGCGGCGGCTCCGAACCCCATCCAGCGCAGTGATCGCGGTGTGCGCTCTCCCATGCCACCACGCTACGGCGGCCCGAGGGAACGGTGTCAACGATTCGTCAACGCCAGCGCCGGCGCGCTCTCGCGCAGCCACTGCGCCAGCTCACGGGTCAGTCGGTCTGCGGCGACCCAGTGCAGGTGCGAGCCGTCGGTCGTCGCGTCCGCCCACGCGCCGAAGTCGCGGTAGGGGATCCCGAGCTCCTCGGGGATCGCGGCCAGGACCTCCGCCGCGCCGGTCGAGTCCTCGATCGCGCGCAGGCCCGGTTCGATCGGCAGGCGGACGCAGCGGACGTCGAAGCCGCGCTCCAGCAGCTCCTTCATGAGCGCCGTGATTCGGGCTGCGCCAGCGGCCCGTTCCGCTTCTCGCTGCGGTGCGACGATGTTGGTGTATGTCCGATCGCTCGCGTTCGGCCGAGCGACTTGATACCAGGCGGAGTGCCAGATCTGCGGCTCGATCGGCGTCAGGGCGATCGAGCGCGCGCGGTCGACGCGATGGGCGAGCTTGGCGTCGAAGGCGCGGGTGTCGAAGCGACGCTGCTCGCCGAGCCACACTCGCCTTGCGAGCTGGTGGCTCGAGCGCCACCACGCGATCGTCCGGTCGGCGAAGGCTTCGTCGAATCCCACCGAGATCAGGTGCGCGCGCTCGGTCTTCGCCCAAGCGCGTACGAGGTGCGGCGGCGCCGCAGGATCCGCAGCGGGGTGCGGTGCGCGCAGCGTCTCGGCGATCGCCACATTCTGGGGATACCCGACGAGCCCGAGCGGCGCGAGGCACGCGACGACCGTGCGCGGCGGCTTCAGCGCGACGAGCGGCGCCAAGAGCTGGTCGAGCCGCGCACTGCTGAGCCAGACGAGCGCGACGTCACCGATCCCCAACCGCTCGATCGCAGAGAGGTGTACGGCATGGGCGACCCGCGAGTCGCCCAGGATCAGGATGTCCGCGGAATCGAGATCGCCCGCGACCCCCACCGGGCTGAGCTCGGCGTCGATCCACTGGATGCGTTCGCCCGAGACGCTCTCGATCCCCGCCGTCGGACGGGGCACGGGCTCGACAATGCGCCACCCGGTGACGCCGAGGGTCGCTGTCAGGATCGCGAGGACGGTGTGGCGCACGACCCCGCCACGATACACCGTCGCGCGGAGTTCGGCGAGGCGCCCGCTCTATCCGACGAATCGCGCCCCTATCGTGTTGAATCAAACGCCGCGGCGTCTCTGCACTCAGGCGCGAATCGCCCCGAGGAAGGCCCGCACTTGGCAATTCAGCTCGGCAGCGAGCGTCGAGAGCTGCGCGGCCGAGAATTGCACTTGCTCCGCCGCGCCCCGGGTCGCGACCGCGGCTTCTCCGACGACCTCGATCCCCTCCGTGACGTGCCGGGCGCCTTCGGAGGCGCACATCGTATTGCGGCTCACATCGCGGGTGACTTCGTCCTGGGCTTCGATCGCAGTGCCGATCGCTGCCGCGATCTCCTGCACGCGAGCCAGCGTCGTCCCCACGGCGCCGATCGCAGTCGCGACCGTCCCCGTCGCGGTGCGGACACCTTGGATCTGCTCGGCGATCTCGTCGGTGGCGCTGCCCGTCTGCGACGACAGGTTCTTGACCTCGGAGGCCACGACCGCAAAGCCCTTGCCGACGGCGCCGGCGCGCGCTGCTTCGATGGCAGCGTTGAGCGCGAGCAGATTGGTCTGGGCCGCGACCTTCGCAATGACGTCGACGACCGAGCCGATGCGGACGGAGGACTGCGTCAGCGCCTGCACGCGCTGCGACGAGTCGTCGGAGCAGCGCAGCGCTTCGTCGACGACGTCTTTCGATGTGCGCACTTGGCCCGCGATCTCGCGGATCGAGGCAGAGAGCTGCTCGGACGCCGAAGCGATGCTGTGCATGTGCTCGTGCACTTCGCGGGCGGCGCTGCGCACGCGCTGCGTCTCGTCCGAGGTGCGGCGCACACTGGAGCCCAGCGTCTCGGCGGCATGTGTCAGCTCCTCGGCCGCGGCGACGACGGTCTCGACGACACCTTGCACGCCGCGCTCGAAGCCGTCGGCGAGCTCCAACTGGCGTTTGCGCGCAGCGATGAGCGCTGCGTTCTTGGCCTCCATCGCCGCGCTGGCGCGGTTGATCGTCGACGAGGTGCGGCGGAACGAGCCGAGCAAACCGTGCTCGAGTACGCGACGGAAGTACTTGTCTTCGGCTGCGTGCGCGAGCGCTGCGCCCGACTCGCGCACGAAGGCGTCCGTCATGTCGAGGACGTGGTTCAAAGCGTGCAGCAGCTCACCCAGGTCACCCTCTGCATCGATACCGAGCACGCGGTGCTCCAGATCTCCACGCGCAGCCGCTGTGCAGACCTCCGTAGCAGCCTTGATCCAACGTTGTTGTTCGGCGAGCTCGGCCTCCAGCTCGTTGATGCGCGCGGTCAGGTCTTGGGTCGTGTTGAGCGTTTCCATGGCGCACCTCACAGGGAGAAGGCGAACTCCTCGTAGGTCATCCCAGCGGCCGCGAGCTCTGTCTGGAGCAAGCGCGTCGCAGCGGCGAGGCCTTCGGTGCGATTCGTGTGACGGCGCTCTTCTGCGCACAACGCTGCGTACAAGCCGCGGGCCTTTTCGACCGCCGCGCGCGCCGGCAGGCGACGCATCGAGTGGTACCCGACGATCTTCCCCTGGTCGTCGAACGTCGGTGTCACGTGGGCGAGGACCCAGTAATGGTCGCCGTTCTTGGCGAGGTTCACGACGTAGGCAAAGACCTCGCGTCCGTCCTGGATCGTGTCCCAGAGGAGCTGGAACACCGACCGCGGCATGTCGGGGTGCCGGATCAAACTGTGCGGCGCGCCCAGGACCTCGCGCTCCGTGTAACCCGCGACGCGCAGGAAGACCCGGTTGGCGTACGTGATGCGCCCCTTCAGGTCGGTCTTGCTGACGATGATCTCGTCCTGGCCGAAGGTGCGCTCGATGCCCGTGGGGCGCACGGGGCGGCGGAGGAGCTGGGGTTCAGGGGTCATGGCAGGCGCCTCGCGGTTCAAGTGGACAAGGGGGTCCGCTGACCGAGATCGGCCTCTGCCGGGGGCGGCCTGGAGTTCGGGACGGACTGTCCCGGAATGAGTCACTCCGCCCAGAAGCGCTCGAGCCGCTGGAGGGCCGCCTGGGGGTCGCCCTGGCCGCGGCGGTAGGCGAGGTACAGCGCCCGGGCCGCGTCCTCCTCGTGGGGGTCCTCGAGGCGCGGGTTGCGCAGGGCCCGCCCGAGCGGCGAGCTGATCCGGCGCCAGTCCCGCCACGACAGGTCGAGCTCACCCGCGCACGCGAGCAGGTTGACGGCGAGGCACACCGAGACCTCGGAGTCGCGCTCCTCCTGGAGCGCATCCACGAGGCGCATCATCACGGTGCGGCTGCGCAGCTTCCACACCCCCTGGGCCGTCGCCATGCGCACCGTCGGGTCCGGGTCGGTGAGGCGCTCGAGCCAGTTGTCCTGGGCCTCGGGGGCGAGGGTGCGCTCCAGGCGCCGCCGCGCATCGGCGAGGGGCGCGTTCCAGTCGAACGCGGCGCGCCAAACGCGCCAATCGCGGGATCCGGTCTCGCGCGCGAGGTCGAACACGACGGCCCAGCCGACGAAGTGCACGAGCACGTTGCGGCGCACATCCGTGCGTTCGCGCGGGGTCGCCGCCAGGAGGTCGGCGAGGGCCGCATCGTCGAGGCGGCCCTCGGCGGCCTCCTCGCGCAGCTCCCGCAGCGGCCACCACGAGAGCCCATCGACGATCCAGCGGCCGCCGACGACGAGGCCGTCCCCGAAGAAGGTCGCGACCCCCTCCTCGAACCACAGGGGCAGGCGCTCGCCGCGGTCGGCGAACCAGGCGTGGACGAGCTCGTGCACCGCGGCGCCGACCTCGGGGGCCCCCAGGAACACCCCGTCGCGCGCGAGGGCTCCGCCGCCCCGCGCGTGGAAGGCCTGGACCCGCGCAGGGCCGATCCCGGGCACGTCGTAGACGGCGCCCGCCCCCGGCCGTCCGGCCGCGTCGTCGGTCACGAGGCGCCGCCCGCGCGCGAGGTCCACGGCCCCGTGGAAGGCGTGCACCTTCACCCGCTCGCGGAAGGGGCCGAAGTGCTCTTCGAGGAACCCGAACGCCGGGTGCAGCGCGGCGTCGAACGCGGTCAGCGCGACCTCGCCGCTGCTCGGCCGGTACAGCGTCCAGCCCTCCCGCTCGAGGGCGGGGCGCCACGCGGCACAGCCGGCTGCGACCGCCAGCGTCAGGCAACACAAGATGAGCGGCCGCATCGGGGTACGGGGCGTTGCGCCCCGGCGCCCCGAGTCTATCCTCTCCCCTTCGGCCCGGGGTCCGCGACCGCCTCCGTGACCCGCCGCCGAGCCGAACCACTCTCTCTTCTGCACCATGGCCTCCTTCACCGCCGAGCTCGACCGGGAGAACAGCATCGTCCAGGTCGTCGTCACCGAGGACGACGGCAGCGAGCACGACTACCAGTTCGACTTCGACCCCCGGACCGGACGCTGGGAGTTCTCCGAGCGCGACCTCCTGGAGCGGGACTTCGGCGAGGAGTGGGTCGAGGAGCTCGAGGGTGAGGTCGCGCGCCTGATCGAGGTCGCCCTCGGCAAGGCCGGGGGCTGAGGCCCAGGCGGGACCCTACCCATGCTGCCGCGCCGCGTCTTCCTGATCGTGCTCGACTCGCTCGGCGTCGGGGCCCTGCCCGATGCAGAGCGCTTCGGCGACGCGGGCGCGCACACGCTCGACCACATCGTCGCGGCGGCGGGTCCGCCTCGGATTCCGAGGCTCACGTCGCTCGGGCTCGGCAACGTGCCCGGCGTGACCTCCTTGGCGCGCGCAGGTCGGCCCGAGGCCAGCTTCGGCCGGCTCGCCGAGCGCTCTGCGGGCAAGGACACGTCGACGGGCCACTGGGAGCTGATGAACTGCCCGCTCGACGCGGCGTTCCCGACGTTTCCCGGCGGCTTCGATCCGGCGCTCTTGGACGAGTGGTGCGCCGAGGCCGGTCTGCCGGGCTGGCTCGGCAACGTCGCGGCGTCGGGCACCGAGATCATCGAGCGCCTCGGTCCCGAGCACATCGCGACGGGCAAGCCGATCGTCTACACGAGCGCCGACAGCGTCTTCCAAGTCGCGGCGCACGAAGAGCACTTCGGACTGCGGCGCCTCTTCAAAGCGTGCCGCATCGCGCGCGAGCTGACGCGCCCCCTCGGCCTCGGCCGTGTCATCGCGCGGCCGTTCATCGGCGCGCCCGGCGCGTTCAAGCGCACGTACAACCGCAAGGACTTCTCGCTCGAGCCGCCGCGGCCGACGACCCTCGATCGCCTCGTCGCGGGCGGCGTACCAGTCGTCGGCATCGGCAAGATCGAGGACATCTTCGCGAAGCGCGGCCTGACGCGCGCGATCCACACCGAGGGCAACCGCGACGGGATGAAACACGCGCTCGCGGCGGCGCAGGAGCTCGTGATGGGCCTCGTGTTCGTCAACCTGGTCGACTTCGACATGCTCTTCGGCCACCGCCGCGACCCAGCGGGTTACCGGCGCGCGCTCGAGGAGTTCGACGAGGACCTGATCGGCTTCGAGCGGCTGCGGCGCGAGGGTGATCTGTTCATCCTGACCGCCGATCACGGCAACGATCCGACCAAACAGGAACACACCGACCACACACGCGAGTACGTGCCGCTGCTGTGTTACGGCGACGCGGTCGAGCGCGGCGTCGAGCTCGGCACACGCTCGACGTTCGCCGACGTCGGGGCGACGGTCGAGGACTACTTCGGGCTGACGCCCGCGGGTCCTGGCACGTCGTTCCTGGGTCAGGTGCTGCGCGCATGAGCGCGCCGCTCGACCTGCACGCGCTGCTGCGCAAGAAGCGCGACGGCGGCGTGCTCACTGCGGCGGAGTCGGCCACGTTCCTGCGCGCGGCGGCCGATGGCAGCGCCACCGACGCGCAGTGTGCCGCGATGCTCGCCAGCGTCTTCCACCGCGGGATGTCCTCGGCCGAGCTCGTCGGTTGGACCCGCGGCATGGTGGCGACGGGCACCACCCTCGACCTACGCGCGCTCGATGCACCGGTCGTCGACAAACACTCGACGGGGGGCATCGGAGACAAAGTTTCGTTGCCGCTCGCGCCGGCGCTGGCGGCGCTCGGTTGTGTGGTGCCGATGGTCTCGGGCCGCGGCCTCGGTCACACGGGCGGCACCCTCGACAAACTCGAAGCGATCCCCGGGTTCCGCACCGCCGGCGAGCCCGAGCGAGTGCTCAAGATCCTCATGCGCGCGGGCTGCGCGATGGTCGCACAGAGCGCCGCGATCGTGCCCGCGGATCGCAGGCTGTACGCGCTGCGCGACGAAGCGGAGCTGGTCGAAGCGCTGCCGCTCGTCGCCAGCTCGATCGTCTCGAAGAAGCTCGCCGAAGGGCTCGACGCGCTCGTGCTCGACGTGAAGTACGGCAGCGGCGCCTTCTTCCCCGATCCTGCGCAGGGCCGCGAGCTCGCCCGCACGATGGTCGCGCTCGCGCGCGATGCCGGCGTGAAGTGCACGGCGCTGCTGACCGCGATGGGCCGGCCGCTCGGGCAGACGATCGGTCACGCGCTGGAGGTCCAAGAGGCGCTCGACTGCCTCTCGGGCGGAGGCCCAGCGGACCTGCGCGAGCTCGTCGTGCAGCTCGGCGCGGAGCTCCTCGTGCACGTCGAGCGCGCACGCGACCGCGCCGAAGGGGCCGCGCTGCTCGCCGGCGTGCTCGACGACGGCCGCGCTCGCGAGGCCTTCGAGCGCATGGTCGCGGCGCAGGGCGGCGACGTCGCCAGCCTCGACGGTGGGCTGCCGAGCACCGACGACGTCGACGTGCTCACCGCTGCGGAGCCGGGTCACCTCGCCTGGTACGACGTGCGCGAGCTCGGCCTCGCCGTGCGCGCCCTCGGCGGCGGCCGCCACGCTGCGGGCGACACGATCGACCCCGCCGTCGGCCTCGACCTCCTCGTCGCCGAGGGCGCCTACGTCGAAGCGGGCGAGCCCCTCGTCACGCTGCACCACCGCGCGGGCCGCGGCCTCGCCGAAGCTCGCGCGCGCATTCAAGCGGCCCTCTCACTCGGCGCCGCCGTCGATCCCTCGCCGCTGATCCTCGAGCGCATTTGAGCCCCGAGCGCGTTGCGGGCGCGGCACACACCGCGCCCGCTCGGACCAGGTCCGGCTCTCTCGTCCGCCGAGGAGCCGGAGCCAAGCGTCGGGCCCAGGCCCGCTCAGCGCCACGTCACCGAGAGTCCGTCGGTGAAGTTCGACGTCGTCACGCCGCCGACCGCGTCGCGGTACCACGCCTGGAAGTTCCACGTCTGACCGACAGAGGCTGCCACCGGCCCGACGGGTGTGGGCAGTACGGTGTTGTCGACACCGAGCGCGAACGCGCCCGCGGTGCCGGAGTTCTTGATCTGGCCGGGACCGACGAAGCGACCGACGGAACCCGAGAGGCACAGCACGCCCTGGCTCCCGCCGGGTTGATTGACGGTGCCCTGCGTTTGGCTCGCGAGGAAGTACCCCCAAGCGTTGAGCGGGAGCTGCTGCACCGAGAGGCCCAAGGAGTTGCTCGCGACCACGTCGGAGCCGGTCCCGCGCAGCGTCGCCGGTTGCCCGGTCGAGTTCGCGACGGCCGGACTGCAGTAGGTCGTGCCCACGTTGACGCCGCCGCCTTCGCAGGTGTTCGCCCACGCATCGATCTCGGCCGGGGTGATGCAGCGCGAGTAGAAGCGGAAGTCGTCGATCGTATTGCCGGCGATCATGGGGCTCGTGATGTGCCCCATCACCTTGAAGGGCTCCGTCGACGTCAGATTGAGCGGGCTGGTCAGGACACGCGTGACCGACAGGACACCGTTGAGGTACCCGCGCACCTCACCCGCCGCGGAGTCGTAACAGAAGACGACGTGGTGCGGCGCTGCGGTCGTCGCCGAGCCCGGGATCGAGATGGTCCCGAGCGGGCTCGGTCCGCCCAGCAGCACCGCGTTGCCGGTGCCGAGGAACGCACGGAAGTTGCCCGAAGGCGGCGCGCCCCAGATGTACTGGAAGTTGTTCCCGCCGGTGCGCAGGTCGAGCCACATGCCGACGGTCCAGTCGGAGTTGCCGAGGTTCATCAGCCAACCTGTGTCGATCAACGGCGCAGAGAGCGCAGTGGCGCCGCCGCCGCCAGCGCCGGTGCAGAGGCCCACGGGGCCGAACCCGACGCCTCCGTTGGGGACCCCGTTGCCCACGCCCGGCGACGCGGAGTTGTCAGCGTTACCGGCGTCGAAGGTGTAGCGGATGATCTCCGGCGCTTGCGCGCTGGCGACGCCGGCGAGGAGCGCGGCGCAGAAGAAGGCAGGGAGCTGCACGGTGAAGCTGAAGCAGGGGGGCAAGGTGGACAGGTCCAGAGCGGACGCGAGCGAACCTACCACAGTCGCGCGATCGCATCGTGGCTCGCTCGTCGACCGCGGAGCGCACACGGCGACCGCGCCGCGGTCGAAGCCCTGGCCGATGGGGGCTCCAGCGAACCCTCCGAGCGGTCGCGCAGGGCCCCCGGTGGGGGGGGCTGGCACGGATTGGGCCAGGCGCTGCGGAACAGGGCGAGGGGGGCTGGACTTCGGCTGACCCTATTATAAGCCGAGACTATGAGGCGATATGCAGCGACGGCGGTGCCAAGTTTGCCCGCAACGGAGGCGTCACCCCGGACGCGCTCACTGGTCGGGAGTTCGCCGCCCATGGAGCGCGTGCGTGAGGCGATCGAGCGGGTCGCTCGGCGGGACACGACCGTCCTGATCACGGGTGAGAGCGGCACGGGCAAGGAGCTCGCCGCCCGGGCCGTGCACCTCGCGAGCGAGCGCGCGGCCGGGCCGTTCGTCAGCCTCAACTGCGCAGCCATCCCGACGGAGCTGTTCGAGAGCGAGCTCTTCGGGCATCGGCGGGGCGCTTTCACTGGCGCCCACGAAGATCGCTCCGGCCGGTTCGAAGACGCGCGCGGGGGCACCCTGGTGCTCGATGAGCTCGGGACGTTGCAGCCCGCGATGCAGGCGAAGCTGCTCCGGGTGCTCGATTCGGGTGAGTACCAACCGGTCGGCTCTTCGACGCAGCGGCGCGCTGATGTCCGCATCGTCGCCTCGACGAACGCAGACCTGCGCGCAAGTGTGGCGGCCGGGACGTTCCGCGCCGACCTGTACTACCGCATCGCCGTCTTCCCGATCGAGATGCCCGCGCTGCGGGAGCGACTCGACGACCTGCCCGAGCTCGTGCAGTCGATCCTCGAGCGCATCGGCGGACACTCCCTGCGCTCGGAGCACTTCGCCGAGCCCGAGCTCTCTGGTCACCTCCGCGCACACGACTGGCCAGGCAACGTGCGCGAGCTCAGGAACCTGGTCGAGCGCGCCACGATCCTCGCCGCTGGACCGATGGAGCTGCGCGCGCTGCTCCCCGGCTTGATCGGCGCGCAGCGTCAGGTGCGAGCTGAGCGTACCGAGCTCGGCGCGGACTTGACCCTGAAGCAGAACTTGGACGCGCTCGGGCGCCAGTTGATCCAAGAAGCGCTCGCTCGCAGTGGGGGGCGCAAGAAGGGCGCAGCCGAGCTCCTCGGCGTGGATTCGAGGAATCTCGGCTACTACCTCCGTCGGCACGGCGTCTCCTGCTGAGGTCGCCGCGCGTCGAGCGCCTCGCGCCAGCGATCACTGGTTCCGGAACCGCAGCTCTCGCGTGACGATGGCGCCGATGCAGCGCCCCTGATCGACCCCGTAGTCGCAAGCGGAGCGGAAGTGGATCCCGCCATAGATGCGCGAGATCGCCGCCTCTTCGGCCGCCTCATCGAAGGATTGGAAGCTGCGCGCGGGGTGCACACCGGCGTGAGTGTCGTCCACGAAAGGAAAGCTCCCGAGGACATCGCGCAGCACCACGGCCGCGGCCCCTGATTGCACGGAGTGACCCGATGTGAACTCGGGGAAGGGCGGGGTCACCACACCCGGAGCGACATCCCAAGCCGCGTCCTGGATCGGACCCGCGGGGTCGCGGATGTAGGTGATGGGCCGCAGCAGGTTGTACGCGTACTTGATCTCCCAGCAGGAGATGAACGCGTCCGCCAGCGCGATGCCGAGCTTCGCGAAGGCCTCCGTGGAGAGCTCGAGATCGATGGACTCCGCGGCGCACACCTGCCGGAGGATCGAGACCCAGTGCCCAGGCGGCGTGCCCGTTTGGCCCGGATTGTCGGCCCAGAAGAGCGCGATCGCGAGCTGCTCGGGGGTCAGCGCGTTGACCGTGTCGTAGACCTCGAGCGCTTCCAGCGCGAAGGCTGAGCCAGCGTTGAGCGAGAACGGTGGGAAGGACAGCGGGGTGCACTCCGCAGCGTACAGCAGCGCAAACGGACGCAGGTTGCCCCAGCAGGGCTGCAGCGGATTCGCGAACGCTGGAGGGGTCGGCACCCAAGCGCCTGGGTCGTTGGGCGGAACGTAGGCGCAGTTGTTCCAGAGCGTGAACTCATCGCGGCTCGCCCAATCCAGGATCGCCGCTGCGATCGCGACTCCGTGGCCTTCGGAGCGGGTGCGCACTGCGGCGCTGACTCCGTCGCCGAGACTCGTCGTGATCGCGCTCTCGCGCGCGGCGATGGCGGACAGGGTCGGCAGCGACGCGCTCGGGAGCAAACCGACCAACACATCTGCGACCGCTGCGTTCACCGCGAGCGACCAGTTCACTTCACCGCTAGGTGCCGCCGGCAAGTCGCCGAGGTCGTTCAGTTGCCGACCGAGCGAGCTGTAGCTCGGCATACCCGGGACCAGCGTCTCGTACACCGCGACGCCGACGTAGCCGATGACCCGGCTCGCGACGGGCGGCGAGAGCGCCTCGGCGCGGATCGTGTCGTAGAGCTCTGCGAGCCAGTCCTGGAGTACGACGGAGCTCGTCTGGGCCACGCTCGGCGGCACCGGCGCCGGCGGATCGTCGCCCGCAGTCCCGTCGCAACTGGCGACGATGCAGAGCGCGAAGGCGGCGAGCGCTGCCCGCGTAGGAACGTGGAGGATTGTGGGTCGCAGAACGGGGAACATGTCGGCGGTCGAGCGTGACTCGGGGGACGGTCGGTTTTCGGAGCGCGAGCTCGAGCACTCTATGCAACATCCGTGCCGCAGGCGCGCGGCGTGATCAGGTTGGTACGCTGCGCGCCGCGGGTCCTGGTGTCAGCCCCGTAGAAGGGGTGACACCCAGCACCGGCGAGCGGCGATCGCGCCGTTGACCTCTATCGGATACTATGACGGCATAGCTTGCGGTCGTAGATTCCATGCGCCCCCGAATCCACCCCTACGCCAGCGGCGCCCTGGTCGGCGCCCTCGGAGGCCTGCTCCTCTGGGTGTGGCTCGGCGCTCGGGCCGAGCCCGCTCGGGTCCCCCTGGGCGGCCTCGAGCCCGCGGCGGTCGCGGGGAGTCTGCCGCCGGCCTCTGAACCTACGGAGCTCCTGGGGCCCGCGCGGGCCGCCGCTCCGGAGGAGCCCAGTCCCGCGCCTCCCGCCCCTGCG
>CAYOBN010000007.1:0-28163 GCA_964402175.1 uncultured Planctomycetaceae bacterium | reverse complement strand
GCGGACCCGCGGGGGCGGCAGGCGCTCGACCTCCGGGTGTCCGTCGTGGACGACCGAGGCGCCCCCGTCCCGTTTGCGCCGGGCTGGTTCCGCGCCGCGGACCAGCTCGACTCGGTCTGGACCGCAGACGATCGAGGCGTCGCCGAGCTGCGGCTCGTGCCCGGCGCTTCCGTCCCGCTCGGCCTCGGAGCTCCGTCGGATCCTTGGCCCGGCGGCACGCTGGTCTCGCCCGAGGGCCAGCTGACGGCCGCGCTCACCCTCGTCGCGCCACCCACCGGAGCGATCGAGGTCCAGGTCGTCGATGCCAGCGGCTCGCCCGTGCCAGAGGCCGACGTCACGACGGATGACGGGCTCTCCGGGAAGAGCGATTGGAACGGCCTCTGCGTCTTCCCCTGCGCGCGGGCTGGTGCGCGCCGTGTGCATGCGGCTGCGCCCGGCATCGGCCGCGGCAACCATGCTTGGACGCTCGCTCCCGGGGCGCGGGACACGATCGTCGTCGCACTGCGGGCCCGGTGACGGGACCTGTCTCGGTCGAATCGAGCCCCTTCCACCCGCGCAGCGAGGCGGCAGCAGGCTCCGTAGGGATTCGCTCGACTCCCATGGATTCCAAGCCCCCGACGCCCTGGGGCGCCGCGGTCGAAGCGCT
Organism: uncultured Planctomycetaceae bacterium; assembly: GCA_964402175.1. GTDB lineage: Bacteria > Planctomycetota > UBA1135 > UBA1135 > JAWKUK01. The sequence goes on along the minus strand of CAYOBN010000007.1, from coordinate 27,517 downwards.
GTAAGTGCCCGCCTCAGCTCGGCGTACACGCATTCGAGGCGTTGTCCGCCCCGGCTGGCCTCGTCTTTGCAAGCGGGTCCGTACCCGCGGTCAGCCGGATCGTCCCCTGCGTCCTCCGGTGTCCACACGTTGTGGCCGACCACCCCCGTTTGCCCCACCTCCGATGCTGTCTGCCCGATCCACGACCTGGTTCACGTCCGCTGCGCTGTCGCTCACCGCGTTGACGAGCGCGCAAGCGCCGCCCACCGCACCGGAGGGCGTCCTGTCCCCGGGGTCGCCCTTGCCCATCGACGAAGTCGCAGTCGGCGGACTCCTGCGCGCGAGCTTCGACCACTCCGGCGACGAGGTCTACGAGGCCAGCGGCGAGCGCTTGAGCGCCTTCCGCTTCCAGGACGCCCAGCTCTGGTTCACCGCGCGCTCGGGGATCTTCGACGTGCGCGTCATGGCCAAGGCGGCCGACTCGTTCGGCTTCCCGCCTTCGACCCCGGGCGACGTCGACGCCCCCGAGGTCCGCGACGCGTGGGTCCGCGCGAACTTCGCTGACGGTTGGCATGTGTACGCGGGCAAGTACAAGTGCCCGCTCGTCGCGAGCGCCAACGTCGACTACAACGCGCTGATGATGATCGACCGCACGCGCATCGGTCAGCTCTTCTCGATGGAGGGCGCGTACCAGCCTGGTGCCGCGATCACCTACGACGACGATCGATTCCACGCGAAGCTCGCCATTCAGAACGGCGCCGATGGCATCATCGATGCCTACGGCGTGGTCGCGCGCGCTGAATACAAGGTAGGCGTCGGCGCTGCGTTCCGCGAAGGCGCTTACGGCAGCCCCGACGGCTTCAACGCCACCTTCGGCCTCGGTTACTTCAACGACGGCAGTCAGATCGGCGGCGATGACTTCGGCTCCGCTGTGGCCTTCGACACCTACGCCACTCTGGGTGCTTTCAGCCTCCATGCCGAGGTGCTCGACATGGACGAGCAACTGGCGGGCATGGCCGTCGGCAACCTCGGCGAAGACGCGACGGCGTACTCGGCGACGGCGGGGTATCGCCTCGACTCCGACCTCGAGTTCGCGCTGCGTTTCCAGGACCTCGGTAACCAGGCCGACGCCACGCTCATCGGAGCGGGCGTCAACTACTACATCGCCGGGCACAACGCGAAGCTCCAGTTCAATGCATCGCAGTTCGACGAAGGCGACCGCGACGGCGTGCTGCTGCAACTGGGTCTGACCGTCGGTTTCGGCAAGCGCCTCAACTAGTGTCCTGAGTCAGAAGTTCGCGTCTGAAGTCGCGTCGATTGCGTGTGCTTGGCAAGGCGCCGCGAATTCGGACGTGAACTTCTGAATCGGGACACTCGTGCGCCGGTGCTGTCAGCCCTGGACGGGCGCACACTTGGAGCCTCCGAACCACTCGCTTCGCGGACAGACGAGCGAGAGGATGGATGGGAAGAAATCCGATAGGCGTTCAGGGGATCCCCTGTCCGCTGCGGTCGTCAGCGACACCTCGCGAGGGGGGTCGCTGACGTCTCATCAGCGCGCTCGTTCGAGCCTCGACCGACGGCGACTCTTCGGCGCCACACCGCCGCTCGAATCACTGAAACGTCAAAGCGACGCCATCGGTGAAGTTCGACGTCGCATTCCCGCCGACGGCATCGCGGTACCACGCCTGGAAGCGCCAGGTCTCGCCCGCTACGACCGCGACAGGTCCGGTCGGCGTCGGGGTGCTCAACAAGTTGATCGCGAGCGCAAACGAGCCGCTCGTACCCGAGTTCTTGATCTGACCCGGACCGACGTAGCGGCCGATCGCTCCGCCGAGGCACAGGACTCCTTGCGAGCCGCCTGGTTGGTTCACCGCGCCCTGTGTGCGGCTCGTCAGGAAGAAGCCGAAGGAATTGTTCGGGAGCTGCGCGGCGGTCAGAGTGACCTGGTTCGCCGCAGCGACGGCTGAGCCCGTCGCCGAGATGGTCGCGCTCGCACCGGTCGAATTGGCGATCGCTGGCGTGCAGTAAGGCGTGCCGATGCCGGTGCGGGTGCCGCGGACCTCCAAGCGATTGCGCGTCAAGGAGCTGTTGCCATTGAAGTTGAAGCCGAGGGAGGTCGCGATGCCGGTCGGGTCTGCCGACGGCGACGTGCCCTGCCACGTGAACGCCGGGCCGTTCGTCGGGTTGGAGACCACGTGCAGCCAGTAGGTCGTATCGGCCTCGAGCGTGAACGCGCTCGCCGCGGTGAACGTGTAGTCGAGGTTGCCAGACAGAACCGCGGGGTTCGTCAGGGTGAAGAGCTGCGTCGCGGGCCCGTTTGCGTCCGACCAGATGGAGACGACCGGGATCGGCGCGGCGACCGTGAAGTTCATCGAGAGGACGACTTCATCGAGGCGATAGGCGTCGCCGCCCATCCGGAAGCCGAAGGCCTTGAACTGGGTCGTGGCGCCGCCGCCGAAGGCTGTGCCGACACCGACCGCAGAGCCGAAGTTCGAGATGACGACATCCGCTCGAAGAGCCGGAACGAGGAGCGATGCCAGAAGTAGAGCGCGCAGCATGATGGAGGACCTCTGTCGGGTGCTGGGACGTCCAGAATCCCAACACGCTCGCGCGAGCGGCGCAACCCGGTCTCTGGGCCACCCCGGCCCGCCGCGCTGCGTGACACCCAGCGGCTCATCACCCGTCAATTTGGCGCCGAGCGCCAGGCCCAGCGCCATCATCCCGACGGTGCGATCGAGTGCGCCCGTCCGAGGTGCGCTCCCGCCGCGGGGAGCCCATGTCGTCGCGATCCCGCGCGACCAGGGTGCGTCGTCCCGAACGGAGCCACGGCGCTGGGCGTCGACGCTGCGTCGCTCGTACCGGCCGATCCGACGGCCGTACGTGCAGCCGAACGGGCGGTCGCGCCGTCGGTGGCGCAAGTCGCCTGGATGGGACCGCACTGTCGCCGGAGGTGGCCGGCCCCTATCCTCATCAGCCCCGCGCCCTGTCCGAGCGCGGTCCACGCCATGTTGTCCGACCAAGACCGCCAGCTCATCGCTTCGCTCCCGCTGTTCGCCGACCTCGATGCGGAGGACCACGCTGCGCTCGCCAAGGAGCTGCGCGAGCGCACGTTTGCGGGCGACGAGCGCCTCTTTGCCACCGGCGAAGAGCGCCGCTTCCTGCGCATCATCCTGTCGGGTCGCGTCGACCTCTTGGCGACGGACCCCCACGGGCGCGCCAAGCGCGTCATCAGCTACGAGCGCGGCGACATGTTGGGCGAGGGCGTGTTGCTCGACGGCACCGCGCACACGATGACCGCGCAAGCCGCGGGTCGCGCCCGCGTCGTCGAAGTCGACCGCGACGGCTTCACGCGCGCCTTCGCAGCGCGCCCTGGCCTGGAAGCGCGTGTCCTGCGCGGCTTCGTCCGCTCCGTCGTCGCGCGGGTCGACCAGATCCGGCACGCGGTGGGCCCGGAGGCCGCGCACTTCACCTCGGGCCGTACACGCAGCGAGCATGACCTGCTCGGAGACCTCGACGTGCCCTCCGAGGCGTACTACGGCGTGCAGACGGCGCGGGCGCGCGACAACTTCAACATCACGGGCACGAGGGTCTCGCGTTACGGCCACCTGATCCGCGCGCTCGCCCACGTCAAGATGGCCGCGGCGAAGGCCAACGTCGACTGTGGCAACCTCTCGCCCGAGAAGTCGGACTTCATCTGCCGAGCCGCGCAGGAGCTCCTGAACGGGCGCCTACACGACCACTTCGTCGTCGACATGTTGCAGGGCGGCGCAGGGACCTCGACGAACATGAACGCGAACGAGGTCATCGCGAACCGCGCGCTCGAGCTCATGGGCTTCGAGAAAGGCGACTACGCGCACCTGCACCCGAACAACGATGTGAACCGCGCGCAGTCCACGAACGACGCGTACCCCACGGCGCTGAAGCTGGCGATGTTCAGCGCCAAGAAAGGCCTCGTCGACGTCGTCCGTCCGCTCGTCAAGAGCTTCCGCACCAAAGCTGCGGAGTTCGCACACATCGTCAAGATGGGGCGCACGCAGCTCCAGGATGCGGTGCCGATGACATTGGGGCAGGAGTTCGCCGCATACGCAGCCAGCATCCACCAGGAGATCGAAGGTCTAGAGGTCGCTGCGCTGGGGCTCTTGAAGGTCAACATGGGCGGCACTGCGATCGGGACTGGCTTGAATGCACCCGCCGGTTACGCGGATCACGTCGTCAAACACCTGGCGCACCTCACCGGTCTGGAGGTCAAGCTCGCGGACGACCTCATCGAAGCGACGCAGGACACGCAGGCGTTTGTCGTGTTCTCGTCGGCGCTGAAGAGCCTTGCGATCAAGCTCTCGAAGATCTCGAACGACCTGCGGCTCCTCTCTTCAGGTCCCCGCGCGGGCCTCGGCGAGATCAACCTGCCCCCGCGTCAACCGGGCTCGTCGATCATGCCGGGGAAGGTCAACCCGGTCATCCCGGAGGTCGTCAACCAGGTCGCGTATCGCGTGATCGGCAACGACCTGACCGTGACCATGGCGGCCGAGGCCGGCCAGCTCGAGCTCAACGTCATGGAGCCGGTCATCGCTGCCGCGATCCTCGACTCGATCGAGACCTTGACCAACGCGGTGACGACCTTCCGCTTCAACTGCGTGGACGGCATCACCGCGAACGAAGCGAACTGCCGGGCGTTCGTCGAGCGCAGCGTCGGGCTCGTCACCGCCCTGGTCCCCGTGCTGGGCTACGAAGTCTCGACCAAGCTGGCGGCCGACGCGCTCCGCACCGGCCGCGGCATCGTCGAGCTCGTCCGCGAGCGCGGGCTGCTGGACGAGGAGCGCATCAAAGAGCTCCTCTCGCCCGAGAACATGGTGGGCGGGCGGCCGCGGGCCTGAGGTATCCTCTGGCTCATGACGATTGCGCGCGCGCTCCTCGGGCTCCTGTTCTTCTGCGGGGTCGCATGGCTGATGTCGAGTGATCGGCGTCGCGTCGACGTGCGCGTCGTCGTATTCGGCGTCGGCATGCAGGTGCTGCTGGCGCTGCTGATCCTGCGCACCGAACCGGGGCGCGCTGCGCTCGCGGCGGTCTCGAGCTTCGCGACGACCGTCCTCGGCTTCGGCAACGCCGGCGCCAACATGGTGTTCGGCGATGTCCTGACCGGCTTCGCAGTGACGCCACAAGTCCCTGAGGGCGCCGCGCCCGAGGCGATCACGCTCTACCCAGAGTTCCCGTTCCAACTCGGTCCTGAGGTGCTCGCTGATACGGGCATCGTCTCGTTCGCCTTCAAGGCGTTGCCGACGATCCTGTACTTCAGCGCCGTCATGGCGATCCTGTACCACCTCGGGATCATGCAGCGCATGATTCGAGCCCTGGGCTGGGTGATGCAGCGCACCCTCAGGACCTCTGGCGCGGAGTCGCTCGCGATGGCCGCAAACGTGTTCGTCGGCCAGACCGAGGCGCCGCTGGTCGTGCGCCCGTATCTGTCCCGCTTCACCCGATCGGAGCTGATGGCGCTGATGACCGGCGGCTTCGCGACGATCGCGGGCAGCGTGCTCGCCGTCTACATCGGCGTGCTCGGCGAGGAGTACGCCGGGCACCTCTTGGCCGCCAGCTTCATGAGCGCGCCGGCGGCGTTCGTGATGGCGAAGATCATGGTGCCCGAGACCCAGGCCTCGGTCACCGCGGGGACGGTCGACATCGCGCTCTCCGAGGTCGCAGAGGGTGAGAAGCCCGTCAACGTGCTCGACGCGGCGGCGGCGGGCACCAGCGATGGGTTGAAGCTCTACCTGAACGTCATCGCGATGCTCGTGGCCTTTGTCGCCGTCGTGGCTCTGGTCGATTGGGCCCTGTCGGCGATCACGGTCGCGGAAGCGCCCCTCTCGCTCGCGCGGATCTTCGGCTGGGTCTTCAGCCCCGTGGCTTGGATGATGGGGGTCGCGTGGCAGGACTGCCAGGGCTTCGGCAGTCTGCTGGGCATCAAGATCGCGGTGAACGAGTTCGTCGCCTACGGGGCGCTCGACGCCATGCGCGTCGGCGACGGCGCGCTGAGCGAGCGCAGCGCAGTCATGGCCGCCTACGCGCTCTGCGGCTTCGCGAACTTCGCTTCCGTCGGGATCCAGATCGGCGGTATCTCGCCGCTCGCGCCCGAACGCCGCAAAGACCTCTCGCAGCTCGCGCTGCGCGCGATGCTCGCCGGTGCGTTCGCTTCCTGGATGACCGCTACGGTCGCGGGGATGTTCCTGTGAAGTCGCTCCGGTCGAATCGGCGGGAAGCGCTCGAACTCGCGACGAGCCTCGCCGCGCACGGCGCCCGCGAGGCGCGCATCGCATTCGTCCTGGGCTCGGGGCTCGGCGCGTTTGCAGACCACCTCGAAGGCGCGCGCGCGCTGTCCTTCTCGGAGCTCCCGGGGATGCCCCATGCGTCCGTCCGCGGGCACGCAGGGCGCGTCGTGCTCGGCGCGATCGGCGACGTCCCCGTGCTCGTGCAGCAAGGTCGGGTGCACCTCTACGAAGGCTGGCACCCGAGCGTCGTCACACGCAGTGTCCGCGCGTATGCGGCGCTGGGTATCGAGTCGCTGGTCCTGACGAACGCGGCGGGCGGACTGGTCGTCGATTGGCCCGTGCCGACGCTGATGCGCGTCACGGACCATGTGAACCTGCAAGGCCGCACAGCGCTCGGGCTCGGCGAGCGCGCCGTCGGCTGCCCTTACGACCCCGACGCGGGCGCAGCCATCGACGCAGCCGCAGCGACCGAGCACATCAGCTTGCAGCGCGGCGTCTATGTCGGTTTGCTCGGCCCCAGCTACGAGACTCCGGCCGAGATCCGGCACCTCGTGCGGCTCGGCGGTCACGCCGTCGGAATGAGCACCGTCTGCGAGGCCGCGGTCGGCCATGCGTGCGGAATGCGGGTCGCTGCCATTTCGTGCATCTCGAACGCAGGCGCTGGCCTTACGCCGGGCGTGCTCTCGCACGCCGAAGTCGTCGAAGCGGGCCGCGTCATGTCGGACTCCTTCTGCCGCTTGCTGGCCGCTGCGGCGCCGCGGCTCGTACAGAACGTTCACTGAATCTCAGGCGCGGCTCGGCTGGCGGGGTTCACCGACCTGGTGTACCGTCGGTCCCATGATCTCTCCTGCATCGACCCACGCACTGCCGTTCCTGGGTGCCCTCGCGCTGCTGACGTCGCTGGCGCCCGCGCAGCGCACCTACTGCGCCACCCTGGGTGGTCAGCTCCGCGAGCTCGACATCGCAGCGCAAGCGGTGTTGCCGCTCCAGTCCACCGGCGTCAACCTGCTCTTCGGGATCGCCAACGGCGCGACACCGAACGAGCTGCTCCTCTCGGGTGTCAGCGCAGGGCGCTTCCGCCTCGATCTCACGACGAACGTGGTGACGCCGTTGGGCGGCAGCCCGCCCCCGACCTTCGCGCTCTGCAACAACGAAGACAACGGCAAGGTGTACGGCGCGTCGATCGGCAACCTCTTCGAGGTCGATGCGGTCACGGGCGCAGCGACCCTCGTCGGTGCGACGGGGCTCTTGAACATCTGGGGCCTCGACTACGTTCCTCGCCTCTCGTCGTTCGTGGCGCACGCGCCGATCTCGAACGAGCTCTACTTGCTGAACCCGATGACGGGGGCCTCGACCCTCCTCGGTCCGACCAACACGACCGGCATCGTCGGCATCTGGTACGACCGCCAGAGCGACCGGCTCTTCGGTGTCTGCGACCAGAACACCCAAGGCTGCGTGGTCGAGCTGAACCTGACGACCGGTAACGCGACGCCGCTTTTCACGACAGGGCTCAACCTCGTCGGGATCGGGGGCGACATCGGCGGCGGCGGCCCCCCCGCGATCGGGACGTCGTACTGCACCGCCGTCCCCAACTCGACGGGCGCGCCCGCGGTCATCGGCGCCTTCGGCTCGGTCGGTGTCGCTGCGAACGACGTGACGCTGACGTGCTCGGGGCTGCCGACCAATACCTTCGGTTACTTCCTCAGCGGCACCGCGCGCGGGCTCGTCGCGGGTCCCGGCGGCAGCCAGGGCACGCTGTGCCTGGGCGGCAGCGTCGGCCGCTTCAGCCGCTCCGCGCTGCAGGAGATCCAGAACTCCGGCGCCACGGGTCAGTTCTCGCTCGTGATCGACCTGACCAATATGCCCACGGCGCTCGGCTCGGAGGTCCTCGTGCCTGGGGACACGCGCACCTTCCAGTGTTGGTACCGCGATGCGAACCCGACGGTCACGTCCAACTTCAGCGACGCGGTAGAAGTGACGTTCCTCTGAGGCCGCAGGCCCCAAGGCCCACGGGTCGCTATCCTCACGCCGTGGGCCTGGAATCCAACCCGGTCGGCGCTCTGCCCGACGTGGCGCTCGATGTGCGCACCGCACGCGCGGTGCGCAAGGAGTTCCTCGATGCACTCGAGCGCGGCGCCGTGCTCGCGCCGGTGGGCCTCGCACGGGAGGACCCGAGCGCGCTGCTCGATCCGTTGACGTTGCCGCAGACGCGCCTGTCCCTCTTCGGCTGGCGTGTGTACCTGTCGCGGCCGCTGTTCGACCCGCACCTCGGGTTCATGGTCGCGTATGTGGGGCGAATGTCCGCGCGCGGCCGTGAGCCCAAGCGTTTTGTGCCGCGCATCTTCTACAAGGACATCTCCCTCGTCTGGCGCTCGGCGACCCACGTCATCCACAGCCCCGAGGAGGACTGGGTCGGCAAGGGCGCCCTGCGCTGGCGCCGCGAGGGTGGAGACCTCGTCGCGGAGAGCGCTGAAGAGACCACCGACCTGCCGTATGAGGTCCAGGCCGCGCTCGACGCCGCGAGTCGAGTGCTCAAGCCGGCTCGCGACGACTCCGCGGTCCTGCTCGTCCTGCGCAATGCGCCCCCCGGACGACTCGCGCCGTACCGCGACTTCACCGCACCGCGGGAGCGCGAGCAGAGCCGTGCCGTGATCCACGGGAACCGTCCGATCGCGCGCTTCTTGCGCCGTAACGTGCCCGAGAGCCTGAGGTTCGTGCGCGGCTACGCCCCGGACTTCGAACGCGGCTTCGTCTCTCGCTCGGTGGCCGCGAGCAACCTCTACCGCGGTACGGTGCACAAGACCCGCATCCTGTCCTTGAATCGGCGCATCCAGTACCAGTTCATCGCGACGCCGACCCACGTCTGGGTGAATCCGCCGCAGGCGCTCACGACCTCGCTGACGCCGTACCTGACCCGGACGCTCGACGTCCATGCTCCGAGCGAGCTGTTCGTCCCTGGATTCGAGTACCACTTCGTCGAAGACGGGGCCGAACACAGCCAGATCCCCGGGGGCTTTCGCGGCGGCTTCGCTGGCGCCGCCAGCTCCGAGGACCCGCTGCGTGCGGACGCCTCGGCTTGGCTGGAACGACTCGCGCCGGTCCAGGAGTACCGCCAGCGATACGGCGCGCCGCGCTGACGGCGCGCGCGAACGTCGGGCTCAGATACCGAACGCCAGACCGAAGCCGATCGTCACGAAGTCGCCGTCGCCTTCGACGCCGTTGACCTCGAACTCCTCGCCGAAGCGCGCGCGCAGGTCAGCGACGATCGACAGCACGTCCGAGACGGGGAAGATCAGGCCCCCGTGCACGTAGAAGCCGAAGATCGTGTCGTCCGCGCTGTTCGGACCGACCTCGAGCTCGCCCCGCGCCGCCGAGAGGCCCGCGGCCATGAACGGGCGAACGCCGTGGCTCGGGAACTCCTTGCGCACACCGAGGTAGAGCTCCGCCATCGTGCCCGTGACTTCGGTGACGCCGAGGCCGCTGAAAAACACGTCCTCCGAGTCGGAGGAGACCGTCACGCCGAACTCGTAGCCGATGTTGGCGTCCTCGCCGCCATCGGACAGCTCGACCCCGAAGAGCGGCTGATCGTCGACGGGCTCGAAGTCATCGCTGTCGAGCGAGCGCTGTCCAACGAGCAGCGTGAGCCGCTGCAGCGAGGGCTCGCCGCTGTCCCAGTCCCCGACGTCGCCGTTCGCGGCGCAGGACGCAAGGGCGAGCGAGAGGAGGCAGGCTGAGGAGGTGAAACAACGCATGGGCATCGCAGGCGGCGGGGATGGGGACCGCGGCCGCGTAGGGATTATAGGCGACGGCAGGAAGGAGAGCCGTCGTCGCACCAGCACGGCTGCCGGGCGCCGCCAGCGCTGGGACCTCAGCCGGCGTGGTGCGACCAGGGCGGCTTGTAGCTCGCACCCAGGTTCAGGATGCGCTGCACCACCTGCTCGTAACCGAGCCTGACACGCTCTGCGCCCGCAGTGAAATCCTCGCCGAAGGCCAGATCCGGATTGGGGTTCGCTTCGAGCACGTAGACCGCTCCCTCCGGCGTGAGACGCAAGTCGATCCGGGCGTAACCCGAGAGCTGCAGCGCAGCGAAGACCCGGCGCGCCGTGCGCTTGATCCGCTGCTCGAGCTCGGGCGCGAGCCCCTCCGCTGGCCGGGCGGTGAGGCCGATCTTGTCCTGGTATTCGAGGTCCCACTTGATACGCTCGGTCAGGATCGGCTCCGAGCCGGGGGGCAGGTTCTGGAAGAGCGTCTCGATGGGGGGGAAGACCTGCACTCGGTCGTTTCCGAGCATCCCGACGCTCAGCTCGCGGCCTTCGATGTACTCCTCGGCGATGGCGCTCGTGCCGACCCGCTCGTGGACGTACGCCACCCGCTCGCGCAGCGCCTCCAGGGTGTGCACGATGGACGCTTGTGAGATGCCGAGCGACGCCTCCTCCGAGAGCGACTTGACGATGGCTGGTAACGACAGCGACACACGCTTCGGGACCCGGCTGCCCAACGGGAACGCTTGGAATCGCGGTACACGGACGCGGTGGTAAGCGAGGATCTTCTTCGAGAGCTCTTTGTCTCCGGCGAGGAAGAGCCCGCGCGGGTTGCAGCCTGTGTACGGGACCTTGAGCAGCTCCAGATAGCTCGCGATGTACGCGTCGTATGCTCGCACACCATGGAAGCTGACCAGCATGTTGAAGCAGATGTCCGGTCCATGCTCGGAGATGGCACGTCGCACCACCGACAGGTCATCTCCGACCGGAACGAGGATCGCCTCGTGCCCCAAGTTGTGGAGCGCGACGCCGATGTCGTACTCCATCTTGAAAGGGCGCACGGTCGCCGCAGACAGACCTTCGACCGTGGCGGGCGGTTCGAGGCCTTCGTGCAGCAGGATCAGGACCCGCAAGCGCTTCATCGGTGGAACTCCTGTCGCCCGCGGGATGTGAGGATCGTGATCATCGTCAACAGGATCGCTGCGCTGACCCGCGCCTCGGCTTGTGAGCACGAGAGCCGCAGTTCGAGCTCCTTGCACCGCGCCAGCATGAGCCGCAGGGCCTGCTCGACATCGTAGCGGTACTGCCCCGTGATCGCGGAGACCCGCGTCCTGAGTTCGTGTCGATGACGCTGCAGGAAGCTCGCCGCAGACGGCCGCTTGGAGCTCGCAGCGCCCTGGCGAAAGAGCCGCAGGAGCTCTTTGTCGATCTCTGCGGGCTCAGAGGTGACAAACGAACGCTTCCGACGCCGGTAGTAGTCCTGCAGCGTCATGCGCTCGGACGTCAGAGAGCCAGGCCGTCCTCTGGACGTCGCGACCCTGCGCGCGCGGTGCAGGCCCGCGAGCAGCTCGTCGACCGCTTCCAGCTTCGCGAGCGCAGGCCAGCCTGCATACTCCCGTCGCCAGAGCGCCTCGGGTCGCAGCCAAACACTGAAGGTCTCGGCCCAGTCCTCGGCGGGATGGCTCTGCGCGTACCAGAAGTCCAGATGGTGGACAAAGCGTTTGCTGCCCGGGTTGGGCCGATAGTGCCACTTGTAGGGCTTCGAGTAGTTGCCGAAGGTCTCTCGCCAGAGCGACCTCCGATGGAGCCCGTACGCGTTGTCGAGGGCATGGCCCGCCTCATGGCGGAGGAGCTTCATGCAGTAGCTCTGCGTGCCCCCTTCGACTTCGAACATCTGTGTGTGCTCCAGCCGCGCCAGCCGAGGGTGGGCCAGGTAGAAGGGAATGGCGAAACCGGGCACGCCCTCCGGCGTGAACCAGCCCGTCGAGAGCCAGACGTGCGGCTTGAAGCGCAGGCCGGCGCGCTGGAGCTCGGTCCACAGCTTCTGGACCCGTCGCTGAAGAGCGGTGCCCTCGATCCGCACCCCGAGGTCGCACAGTCGGACCTGCAGCAGCTCGTCCTGGTCGAGCTCTGCCCACCAGGGTTCAGGTGGGCGACGCTGGGAGACTCGGGGCATGCCCGACCCTAACCTGTGGGGCGAGGACGGTCAAATCGCTGTGAATCTTTGAATCGGCGGATATTGGAGGGAACTCATTCAGTGAGGAGACCTGCGGGTCTCGCAGGTGGTGAGGTGCCAGCGGGTCCCAGGGACGATAGGCTTCGCGCCCGCACGACGCCTCCGTCGCAGCAACTTCGCAGAACACCCCGAGGATCTTCACGGACGCCTACGGCCCCGTTGGAGCATCCTCTCGGACCACGAGAGCGCCTATGTTCACTCCGATCCTCCTCACTTCGCTCGCGCTGTGCGCGCCGGTTCAGGACGTCCCCCGCGCGGCGGTCCTCGAGTTCGAAGACCGTTGGACCGGCGGGGCGACGGGGCTGGGATGGTTGCTGACAGAGGCTGGCTTCCGTGTGCAGCCGCTGACGGCTGGGGCGCTGGAGGAGGTGGACCTCGTCGCTTTCGGTTCGTTCACGAACAACGGGTCCGAGCTCGCGGGGTTCCTCGGCGCGCACGCTGCAGCGTTGCAGAGGTTCGTCGCGGAGGGCGGGGTCGTCCTCGAGTTGGCGCAGAGCGATCAGTTCGGCGCGCGGGCGGCCTACCTTCCCGCGGGCTGTGACGTCCGTCGCGGTGACGCCGATGATCGACCGTTGAAGGGCTTGGTGGGCGAGGGGCACCCGTTGTTCTCGCTCGGCTGGTTGCCTCTGACCGAAGAGAGCGCGAACCTGGATGGGCATGAGGTGAGCTGGGAAGGCATCGAGCGTTGGACTGGGGCCCAGTGCCTGGTCGCGACGGGCAAGGGCTCCGCGCAGCGCGCTGCTCTCGTCGAAGTCGCACACGGGCGCGGGCGCTTCCTGGTCTCGTCTCTCTGGTTCGACAAACTGCGCCGCGATGGGAAGGCGGTCGCGCCCGAGGCTCAAGTGCGCTCCGCGCTCGCGTTCGGCGTCGCGCTGCGTGCGTACGTCCGCAGCGTAGCCGAAGGGAGCGCACCTCCGGTGGTTGCGGCGCCGCCTCCCCGGGAGGCCGCGGTGGGCCCGATGGTCGGGCACGTCGACACGACGACGGCGTACCTCTGGATGCGCCCGGAGCGCGAAGGGGTCTACACGCTGCGCGTTCGGGGCGCGGGGGGCGAAATCTCGGTGGACGCGACGGCCAGCGCTGAGCGCGATCGCTGCCTGACCTGGTGTGTCACGGGGCTCGAGCCCGAGACGTCCTACGCCTACCGGGTGCTGCAAGGTGAGGTGCTGATCGCAGGCGGTCCGCAATGCCGCTTCTCGACCGCACCCGAGGAGCCTGCGCACGTCGCGCTCGCGTTCGGCTCGTGCGCCGCGTCGGACCCTTCGACCGTTTGGTCCGCGATGGAGCTCGCGGGCGCCGAGGGCCTCGTTCTGTTGGGCGATACGCCTTACATCGATACGTGCGATCTGGAGTCCGCGCGCGAGAAGCACCGCCATTTCTTGGAGGTGCCGGAGCTCGCTCGACTCGCGCGCGGCATCCCGGTCTGGGGGACCTGGGACGATCACGACTTCGGTGCGAACGACTCCGATGGACGTCTGGTCGGCAAGGAGAACACACGCCGCGCGTTTGTGGAGCACCGTGCCCACGCTTCGTACGGCACGGGATCGGAGGGCATCTACACGGCGTTCCGCCGCGGCCCCGTCGAGGTCTTCTTGCTGGATACCCGCTGGTTCGCCCGCACAGAGGTCGACAGCGAAGGGCGTCCGACGTTGCTGGGCGCGGCGCAGTGGCGCTGGCTCGAAGAGGGTCTGCGAGCCTCGACTGCGCCGTTCAAGCTGCTCGCTTGCGGCATGATCTGGGACGACAAGGAGAACTCGGAGTCCGACGACTGGGGCAGCTTCCCCCACGAGCGCGAGCGCTTGGAGCGCTTCCTCGGGACGGCCGGCATCACGGGCGCGGTGTTGATCGGAGGCGACATCCACGTCTCGCGCCATCTGCGTTACCCAGAGACCCGCGAGCGCGCAGGTTATGTGCTCGATCAGCTCATCGTCTCACCGCTGCACGAGCGGGTCATCCCGAGCCTCGACGTACCCCATCCGGCGCTGCTCTGGAGCGCGCGTGAGCCGCGTGTGTTCCTCTTGATGGAAGCCGACTCGCGCCGTGAGGATCCCGTCCTCCGCGCCCGTTGGATGCAGGACGTCGGCCGTGGAGCGGCCCGCGAGCTGCGCCGCGTCGAGTGGCTCGCGAGCTCGCTCCAGCGCCAGAGTTAGGTCAGGGGTGGCGAGGCGCAGCGCGTGACCCCGCTGCAATCCACGCCCGCGCCTCGGGTCCAGTATCCTGCCGACCCTCGCTCCGCCAGGGCCGAGCACAGAGCACCGCCGCGCTCTGCGCTCCGTCGGTGGGCCGATCAGCTCCGATGCAACGGGTCATCCGCCACCTCGACAGCGCGCAGCGCTGGGTCCTGCAGCCCCTCTTCGTCCTGCTCGTCATCGCGGGCGGCTTCATCGGTGCGCGCGCCCTCTCGACGCGCCGGGCGCCGCCGCCGCGGCGCGCGGATGCCGTCTACGCGCCACTGGTCGAGGTCGCGCGCGTCACGAGCGGCCGCCACAGCGTCGTCGTACGCGGCAACGGCGAGCTCACCGCGCGCACACGCATCGGCCTCGTGGCAGAGGTCGGCGGTGAAGTGATCGCGATGCACCCCGAGCTGCGCGCAGGCGGACGCTTCCAAGCGGGCGAGCTCTTGCTCGAGCTCGAGCCGCGTGAGTACGAGCTGGCCCTCGCGCGTGCAGAGGCGGACATCGCTGGCGCTGAGACGGCGCTGCAGGAGATCCGGGCCAGGGCAGCCGCCGCGTCCGCGGAATGGCGCGCACTGCAAGGTGATACACCCGCACCGCCGCTCGTGGTCCTCGCGCCGCAGGTCGCCGAGGCCGAGGCGCGCAAAGCCGCGGCGACCGCAGCGCGGGATCGCGCTGCATTGGACCTGCAGCGGACCTCCATCCGAGCGCGCTTCGCTGGCCGTGTCGTCAGCGCCTCGGTGGACGTCGGCCAAGTCGTGGCGCCCAATACACGCCTCGGTGAGGTCTACGCCGCTGACGTCCTCGAAGTCGCTGTCCCGGTCCGCACCGACGAGCTGGGCTGGATCACGTTGCCCGGCGATCCGAGCGACAAGCCTCCGACCACAGTGACGTTGCAAGCGACGCTGGGGGCTGAGCGCGTGGTCCTCACCGGTGAAGTGGCTCGGCTGGAAGCCGAGCTCACCCGTGGGACACGGTTGGCGCGTGTGGTCGTGGCGCTCCCGCTCGACGCCGTGCCCGAGCGCCAGCGTGTCCGCCTGTTGCCTGGGACCTTCGTCGAGGTCGCGTTCGAAGGCGCGAAGCTGGACTCCGTCGTTGCGCTGCCCGAGCGCGCTCTGCGCGAGAACGACATCGTCTGGTGCGTCACGGAGGGGCGTGTCCGTTTTGTCCCCGTAGAGGTCGTGCGCCGCAGCCGTGAAGCGCTGCTCGTTCGTGGTCTCGTCGACGGCACCGAGGTGATCACGAGCGACCTTTCGGTCGTCACCGACGGCATGTCGGTGCGCGTGACCGAGACGGGAGCCGGCCAGTGAGCGCCGCGACGGATCCTGAACGGGAATCCCGCGAGCGCCCGCGGGGTTTGTTCGAGTGGTTCGCGACCAACCACGTCGCGGCGAACCTGTTGATGGCAGGTTTCCTCGTGTTCGGCGCGTTCCTCGCGCTGCGCACGCAGGTCACGGTGTTCCCCGATATCGACCCACGGACCGTGCAGGTCTCCGTCGTCTATCCCGGAGCGACTCCGGTCGAAGTCGAAGAGGGGATCTGTCGGCGCGTCGAAGAGGCGCTCGCGGGCATCGAAGGGATCGAGCGCGTTCGTTCGGTGGCCAGCGAGGGCCTTGGCACGGTCACCGCAGAGCTCCTCGACGATGCGGCCGACGCCGAAGTCCTGGACGACGTCAAAGCCGCTGTCGACGCGCTGCGCGACTTCCCGCCTGCGGAGGCCGAGAACCCGCGTGTGGCCGACGTCGCTCTCGTTCGACCAGTGGTGACGATCGCGATTCACGGTGACGCTCCCGAGCGCACCCTACGTGAGTTCGCCCAGCAACTGCGCGAGGACCTGACGCTGCTCGAAGGGATCACCCTCGTCGAGGTCCAGGGGATCCGCGATTACGAGGTCGCGATCGAAGTCTCCGAGGTCGACCTGCGCCGCTACGGGCTCTCGTTCGAGGCCGTGGCCGCTGCGGTCGCGGCGTCGTCGGTCAATCTACCCGGCGGCGGAATCCGCGCCGAGCGCGGCGAGCTGCTGCTCCGCACCGACGCCCAGGCTTATGTCGCGCGCGACTTCGAGGACATCGTCGTTCGAGCGACCGAAGACGGCGCCGTGGTGCGAGTGCGCGACGTCGCTCGGGTGGTCGATGGCTTCGAAGACGTAGACGTCGTCAGCCGATTCAACGGCGACCCCGCGGCTTACGTCGCTGTGAAGGCGCTCGGCAGTCAGCAGGTCTTGGAGGTCGAGCGCGCCGTACACCAGCACCTTGCGGGCCTCGCTGTTCCGGACGGCCTCTCCGTCGAGATCTGGCGCAATTCGGCGGACATCCTGAAGAGCCGTATCGAGCTGCTGCTGCGCAACGGCCTGATCGGATTGGTGCTCGTCTTCGCGGTCTTGGTCCTCTTCATGGACCTGCGCCTCGCCTTCTGGACGACCTTCGGGATTCCGGTGTCGTTCCTCGGCGCGTTTGTGTTGATCCAGCCCCTGGGCGGCTCGATCAACATGATCTCGCTGTTTGCGTTCATTCTGGTCCTGGGGATCGTCGTCGACGACGCGATCGTGGTGGGGGAGAGCATCTTCGCGCTGCGCGAGAAGGGCGTGCCCGCGCACGAGGCTGCGCTGCAAGGGCTCCGCGCGGTCGTCGCCCCCGTGGTCGTCGGGGTGGTGACCACGATGATCGCGTTCGCCCCGTTGTACTTCACATCGGGCTTCTTCGGCGACATCCTCTGGGTCGTGCCCGTCGTCGTGATCAGCGTGTTGTTCCTCTCGCTGATCGAATCGCTCTTCATTCTCCCGGCACACCTCTCCGGGGGGCGAGTGGTTCACCGCCGGGGCGCGCTGACGATCGTCCAGGACGCGCTGCGGCGCTTGCTCGAGCAAGTCGTGGAGCGCGTCTATCTGCCCGTTCTACGCGTCGCGCTGCGTTGGCGCTTCGTCACCGTCGCGGTCGCGATCTCGATCTTTGCACTGACGGTCGGCGCGGTCCGCGGCGGGCTCGTGCGCTTCGTGCTCTTTCCGGCGATCGACGCCGACGATGTGTCGGTGCGCTTCGAGCTGCCGCTCGGAGTCGCGGCCGCGGACACGGAGCGCGCGCTCGAACGTGTGGTCGCCGCCGCAGACGAAGCGCGCCGAGCCCTCGAGGGCGACGTGCCGCTCGAGGAGTCGCGCCTGGTGCGCAGCATCGCTGCGACGCTCGGCTCACAGCCTTTTGGTGGGGGCGGCGGCCCCGATGCCGGCGCGGGGAGCTCCGGCGGCCACGTCGCCGAGGTCGCCCTCGCGCTCGTACCGAGCGAAGCACGCGAGATCTCGTCTGCGGCGCTCGTCGCCCGCTGGCGCGAAGAGGTCGGCGAGCTCGTCGGTGCGACGAAGCTCGAGTTCAACAGCACCCTCCTCTCCGCGGGTGACGACATCCAGGTCGAGCTCTCACACGCCGACGTGGCGCAGCTCCGCCTGGCCGTCGCCGAGGTACGGCGGCACCTCGGCACCAAAGTCGGCATCGTGGAGCTGTCCGATTCGTTCCGGCCCGGCAAGCGCGAGCTCGCGTTCGAGCTGAGCGACGCTGGTGTCGCAGCCGGTCTGACGCCTGCGCTCCTCGCGCGCGAGGTGCGGCGCGCCTATCGCGGCGCCGAGGTCCAGCGCATCCAACGCGGGCGCGACGAGGTCTTGGTGCTCGTGCGTTACACCGAAGCGGAGCGCCGCGATCCGCTCAGCCTCGAGGAGCTCCGAGTGCGTCTCCCCGATGGACGCGAGGCTCCACTGTTCACCGTGGCGCGCGCCACGCTCGGCCGCGGCGACGCGACGATCGAGCGGGCTGACCGGCGCCGCATCGTCACGGTGACCGCGGATGTCGACGATCAGATCGCCGACGCCCGCGCGCTCAACACGGAGCTGGCGACGGCGGTGCTGCCCGCATTGCAGCGCGACATCCCTGGCCTCGGCTTCTCCTTCGAGGGCGCCGAGCGCGAGCGCAAGGACAGCATGCTGAGCCTCGCGCGTGCGATGGGGGTGGCGCTGCTCGCGATGTACGGGCTGCTCGCGGCGCTCTTGCGCAGCTACATCCAGCCGTTGCTCATCATGTCCGTGATCCCGCTGGGTATCGTCGGCGCCGTGCTGGGTCACGTCTTTCTGGGTTACGACCTGAGCTTCTTCTCGATGTTCGGGATCGTCGCGTTGACGGGGGTCGTCATCAACGACAGCGTCGTGCTGCTGGATCGGATGAACCAGGTTCGGGCGGCGGGTGCGACGATGGTCGAGGCGGCGCTCGAAGCCGCGCGGAGCCGCTTCCGAGCCGTGTTGTTCACCTCGCTCACGACCTTCGTGGGCCTCGCACCGATGGTGCTCGAAGAGAGCGTCCAGGCGAAGTTCCTCATCCCGATGGCGATCAGCCTCTCGGGCGGTGTGGCGTTCGCGACGCTCATCACGCTCCTGCTCGTACCCGCGCTCGCCGTGATCGCAGCGCGCGATGGCGGCGCGCCTCAGAGCGACCAATAACCCCAGCGGGGCTCGATCGCGTTCGGATCGAGCGCTGACGTGACATCGATCACCCAGCCGCCATCGCAGAGCGGCGCCAAGAGCTCCGTGACAGGCAGCGCTCGGAGCTCGCGGTGGGGTACGGCCAACACGAGCGCATCCAGCGCGCCGAGCTCCGCGATGGAGTCTGCGATCTTCGCGGAACCGTCGACGACGCAGAGCGCATCCTCGCGCGCGATCGACGGGTCGTGCAAGCGCACGTCGGCGCCCAACGCGACGAGCTCGGCGATGATGCGCGGCACCTGGCTGTTGCGCAGGTCGCGCACATCGGGTTTGAACGTCAGGCCCAGCACCCCGACCCGCGCGCCGCGGGGCCCACAGCCGCGCCGGGCTAGCAGCTTCACGACCTTCTGCGCGATGAACTCACCGAGGGTGTCGTTGATGCGCCGCCCAGCGAGGATCACCTCGGGGTGGTGACCGACGGCCTCGGCTTTCGCGGTCAAGTAGTACGGGTCGACGCCGACGCAGTGCCCACCGACGAGGCCCGGTGTGAACGGCAGGAAGTTCCACTTCGTGCGCGCTGCGTCGAGCACATCGCGCGTCCGCAGCCCCAGGCGGTCCAGCAACAGCGCGAGCTCGTTCATCAGCGCGACATTCACGTCGCGCTGCGTGTTCTCGATGACCTTGGCGGCCTCTGCGACGCGGATGGAAGGCGCGCGATGGATCCCCGCAGGGACGATGCGCCCGTACAGCGCCGCGACCCGCTCCAGCGTCGCGGCATCGTCCGCCGCGACCACCTTCACGACGCGCTCCAAGGTGTGCTCGCGATCGCCCGGATTGATGCGCTCGGGGGAGTACGCCAGGTGGAAGTCCCGGCCCGCGACGAGGCCCGACGCGCGCTCGAGCAGCGGCCCGAACACCTCCTCGGTCAGGCCCGGATACACCGTCGATTCGAGCACCACGACGTCCCCCGGCGCGAGGTGCACCCCGACCCTCTCCGCGGCGCGGCGCAGCGGCCCGAGGTCCGGCCGGCGCGCGCCATCGATCGGGGTCGGCACCGCGACGATGTAGACCTCGGCCGGGGCGAGCTCGCTCGCGTCTGCGGTGACACGCAACCCCGACCCCCGCAGGGTCTCTGCATCGACCTCCCCGTTGCGATCGTGGCCCGCTGCGAGCGCGGTCACACGCGCGCAGTCCTCGTCGAAGCCGATGGTTCCGGGGAACTGCCGCTGGAACGCGAGGGCGACCGGCAGGCCCACGTAGCCGAGCCCGATCACCGCGAGCCGCGTGCCGTCGGCCATGGCTCAGGTCACGCGCATCCAGAACTTCTCGCAGAACTGCGCGACGTTCGCTCGGTCCTTGTTGAGCAGACCGCCCTGGGATTCCGAGCGCACGTGGGTCTCCGACGACGGCATCCCATCGGGACCCTTCACCGTGACCGTGATGCGCGAAGTGCCGCCGAGGAAGCCGTTCGACTTCGTGGCGTGCAGCTCGAGGCGCTGCTCGTCCGCGCGCTCGAGCTTCCACCCATCGAGGGCTTCGACGAGCTCGCGCGCGGTCTCGAAGATGCCCTCTTTCGCCCGCGGCACCCGGACGGGTTGGTGCCAGCGGTGCGAGTGCGCGTCGCTCGTCTCGAAAGCCATGGCGGCCGCAGCCTTCCGATCAGGCCTTCTTCGCCGCGATCGCCTTGGCGAGCTGCGCCTTCTTGCGCGACGCGGTGTTGTTGTGAATGACGTTCGACTTCGCGGCTTTGTCGATGCGCTTCATCGCCATCGGCAGCGCGGCCTGGGCGGTCGCGGCGTCCTCGGCGCTGAGGACTTTCTTGACGGCCGTCTTCATCGTGGAAGCGAGCACGCGGTTCGCCGCGCGGCGCTTCTCGTCCGTCTTCATACGCTTGATGGCCTGCTTGCTGTTCGGCATTCGGATGCTCTCTTGCTTCTGCGTCGGGGTCGTTGGTCAGGGACGTCGCCCCGCGCTGGCGGGACGGCGTGTTCGGTCGGGGGCGCTCAGCGCAGCCCCTCCATCTTCTGGGCGACGTCGCGGTAGCCGATGTCGACCTCGTAGATGCGGGCGTAGTGGGCGCGCGCGGCCGCCGAGTCACCCTCGGCCTCCGCGATCAGCCCCAGATTGTACAGCACTTCCCGGGCCCGCTCGTCCACGGACGGCCGCCCCTCGAGGACCCGCTCGAACTCCTTGCGGGCGAGGTCCTGGAAGCCCTTGGCCTGGAAGCACTGCGCCAGGAGGAACCGGGCGTCTTCGGCCCGGCGCGGGTCGGTGAGGACCTTCTGCAGCTCCCCCGCGGCCTGGTCGTGCTCGCCCATCCGGAAGAGGAGCCGCCCGAGCTCCAGGCGCGACCCGGCGTCCCCAGGGTTGCGCTCGACCCGCCCGCGGGCGGCGCCGAGCTCGCAGCGCGCGAGCTCCCGCTCGAGGCGCTCGGCCTCCTCGGGGTCCCCGAGCTTCTCCGCCCGGTTGATGCGGCGCTTCAGCGACTTGACCTGCAGGGCCTCCGCCCGCTCGGCGAGCTCGCTGTCGCTCGGGCGCAGGCTCAGCGCGCGCTCGACGAGGTCCAGCGCGCCCTCGGGGTCCTTCAGCTTCTCCAGGACCCCGGCGAGCTCGACCAGGAGCCCCACGTCGCGCGGGTTCGCGTCGACGGCCGCGGACAGCCGGTCGCGCTCCTCGGCGAGCTCCTCGTCGGAGAGGTGCACCCGGCCGCGGCGCTCGAGCCGCTGCACCTCGGCGCGGTCGACGAGCTGCTCGCGCGAGTGCTGCACGCCGTCGTAGCGGCCCTTCACCAGCGCCGCTTCGGCCGCCAGGTCCTTGCGCGCTTTCAGGGCATCGCGGTCGCGCGGATCGGCCTCCAGCGCGCGCTCGTAGTATTCGAGCGCCTTCAGCGGATCGCCCGTGCGCGCCATCATCGCGCCCGCGCGCTTCAGCCCTTCGGGGTTGCGCGGATCGAGCTCGGCCACGAACTCGAAGACCGCCAGCGCGGACTTGAAGTGCCCCGCGGTTTCGAGCGACACGCCGAGCAGCATGTTGCCCTCGACGTCGAGCGGCTCGCTCGCGAGGTACTTCTCGCACGCCTTGGCCGCCGCGTCGTGTTTGCCGGCTTTGGCGAGCGCCTTCGCCGCCGCGAGCGGCGCCGCGCCCTTCATCATCCGGAAGAGCTTCGAGCCCTTGTTCGCCTCGTGCCGAGCGCGCAGGACGCGCCGCAGCTTGCCGCGCGCCTCGCCGACGTCCGGATCGATCTCCAGGAGCTGCTGGAACAGCTCGACGGCGAAGTCGTAGTTCTTCCGCCGGGCGGCCTCGTCGGCCTTCTGGATGTGCTTGGAATAGTCCACGGGGCGGGTGTGGGCGCGCGGGCGCGCCGGGGTCCCCGGCACACCTTCGCGGGCCGGGAACAGGGGCGAAAATCTTAGGAGGCGCCGGAACGGCAGTCAACGGTGGGCTATCCTCATACCCCGTGCCGGTTGCGCTCCGGCCGCCCACCGATGTCCGAAGTCGAGCACGAATCCCGGGCCGAGGCCCCGACCCCCACCGCGGAACCCGAGCCCCAGGGCCTGCCCGTGGTCCTCTTTCCCGATCCGGTCCTCCGCCGCGAGACGGCCGAGGTGACCGCCTTCGACGGGACCCTGCGCGACTTCGTCGACGCGATGCTGGCGACGATGTTCCACAGTCGCGGGGTGGGCCTCGCCGCGCCGCAGGTCGGGAGCTCCGTGCGCCTCTTCGTCATGAACCCCGAGGGCGACCCCGCCCGGCCGGAGCTCAACCGCGTGCTCGTGAACCCGCGCATCACCGCCCGCGCCGGGAAGCGCAGCCGCGCTGAAGAAGGCTGCCTGTCCCTGCCCGGGATCTACGCGGACATCGAGCGCCAGGAGCGCTGCACCGTCCACTTCCAGGACCTCGACGGCCAGGCCCACACCGAGGAGTTCGACGGCTTCCTGGCCCGCATCGTGCAGCACGAGTACGACCACCTCGAGGGGGTGCTCATCGTGGACCGCATGACCCCCGCCGACAAAGCGCGCCACCGCGGCGCCCTCGACGAGCTGCGCGCGGACTTCCGCACGGCGGCCCAAGGCTGACCCCGAACCGAGCGTTGCAGGTCACCCTCGAGGTCCAGGACCTCCCCGTGGGGTCCCCCGGCCGCCCCGCGGGCGCGGTGGTCAGCGTCGGTGTCTTCGACGGGGTGCACCTCGGCCACGTCGCGATCCTGGAGGCGAACCTCGCCCGCGCCCGGGCCAGCGGCGCGCGCGCGACGGTCGTCACCTTCCAGGAGCACCCGAAGTCGGTGCTGCTCGGCCGCGCGCCGCGCACGCTCACGACCCTCGCGCACCGCTTGGCGCTCTTCGAGCGGGCCGGCATCGACCACGTCGTCGCCCTGCGCTTCGACGCGGCGCTGCGGGACACCTCGGCGGAGGACTTCGTCGACGAGCTGCTCGTCCGGCGCCTCGGCGCGACCGCGTTCGTGCTGGGTTTCGACAGCAAGTTCGGCCGCGGCCGCGAGGGCGGCAGCGAGCTGCTGCGCGCCCGGGGCTTCCCGGTCGAGGTCGCGCCGCAGGTGCTCCTGGGCGAGAGCGTCGTCTCCAGCACCGCCATCCGCGAGGCCGTCGAGCTCGGCGACCTCGGGCTCGCGGCCCGCATGCTCGGCCGGCCCGTCAGCGTCTTCGCGCGCGTGGTCCACGGCGAGGCCCTCGGGCGGCGCCTCGGTTTCCCGACCGCGAACCTCGATCCGATGCACGAGCTGCACCCGCCCGGCGGGGTCTACGCCGGCCGCATGCGCATCTTCGGCCCGCCGACCTCGGACGCGCCGCACGCGCTCGGGCCGTGCCTCGGCGAGCACATCGCGGTCGCCAACATCGGGCGCCGCCCGACGGTCACGGCGGGGGCGACCCCCGGGCCCGAGGTGCTCGAGGCCCACCTCCTGGACTTCAGCGGCGACCTCTACGGCCGCACGGTCGAGCTCGAGTTCCTGCGCCGCTTGCGCGACGAGCAGCGCTTCGACGGCCCCGCGGCCCTCTGCGCCGCCATCGCCGACGACATCGCGCGGACGCGGGCCCTCTTCCGCGGGGAATGACCTTGACGGCTGCCGGGCGCCCTGGCAAACTCTCCGCCCCTCGGCCAGATAGCTCAGTCGGTAGAGCACTTGATTGAAAATCAGGGGGTCGCCGGTTCAAGTCCGGCTCTGGCCACCACCCCCGCGCCGCCGCGCGCGAGCGCACCCTCGAGCGTGAGCGCGAACGAAGACGAGCACATGCCCCTGCGGATCGGGCGCCGCGATCCGCGGCGGCTGGTGCTCGAGTGGCGGGATGGCTTTGCCGCGGACCTCTCCGCCGCCGATGTGCGCCGCGCGTGTCCCTGCGCGCGCTGTGTGCACGAGGTGACGGGCGAGCCCCTGCTCGACCCGGCGACGGTCCGGGACGACCTCGAGCACCAGCACGTCGAGCTCGTCGGCCGCTACGCGCTCGGGATCCGCTTCGCCGACGGGCACCAGACCGGCATCTTCACGTGGCCCTTCCTGCGTCGGCTCGCGGAGGGCTGGC
Source organism: uncultured Planctomycetaceae bacterium (assembly GCA_964402175.1). Classification (GTDB taxonomy): domain Bacteria; phylum Planctomycetota; class UBA1135; order UBA1135; genus JAWKUK01. The sequence continues at coordinate 3,114 of CAYOBN010000007.1, read as the reverse complement.
GCCGACCCGCGCCGGGCGCGCACTGAGCGCCCGACCTGCGCCATGGACCCGCTCCCCGTCACCGCTCGCCTGACCCTGCCCGCCGACGAGCTGACGATGCGCGCCGTCCGCTCGGGGGGGCCCGGCGGCCAGAACGTGAACAAGGTGGCCACGGCGGTGGAGCTGCGCTTCGACGTCCGCCAGAGCGCGGTGCTCAGCGAAAGCCAGCGCAACCGCCTGCTCGAGCAGCTCGCCGCCCGCTTGGTGGGGGACGGGGTCCTCGTCATCCGCGCCACCGAGCACCGCGAGCAGGGCCGCAACTTGGAGGCCGCCCGGGCGCGCCTCGCAGCCCTGCTCAAGGGCGCGCTCGCGGTTCCGAAGGCGCGTCGGGCCACCAAGCCGACCCGCGGTTCCCAGCGCCGGCGGGTCGAGGGCAAGAAGCTCGCCGGCGAGAAGAAGCGCCTCAGGCGCGACCGCAGCGGAGAGTGAGCAGGAAGATCGTGTGCTCCTGAAGTGTACTTGATGGCCACTTCGAGCTAGATCACGTCGCCTGGTGGGTATTTGGCTGTATCTTGATATCACTTAGGGGTGCACTTGGGGTGTAAAAGATGTCCTTGATCGGCCCACCCGGTCACCCCGGGGGGGGTCCCGCAACCCCTGCAGAGAACAATGTCAGCGCGCGACCCCGCGGAGCGCTCTCTGGCCGCACCTTGGAAAAAAAATCCGCATTGGGGGCTGATTCCGGTGCGGGAGTGGCCCGGGTCCGCCGATGGACTCCCCCAGCATCGAAGCTGCGATTTTTTTGCGGCGGAGGCGCGCGGCGAACGCGAGGTCCCACTACCATGCGCCGCCTCGAACCCCCATCCCACTTCCTCTCTGTCTGTCTCTCACCACCATCGGAGTGTGATCCCCATGAAGAAGCTCGTCATCAGCGCCGTCGCGGCGTCCATGGCCAGCGCTACCGCGCTCGCGTCGGAGAGCGAGTGGTCCGGTCTGGACCGTGACGTCCAGGCCCTTAGCGCCAGCGTCTCCGGCCTCGAGTCCACCGGCCCCGACTTCGGCGGCTACATCCGCTTTGCTTACCTGACCTCGAGCGACATCGAAGTCGCTCCGGGCGTCGACCTCGGCGGCTTCGAAGTGCTCGAAGCTCGTCTCCGGGCGACCGGCAAGCGCGGTGACGTCGAGTACGTCATGCAGGCCGGCTTCCAGAACGCCTTCTCGGCGAACGACGGCGTCAACCTCGAAGACGCGTACGTCAACATCCCGATCGGCTCGAACCTGCACGTGCGCGCCGGTCAGTTCCGTGCGCTCGTCGCCCGCGATGCCCTCGTCCGCGCCTCCCGCCTCTTCTTCGCGGACCGCTCGGAGATCGGCAACCTGTTCGAAGCCCGTAACCAGGGTCTCGCCCTGCTCGGCGCCTTCGACGCGTTCGACTGGGCCGTCACGATCCAGGACGGCACCGACGGCGACGGCGACGACTACCTCATCGCCCTCCGCGGTGAGTTCGCCTTCCTCGGCGACGGCGTCGACATGATCGAGGGCTCCTACGGCGCCCCCGACCAGGTCGAAGGCACCCTGTCGGCGTCCTACTGGGACGACGGCGCGGTCGACGACGCCAGCGGCATCCTCGTCCAGGCGACCGTCGCCGCGGCGATGTACAGCGTCAACGTGTGGTTCGCCGACATCGGCGACGCCCTCTCGACCCCGAACGCGAACGACCCGGCCGCGATCCTGCTGTCGGCCGACTCGACCCCGTTCGGCATCACCGGCACGTTCATGGTCACGCCGGCGACGGCCGACCAGGGCGGCTGGGAGCTCGGTGTGCGCTTCCAGGACATGGACGACGCCAACGACACCAACATCATCGACTTCGGCGTGAACTACTACGCCGCCGGTCACGACTACAAGTACTTCCTCCACTACAAGACGATCGACGGTGACGCGGGTGATGCCGACCTCATCGTCCTCGGTCTGAACGTCGGCTTCTGATCCGACGGCTCTGACCCCGGAGGGCCCCCCGCAGGGTCGCAGGCCACCGTCCGCGGTGGCGGCGATCGGGGGTGTCGGCGGCGCGACCTGCGCCGCTCGGGCATCGGGCGAGGGTCCACTCCTGTGGACCCTCGCCCGGTGTGTTTTTGTCGATGGCCTACCTCCGCCTGACCTTGCTGCGCCCCCTCTGCGTCGTGGTGCTCCTGGCCTTCGGTTGCGCTGCGGCGCCGACCGCGGCCCCCGGCGAGACGCTCGTCGAGTCGCTCGCACGCGCCGACCGGGACTTCGAGGCGCGGGCCTACGACAGCGCGCTCGAGACTTACCGGCTCGTGGCGTTCGCGGCCCGGGACCAGCGCGATTCCGCGCCGTTCGTCGAAGCTGCGGCCCAGGTGGCCAGCATGCTGGCGCTGCTCGAGCGCGTCGGAGAGGCCGCCCCGTGGCTGGCCGAGGCCTCGACGCGCGCCGACGCCGAAGCCCCGCGGGCGTGGACCCGCGTGTTGCTGGCCCGCGGCCTCGTCGCCTGGCGCGAGGGCCAGACCGACGCTGCGCGGCAGTCGTTCACCGAGCTCTACCAGTACTGCTTCCTGCACGGCGAGACGGCCCGGGCGATCCAGGCGGCGCAGATGGCGTCCCTCGTCTCCGAGGGCGTCGCGCAGGTCGAATGGGCCCGGCGCGGCATCCAAGCGGCCGCCGCCGCGCGCCAGCCGGCCTGGGAGGCGGCCCTCTGGGAGAACCTCGGTTGGCTCCTCGACGCGCGCGGGCTCGCGGAGGAGGCGCTCGAGGCCTTCGAGCGCGCCCTCGCCCTGACCCGCCAGAGCGATGCCACGCGCTTCGGCCGGGCCCGCGCCGAATGGGCCCGCGCCCACGCGCTGCTGCGCGCCGGCAAGGACGCCCCCGCGCAGCTCGCCCTGGACGAGCTGCAGGCGGTCTGGATGGGCCTCTACGCGCAGCAGCGCCAGCCCGAGGTCGCGGAGTACCTGGCCCGCACCCTGCTGGACCTCGGCGAGCTCGAGCGCCGCGCCGGCCGGACCGAGCGCGCGCGCGCGCGCTTCATGGAGGCGCGCCGCCGGTTCGTCGAAGCGGGCGCGCTGGAGGCCGCGCCCGAGGTGCTGCAGGACGTGGACGCGCGCCTCGCCGCTTTGGAAG
>CAYOBN010000006.1:98753-106888 GCA_964402175.1 uncultured Planctomycetaceae bacterium | reverse complement strand
GGCGAGGGCGCGCGCGAAGCGCGCGCCCTCGCCGCCAAGTCGTACCTGGTACCGTTCGTCGCCTCAACGCGCAGTGCGCGAGAGGGGACGCCCCGGGCTCACTCGAACGAGCCGAGGTGCCGGTAGAAGAACGTGTGCACGACCTCGTCGTCGCGCACGAGCTCGCCGTTCATGAAGTAGATCGGCAGGCGGTCGTCGCCGTACTCGGAGCGCTGCGCTTCCATCGCGAGGCGCACGACATCGCCGCGGCGGACCGCAAAGGGCCGCACCGGGAAGTACGACTGGCGCCAGTGCGTGCGCTGCGCGTGGGGTGAGCAGCTCAACGTGACGCCCGGCACGAGGTCGACCTCGAACCAACCACCGAAGCCGCAGAGGCGGCCGTCGCGCTCGATCGGCAGCTCGATCGCCGCGGTGAAGAAGAACTGCTCATAGGTGGCGACGTGCAGGTCGAGGTCGAGCACGTTGCGCGCGGGGCCCATCAGGCTCGCGGGTGACAGGTCGCAGGCGGCGGTGATCGGGTTCCCGACCTCGCGCTCGATCATCAGCGAGAAGTCGAGGCCGTACACGGGCCGCTCCCAGAGCCCCGAGCCGAGCTCTTGGTGCACGTGCACGTCGTCGCACGGCGCGACCTGCAAGCGGAAGCGGCCGGGGACCATCGTGCCGCCGGGGCGCAGCCACTTGTCGCGCGCGTGCAGCACGCTGCGGAACATGAGCTCCGCCAGGCCGAAGAACCCCATCCACTCCGACACGATGACGTCGACGGGGCCGTCGAGCACCATCGTCTCCGCGTTGGCCGAGAGGAACTGGATGCGGTGCGCGAGGCCGTTCTCGGCCGCGAGCTCGCACGCGGTCTCGAGGATCGCCGAGTTGTCGACGGCGATGACCCACTCGGCCCCGGCGCGCGCCGCGAAGAGCGACAGGATCCCCGTGCCGGTGCCCACGTCCAGCACGCGCTTGCCCTCGACACACGCCTCGAGCGCGCGCCGGTAAGCGTCCGTGCGGGGGTGGTCCGCGATCATCAGCCGGTGCACTCCGGGGTCGGAGTAGCTGGCGAAGTAGTCCTTGTCGCTGTTGAAGCCTTCGGGCATGGGCCGAAGAGCGTGCCCGGACGCGGGCTCCAACGCACGCTCCGAGGGGCAAAACCGGGGCGCGGGCGGCGCTCCGTCCGGGTCGGGCAGCCCGGCGGGGGCCCGCGGGCGGCCCTTGCGCCGCCGAGCCGCGCGTGATGTCGCCTGCTCGTGGGCGCCGCCGGCCTGCGCTGCGCCGCGTGTTTCAGCCCCGGGTGGGGCCATTCGACGGTGGCAGCGGCACCCCGGCGCTCGCTATCGTGCCGCAGGTGGAGATCCCGAGCGGCACGACGCTGCGCGACCTCGCGCCTTCGGCGGCCCTGACCCTCGCCGAGGCCGCGCGCGTCGTGGGCGTGGCGGAGGCGGAGCTCGCCGCGCTCGTCCAGTCTGGCGCGCTGCTCTCCGAGACGGCGCGGCGCGCGGGCAAGGACGTGCGGGTCGTGCGCGTGGTCGACCTGCGGGACCTCTTCGAGGAGCCGCCGCAGGGGCTCGCAGCGGAGCCCGCAGCCGAGCGGGCGATCGAGCCGGAGTCCGAGCCCGTTCAACCACCGCCGCTGGCACCACCACCTGCGGGGGCACCACCTATGGGGGCGCCAACGCCTGGAGCCGAGCCCGCTGCGTCGCCGCGCGCAGCGGCCGTGGACGGCGCCACGGTGCGGGGCTCGAACGACGTCGCCACCCTCGCGCCGGTGCTGGCGGAGCTGCGCGCGCGCCTCGACGAAGCCGAGCGCGAGCGCCGCGCGAGCACCGCCGGGCTCCTGCTCGCGCAGCGCCGCTTGCTGGAGCTCGAAGCGGTGCGCGGGCCGGTCCCGCTGTACCGCCGCGCGGGCCTCTGGACCGGGCTCATGGCGATGTCTGCGATCGGCGCGCTCTGGTTCGACCTCTCGGGGCGCCTCGGCGCCGTGCGCACCGCGACCGCGTCGGCCGGTGAGCGCCTCTCGAGCACCGCGCAGCGGCTCGACGAAGAGGTCGCGGGCCTCGACGCGCGCCTCGCGACGCTGGTCGAACAATCGACGGGGGCGCGCAACGAAGCCGAGGCCGCGCGGCGGATCGCCGAGGCGCGCGCGGCCGAGGAGGCGCTGCAGCGCCGCGCGGAGCTCGAGCGTGCGACGCGCGAGCGCGACGCGCTGCTCGCGCGGCTCGACGAGCTGCGCCGCGACGCCGATGCGGCCCGCGCGGCCCTCGGGTTGGAGCGCGAAGCGAGCGCCCGCGAGCGCAGCCGCATCGACGAGCAGCTCGCCGCGGCAGAGCGCGAGCTGAGCCGCGCCCGCGCCGCGGTCGAAGACGAGCGCCGCATGGCAGCGCAGGACCGCAGCGCATTCCTGCAGCGCCTCGAAGGCCTCGAAGGGACCGCGCGCGCCCGCGAGCTCGCAGCGGCGGAGGCCCTGGCGGCCCTCGCGCGCGACACGACGTCGCTGCGCGCCGCGACGGCCCGCGCCGAAGACGTCGCCTCGCGCCTCGAGGCCTCCGCGCAGCGCAACGTCGAGGCGCTCGCACGCAAGGAGCCGCCGCCTCCGGTCGCGCCTCCCGTCGCGCAGCCCGCTCCGCCGCCACCGCGCCGCCACTGGCTGCTCGAGTGGCTCGGCGTCGGGCGTTAGCGCCGTCAGCGCGGGTTCGGCGCCGCGCCGCTCAGCGCCTCGACCTTACGCAGCGCAGCCCGTGCGTCGGCGTGGTCCGGCTCGAGCGCGAGCGCTCTGCGCAGCGCAGCCGCCGCCTCGGCGTACACGCCGCGGCGCGCGTAGAGCTTGCCCAGCGCGACGTGCGCCGCGACCTCCTCGGGGTGCCGCGCCGCGAGCTCCGTGTAGGTCTCGAGCGCGAGCTCGTCTTCGCCCGCGACCGCCGCGGCTTCACCGAGCGCGAGCAGGTTGCGCCGCAGCGGCCCTTCGATCCGCAGCGCCTCGCGCAGCGGCGCGAGCGCCTCCGCGGGCCGGCCGAGGTGCGCCCGGGTCACACCGAGGTTGTAGTGCCCGATGCCGTAGTCCGGATCGACGCGCACACTCGCCGCGTACGCGTCCTCGGCCAGGTCCACGCGGCCCAGCAACACGTGCGCGCGGCCGAACCCCTCCCACGCGGACGGGTCGCCGTCGAAGCCCGCGAGCGCCTCTTGGAAGAGCGCCAGCGCTTCGCGGTAGCGGTGCTCTTCGAGCGCTTGGCGGCCGTGTTCGACGAGCAGGGCCGGAAACGCCGGTTCGTCTGCCGCGAGCTGCAGGACGAGCGCAAGCTCTTCGGCGGTCGGCTCGAAGCGGAACGTCCGCACGAGCTGCCCCTCGGCGTCCGTGACGACCGTGAGGGCTTTGACGGCGGTGGTTTCGCCGCGCTCGAACGTGGCGCCGAACCCTTCGCGCAGCCACGGGCCCGATGCGCCGAGGTCCGCTTCGGAGCGGCGCAAGGCCGGTGTCCCTTCCCAGATGCCGTCGGCGAGGACCCGCGCGACGCGCAAGTTCGTCGGCGCCGCGACGAGGGCCTCGGCCGTCGGCCACGCCATGTGTCCCGTGCGCGCGACACGCAGCAATAGCGGTCGCCCCGCCGCGTGCGGAGTGTCGAAGCCGCCGAGCGCGCCGGGCAGCAGCGCGTTGACCCGCGGCTCGCCGCCTGCCGGCGCGAGGTGCGCGGGCCACCGCGGCAGCGCGCGTGTGCGCGCTTCGCTCGAGCCGCGCACGAGGGTGTGGTGGCGATCGACGGCGAGGTCGCGCCACGTCTCGCGGGCGCCATCGGGCCAGGTCACTGTGACCTCGTCGACGATGGTGGCGGCGCCGAGGCCGAAGTGCAGCTCGGTCGAGATCTGCGTCTGGAAGCCATCGACGATGCGGACGAGCTCGCGCTGCCGTTGGCCGCCTGCGCGCAGCTCGGCGACCGCGCCGAGCGGCGGGTGCGGCGACGCGGGATCCTCGAGCGCCAGGCGCACAAACGCGCGCGCCGGTCCGCAGTTCTCGTACAGGCAGAGCCCGTCGAGCGCCCACAGCGCGAGGTCGAGGTCCCCGTCCCCGTCGAAGTCGAGGGGCACGACCGCGCGCCCGTCGTGATCCGCATCGACCCCGAGCACGAACGCGGCGTCGGGCAGCGCTCCCGCGCCCAGGTTCACGAAGAGCCGATCGTTCTCGTAACCGTTGAACGACGTCGGCGTCGCGCGCACGAGCGTGTTCGGCGCGCGCTCGCCGCGCTCCAGGGCGCGACCGTCGGCGATCACCTGGCGCCAGTACTGCGTCTGGAAGTCGGGCCGCGTGCGGTCGCGGTGCGAGGTGAAGCCGTTGGTGACGAAGAGGTCGCGGTCGCCGTCGTTGTCCGCGTCGAAGAACGTCGGGCCCCAGGCCCAGCCGCAGTCGTGCACACCGAGCGCGACGCCGCGCTCTTCCCAAGCTTCGCCGGGGCCGCGCTGGGTGTACAGCATGTTGCCCCGCGCGATCGTCGCGAGGGTCCTGCGCATCGGCTCGCCGACGCCTGGGGCGATGGGCACCATGCGCATCCCCTCCGCCGAGGACATGTTCGAGATGTACAGCGACCAGCGCCCCGAGTTGTCGAAGTCCGCCAGCGTCGCGCCCATCGTGTAGGCGGGCACGCCGTCGAACCCGAGCTCCGTGTCGGCTCGGAAATGGCCGCGGCCATCGTTGCGCCACAGGACGTTCGGTCCGAAGTCGTTGCCCTCGAACAGGTCGAGGTGTCCATCGCCGTCGAAATCGAAGGCGGTCGCGACGTAGGTGTAGCGCGTCCCGCTGAGGCCGCGCTCCGCGCTCACTTCGCGGAAGCGGAGGCCGCCTTCGTTCTCGCACAGGTGGTTGTCGGCGCCGTCGGTCGCGTCGACGGTGTTGTAGTGCTCGCCGCGCGACGCGGCGCTGCCGTAGACCGCGAAGAAGAGGTCGAGGTCGCCGTCGCGGTCCATGTCGAACGGCACCACCGTCTGGACGGCGAGACGCCGCAGACCCACTGGATTGGGCAGCGCAAACGCGCGCGGATGGTGGACCCAAGCATCACCGCCGTCGGGTCGTGTCCAGAGCCCGACGTACGCTCGGTCCCCTTCGTAACCCGTCGGGCGCGAGCCGACGAGCTCTTCGCGCCCGTCGCCGTCGAGGTCCACGAAGAGGAAGAACGCGGGGTGCTCGTCGGCGCTGGCCGGCGGCAAGGGCCGGGGCAGGAACCCACCGCGGCCGTCGTTCTGGAACAGCAGCGAGAGCTCTCCCGCGCGGGCGGCGAGCACGTCCGGCAGTCCATCGCGGTCGAAGTCGACGACCGAGAGGCCGCCGAGCGCGAGCGTGCGGTGCTGGTCGACGAACGCCTGGCCGAGGTCGCGGTTGCGCCGCGACTCCGCGAACGTGAACCCCGTCTCGCGCGCGACATCGCGGAAGCGGGGCACACCCTCCAAGACCTGCCCGGTGAGGAGCTCCGCGAAGCGCACTTGGAGCGCGCCGTCCTCGCGCTCGAGCGCCAGCGCCAGCACGAGGCGCACGTCGACGCGCTGCTCGTCGGCGACGCTGCGCCAGCCTGCCCAGCGCAGGCGCGCGTGGGCGTAGACCCGGCGCGGGTCGGCGGCGTCGACCTCGAAGCGCTCGATGTCCGCCCCGAGCCGGCCGTACCGGTCGAACCCTGCGACGAGGTCCAGCAAGCGCTCGCAGAAGCGCTCGCGGTCGAGCCGCGCGCCGCCGGGGGTGAGGTCCGTCTGGCTGAGCTCGCCGCGCTCGTCGCGGCGCGCGGGCGGCGCCGCGACGTCGTCCAGCCGGCCGCAGAAGCCCGGCGCGAGCAACGCCAGCGGCGCCGCGCGCTCGCCTGCCGCCAGCGGCCCGACGAAGTCGTTCAGGAGCCGGCCCTCGACATCGGCCGCGAGGGGCTCCGTCTGTGCGAGATCGTCCAGCGCGCGCTCGGGGGGGGCGGGGGCCTCCGCCCCGCCCCATAGGCCGACCCAGAAGGCTCCCCCGAGCGCCGCGCCGAGCGCGAGGGCCACCGCGAGGATCACTCGGGCGCGGCCGCGGGAGCGGACCGGGACGGTGGAAGGAGGGCGCAGGGTGCTCAAGTGGGTTCCGGGGCTCGGCTGCGGCGCGCGGGGCATACGGCGGCCGCCTTCTGGCGCGTAGACTCTCGGCGATGGTAACGGAGCCCTCGGCCTCGAAGTGGGTGCGCGTCGCCGCGCTCGTCTGGATCGCTGCGGCCTGCCGCGCGGCGGGTCCTTGGCCGCCTGTCATCGCGCCGCCGGAGGCCCCGATCGAATCAACCGCCCCGCGCGGGGGCGCCACCTCGGAGGCGCGCCCGGACCCAGGCCCGAACCCCAACCCGAGCGCGGACGATCGACAAGAGCCCCTGACGCCGCAGCCGCGCCCCTCCCTGCAGGCGCTGCGCCGCGAGGCTCACCGGGTCGTCGACGACTGGCACGCGGCCGCCGCCGTCGGCGACGCGGAGCGCTACCTCGCGCACATGGCCCCCGACTCGGTGTTCCTCGGCACCGACGCGACCGAGCGCTGGGACCTGACGGCGTTCCGCGCCTACGTCGAGCGCTTCATGACGCCCGGCAAGGGTTGGGTCTACGTCCCCTCCGACCGGACCGTCGTCGTGCCCGAGGACTCCGACCTCGCGTGGTTCGACGAGCGCCTCGCGAGCGCGGGCTACGGTGAGCTGCGCGGCACCGGTGTCCTGCGTCGAGACGCTGAAACGTGGCGCATCGTGCACTACAGCATGACGTTCACCGTCCCGAACGAGGTCGCGCGCGACGTCGTCACGCTGATCCGCGGGGAGTGACCCCCGCGCGGGCGGCTCCGGGCGGGTATGTTTCCCCGGGAGCATCGCCATGACTCGCACTCACCGCGTCGCCGTCGTCGTCGGCGCGCTCGCCTGCGCCCTCCCCGTCGCCGCGCAGGTGACGTGCCGCGTGAACCCCGTGCCGCCGCAGGCCCCCGCGGCCCCGCCCGCGCGCCTCGATCACCCGCTGTCTTCGTTGCCGGCGCTGTGGGCCCAATCGGGCCTCGGTCCCGTCGAGGTCGATCGCAGCGTCGGTGGACCGCTCGCCGGTGATGGGGGAGCGCTGCGCGTGAACGCGCGCACCTTCAGCCACGGCTACGGCGTCGCCGCCACGGGGGTCGTCGTCCACGACCTCGGCGGTGTCGCGAGCTGGTTCTCGAGCTGGGTCGGGGTCGACGACGAGGTCGGCAGCGCGGGCTCGGTCGTGTTCCAAGTGCTGACCGACGGGGCGCTGCGCTATCAGTCCCCGGTGCTGCGCGGGGTGGACTTCGCGGTCCACACGGGGCGCATCGATGTCACGGGCGTGCGCGAGCTGATGCTCGTCGTGCTCGACGCGGGCGACGGTGCGTTGAACGACCACGGCGTGTTCGGTGAACCCACGGTCTACGCACACGTCACGCCTGTCGGCGACGGCGTGGCGCTGCGCGCCAAACGCGGCTTCTGGGAGCCGCCGCTCGTGTGGCCGGTGTCCGCGATGCATGCGACGCTGTTCCCGAATGGGCGGCTCGTGACCCATGCGAGTCGACTGCCGTTTGCGCCCGGCACGGACGCACCCAGCGACCCGCACACCTCGACACAGGTTGATTTGGCGGACATTGCGACGTGGTCGCACATCGCCATCGATCATCCGAGCGTCGACCTCTACAGCGCAGGCCAAGCGCGCCTCTCGCGCGGCGGGCTGCTGACCGTCGGCGGTCACGCTGGACGCGCTGCGAACGGGCGCCCTGTGGGCAGCGCGTCCACGAGCCGCTTCGGCCAAGCGCTCGCCGGTTGGCTGCCGCTACAGGTCCTGCCCGAGCCGCGGGCAGGGGCGAGCGCTCTGACGCTCGGTGACGGCAGCGTGCTCGCGCTCGGCGGCGCGAACCTCGCAGGCTCCGTCGCTGCGCCGCTCGCATTCGACGGAGCCGCGTGGCGCAGGCTCTCCGGTGTCAGCACAGCGGGGCTCTTCGCGGTGGGTGATCCTCGCGGCGACGACCAGTTCCCGATGGCGCACCTGGCGCCCGATGGGCGCGTGCTGCTCGCGGGTTGGGGCACGTCGCTCGCGCTGCTCGATACGGTGGGGCGCGGGGACTTCGACCTCGTCGCGCCGCGTGAGTCCGTGCGCCGGGTGTACGGCAGCGCGGCGCC
>CAYOBN010000006.1:94669-98653 GCA_964402175.1 uncultured Planctomycetaceae bacterium | reverse complement strand
TCGACCTCGTCGCGCCGCGTGAGTCCGTGCGCCGGGTGTACGGCAGCGCGGCGCCGCTCGGCGCGAACGCGCTCCTCGTCACGGGCGGCGCCGACAGCGGCAGCAACGGCGCCCAGGGGCAGCGCACTGCGGTGCGCATCGATGTCTCCGGTCCGTCGCCTCTGGTCAGCCCCGTCGCGCCTCTGCTCTTTCCGCGGGTCGATCACGATGCCACGGTGCTCGCAGACGGCTCGGTGCTCGTCAGCGGCGGCGCGAGCGTGCACACGGAGGGCGAGAACCCGCGCGCGGTGCGGATCCCCGAGCTGTACGACCCGACGACCGGGCGCTGGGAGCAGCTCGCTGCGGCCGAACGGAGCCGCGGCTATCGCTCGACGGCGCTCTTGCTGCCCGATGGCCGCGTGTGGACCGGCGGCGGCGAAGGGAGCGCGAGCGCGACGAGCGCCGAGGTCTTCCAGCCGCCTTACCTCTTCCGCCCCGACGGCACCGCCGCGCCGCGGCCCGCGATCGTCGCGGCGCCGACCCGCGCGGACTACGGCGCCGTGTTCACCGTCCAGCTCGCGGCTCCGACCGTGATCTCGCGCGCGACGCTCGTGCGCATGGGCAGCGCGACCCACGGGGTCAACACCGACCAGCGCTGCCTCGCGCTCGGCTTCAGTCAAGTCGGTAACACGCTGCAGGTCACCGCGCCGGCGGACGGTTACGTCGCGCCGCCCGGGCCCTACATGCTGTTCGTGTTCGACGCGCTCGGTGCGCCCTCCGTCGCGACGACGATCGAGCTCGCGCTGCCCTCCGACACGCAGTGGGTCACGGTGTCTGCGTCGAACGGCAGTGTGCCGACGGCGCGGCACGAAGCCTCGATGGTCGAGGTCGGCGGCAAGCTCTACCTGCTCGGCGGGCGCGGCTTCCGGCCCGTCGAGGAGTACGACCCGGTCGTGCGGCGCTGGCGCAGCCTCGGCTTCCCGCCGGTGTTGTTCCATCACTTCCAGCCGGTCGTGATCGACGGCCTCGTGTACGTCCTCGGCGCGATGGCCGACGACAACTACCCGAACGAAGCGAACCTCGATCGCATCTACACGTGGGAGCCGCAGAGCAACGTGTGGACGGCCGGTCCCTTCGTGCCGGCAGGGCGCCGCCGCGGCGGCGCCGGGGCGGTGGTGTACGAAGGCCGCATCTACCTCGTCGCGGGGAACTCGCTCGGGCACAACGGCGGCGCGCGGCCTTGGTTCGACGTCTACGATCCTGCGACGCAACAGTGGAGCGTATTGCCGGACGCGCCGCGCGCGCGCGACCACTTCCTGGCGATCGTCGTCGGCAACAAGCTCGTGCTGGCGGGCGGGCGGCGCTCGACGCAGCCGAACGTGTTTGCGAACACCGTCCCCGAGGTCGATGTGTACGACTTCGGCGCCGGCGCGTGGTCGACGCTGCCTCAGCCGATCCCGACGCGCCGCGCGGGCACGATGGCGGTCGGCGTCGGCCGCCACGTCGTGGTGCTGGGCGGTGAGAGCGACACGCAGGTCGTCGCCCACGACCAGGTCGAGGCGCTCGACGTCCTCACGGGCGAGTGGCTCAGCTTGCCGCGTTTTGTCACCGGCCGACACTCGGGTGGTGCCGGGGTCGTCGATGGACGGCTGTACGTCGCTTCGGGCGCAGGCAACGCGGGCGGCACACCCGAGCTCGCGAGCGTCGAGCGCCTCGATATCGTGCGCGCGCTCAACGTCGCCTCCGCGAACCTCGTGCTGAACGGCAGCTTCGACCTCGGCCTCGTCGGTTGGGTCGATCAAGGGGACCTGAGCCTCGTGCCCGAAGGCGGTGTCGCGGCGCCCGGTCTGCGGGTCGGCGCCGGGCGCGCGACGCGCACGATCGCCGCCACCCCGGGTGTGACGTACCGAGCGAGCGCCCTGGTGTGCGTCGACGGCGCGGCGGGAACGGCGCGGTTCGGGCTCGAGGCGTTGGACAGCGGCGGGGTGGTCTTGGCGCAGCAGCTCAGTGCGCTGGCGCCTACGACGACATTGCGCTCGGCGGCGGCGACGCTGACCGTGCCTGCGGGCACGGCCCAGGTCCGCATCGTGGTCGAAGCGAGCGGTCTCCGGACGCTGACCGTCGACGATGTCGTGGTCGTGAACTGACACACGACGAGGGGGGTGCGCCGCGCTTCAGCCGTGCAGCGTGCGCTGGCGGGCGCGGTGCCACAGCCACGCGGTCTGCGCGACGCTCGCGACGCTGAAGGTGACCACCGTCCAGAGGAGGCCCGGCGCGGTGTACAGCCCGCGCGCGGCCGCAGCGATGCCGAGCTGCAGGCCGAGCGCACAGAGCAAGAAGTAGAGCACCACCGCTTCGGTCACAGGGCGCGTCGTGCGCCGCTGCACGAGCAGGCCCTGATACCAGCTCTGCGCGACCTGGGCCGCAGGCATCACCAGCGACACGAGGGCGCCCAGCCGCGCGAGCGAGGCGACCTCAGGCGGCAGGCCCTGGGCCAGATCGAACCAGAGGGCCCCGAGCGGGGTCGCCGCGACGACGGCCAAGGCGCCGACGGTGCCCGCCGCCAGGCGCCACGCGAAGCGGCGCAGGGCGAGCGCTCCGCCGGTGAGGCCGACGAGGGTCACGACCACTTCGTTGAACGCCATCCCGACGCTGCGCGTCAGGAACACGAGGGCATGGACCGGACCCCACGCGGCGACGGAGACGAGCCCCTCGGGTAGCCGGTTCATCGCCGCGGCGCCGATCGGCTGGATCACGAGCGTGATGAGCGGAGTGAGCGCGAGCGGCAGGTAGAAGCGCCAGAACGCGGCGAACTGGAGCGGCTCGCCGAGCGGCAGCGCGGCGAGCTGCGGCTGGACCTGGCGGGCGCACCACGAAGCGAAGAGCGCCTCGGCGATCACCCCGGCCGACACGCCGAGGGCTGCGACGACCACACCGGCGAGGGTTTCGAGCGACGCGAGGCCGAACAGCACCGCCGCCGTCGCGACGAGGCGCACCAGCGTGCCGCGGCTGACGTCCCCAGAGCGCTCCGAGCGGATCAAGAGCCCCTGTTGGTACCGCCGCCAGCCGATCGCAAACGTCCAAGGCAGCATGAGCTGCAGCCCGAGCCGCGCCTCCGCGAGCACCTCGGGCCGCGAGCCGAGCCACGCCCCGGCGACGGTGTCGTAGAGCGGCGTGAACGCCACCAGCGCGTGCAGCGCCGTCAGGACGAGGCCCAGCCCGAAGGTCTGGCGGCCGACGGCACGGTAGCGGCGCAGGTCGCTGGAGAGCGCCGTCGACGCCGCCAGCATCATGATGATGGGGGCCTCGATCGCGAGGCTCACCGGGAACACCACGGAGCTCCACGCGGCGAGCTGCAGCGTGGGCTCGCTGAGGCCCGCGATCGCGCGGATCACGAGCACCGGCTCGCAGGCCATCAGCAGCCAACTGAGCGCGAGCGGCGTCCAGAGGCGCCGCACGCGCGCGAGATCGACGGCGGGGGAGTCCATGCGCCAGACCTGCTCCAGACACGGTCTGGCGCGGGGTTTCAACCGCCGGCGGTGCCGTCCCCGTTGCCGGTCGGGACCTCGACCGCAGGCGGCGGGACCTCTTCCGCGGGCGGAACGTCCTCGCTGACGCCGCCGTCGAGTCCCTCGTCCGCGGGCAACTCCTCGAGCGGCGGCTCTTCGGCCGCGGGCAGCGGCGCCAGCACGTCGTCGAGCTTCAGCTTGAAGGCCGAGGCCTTCCAGCTCGGCAGCGCGAAGATCCACGGGCCGGTGGCGGCGTTGATCTTCGCCGCCTCGGCCGCGAGCTCCTCGGGGGTCGGCCCCGCGGGCACGGCCGGGGTGCTCGCGTCGTCGGTTTCGGCGCCCTCGCCGCCCTCAGGGGCCGCGGTCTCCGCCGCGAGCAGCGGCGGGGGGCCGACGAGCGCTTCGCCCGGCACCCCGGGGCGCTCGGTCTTGTCCACGACTTCGGCGCGCAGCTTGGCCCACTGCTTGCCGTCGCGCTCGACGACCTCGGCGGTCA
>CAYOBN010000006.1:46451-94569 GCA_964402175.1 uncultured Planctomycetaceae bacterium | reverse complement strand
TCGGCGCGCAGCTTGGCCCACTGCTTGCCGTCGCGCTCGACGACCTCGGCGGTCACCTTGAGGCCATCGAACGTCCAGAACGTCGTCGTGACGTCCGGGGTCGCCGGCCAGTCGAAGCCTTCGGCTTTTGCCACGTCGTCGAAGCGCAGGCCCGTGAGGGCGTTGACGACCTGCGACGTACCGAGCGGCGTCTTCGCCTCGCGCCCCTCGGGGAGGGTCACGGGTTTCATCTCGAACTCGTCTTTCGTGGCACGCGCGAGCTCGAGCGGCGCCCCGTCCGCGCGCTCCATACGCGCCGCCGCGACGCGGTCGCGGGGCACGTCGCAGATGGCCTGGTCGAGCCAGCGCAGCGGGTCCGCTTCGACCGTCAGCTTGCCCGCCGCGAGCCACGCGTTGGCTTCACCGGCGACGCGCACGTACGACTGGTCGTCGGCGCGCACGGGGCCCGTGGCCGCGCCCTTGCCCCAGCGCCGCTCGCCGACGATCAGCTTCGTGATCTCCTTGCCTTCGGCGTCGAGCAGGGTCACCGCTTTGGACGTGGCGCCCTCGGTGCCGGGGTCCTGCACCCCGAGCTGCTCGAAGCCTGCCGGGTTGGCGGTCTTCTGCTCGAGGCGCCGCGCGCGGCGCAGCTCCACGAGGAGCTGCTGCACGCGGTCCGCGTTGGCGGTGTACCCGGCTTTCTCGACGACGACCCAGCGGTCGCTCTGCTTCTCGAGGGTGAAGGGTGTGGTGCCGCCTTCGATCTTGATGGCGGCCACGTCCTTGCGCTTCTCCAGCGCCGGCAAGAGCGCCGTGTCCGCGATCGCCGCGTCGGTGCCTTTGTCGCGGTTCGACAGGTACACACCGAGCCCGAGCGTCACGACGGCCAGGCCGGCCGCGACCTTCATTCCGTTGCCGCTCATCACTTCTTCCTCAGGAGTAGGGTGACGCCGACGCCCGCGAGCAGCGCGAGCGGGACGGCTAGGGTGTTCAGGAACTTGAGGCGCGAACCGAGCGAGTCGATGTCCGTGCGCAGCTCGCGTTTCACTTCACGCAGCCGCTTGCGCGTCTGCAGTTGTTTGGCGCGGAACTCTTCCAGCTTCTTCTCCTGCTCCGGCGAGAGGAAGAGCGCTTGCGAAGGGTCCTTCTGCTTCTGCAGGTCGTTCAGCTCGGCCTCCGTGGTGCGCAGCTCGGCCTCGAGCCGCTCCTCTTCCGCGCGGAACTTCTCCTGGGCCAGCTCCGCCAGCGCCTGCTTGCGCGTGAACGGGCGCCGGTAATCCGCCCGCGAGCGCAGCGAGATGAGCTCGCTGGAGCCCGCCAGGTTCTCGAGCGCGCTGACCAGCAGGTACGCGTTGTCCGAGAGCGGCACATAACCCCGGTTCCCGAAGAGGTCGCGGGTCTCCTGTCCCCAGACCCCGACGTGCAGCATGTCCGCGTCGGCGAACACGAGCGCGTTGAAGGGCGCGGAGGCTTCGGTCAGGTGCTCACCCGCGGCCTCGCTGGCGGCCTCATCGGGCCCGTCCGGGTTCGCCGGGTCCGCGGCCTTCTTCGGCGGGCCGTCGGGGAACGCGGTGCGGACCGTCC
Organism: uncultured Planctomycetaceae bacterium; assembly: GCA_964402175.1. Classification (GTDB taxonomy): domain Bacteria; phylum Planctomycetota; class UBA1135; order UBA1135; genus JAWKUK01. The sequence continues at coordinate 93,006 of CAYOBN010000006.1, read as the reverse complement.
CCGAGATGCGGACCGCGAGTGGGATCTTCGTATTGCCCGAAGCGAACGACTCGTTGATCGCCACCGGGTCGGGCTGCGGGAGGAACCGCATCGTGTCGATCGTTCCGCCCGTCTCCGTCGTCTCCATCAGGGTCTCGACGGTGACCCCGGCCGGTTTGTCCTCGCGGACCTGCAGCGCGCCGGGCAGCAGCATCGTGACCTTGCTGGAGGACTGCGTGACGATGTCGCTCTGCGAGAGCTGCGCCGCGGTGAGCTCGATGAACGGCGGGAACTTCACGGGGATGCCCTTGCCGTCGCGCACCGACAGAGCGAGCGCTCGGTCGCCAGCAGCCACGCTGGGCCGGAGCTCGACGCCCCACGCCTTCAGGAGCTCGTCGATCTCCGACGCGAGCTGAGCATCGAACGCGGCGGCTCCGCGGGCGCTGTTCTGGCGCTCGGGATCGAGCTCCGAGAACGGGTCGACGAACGCGACGACCTTGCCACCGCGCAAGCACCACTGGTCGATCGTGCACTGCACCTCGGGCGAGAGGCCCTTCGGGTGCAGCATGACGAGGGTCGTGACCTCGGACGGGATCTCCGTGAGGGTCTTGCCGTCCAGGACGCGCACGTCGAACCGGCGCCGCAGGACCTCCATGATCGGCCACGGCTCGGTCTGTTGCGGCTGGCCGAAGGGACCCTGCGCTTGCCCGCCTTCGACCGGGTAGCTCGTGATCATGCCGACCACGGGCAGCTTCGGGTTCATCAAGCGATCGACGAGCTCGGTGACCTGGTACTCGAGCTGCGCTTCTTTGCTCGGGTCGAGGACGGGGATCACCTCTTCCTGGTCGAGCTGGTTCGTGCCGACGAGGCCGAAATAGAACATGTCACCGGCCATGTTCACGGGCGCGCCCTGGATGCCGAAGCCGACGCAGCGGTCTTCGTCCTCCGAGAACGGGACCGGGTCGATGATCGACAGCTCGACCTTGCCGCCCGAAGCGGCGACGTAACCGCGCAGCATGTCTTCGACGCGCCGCGCGTAGTCGACCAGCACGGGGTTCTCTTCGACGAGCCCCTTCGAGAAGTAGAGCCGCAGGCGCACGGGCTCCTCGAGCTTCGCGAGGAGGCGCTTCGTGCCGTCGGACAGCGTGTAGAGCTTCTGCTCGGTCAGGTCGAGGCGGGTCGACCGGAAGAGCGGCGTGGACAGCGCGTTGACGCCCAGGAACAGGGCGGCGCCGACGCCGAGCCCGAGCGCGAGGTTCGTGCCTTGGTTCGTCATGGGGAGGCCTCCTGGTTCAGCTCGCTTTGCGGGCTTCGACGATGAGGGCGTTGGCGTAGAGGAAGAACGCCATCACGGACACGAAGAACACGAGGTCACGCGCGGCGAGGACGCCGCGGGTGATCTGTTCGAAGTGGGTCATGAACGAGAGGTCGCGCACCTGGTCCACGAGCCACACCGGAGCCCAGCCCGAGAGGGCGTCGAGCACCGGCGGGAAACCTGCGAGCACGAAGAGCAAGCAGATGCTGAACGAGAGCACGAAGGCCGTGACCTGGTTCTTCGAGAGCGCCGAGGCGGCGGAGCCCACCGCGAGGAATGCGCCCGCCATCAGGAAGCTGCCCGCATAGCTCGCGAGGATCACGCCGTTGTCCGGTGTGCCCAGGTAGTTCACGGACCACCAGTTCGTGGCGGTCAGCGCCAGGGCGACGCCGCAGAAGACCCACGCCGCGAGGAACTTGCCCACGACCGCGCCGACCATCGAGATCGGCAGGGTGAGCAGGAGCTCGATCGTGCCGCTGCGGCGCTCTTCGGCCCAGAGGCGCATCGACAGCGCGGGGATGAGCGCGATGTAGAGCCAGGGGTGGAAGACGAAGAAGCGCTGCAGGTCGGCCTGTTCGGCGTCGTAGAAGCCGCCCAGGGACCAGGTGAACACACCCGCGAGGATCAGGAAGATGATCAGGAAGACAAACGCGACGGGGGTCGTGAAGTAACCCGCGAGCTCGCGCTTGAAGACGGTCCAGGTGCCCTTCATCGCACGGCCTCCGCGGCGGCGCCGCCCAAGGTGACTTCGCGGAACACGTCATCCATGCGACCGCGTTCGACGTGCACGTCGAGGAGGTCCCAGCCGGACGCATCGGCGGCGGCGCGGACGTCGTGCAGGAGCTTCGCGCCGGCCCGCGGCAGGACGAGCAAACGTGTCACGCCCTCCTCCGCCTGCAGCGTCTCGACGCGCTCGACGCCGCCGATCCCGGCGAGGCGCTCGCTGGCGCCCGCCGCGGACCCGCGGATCGCGACCTCGACGGCCCCGTGGTAGCGCGAGCGCTTGCGCAGGTCGACGGGCAGGCCGTCGAACAGGAGCTTGCCCTTCGCGATGATGATCGCGCGCGTGCAGACCGCTTCGACCTCCTCGAGGATGTGCGTCGACAGGATGATCACCTTGCCGGCGGCCATCTCGCGGATGAGGCTGCGCACGTGCTCCTTCTGGTTCGGATCGAGGCCGTCCGTCGGCTCATCGAGCACCAGCACGGGCGGGTCGTGCACGATCGCAGCGGCGAGCCCGACGCGGCGCTTGAAACCCTTGGACAGGGTCTCGAGCTTCTGGTCGAGCACACCCTCGAGCTCCACGCGGCGGATCGCATCGGCGATGCGCGCTTTGCGCTGGCTCGGGGCCACGTTGCGCGCGTCCGCGACGAACGCCAGGAAGCTCCTGGGCGTCATGTCGGGATAGAGCGGCGCGCCCTCGGGCAGATACCCGATCAGCGACTTCGTGGCGAGGGGATCTTGGCTGACGTCGTGACCGTTGACGAGCACGGTGCCGGAGGTCGGCGACAGGAAGCCGGTGACCATCTTCATGGTCGTCGATTTCCCCGCGCCGTTCGGCCCGAGGAATCCGAGGACCTCGCCGGGTTGCACCCGGAACGAGAGATTGTCGACAGCGGTCGCCGCTCCGAAACGCTTGGTCAGGTTCCTGATCTCGATCATCGGAGCGATGGGTCGGGAGGGAGGCTGGGCCTTTGGGTCTCTGGAACGAACTTGGGGGGAAGGAGATACCCCACGGCGGCGGAGGCGGCAAGGCTCGCGGCCGGAATACGGCGCGAACCCGGCGACCCGCCGGCTGGGGTCGCGGGGCTACGGCGCCCGGAGCCCAGCGTTGGCGCGGGTCCGTTTTTTTCTCGGACGGACCGCTTCAGAGCGCTTCGCGCAGCGCGAGCGCGGCCGAGACATGTGTGTCCTCGATCGCTTCTGAACCTGCCAAATCGGCAGTCGTGCGCGCGACGCGGCGCAGGGACTGCAATGCGCGCGCCGAGAGCGCGCGGCGGTCGACCGCCAGTTCGAGGAGCCGACGTGCCGCCGGAGTGAGCGGCGCCCAGCGGTCGAGCTCGTCGCCGGAAAGGAGGCTGTTGGGGCCGCTCTGGCCCCGCTCGCGTTGGCGCTCGCGCGCGAGCGCGACGCGCGCCCGCACGGCCTCCCCGCGCTGCTCGGGCGGGGGCGGCGGGGCTTCGACGAGGGCGCTCGGCGGCGTCGCGTCGAGGGGCACCCGCAGGTCGATGCGGTCGAGCAGTGGACCCGAAATGCGTGCGCGGTAGCGGCGCACGGCGAAGGGCGCGCACGTGCACGGCACCCGCGGATCGCCGCGATGGCCGCAGGGGCACGGGTTCATCGCCGCAACGAGCTGCACACGGGCGGGGAGGCTGGCGCGATGGCCGGCGCGCGCGAGGTGGACCATGCCCTCTTCCAGCGGCTGGCGCAGCGACTCGAGGGCCTCGCGGGTGAACTCCGGCAGCTCGTCGAGGAAGAGCACCCCTTGGTGCGCCAGCGTGAGCTCCCCCGGCACCAGCGGCGCGCCGCCGCCGACGAGGCCCGCGAAGCTCGTCGTGTGGTGGGGGGCGCGGAACGGGCGCGTCTGCGCGAGCCCGCGGGGCCAGCGGCCCGCCGCGGAGAGGACCTGCGTGACTTCGATGCGCTCGTCGAGGCTGAGCGGGGGCAGGAGGTCCACGAGCCGCCGCGCCAGCATCGACTTGCCGGCCCCCGGCGGCCCGACGAAGAGCAGGCCGTGGCTGCCCGCAGCGGCGACCTCGAGGGCGAGCTTCCCGACGCTCTGCCCGCGCACCTCGTCGAGGCGCGCCGCGCACGCGCTCGGGTCGAACGGGGTGTCCTTCGGCGGAGGTACGGCCCGGGGCGCCCCAGCGCCGCCGGTCAGCAGCGCGAAGACCTCGGCCAGGGACTCGGTGCCGTACGCCGTGACGCCCGAGAGGCACGCCGCCTCCGCAGCGGTCGGGGGCGGGGCGACGACCGTCAGGGTGCCCGCAGCGCGGGCCGCGATCGCCGCCGCAAGGCCCCCGGGGACCGCGTGGAGGGCCCCGTCGATGCCGACCTCACCCAGAAAGAGCGTGCCTACGAGGGCTGCGGGCTCGAAGTGCTGCAGCGCCGCAGCCGACGCGACGACGAGGGCCAGGTCGAGCGCTTCACCCGACTTCTTGCGCGCCGCGGGCACGAGGTTCAGGAGGATCCGCCCAGGCGGCACCCACGTCCGCGTGGCCCGCAGGGCGTGCAGGAGCCGCCCGCGGCTCTCTCGCAGGACCGGGTCGGGCAGACCCGTGAGGACGACGTCGGTGGTGCGGGGGTCCTCGCGCTCCGAGAACGAGGCTTCGACGGTGACGAGCAGCGCCCCCGCTCCTTCGAGCGATGCGCCGAGTGCACGGACGGTGGACATGCCGGCGAGACCGGTCCGCAGAGCCCTGGGTTTCACCTGGGGCGGGGCGATTCGTGGCCGTTATCCTCGTAGGCGATGCGACTCCCGCTGCTCCTCCTGGCCCTGGTCCTCGGTCTGACGGCCGCATTGACCGCCTGTCGCTCGTCGAAGTCGAAGGCGCTCCCCGACGAGCTCGAGCCGAAGGCGCTCGGGCAGTCGATCGTCATCGCGGGCGAGAGCGTGCACGTCGGCACCCCGGTCGTCCTCTGGACGGATCCAGGCGGCTACGACGCGTACAAGACGACGCTGCACTTCGACAAACCGTCTGCGGGGACCGAGGTGCCCCCCGACGGCAAGCTGCGCTACGCCCCCGGCCGCACCGATCGGGACGGTCGCGTGCGCGTGCGTCCGGGCAGCGACGACCTCCTCGCGCTGCAAGGGGCCGTCGACATGTTCGTCGTGCATTACGACGTCTGCGGGACCTCGAAGCAGTGTTTCAAGGTGCTGCACGACCGGCGCGGGCTCTCGGTGCACTTCATGATCGACGTGGACGGGACCATCTATCAGACGATGGACCTCGTCGATACCGCGTGGCACGCCTCACAGGTGAACTGGCGCTCTGTCGGCGTTGAAATGGCGCACATCGGCAGCTACGCGCTGACCGACACCAAGGGGCTCGCGACCCTCGAAGAGTGGTACCCCACGGACAAAGAGGGCCAGCGCTACGTCAAGCTCCCGTCGCGCCTCGCGGACTCCGGGTTCCGCGTCCCGAACTTCGTCGGGCGCCCCGCGCGCCAGGAGCGCATCGTCGGGCCGATGCAGGGCGCGCTGCGCGCTCAGTACGACTTCACCCCGCAGCAGTACGACGCGCTCGTGCGGCTCGTCGCGGTGCTGTGCAAGCGGCTGCCCCGCATCGCGCCGGATACGCCGCGGGATGCAGCGGGCCGCGTGTTGACCGAGCGTATGACGCTCGAACACGAAGCGAGCTTCCGCGGCATCGTCGGCCACCATCACGTGTCGGAGCAGAAGCAGGACCCCGGCCCCGCGTTCGACTGGGAGGTCTTCCTGGCGCGCGTGAAGACCCGGCTCAGCTCCCTCTGACTTCGGTCGCGGTGCGGCGGCTCTGGTTGTCGTGCCCCGCAGGCAGCGGCGCGGCGACGATCCCGAGGTTGCTGCCGTTCCAGCGCAGCGTCCCTGGGATGCGCAGGCCGACAGGCCGGTTGACGATCACACCCCGGCCCCCTTCGGAGCGCACCATCGTCGTGGAGCCGCCGCCGTCGAGGTTCAGCGCGTCCTCGGCGCCGAGGAATCGCAGCCAAGCTGCCGTCTCCCGCAGCGTCGCGCCGTTCGACCAACCGATCTGACGACCGTCGATCGTGACGAGGTAGAGCGTGCGACCGCCGTCGCTCACTCCGACCGCGGTGCGCGGATGGGACTCGGTCTTCTCGTTGTCCTCGACCGCGAGCAGGCCGCCGCGCACCAACACGTGTGAGCCCGCCAGCGCGATTCGCACGCTGCTGTAGTCCGGCGGCTCGAGCGCCTCGACGATCGCTGCGCGGTCGTCGCGCCCGAGGACGAGGAGCGCGCCGCCGATCGTCCCCACGCGTTCGGGCGGTGAGATCAGCTCACCTTCGAAGTAGAGGAGCCCCGACAGGTCCTTGGGCTCGGGCTTCGACTCACAGCACGGCTTGAAGAAGTGGGCGTTCACCGCGACCGATAGCCCGTTGCGCTCGAGGAACGCCAGCGTCGTCTCGGCGGTGGTCTCCAGCGGCGCTTCGCCGTTGCCCTCGGTGACGTGGAGCGCGATCCCAGGTTCGTCGAGGCGCACCCGCAGCGCGGCGATCTTCTGCATCCCGGCGCGGCCCATCGGGCTCTCGCCGAACCCGAGGTCGATGCCGCGAAACAGCGGCGACCAGCCCGCAAAACGCAGCTCGAAGGCGTGGGGCGTACCGGACTCACTGTCGGGGACGAGCACCTCGGTGACGCGGGTCGTGCGCGCGCCGTCGTGCGCCCCTGCCGGAGAATTGGCGTTCGTCGCGGTGCGGCGCGACACTGCGACGAGCGCTGCGACCGCGATGCCCGCCACTGCCGCCCAAACGCCGAGCCGCGCGCGGAGCCTCCGTTCGCCGTGCAACTCGGCCGTGCGGTCGTCCGGTGCGGTGTCTCCTCGGGGTTCGTTCATGATCGGGGCTCGTTCATGATCGGGGCTCCACAGCGCGCCTCAATGGATCGCTTCGCGCAGGCGCGCGGAGAGCCAGTCCATCAGCCACACGACGATGGCGATCACGATGACGATCGTGCCGACGGCGTGCCACTTGGCGAGGCCTTGGTATTGGATCAGCAGCTTGCCGATCCCGCCGCCGCCGACGAGCCCGATGATCGTCGCCATGCGCACGTTGATGTCCCAGCGGTAGATGGCGAACGACAGGTAGGGGAGCACCACCTGCGGCACCACCGCGAACCAGATGACCTGCAAGCGGCTCGCGCCCGTGGCTTCGATCGCTTCCACCGGCCCTTGGTCGATGCCTTCGACCTGCTCCGAGAAGAGCTTCACGAGGCTCGCGACGCTGTGCACCATCAGCGCCAGCATCCCCGCGAAGGGGCCGATGCCGACCCACACTGCGAACACGATGGCCCAGACGAGGGCCTCGATCGAGCGCGTGAAGTTGCAGAGGAAGCGCAGGGTCGTGTACGCGGCGACCCCGACACGCGAGCCGCGGGTGAGGTTGCGCGCGGCCGGAAAGCTGAGCACGAACGCGATCGGTATCGCGATCAGCGTCGCCTGCAGCGCCATGAAGATCGTGACGAGCGTCTGTTCGAGCACGTCCGGTAGGATCGACCAGTCCGGCCGCAGGATCGCGCTGAAGATGCGCCGCGCCCCCGCCAGGCCCCCGCGCGAGAAGAGCTCGCGCAGGTTCGTGTCCGTGACGAACCACGCGACGACGAGGGTCAGCGCGCCGACCGTCGCCGTCGCGATCCCCGACAGCGTCCGCAGCCACGGGCCCGTGGGCTCGCTCTCGCGGCTGCGCAGCAGCGGGTTCGTGCGCGCGGCGACGATACGGCCCGGAGAGTCGGCGCTGCGCGACCAGAGCGCCCCGATGGCGACCGCCGCCGCAGCGAGCCCCAGGTAGAGCGCGCGATCCGCCTGGGTGAACGCCCCGTCGCGCAAGTACAGCGCGAGGAGCCCGGTGTAGAACACGAGCGCCGCGTTGAACGCCGACGCCGAGACGAGCGCCCGCTGCTCCGCCCGCTGGACACGTTGTTGGAACTGTTCCATGGGCGTCAGTCGATGGAGACCTCGCGGGCCTCTTCGCCGTAGATGGCGCGAAAGCGGTCGGCGTCGATCGCGAGGGCGGGGCCCTCGAACACCACCTGCCCTGCCTTCAGCGCGATCACGCGCGTCGCGTACTGTCGGACGAGCGAGAGGAAGTGCAGGTTGCAGACGATCGTCTTCCCGAGCTCCTTGTTGATGCGCTCGAGGTGCTGCATCACGGAGTGCGACGTCGCCGGATCGAGGGAGGCGACGGGTTCGTCGGCGAGCAGCAGCTCGGGGTCCTGCAGGAGCGAGCGCGCGATCGCGACCCGCTGTTGTTGGCCGCCGGAGAGGGAGGTCGCGCGCTGCTGGGCTTTACCGCCGAGGCCGACGAGCTCGAGGCATTCGTGCGCCCGCTTGCGATCGGCGGCGGAATAGCGGCCCAGGGCGCTCGCGAAGGTCCCTGTGCGCCCGAGGCTCCCGGTCAGCACGTTCGACAGCACGGAGTGCCGCGGGATCAAGTTGAAGTGCTGGAACACCATGCCGATCGAGCGGCGCAACGCTCGCAGCTCCGCGCCGCGCACATGGGTGACATCGACGCCGTGTTTCAGCACCGAGCCGCTCGTCGGCTCGACCAGCCGGTTGATGCAGCGCAGCAGGGACGACTTGCCGGAGCCCGACAGGCCGATCACGGCCAAGAACTCACCCTTCTGCACGTCGAACGAGACGCCGCGCACCGCGTGGGTGCCGTTGTCGTAGACCTTGTGCAGGTCGCGGATCGAGAGGAGCGGAGCGCTCATTTCACCGCCGTCTCGAGGTCGAGCCCGGACTCGAGCACGACCTTACGGATCGCGTCGTAGGTGCTGTCCGTCGCGTTCGAGAGCCCCGTGATGTCGTAGAGCCGCCCGAGCGAGGCTTTGCCCTCATCGGTCGCCGCGAAAGCGAAGAGGGCCGCGCGCACGGCGTCGCGCAGGCGCTTGTCGCGCTCGGGGTCGGCGTCGATGCCGCGCCGCATCACCCACGCGTCGTTGGGGGTCTCTTCGGTGAACCCGATCACCCGGACCTTCTCGAAGACGTCGGGGAACTGCGTCGCCACGCGCGTCCGTGCATCGCGCGGGATCTCGACCTCGGTTCCGTCCGCCTTCACCTCGATGCGCGGCGGGCTGTAGTACGTCGCACCACCGTCGACGCTGCGCTGGTACACCTGGGTGACGACCGCGTCGTAGTTCGAGGAGAAGACCGTCTCGCCGAGCTGGATGCCGCGGTCGCGGAAGAGCTTGGAGGGCAGGATGAAGCCTGCGGTCGAAGCGGCGTCGGTGTACGCGAAGCGCTTGCCCGCCAAGTCCTCGACGCGGGTGATGCCGCTGTCGACGTGCGCGATGATCTGCCCCTTGTACGCCGTTTCGTTCTTGCCTCGAACGACGGTCAAGATCGCTTCGACCGGGTACCCCTTGACGTCCTTCGCCAGGATGTAACCGAACGTGTTGAGCGCCGCGAAGTCCGCGCGACCCGTACCGAACGCTTCGACGACGGCGACGTAGCTCGCTGGGATCGCGGTCTCCACGTGGAAGCCCGAGCCCTTCCCGTAGAGCTCGCGGCTGACATGGACCTCGACGAACGCCTCGATCTCCTTGGCGCTGTCCGCGATGGTGTCCGCGTCGCGCGAGGGCACGAAGTACATCGTGAAGGGCCGCTCCGCAGTCCCGACGGTGGCGTCGGCGCAAGCGGCGAGGGCGGCGAGGGCGAGCGCAGTCAGGCTGCGCAGCAAAGGGGTGGCCATGGGGTCAGCTCCGTGCGACGTCGACGAGCGTCGTGAGCTCGTGGACTCCATCGATCACGTGGTCGTAGACGCCCGCAGCGCGGGCCGCGAGGGTCCAGGCTGGGGTATGGGCGTGGCGGCGCAGCACGAGCTGCAGCGCAGGATCGAGCGCGCCGATGAAGCGCAGCATCGAAGGCAGCGCAAGATCGAGCGAGAGCACGTCGCCCACGACCAGGTCGGGCCGCTCCAGCTCCAGCACGCGTCGGTAGTGGGGGCGGTCGAGGCGCACGTGCCGCTCGCCGATCGTCACGAGGTCGCGCCCGTCCCCGAGGCGCCATTTGCCCGCGTCGCCGATGATGCGCACGTCGCGCTCGGGGTCGATGTCCGCGGCCGCGAAGAGCTGCACGAGCTTGTCCGGCAGCGAGTTCGACACGATGACGAGCTCGACGCCCCGGGCGCGCAGCTCCGTCACGACCTCCCGCGCGCCTGGAACGAGCGCGTGGCCGCCCTGCTCGCGGTGTTTGGCGGTCGCGGGGCCGAAGCTGGCATTGGCGAGGGCCGTCGCATGGGCGTGGCCGCCGGCCGCGATGGCCGCACGCCAGCCGTCCGCCGCGGCGTGGCGGCCGCCGCGATCGAGCCAGCCCGCGACCGACGCAGTCGCGAGCAGCGGGTCCTCGTCGACGAACGCGGTGACTTCGCCCAGAGGCGCCCAGCCGTTGTCGGCCGGGTCGGCGAGGGCTGCCCGCAGGAAGTCCTGGAACTCTGCTTCGACTGCGGCACGGTCACGCCGCTGCAGCGCCGCGACGGCGGCGACGAAGGCGCTGCGTACGGCCTCTGCTTCGGTCGCCTGGTCGGTCCAGACCCCGTCGAAATCCGAGAGCAGCTTGAAGGCCATGGGGGCCGAGAGGATACGCCACGGCCTCACTCGGGGCCAAACGCGAGCGGGGGGGCTCCAGGAGCCCCCCCGCTGTCTACGCCGAGCGACGCCCCGAAGGGCCGCACGGCGCCGTGCCGCCGATCACTGGAACGCGATCGTGGTGGCGTCCGTGAAGTTCGACGTCGCGCCACCGCCGCCGGTGACGTCGCGGTGCCACGCCTGGAAGTTGCGCGACTGACCCGCCACCGCCGAGACGAAGCCCGTCGGGGACGGGATCTGCGTCAGGTTGATCGTGAGGCTCGCGGAGCCCGTGGCGCCCGTGTTCTTGATCTGGCCCGGGCCGACGTAACGACCGATCGCGCCGCCGAGGCACAGGTTGCCCGCGCTGCCGCCCGGGTTGTTGGTCTGGCCCTGCGTGGTGCTCGTCAGGAAGAACAGGAACGCGTTGTTCGGGCAGCTCGTCGCCTCGAGCGTCACGTTGTTCGCCGCGACGATCGGGCTACCGTAGGCGTCGATGCGGCCGGAGCTGCCGGTCGAGTTCGGGTTCGTGTTGCAGTAGTTCGTGCCGATCGGGATGCCGGCGATGCCGGGCGACAGGCTGAACACGTCGAAGTACATGCTGGAGGTGAACTCCGTCGCCGGGAAGAGGTCGAGCGCGGCGATGGCCGTCGAGCCGCCGGCGCCGAGCACGTCGCTCCACACGAAGTCCCACATCTGGACCCCGTTGTAGAACGACTTCGCCATGTTGTTGTTGAGGTCGATCTCGACCTTGAGCTCGGCCCACTGGTCGAAGGCGATGACTTGGTCACCGTTGACGATCGTGGCAGCGGCCTGGTTGAACACGTCCATGCGGACGAGGGCCGAGGACGCGTTGAACGAGCACTGGAAGGACCAGTCGTACGGGCCGCCGAAGTCGGCGTACTCGTTGAGCACGATCACGTACGTCTCGCCGCTGAAGCTGGTCGGGATGTACTGGCGCGTCGTGAACGTGAAGCCGCCGGCGCCGGCGTTGTACGGGCCGTTCATCTCGTGGACCGTGTCCGAGAGGAAGTTGCCCGCGATCTGCGAGCCGACGACGTTCAGCATCCGCGACCCTTGGAACGGGGTGATGGTGCCGGTCGTGCCGACGACGCGGTTGATGGTCTGCTGGCCACCGGAGGAGTCCCAGTTGTGCCAACCACCCTGGCCTTCGATGGCCGAGTTGAGGGCGTAGGACTCGAAGTTGTCCGACCACTGGGCGGACGCGAAGGGGGCCGTCGCGCAGGCGGCCAGGGCGGGGAGGATGCGGTTCAGTCGCATGGTGCGCTGGTGATGTGTTGGAGGAGAGGAAAGGAAACGTCGACCGGCACGGATGCGGCGCCGGACCGCGCTTCCCTCCGAATGCTAGCCAGGGGGTGTGCTGCCTCGCCCCAGGAAGTGGAGTTTTTGCGTCGGATATACGTCGCGTCTGCGCGGCGGGGCGTGTCTCGATTCGGGAGCTCCCGCGGGCGCGCTACCATCCATGCATGGTTCCGCGACCCCCGCACCACGGTCACCTCCTCTTCGCCGACCCGCTGCGCCGGAGGGACCTCTTCCGCCTCGCTGCCGCCGGGGGCGTGACCGCGCTGGGCTCGCTCGGCAGCGCCTTCGCGGGCGGTCGCCCGATCGCGGGGCGCGATGGCTCGGACCCGTTGGCGCCCAAGGCCCCGCATTTTGCCCCGCGCGCGAAGCGTGTGATCTTCCTCTTCCTGCACGGCGGCCCGAGCCAGGTCGACACGTTCGACTACAAACCCGAGCTGCAGAAGCGCGATGGCCAACCGCTGCCGTTCGACAAACCGCGTGTGACGTTCGCACAGACGGGGAACCTCTTGGCATCGCCATGGAAATGGGCGCAGCACGGGGAGTGCGGCGCCTGGGTGAGCGAGCTCTTCCCGCACGTCGCGGCGGAGGTCGATCGACTGTGTTTCATCAAGTCGGTGCACGGCACCAACGACGCGCACGGCGGAGCACTGCTGGCCCTGCACACGGGCTCGGACACGTTCGTCCGCCCGAGCATGGGCTCGTGGATCCTCTACGGCCTCGGCAGCGAGAACCGCGCGCTGCCGGGTTACGTCACGATCTGTCCGACCCTCGGGCACGGCGGCGTCAACAACTGGTCGAGCGCCTTCTTGCCGGGTGTGTTCCAGGGGGTCCCGATCGGCAACGCGGCCGTGCCCGCGGACCAAGCGAGCTTCCGCCATCTGACGCACATCGGCTCGTCCGCCGAAGAGCAGCGCGCGCAGCTCGACCTGCTGCAGCGCTTGAACCAGCGCCACGCTGCCGAGCGCGCCGGTGACGACGCGCTCGACGCGCGCACGGAGTCCTTCGAGCTCGCGTGGCGCATGCAGGGCGAGGCCCCCGCGGTCATGGACCTCGCGAGCGAGAGCAAAGCCACCCTCGAGCGTTATGGCATCGGCACCGCAGAGACCGACAACTTCGGGCGTCAATGCCTGATGGCGCGCCGCTTTGCGGAGGCCGGTGTGCGCTTCGTGCAGTGCACCCACTCCTACAAGTGGGACCAACACGGCGACCTGGTGCGCGACCACACGAAGAACGCGCGCGAGGTCGACAAACCGATCGCGGGTCTCCTGCAGGACCTCGCCGCCCGCGGCTTGCTGGAGGACACGCTCGTCCTCTGGGCAGGAGAGTTCGGCCGTACGCCGGTGTCCCAGGGCAGCGGCCCATCGGCGGGCCGCGACCACAACCCGCACGGCTTCACCGTGTGGATGGCCGGCGGCGGTGTGAAACCCGGGTTCTCGTACGGTGCGACCGACGACTTCGGCTATTACGCAGCGGTCGACAAGGTGCACGTGCACGACCTGCACGCGACGCTGCTCGCGCTGCTCGGCCTCGATCACGAGCGGCTCACCTACCGATACGCTGGCCGAGACTTCCGTTTGACGGACGTCTACGGGGACGTGGTGCGCGCCGTGTTCGCCTGAGGCGCGCTACTGACCCGCGACCGCGGCGCGGAGCCGAGCGGCGAGCAGCTTGCGCCGACCGGCTTCGGCGCTGTCGGCCGCCGTCAGCTCCGACGCGTTTCGTGCGCGGTGGCTCGGATCGGCGCCTTGCTCCATCAGCACGTCCACGCACGCCGTCTCGCCGAGGTAGGCCGCGCGGTGGGCGGGCAGGAAACCGTCGGCTGCGGGCCGGTGCGCAGCGCCGGGATCGGCGCGCAAGAGCCGCTCGAGCTGCACGGGCTCGGAGAGCGCGACGAGCTCATCGGCGGAGAGCGGCGGTGCGCCGCGCCGCCGCCGCGCGACGGCCAGCCGAGCGACGATCGCCGCGTGTCCGCGTACCCGCGCGTCCACGACGAGGGCGAGCCCGCGCCGGTTGCCGGCCTCGGCGAGGGACGGGTCGGCTTCGAGCAACGCGACGACCCGCGCGCGGTCATCGCGGCGCACGGCCTCGCGGAGCTCGGTGGCGGCGTCCATGGCTCGGGGATGGTAGGCGGGGGGAGTCGGCCTGGGGGGCGCGCTGCGCCCACCGGAGGCTCTTCGGCTGGGATCCCCGCCGGACTGTCCCGGAATGGTCCGATTTACGCCCCAGTGGGCCGCCGGAGGCGCGCGGCGCTGCCGCGCTCACGGGTAGACGGAGGCCGCGTAACCGAGCGCCCGGACCCGGCTCGCCAGGGTCTCGAGCCAGGCTGCCTCCACCCGCCCGAGCCGCGGCGCGGCCGGCTGGTGCGAGGGCCGCGCGAGGCCGTACAGCATGACGTCGACGAGCTGGACCCCTGCCGCCCGCGCGCGCTCCAAGAGGCCCAACCACGCCGCGAGCTCGCGCTCGTCGGGCGCCTCACCGTCCACGGTGAACCAACAGGACTGCAAGCGTGTCCGCACGACCGCAGCGATCGCGCCGAGGTCCGTCAGGACCCGCGTATCCGCCGAATCAACTCCGTTGACGAAGCTGCGAGCAGCGCGTGTGCCTCGGTCGAGCTTGAACCACGCCGTGCCGCCTGCGTCGGCGAGCCGCGAGAGGCCCCGCTGGACATGGGCCCGGGTCGCCTGCGACCCGTTGGTGATGAGCACTGGCGGCAGAGGCAGCTCCAGGTCCACCAGCACACCGAGCACACACTCGACCGCCGCGTCGAACTGCGCGCTCGTCGTAGGCTCGCCGTCGCCGCTGAACGCGATGTCCACGAGCCGCCGCGCGCCCTCAGGCGCGTGGGCGCCGAGCCACTCGGGGGTGCGCGCCTCGGTCAGGAACTGGGCGAGCTCGCGCGTGAGCAGCGCGAGGTCCAGCGGCGGGGCCGCGCCCCGGACGAGCCCCTCGACCTGGCAGTACACACACGCCCAGTTGCAGGCGCGGTTCGGGTTCAGGTTGATCCCGACCGACACACCGCCCGCGCGCCGCGACACGACCGGGTACACGTACGTGAGGCCCGCGGCATCACGCGGATGGTGGTCGGTCGAGAGCGGCGCGTCGGTCACGGAGCGACCCCATCAAGCCTTGTGATCGAGGAACGGATAGCGCCAATCGCGCGGCGGGACGAAGGTCTCCTTGATCGTGCGCGGGCTGACCCAGCGCAGGAGGTTCAGGAGCGAGCCCGCTTTGTCGTTGGTGCCGGAGGCGCGCGAACCGCCGAACGGCTGCTGCCCGACGACGGCGCCCGTGGGTTTGTCGTTGACGTAGAAGTTGCCCGCCGCGAAGCGCAGGGCGTCCGTCGCGCGGCGCACTGCGGCGCGATCGTCGGCGAAGATCGCGCCCGTGAGCGCGTACGGCGAAGTCGTCGCACACAGCCCGAGCGTCTCTTCGAAGCGGCTGTCTTCGTAGACGTAGACGCTGAGCAGTGGCCCGAAGTACTCCGTGCGCATCAGCTCGTGTTTCGGGTCCTGGACGACGGCGACGGTCGGCTCCACGAAGTAACCGACGGTGTCGTCCGCGCCGCCTCCGACGATGACCTCGACCTGCTTGTCGTCGTTCGCCAGCTTCTGTGCGGCCTTCAGCTTCGAGAACGACCGGCGATCGATGACGGCGCCGAGGAAGTTCTTGAAATCGCGGACATCGCCCATCTGCATCTCGCGTGTGATCGCGACGAGCTCTTCGCGGATCGCCTTCCACCGCGAGCGGGGCACGTACGCGCGGCTGGCGGCGCTGCACTTCTGCCCTTGGTACTCGAACGCGCCGCGTGCGAGCGCCACCGCGACCGCGCGCGGATCCGCTGAGGTGTGCACGAACACGAAGTCCTTGCCGCCGGTCTCGCCGACGAGGCGCGGGTACTGCGCATACGAGCCGATGTTCTGGCCCACCGTCCGCCAGATGTGCTGGAACGTGGCTGTCGAGCCCGTGAAGTGCACGCCGCCGAGGCGCGGATCCGCCAGCGCGGCCTCACCGACCGGCGGTCCATCACCCGGGATGAAGTTGATGACACCCGGCGGCAGGCCAGCGGCCTCCAGCAGGCGCATGCCGTAGTAGTTCGACAGCGCCGACGTCAGCGACGGCTTCCAGAGCGCGGTGTTGCCCATCAGCGCCGGCGCGGCTGGCAGGTTCACCGCGATCGACGTGAAGTTGAATGGCGTGATCGCGAGCACGAAGCCGTCGAGCGGACGGTGCTCGAGGCGGTTCCACATCCCCGGGCCGGAGATCGGTTGTTCACCGTAGAGTTGCTGCGCGTAGGCGGCGTTGAAGCGGAAGAAGTCCGCCAGCTCGCAGGCGGCATCGATCTCGGATTGGTGCGCGGTCTTCGACTGGCCGAGCATCGTCGAGGCGTTGATCGTGTCGCGCCAAGGCCCCGCGAGCAGGTCCGCCGCGCGCAGGAACACCGCGGCGCGCTCCTCCCACGGCAGCCGCTCCCAGTCGTGACGCGCAGCCTCGGCGGCGTCGATCGCTCGGCGCGTCTCGGCCGCGCCCGCTTTGTGGACCCGCGCCAGGAGGTGCCCGTGGGCGTGGGGCATCACGACTTCGTCGAAGTCGCCGGTGCGGACCTCGGCGCCGCCGATCAGCAGCGGGATCTCGACCACCTCGCCGGCCATGTCGTCGAGGCGCTCGACGAGGTGCGCGCGCTCCGGGCTGCCGGGGGCATAGCCGCGTACGGGCTCGTTGACGGGGTGGGGGACGCGGAAGATTCCGTGGGTCATGCTGGGCCTCGAGTGGGGTCGGGGGGCAGGGGCGCGTGATGATCGGTCCCTGCGCGAGCGATTGCGAGGGGGAACGCTGTGTCGTGCTGCCGCAGTCCGCCTGGGCCCCCGGTGAGAACCGCGCACGGGACGCTGGCAGCGCGCGGCGGCGCGGTCCATCATGCCTCCCATGGCAGCGTCTGCGACCCTCGACGCGAGTGCGTCCGTCCTCGGTGGGCTCCTCGAACCGCGCCTCGACGCGCGCGGCGCGCGTTGGCTGGCCGAGCGGAGCGCCCTGCTCGCGGGCCCGGGCGGGCCCGCGCGGTTGGCGGAGTCCCTCTCACTTGCGAGCCGCTTCGCGCCCCGTGGCCCGCTGGCACCGACCGCCGACGAGCGCGCGCGGGCCGCGGCGGCGTGCCCGGGCTGGAACCCCGAGCGTTGGAGCCTGCTGGAGGCGGTGCGCGTAGCGCTCGTGCTCGCCACTGCGGCGGGGCACGCGGGGGAGCTGCCTGCGGCGCTCGAAGACGCGTTCCGCTACGCGGACGAGGGCGAGCTCTGCGCGCTCTACCGTTCGCTGCAGTTCCTGCCGCAGGGCGAGCGCTTCGCGTGGCGCGCGGCCGAGGGCTGTCGCACCAACATGCAGACGGTGTTCCGCGCGGATGTCTGCGATACCGGGTACCCCGTGCGGCACTTCGATGACATCGCTTGGCGCCAGATGTGCGTCAAGGCGATCTTCGTCGGCGCGCCGCTGTGGCGGGTCTACGGGCTCGACGGGCGCCGCGATGCGGAGCTGACCCGCATGGTGCTGGACGCGGCCGAAGAGCGGCGCAGCGCGGGGCGGCCGATCTCGCCGGAGCTCTGGCTCTGCGTGACCCCGTCCGAGCCCGGGCGCGCGCGCCGCGCGCTCGCAGCCGAGATCGCTGCTGGAGCTGGGCCCGGCCGCACCGCGGCAGTGCTGGCCCTCGGCCGCATCGGCGCGGTGGCCGAGCTCGAGGAGCTCGCCGGCAGCGCCGACCCCGACCTCTCCGCCGTCGCCCGCCGGGCGCTGGCGGGGGACCACAGCCAAAGCGCCTGGCAGGCGCTGCGCGAGGACGAGCCCCGATGACCGGCATGAGCTTCTTCGATCCGCACGCTCACATGACGTCGCGGACGACCGACGACTACCAGAACATGGCCGCGGCCGGGGTGCGCGCTCTGATCGAGCCCGCGTTCTGGCTGGGCCAGCCGCGCACCAACGTCGGCTCGTTCGTCGACTACTTCGCGAGCCTCGTGGGCTGGGAGCGTTTCCGAGCGTCGCAGTTCGGCATCCAGCACTTCTGCGCGATCGGGCTCAACTCGAAAGAGGCGAACAACGAGGGCCTCGCGCGCGACGTGCTGGAGATCCTGCCGCGCTTCGCGCTCAAAGAAGGGGTCGTCGCGATCGGTGAGATCGGCTACGACGAGATCACCCCTGCGGAGGAGCGCGCCTACGAGTGGCAGCTCCAGTTCGCCAAGGACCACGACATGGTGGTGATGGTGCACTCGCCGCACCGCGACAAGAAGCGCGGCATCCGGCGCAGCCTCGAGGTCGCGCGCCACCTGGGCGTCGATATGGGCAAGCTCATCATCGACCACAACAACGAAGAGACGATCGAGGACACGCTGAACGCGGGCGCCTGGGCTGCGTTCACGATCTACCCGGGCACGAAGATGGGCGCCGCGCGGATGGCGGAGCTCGTGAAGCAGTACGGCGCGGAGCGGGTGATCGTGGACTCGAGCTGCGACTGGGGCGTCAGCGACCCGCTGTCGGTGCCGAAGACCGCGCGCCTGATGTTGGACCAGGGCATCCACCCGGAGGCCGTCCGCAAGACGACCTGGCAGAACGCGCTGGACGCCTACGGCCAATCGGGCCAGATCGACTTCGCCGCGCTCGCAGCCGCACCCGTGATCGACCAGCGCCAGCTCTTCAGCGACAACTCCGTACTGCGCGGCCAAACACCGCGCGTGTCGGGAACGCAAAGCTAGTCCGAGTTCGACCCCGGCGGTCCCCGTAGAACCGTACCAGGTACGAGTTGGCGGTGCGGCGCACGCTCTCGCGCGCGCAGAGCGCGCGGGAGCGTGGGCCGCACCGCCAACTCGTACCTGGTACCGTTCGACGCAGTCCCGGTCAGAGGGCCAGCAGACGACGCGCCGCCCCGCCGAAGACCAGCGACTTCTCTTCGGTCGTCAAACCCAGGTCCTCGCACACCGCGAGCTGCGCCTCCAAGCGCTCCTTGCGCCAGCCCGCTGGGAACGTGTTCGAGTCCGTGCCGAACAGCACGCGCTCCGGGCCCAGCACGTCCAGCGCCCGGTCGAACACATCCCGTAACGTCGGGTTCCACGGCTGCGTGCGCGTCCACGAGTTCGTCGACGACGTGTCCGTGACGACGTTCTTGCACTGCGCCCCCGCGAGCAGCACCTCTCGGAAGAACCCGCCGCCGAAGTGCGGGATGCAGAACGTCGCCTCCGGGTGCGCATCCGCCACAGGGATCACATCCAACGGGTTCGCAAACCGCAGGTCGTAGCGCCGCGGCAGCCCCAGGAGATCGCGCAGCTTCACCACCAGCAACCCGCAGTGCACATACGCGATGCCGCGATGCCTCGCCAGCGCCGCGAAGACCGGCGCGCAGCGCGGGTCCGCCGGCGAATAGTGGTGCATCGCCGGGAACAACAGCACGCCGCGGAAGCCACGGGTCGCGAGCAGCGCTTCCACACGCTCCGCGGCGCCCTCCGCCAGCGGATTGCACACCGCGATCGGTGTCAAGCGTCCCCCGGCGAGGCTGGCGGCCTCCGCGACCGCCGGGATCTCCTCCGGCGCGCTCGCGAAGCTGACCAGATGGCTGACGCCGTGTGTGTCGAGCGCTTGCAGCCAACGGCCGAGGTGCACCCCGACGTCCGTCGACGGCAGCTCGATCCCCGTCGCCTCCGCGACCCGCGCCAGCCGCTCGCTCGGGGTCCCGGGCTGCGGCGAGAGCGCCGCGAGCGCATCGAAGAAAGGGCGGCTGAAGAAGTGGCTGTGGAAGTCGACGATCTGCATCGTAGGGGCCTCGGCGTCCGAACCCTTATCGTAGTCTCGAACCGCCGCCATGCAGCAGAAGATCGCACTCGTCACGGGCTCGGCCCAGGGCATCGGGCTCGGTGTCGCGCGCACCCTGCAGAGCCGCGGGTACTGCGTCCACGTCGTCCACCGCACGGGCCCGCCGCCCGCGGACCTCACCGCCGAGTTCGGCGCCGACCGCGTCCACCGCGCGGACCTCGTGGACGCAGGCGCGGCCGAGGCGCTCGTCGGCGCCGTCCTCGCCGTCGACGGCCGGCTCGACACCGTTGTGCACGCGGTCGGTCCCTACGCGACCGCGCCGCTGTCCCAATCCGGGGTCGCGCTCTTCCGCGAGCTCTACGACGGCAACGTCGTGACCGCCCTGCACCTGATCGAAGCCGCGCGCGCTGCGGTGCGCGCCTCGCGCGGCGCATGGCTCTTCTTCGGCTGCGCCGGCATCGAGCGCTGGCGCGCGCGCAAAGTCACCACCGCGTACATCGCCGCGAAGAGCGCGCTGCTCGTCACGATGCGCGGCATGGCGCTCGAAGAGGCGCCCTTCGGCGTGCGCGTGAACATGCTCTCGCCCGGCTTCGTCCCGCACGGCGCCGCGGCGCCGGACACCCTCGACCCGAGCCTCTGGACCGAGATCCCCATCGGCCGCGCCGCCGAGATGCGCGAAGCCGCCGCTGCCGCCGCGTGGCTCGTCTCCGACGAAGCCAGCCACGTCGTCGGTCAGAACCTCGAGGTCGCCGGCGGCTGGATGCTCTGACCCGCGCGCCCCGTCACAGGAGCGCCCGCCAGTGGGGCGCGGCGCGCAGCTCGGGCTCCTCGAACTCCCCGTCGACCGCCAAGAGGTCCAGGTCGATCGCGACGATCCCGCTGCCATCGCGCACCCGTCCGAGGCGCGCTTCGAGCGCCTTCAAGCGCGCGGCGAGGAGGTCCGTCGCGAGCGCGCTCTCGGCCGTGAGGAGCTGGTTCACGTAGACCCCGACCCCGCCCTCCGCGGCGGGCCCAGAGCGCTCCGCGGAGAGCCGCACGGACACGAGGTCCGGATCGGCGAGCAGCTCCTGCCGGGCCCGCGCCAGGTTCTCCTCCGCCCGATGGTTCGAGCCGAGCCCGATGCGGACGAGCCGTCGGCGGGGCTCAGTCACGCCGCCGCTCGATCGTGACGCCTACGGAATCGGAGCCCGGCACCACCCCGGGCTTCTCGACGGTGATCCGCACGGCGGCGGCCCCGAACTCCGCCAGGCACGTCCGCGCGAGCTCCTCGGCGAGGGTCTCGACCAGCCAGTACTGCGCCTCGGCCGCCACTTGGCGCAGGCGCTGCGCCACCTTGCGGTAGTCGATCGCCTGGTGGATGTCGTCCTGCGCGGCCGCGGCCCGGGTGTCCGTGCCCAACAGGGCGGTCACGACGACCTCCTGGGGCCCCTCCCGCTCGTGTGGATGGATCCCGATGAGGGTCCAGGCGCGCAGGTTCTGCACGAAGACCGTGTCGAAGCCGGGGAGGTGATCGCTCATCGCCCCGAGAGACTAACCGATCTCTGCGCGTTAGACTCTCCGCCCCGATGCCTGGACGCGTCACGATCTCCCGCAAGGTCGAGTGGGACATGGCCCACCGCCTGGGTCCCCGCTGCACCACGAAGTGCCGCAACCTGCACGGCCACCGCTATGTCGCGATCGCGACGCTGGAGGCCGAGGCCATGGACGACCTCGGGATGGTGCTCGACTTCGGCGAGGTCTTCGGCGCGATGAAGGCCATCGTCGATGGCGAGCTCGACCACGGGACCCTCGTCGATCGGGGCGACCACACGCTGCTCGCGTTCCTGCAGGTTGAGGGCGACAAACACCACGTCGTCGACGCGCCCACGACCGTCGAGAACATCGCGCCTTGGCTCGCGGCGCGCTTCCAGCGCGCGTTCGACGGCCTGCCCGACGCCCGCGCGCGCGGTGTCCGCCTGGTCGCTCTGCGTGTCTACGAGACCCCGAACTGTCACGCCGACTGGACGCTGTGAACGGAGAACCCGAGGTCGCGCTCGCCGCGCGCGGAGTGCACAAGGTCTTCCGCACGTACGAGCGGCGGAAGGGCCTCGCGGGCATCCTCGGCAACTTCGTGAAGCGCGATTGGAAGGACATCTCGGCCCTCGCCGGAGTCGACCTGGTCGTGCGGCGCGGCGAGCGTGTCGGGTTGATCGGCTCGAACGGCGCCGGAAAGACGACCCTCGTCAAAGTGTTGACGGGCATCGTCCCGGCGAGCGCAGGTGAAGCGACCCTCCTGGGCGAGCGCTCCTTCGATCTCAGCGACGGTGTGAAGCGCCGCCTTGCGCTCGTCATGGGGCAGAAGAGCCAGCTCTGGTGGGATCTGCCGCCGCTCGACTCGTTCCGGCTGCTGCGCGAGGTCTATCGCATCCCGCACGCCGACTTCGAAGCGCGCGTGCGCGAGTATGCAGCGATGCTGGAGGTCACCGACAAACTCGGCATCCAGTTGCGGCAGCTCTCGCTCGGTCAGCGGATGAAGATGGAGATCATCGGCGCGTTCCTGCACGCGCCCGAGGTGGTCTTCCTGGACGAACCGACGATCGGCCTGGACCTCGTCTCGCGCGAGACGATCCGCGCGTTCCTCGTGCGCCTCGGCCGCGAGCGCGGGATCACGATGGTCCTGACCAGCCACGACATGGAGGACATCGAGCACACGTGCGAGCGCCTGGTCATCCTCGATCGCGGCTCCGTGCTCTTCGACGGCGAGCTGGTCGAGCTCGCGCGCCGCGTCAGCGGTCGCCGCGCGATCGAGGTGCACCTCGAACCGCACGCGGCCGTGGACGAAAACCGCCTCGCGGAGACGCTCTCGGCCCACGGCGGTGAGCTCGCAGGGCGCACCGCGCTGGCGCTCACGGCGCTGGTGCCCGCCGAGCGCCTGACCGCCCTCGTGCGCGCGCTGTTCGACGTCCTGCCGGTGCGCGACCTCTCGGTCGAGCGTCAACCGCTCGAGCTGCTCGTCAAGGAGCTCTACCGCGGGCGCGCGGTCCCCGTCGCGCCCCTGTCGACGCCGCGGGAGCCCGCCCCGTGAACCAGCAGCCGCGCCGGACCTTCTGGCCGCTGCTGGCGCAGGCGACCGCCTACGAGCTGCGCAAGCAGGTCGCCTTCCGAGTCGGTTTCCTCGTGCGCGAGGTCAGCCACGGGATCGTCGAGCCGCTCGTGATGCTGTGTGTCTATGCGGCGCTCTACAAGAGCGCCGGAGCGGGCGCGGTCTTGCGCGGTTGGACGTTCAGCGAGCTCGTCCAGTACGTCGCGGGCCTCCTCGTCGTGCGTAAGGTGCTGTTCCACAACCGCGCCCTCGACCTCTCGACGCAGATCTTCGAGGGGCGCGTGACGAAGTACCTCGTCATGCCGATGGACTACTTCGTCCTGGCCGCGGCGCGGTTCGTGCAGTACACGATCCTGCAGCTCGGCGTGGCGACGCTGACGTGGGGGATCGGAGCCCTCGTCGCCCCTGCGCATTGGCTGTTCCCCGCGTCCGCCGAGGCCGTGCTGGGCGCGCTCGCGCTCGTGTTGCTGGGCAGTTGGTGCTCGTTCCAGGTCTATTACATCCTGAACGCGCTGGCCTTCTGGCTGGACGTCGTGTGGAGCCTTCTGGTGATGGCTTGGTTCGTCATCTCCTTCACCGGCGGTGCGCTCTTGCCGGTGTCCCAGATGCCTCCGGCGGTGCATGCGGTCCTGCAGTACGGCTTTCCGTACTGGTCGATGTCCGCGCCGATCGAGGTCCTGATGGGCCGACTCGATTCGGCGGACGTCGCGCGCGGGATGGTGATCCTCGGGGTGACCACGGCGCTCCTGGAGGTCCTGCGCCGCCACGTCTGGCGGCGCGGGCTCGCGCGTTACGGGGGGGCGGGAATGTGATGGACCTCCGGTTCTTCTGGGGCGTCGCGCGGCAGTACGCGCGGATCGGGATCGTGCGCAAGAGCCAGTTCCGCTGGGAGTTCGTCAACCAAGTGGTGATGGACTGCCTCTACTACCTCTCGTTCCTATTGACCTTCGAGTTCCTCTACGGATTCCGCGAGGGGCTCACACTCGGCGGGTGGGATCGGGACGACGTCCGGGTCTTCCTCGGCATGGCGTTTGTCACCGACGCGTTCATGATGACGTGGATGGGGCAGACCTGGCACTTCGGTGACGACCTCAAGGCAGGCAACCTGGACTCGTTCCGGCTGCGGCCTGGGCCCGTCTGGTTCACGTACTCCTTCCAGCGCTTCAGCCCCGAGGGGCTCACGAACGGCCTCGTCGCGGCGGCGATCCTGGCCCACGGCCTCGCCGTGCATCCGGAGGTCACCGGCTGGCACTGGGCCCTGATCGCCCCTGCGATGGCCGTCGCCTGCACCGCGCAAGCGGCGCTCGTCGTGCTGTTCCAGGGGCTCGAATTCTGGGTCGTGAACGCGGACTTCGCGCGTTTCTTCAACCACGTCTTCACGCAGATCGCCGACCGGCCGCTGGACGTCTATCCGCGCGGTATGAAGCGGTTCTTCGTCTGGGCCATTCCGCTCGGCGCCCTCGCTTGGTTCCCCGCGGGGCTCGTGGTCGGCCGCCACAGCGCGCTCTTCGCGCTCGGTTATGCGGCTCTGATCCTGCTGTTCGCGCGCTTCGCGATCGCCGTGTTCGAGCGCGGCATGCGGCGCTACGAATCAGCCATGGGCTGAGGTCGGTCTCACCGGGAGGCGAGGCGCGCGTCGACCGCCTCGATGACGGTCGTCAGCTCAATGAGGGGGATCTTCGCGCCGCCCTCGAAGCCGACTTCGACTTCGACCGTCGAGAGCCAGTTGTCGGTCGGCCCGTCGCCGAGCGTCCGATCGAGGTACGCGACGAGCGCGTCGACGAGGAAGTCGGGGTACATCGACACGAGCTCGATCAGCTCCGCTGCGCCCATCGCGGCCTGCGCGGCGAGGCGCCAGTCCTCGCGGTCGCGGGTGAGCTCAGCGGCCGTCATCAGCCAGCTCGCCGGGACGAAGTCGAGGCCCTCCGCGGCCGCTTTCTCGCAGAGCCCGTGCAGGCCCTCGTAGCCGTACTCGGCGACGATGCGCTCGACGACCAGGAACGCGAGGCCGTAGTACCCGCGCTTCGGGCCCGTCGCCAGCTTCGTCGTCGACAGCCCGGCGGAGAGGCGGAACACGTCCATCGGCTCGCTCTCGTCGCCCGTGAGGCGGATCTTGGCGGACCAAGCGCGGCGCACGTCGTGGCCGGCGTCGCTCGCGCGCTTGACGGTCAGGCACAGCTCGAGCCCCCCGGCGGCGAGCGCCGCGGCGGAGAGGCGGCCTGCGCGCAAGCGGGCGGCGCCCTCTTCGGTCAGGCTTGCGGCGACGTGGTCGGCGAGGCCTTCTTCGAGCGTCCCCGGCAGAGCGCGCCAGGTCTCGCCGAGGGCGGCGTGCACGAGCTCGTGGGCCAGCGTCCGCTTCACGTCGTCCGCAGTGCGGGACAGCATGATCCGGCGGTGGGTCTCGGACCAGAGCCCTTCCGCATCGGCCGTCGCTTCGCGCGGGAAGCGGTAGAGGCTCGGTTTGTCCTGCAGCCACACGTCGATGTCCTCGAAGCGGGTGCCCGGGACGAGGGCGAGCAGGCGCGGCTGCAGCTCGGCGAGCATCGCGAGCGTCGCGCTCGCTTCGTCCGTGTCGGCCGCGCGGATCGTGCCACCTTCGAAGGCGAGGACCGCTTGCGGAGGCGTCGCCATGCAGGACAGGAAGCCCAGCGTCAGGAGGCCCGAGACGGGCAACAGCGACCAACTGTGGAACGAGCGCTTCACACCCAAACCTACCCGGCTCTCGCGCGCGGTGCGGCGCCGCGCGCGATTCACGGATTGAGACAAAGGCGGCGGCCGCGGGGGGATCCCCGCGGCCGCCGCCCGCGCGCACACAGGGCCGTGTGCGGCGGTCTCGGAGCGCGTGTGTCGGGCCTCAGTCGAGGCTCACCGTGGGCTCGGCGAGGGACTCGAAGTCCTCCTCCGTGAGCGTGAGCGCTTCGATGGGGGACACACCGCTGTCCTCACCCTCGCCCCCGCCCCCTGTGGCTGCGAGGTAGCCCGTGTAGGGCCGCCCGATGAGCTCGATCTCCCAGCTCGTATCAAAACCGTACGCCGAGACGATGAGCTGGAAGGGGCGCCCGTGTTGGTGCACCACGACCCGGCCGAACTCGCTCGGACCGCTCGAGGTGTACTCGCCGACGATGACACCCGCCAGCGGGTCGTACACGAAGACGTCGACATCACCGAACGCGCTGCGGGCATCGACGCGGAAGTCGTAGGTCGCCGGCGCCACGGACTCGAACTCGATGTGGTCGTAGAGGTCGAACCCGAAGGCCTCGACGAAGCCGCGGACGTACAGCAGCGTGAAGCGGTCCACCAGGCCGATGAAGTCGGGCTGCAGCGGCGAGTCGTTCGGCTCGAGCTCGACGAAGACCGGGGGGCCCGACGGCGGGGGCGGGACGTGCGACGTGTGCCCGTGGCCGCAGCCGGCCGCAGCGAGGGCGGTGGCGAGGAGGGCTACGAGGGAGAGGCGTCGCATGGTGAGGCTCCTTGAAGGCGAAGGGGGAGGCGCGGCGGGGCCGCGCGGACAAGGGACGGTACGCAAGCGGCGTGCCAGGCCCTGCCGCGCCGCCCTGCAGGCGGTGTCGCCCAGCGAGCGCCCGCCCTGGGAGACACGGTTGTCCCCCAGGGAGTGCACCCGGTGCCCTCGGGGGGCCACCTATGGCACACTGACGGGTCGCGCGAGCGGACCCCGACCCCGGGTGACCTCCGCCGCGGCACCACCATGTCCACGACCCGCCACCAGTCCCGCGCGCTGCCGGCCCTCGCCGAGGTCGCGCCCGACGCCCTGTCCCGCCGCGACGCCGACGCCGCGTCGGCGAAGAAGCTGCACGTCGTCACGTTCGGGTGCCAGATGAACAAATACGACTCGGAGCTGGTCGAAGGCCGCTTCCGTAAGTCGGGTTACGTCACGACCGACCGCATGGACGAAGCGGACGTGATCCTGTTCAACACCTGCTCGGTGCGCGACCACGCGGAAGAGCGCACGTGGTCCTGGGTCGGCGAGCTCAAACAGGCCAAGCAGGCCCGCCCGGACCTCGTCGTCGGGATCATGGGCTGCATGGCGCAGCGCGTCGAGCAGGAGGTCTTCCGCCGCGCGGGCCACGTCGACCTCGTCGTCGGCACACGCCAGTTCCACCTCTTGCCGGAGCTCGTGCAAGAGCTCGAAGCGCGCCGCGCCGAGCCCGACCGCTTCCGCGCGAAGGACCTGCGCCTCCTGGCCACCGACATGGCCGAGGACGTGCCCGTCGACCGCAGCGGCGAGACGTACACCGGAGGCCTCCACGCGCACCTCGCGGTGATGCGCGGCTGCGACCTCTCCTGCACATACTGCGTGGTGCCGAAGACCCGCGGTGGCGTGCGCTCGCGCCCGATCGACGAGCTCGTCGCCGAAGCCCGTTGGTACGTCGCGCAGGGGGTGCGCGTGATCACGTTGCTCGGCCAGACCGTGAACAGCTACGGCGAGGACTTCGCGCCGCCCGGCCCCTCCGAGGTGCGCTGGACCGGCCGCCAAGGACGCCCGGGCCTGGCGGATCTGCTGCGCGCCCTGCAGGAGATCGACGGGCTGCAGCGGATCCGTCTGATCACGCTCCACCCGAGCTACGTGACCCGCGCCTTGGCGGAAGCGATCCGGGACTGCGACAAGGTCGACCGCTTCCTGCCGCTGCCGGCGCAAGCGGGCTCGGACGAAACGCTGCGGCGGATGAAACGCGGCTACACCCTCGACCTCTACCGCGAGCGGGTGGCGCTGCTGCGCGAGGTCCTGCCGGACATCGAGCTCGGCAGCGACTGGATCGTCGGCTTCTGCGGCGAGACCGACGCCGACTTCGAAGGTTCGCTGGCGTTCCTCGAAGAGCAGGGCTTCGTCGTGAACTACATCTTCAAGTACAGCCCGCGGCCCGACACCCGCGCGGCGGAGCGCTACGCGGACGACATCACCGAGGAGCAGAAGAAGCAGCGCCACCGCCGCCTGCTCGAGGTCGCCGAGCGCACCCAGCGCGCGCGTCTGCAGCGTTACCTCGGCCAGCGGGTCGCGGTGTTCGTCGAGTCGGTCTCCGAGCGCGACGGCCGCCTCCTGCTCGGGCGCACGCACCACGGGCTGCCGGTCTCCCTGCAGGGCCCCGCGGAGCTCGTCGGCAGCTCCGTCACCGTCGAAGTGCTCGAGACGACGGCCTACGGCATGGCGGCGAAGCTCGCCGACTGAAGCAGCGGCGAGCCACAACACCATGGTCCGCGAGAACCTCGCGAAGGCACTCATCGGCATCGCCGTGCTCGTCCTCGGGCTCGGCGCGCTCGGTTACTTCCTCGAGCAGGAGCTGATCGTCGCGACGAACTGGATCGTGACGCGGGTCGGCTTCACGGGCCTGTGTGCAGCGCTCTACGTCGCGGATTCGCTCGTCACACCGTTCCCCCCGGACGTGCTGCTCCTCGTGATCGCGAAGAGTCGCCTCGCGGAGCACTGGCCGACCTACGTCACGACTCTGGGGTTCGTCTCGGTCGCAGCGGGCTGCACCGGGTTCTTCATCGGTCGCTGGCTCGGTACACAGCGCTGGGCCCGGCGCGTGTTCGGCGAGTTCAAGGAGGACCACGCGACGTTCCTACGCCGCTACGGCTTCTGGGCCATCGTGCTGGGCGCTGTCACACCCTTGCCCTACTCCGTGACCTGTTGGAGCGCAGGCGTCATGGGCCTGCGCTTCTCGACGGTCCTCTCGGCGTCGATCCTGTTCCGGGTGCCGCGCTTCGTGCTGTATTACCTGGTGATCGTGAAGACGGGCGCGCTGGTGCAGGGCTGAACGCGGACGGCGCTCAGAGCGCTGCGGGACACCCGCGCGCGTCGCCGTCTCAGTGCACGATCTCGAAGTTGTCGATCGTCGTCGCGCCCGTCGGAGCGGTCGATACCACCAGGAGCACGCCGTCGACGACGGCCCACGTCGGCTGCTGGGAGGTGTTCCACTGGATCACCTGGGTCGGGACGAAACCGAGGTTCTCGACCTCGAGGATGACGGGCCGACCGACGAAGAGCGGGTGCTGGTCCCGGCCGAGGTTCACGATCAGCGAACCGATCTGCGTCGCGAGGCCCGAGCGCGCCGCGTCGATGCGGACGCGGAGGAGGTTCTTGATCCCGGTGAACTGGATCGTCGATCCGCCGGCGGGCAGATCGAACGTGATCGAACCGAAGTCCTCGCTCGTCTTCCGGCGCAGCTCGAGGTCGTGGTAGCGCGCGTCGCGGGCGACGTGCAGGGTGCCGGCGGAGGGCACCTGGAGGGTGTGCTGCTCCAACCAGTTGCAGGCCGTGCGCGGGTCGAGGTACTCCCACGCGTGGTCCGGGATCGGCGGACCCGAAGCCGGCGGCGGCAGAGTCGGGACGATCACGATCTCGTGGTCCAGCACGATGGTCTCGAGCGCCTGCATGAACTCGAGCGCCCGAAGGAACGCCAGATCGTTCACGTGGTACCACGACCGAATGGGCGTGAAGAACAGGTTCCGCGCGGTGTGTTCACCGGCGCCGGTGAACACACCGGGCTGCGTGGGCGACCAGGGGAACTCCACGGAGGACGCGCGGTCGTACGCGTAACGCGTGACGGCCGGGGACCCGTCGAACACACCTTCGAGCGGCGGCCGCACCGGGGAGTTGCGCGTCCACTCCTCGCTCAGGACGAGGGTTCCGGTGTGATTGATCACGGCCGCGAAGGCGCCGCGCTCCGGATCGAGGTGCTGCGCGGCGTACGAGAGCACGTCCCCGCCGCCCATCGAGAAGCCGTACCCGTAGATGCGCTCGCGATCGATCGGCAGCGTCGCGAGCGCCCAGTCGAGCGTCGCCTGCACCCGCCGCTGCGCTTCGTCGCTGCCGAACGTGCGGCCGTCGCGCTGGCCCTGGGCGTTGCGCACGTCCTGGTTCGGCGCAATGAGGTACCAGCCGCGTGCGTCGGCTTCGCTCAGCATCGTGCGCGCGAACGCGATGAGCTCGAAGTTGCCTCCGCCGTACGTGTGGAAGTGCACGAGCAAGGGCGTCCCCGAGCCCGTCGGCGACAGCGTCGGCACGTTGGGAACGTACAGTCCAAACGTCTCGGGACCGTCCGCCGTCCACAGCTCGAGGTCGTGGAAAAGCCCGTTCGGTGTGTCGGCGAGGACCGGGTCCCAGGTCCGGATGCGCCGCAGGAGGGCCGGGGTCGGGGCCGACGGTGCGACGGGCGCCGTGACTCGGGTCGCCGTGGTCCCCGGCGTCTGGGGCACGAGGCAGAGGGCGAATGCGAGGAGCATCGGAACGGCGGAGCGGGCGGAGAGGAGCGGAACGGGCGTACGCACTTAGGAGAACGCCCCTGGCGAGTTCCGGTCAAGTCAGGAAACGCCTGGGTTTCGGTCACCGGCCCGTGGACATGCGCCGGACGCCTCCGCGTCCCAGATCGAGGCGCCCCCGTGGTGTCGCCCCGCCCCGGCAGACGCTCAGAACCCATCCGCGGCGACGTACGCGTCGATCACAGCGCGTTCGCCAGCTTTGCCGGGCTGCGCGTTGCCGTGCTCCATCCCGACGATGCCCTGGAAGCCGCGCGCGTGCAGGTGGCGGAACACGTTGCGGTAGTGGATCTCACCCGTGCCGGGTTCGCAGCGGCCGGGGTTGTCGCCGACCTGCAGGTACGCGATTTCGTCCCAGGCCGCGTCGAGGTTCCGGATCAGGTGCCCCTCGGTGATCTGCTGGTGATAGAGGTCGTCCAGGATCTTCACCGACGGTGAGTTCACCGCGCGGCACACGAGGTACGCCTGCGGGATCCCGGTCAAGAAGAGCCCCGGGTGATCGACCCACGCGTTGAGCGGCTCGAGGACCGCGACGAGGCCCGCGGGCTCCAGAATCTCTGCGGCGAAGCGCAGGTTGTCGATCACGTTCGCCGTCTGGTACTCGAGGGGCACACGGTTCGACGTGCAGCCCGGCACGACCGTGCACCAGCGCGCGCCGACCCGCGCAGCGACCTCGACCGCGCGGCGCATGTCGGCTTCGATGCGCGGGCGCGCCTTCTCCGGCGGCAGCACGAAGGTCTGCCCGCCGAAGTCGGCGTGCGCGACGAAGACCCCCATCTGCATCCCGAGCTCGGCGAGGGCGCGCCCGATGCGCGCTTGGTCCTCGGGGCTGCGGCCAGGGAGGCCGTTGTCCTCGAGCGCTGTGAAGCCCTCGTCCGCCATGAAGCGCAGTTGGTCCACGGGGTCGTCGCCCGCGTGGTGACGGAACATGCCGAAGTGCGGCGCATAACGCAGCTTGAAGCGGCCCGCGCGCGGGGCCTCGGGCGGGACGGGCTGACCTGGCGCCACCGGGCGCCCGGGCACCTTCTTGTCGCCCTTCTGCTGGGGCTCCTGGCCAGCGCCGAGGACGGACGGAGTGAGGAGGGGGGCGCCCAGCAGGGCAGCGCCGCGCGCGAGGAGGTCCCTTCGTTGCATGGCGGCACACGGTAGCAGGTCCCGGGCACCGCCCGTGCGAAAGCGCTCGCAGCTGCCGTGCGCCGCCGACGTCGCCCGTGCGCGCTCGGCTGCGTGGGACCCCGGCGGGTGGCCCCACAGCGGCCCCTGGGGCCTCCGAGCGCTCCGCTCTGCGCGTGGCACGGGGTTTGAGTAGGTCCCAGCGATCCGCGGGCCCCAGCCTACGACCCAAGTTTCGCCAGGTCCGGGCACGGGGCTGGGGCCCCGCGGACGCCCTCCAGTGCGCCGTTCTTTCGTTGACCCGGGCGCCTTTCGGACTACGCTCCTCGCCCGATGATCGAAGTCGCCCACCTCACCCGCCGTTATGGGAGCGTCGCCGCCGTCGACGACCTCTCGTTCACCCTGGAGCGCGGCGAGGTCGTGGGCTTCCTCGGACCCAACGGGGCCGGGAAGACGACCACGATGCGGATCCTGACGGGGTACCTCCCGGCGACCCGCGCCGAGGTCCTGCGGGTCGCGGGCCACGACGTGCTGCGCGAATCGCTCGCCGTGCGCCGCCGCATCGGCTACCTGCCGGAGTCGGTGCCGCTCTACCCCGAGCTGCGCGTCGGCGAGATGCTGCGCTTCCAGGGGCGCCTGCACGGCCTCGACCGCGCTGCGCTGCGCGCGCGGGTGCCGGCGGTGCTCGAGCGCGTCGGGGTGCTCGATCGCGAGCGCCAGCTCGTCGGCAAGCTCTCCCGCGGCCTCCGGCAGCGCGTCGGGCTGGCGGTGGCGCTCTTGCCGAACCCCGAGGTGCTGATCCTCGACGAGCCCACCAGCGGCCTCGACCCCCTGCAGCGGCGCGAGGTGCGGGCCTTGATCCAGGAGCTCGCGCACGAGCACACGGTGCTGCTGTCGTCCCACATCCTCGGCGAGGTCGAGAGCATCGCCGAGCGCGTCATCATCGTGCACCGCGGCCGCAAGCTCGCGGACGGCACGCAGCGCGCGCTCGTCGATGCCGAGCGCGGGCATGTGCGCTTCGAAGCCGTCGTCGGCGACGCCGAGGCCGCGGCGGTGTTGCTGCGCTCGCTCGACGGCGTGACCAAGGTCGACGTGGGCGCGAAGGTCGGCATCCACCACGCGTTCCGCATCGAGGGCGAAGGGGACCTGCGCGAGGACGTCGGCGCGCTCGCGCTCGTGCGCGGCTGGGCCGTGCGCGAGCTGTCGGCGGTGGTGCCGACCCTCGAGGAGCTCTTCATGCGCCTCGTGCGCGCCGCAGACGAAGGGGAGCTGCAGCGGCCCTTGATCGCAGCGGCAGCCCCGAGTGCGAGCGCGCCGCCCGCCTCCGGGGGGCTCCTGACGCTCGGCCTCCCCGTGCAGGCCGCTGCGCCGCCGGCGCAAGGGTCACCCAGCGCGCCGCAATCTGCGCCGAATCAACCTGCCTCCGCGCCCGAACCCCAGCAGCGCATGATCTACAGCCTGAATCCCTTCGATCGCGGCGGGTCGCGCGACCTGTCGCGCCCGGTCTCGGTCGACGCTCCGCCGCGGGCGGAGGGGGAGCCGCAATGAGCGGCGCGTTCGTGATCGCGCGGCGCGAGCTCGCGGGGCTCTTCAAGGCGCCGTTCGCCTGGATCCTGCTGCTCGTCGTGCTGTTCCTCAACGGCATGGTCTTCCGCGCGGTGCTCGTGCAGTCGGGTGGCAACGTCACCGCGACCCTCGAGACCGCGATGGCCGGCCGGTTCTTCTGGTTCTGGCTCCTGTTGCTGCCGCCGCTCCTCGCGATGCGGCTCGTGGCGGAGGAGACCCGCACCGGCACGCTCGAGTACTTGCTCACTGCGCCGGTCAGCGACGCAGCGGTGCTGTTCGGGAAGTTCGTCGCGGGGGTCGGGTTCCTCGCGGTGATGTGGTCCTCGTCGCTGATGTACGCCGTGGCGCTGGCCATGGCCGGCGGGCAGCCCGATTGGCCGGCGGTGCTCGGCACGTACGTGGGCACCGTCCTCGTGTCCGGGGTCTTCGTCGCGCTCGGGCTGTTCATCGGGACCCTGACCGGGACGCCGCTGCTCGCGGCGTTCCTCGGGGTCGCGGGCTGCGTCGCGTGGATGCTGCTCCCGTACTTCGGCGATCGCCTCGCGGAGCTCGTCCTGCCCCTCGTCGCAGGTTCGGCCGAGGCCGTCGCGAAGCTGCGCGCGCAGTTGGACGGTCTGCTCGCCAACATGGACGCGGTGCGGCATTTCCAGCGCTCCTTCCAGCGCGGCATCTTCGATTCGGCGGAGATCGTGTTCTTCCTCTCCTGGACCGCGTTCTTCCTCTTCCTGGCGACCCGCTCGCTCGAAGCTCGGAGGTGGCGCGGATGAGCTCCAACTCTCGTCAAGGGACCGGCGCCTTCGCGCGCCTCGGTATCGGTGCGCAGGTGTTGCTGTCGGCAGCCCTCGCGCTGGTCGCGGTCCTGCTCGTCAACTGGCTGGTCGGCCGCCCGGGGATCCGGCAGCGCTTCGACCTGACCGCGGCGGGGCGCAACACGCTCGCGACTGCGACGCTCGGCGCGCTCGAGCGCCTGCCCGACAAGGTGAAGGTCGAGATCCTGTACCAGCCCCTCGATCCGCCGAACACCGCGCTCGGGGCGGAGCTCATGGCGCGCGTCGAGGCGCTGCTCGCGCTGATGCAGGACGAAGCCGACGGCAAGCTCGACGTCGAGGTCCTCGACCTCTCGGACCGTCAGGCGTGGGCCGAGCGCGCGCTCGAGCTGCGCATCCAGGGCTTCGAGAACGGCCTCGTCGTCTCGCGCGGCGACCGCCGCACGTTCGTCTCGCTCGTCGGCCAGCTCGCGCAGGTCACGCTGGGGGACCCCCGCCGGGGCATCGCGCCGAGCGTGGCGTCGTTCACCGCGGAGGAGGCCCTGGTCGAAGCGCTGCTGGACGTCACGCGCGGCGATCGACTCAACGCGTACTTCACGTTCGGCTTCGGCGAGCTCGACGTGCTCGACAGCGAGGACGAGGGCCAAGCGGGGGCCCTCGGCGCAGCGCTCGAGCGCGAGGGCTTCCGCATCAAGCGCTGGAACCCCTCGGACGACGGGCCGCTGCCCGCGGACGTCGATGTGCTCGGGATCCTGGGTCCGACCCAGGCGTGGCCCGACACCATGCGGCAAGAGGTCGAGCTCTACCTGGCCCGCGGCGGCCGCGCGATCATCGCCGCGGCGGCCGATGCGGAGGGCCTGCGC
Organism: uncultured Planctomycetaceae bacterium; assembly: GCA_964402175.1. Lineage (GTDB taxonomy): Bacteria > Planctomycetota > UBA1135 > UBA1135 > JAWKUK01. The sequence continues at coordinate 58,655 of CAYOBN010000006.1, read as the reverse complement.
CGCAGCAGCGTGCCCGCCTTGGTGGAGGCCTACGGCATCCAGCTCAGCGAAGGCACGCTGATGCGCTTCGTGTACGACGCGGCGACGGGCAAGATCGTCGACGGCCGTCCGCAGTGCACGCAGCTCGACATTTCCGCGGCGGGCCTCGCCGATCACCCGATGTTGCGGCCGTTCCGCGCGGCGGGGCGGGGCTTCCTCTTGTTCTCGTCGCACCACGTCCGTCGCGCGCGCCAGCTCGATGGGGGCCTCGTCCAGGTGGTCGCGGCGGCGCCGTACCACCCCGAGCTCGCGCTGTGGTTGGACACCCCGCCGATCGACGCGGTGTACGACGATCGCGCGGAGCAGATCATCGAGGGCACCGGCGCCGCGGGGGTCATGGCCACGGCCCAAGCGCCGCCGAGCGCGCCCGTGGCGACCCCGCTCGCGCTCGAGGCGCAGCTCGAGACGCGCCTCGTGGTGCTCGGGACGGCGACCGGTTTCATGAGCGCAGGCGCGCGCCACAACCTGGACCTCTGGCGCGCGGTGTTCAACTGGGCGACCGACCGCGACCACCGCGTCACCGTCTCGCCGCGCGATCCGGACCTCCGGATGCTGCCGCGGGATGACCCCGAGGCGATCGTGGCGGTCGTCCGTTTCGCCCAGTACGGGCTGCCTGGGGCGGCCCTGTTGATCGCCCTCGTGATCGCATTCTTGCGCTCTCGCGGCGGTCCGAGCGCGCGCAAACGCACCGCCGAGGAGGTGCCCGCTTGAATCGGCTGACAACGCTCTTCCTGTTGCTGCTGGTCGGCGGACTGGGGTTCGTCGTCTACCGTCAATCGCAGCGCGAGGCGGCGATACCGACCGCAGACGCGGAGCCGCTGTTCCGCGGCGTCGACCCCGCCCTGGTGCGCGCCATTCGCCTGGAGAACCTCGAGCGCTCCATTCACGCCCGCATCGAGCGCGACGACAACGGGGTCTGGTACCTGACGGACCCGATCGCGTACCCCGCTGCGCCCGAGGTGGTGGAGCAGGTGCTCATGATCATCAGCGCGAACCTCGCGACCCCGGTGCCGACGGAGCTCCAGGACCGCGCGGCTGCGGGCCTTGCGCCTGCCCGCGGCTTCATCGAGGTCGAAGAGGAGCAGGTCGGCGGCGGCCGTCGCAAGGTGCGCGTCGAGATGGGCGCGGTCGACCTCGACGGCCAACGGGTCTTCGTGCAGCGCGATGGGCGTGTGCTGCGCACGATGCGCAACCTCGAGTCGCTCCTGCAGCGCGACATCCCCGACCTGCGCAGTCGAAGGCTGTTTCGCGTGGATCCGTCCAGCGTCGTCGCGCTCGATCGGCGCGGGCGAGTCTTCCTCGAGGGCAGCGCGCCTTCGGCCGATTGGAGCGTCGCCGCCGAAGGTTACGGCTGGCGCATGTACAAACCCGTCCGCGGTCGCATCGACGCGGACTTCATGGGGCTGTACAGCCGCGCGATCGCCTCGCTGCGGATCACGCGGTTCGTCACGGATGTGCCGGATGCGGACCTCGCGCGCTACGGCCTCGCGCCCGCGTGGTTCTCGATCCGTTTGCAGGACGGCCACGGCATCGAATCCACGCTCGAGTTCGGCCAGAGCGACGATCGCCGTTCGTTCGCGCGCCGTCCGGGCCAGCCCCACGTCTACGAGCTCGGAGCGAACGAGTGGAACACGATCGTCGAGGGGATTGACAACCTCGGCGAGCTCATGGAGCGCGAGTTCTTCCGGCTGCGGCGCGACATGCTGCAGGACGTCACGTTCGAGCGCCGCGGCGCCGCGCTCCGGCTCGCGCGCGGCATCGACGGTTCGTGGAGCGTCGCCGAGCGCCCCGCGGGCATGGCGGAGTTCGGCCTCCCCGTGCCGGCGGAGTCCTCCGCCGTGGAGGAGGTCCTGACGCGCCTCGAGACCCAGGCGAAGCTGACGGTGCTCCTCGACCGCCCCGTCGAAGACGGCTTCCCCGCGGGTGAGCCGCGCGACGCGATCTGGGTGACTCCGGTCGGGGATCGGCGGCAGGGCGGGTTCTGTGGTCGCCGCATCCGCGGCGCCGAAGGCACGGAGCTCCTGGCGTTCCTGCGGGAGGACGAGGCGGTCCTCGCGGGGCTCGATGTCGCGATCGAAGAGCTGCTGGACCTCCCAGCGAGTCACTTCTACCGCAGGCTCGTCTGGGACGTCGCCGAGGCATTCTTGAGCGAGCTCTCGATCACACACGCAGGCCGCACCCGCCGCTACGTGCGCAGCGAGGCGTTCACGTGGCGGCCGAGCGACGCCGAGGTCCCAGCGCGCGAGCTGCGTCAGCTCCTCGATGCGGTGCTGTTCCTGAAGGCCGATACGGAGGTGCGCCCCGCCGACCGCGCCGAACTCACCGATGTCCTGCGGCTCGAGCTCGTCGACATGGACCGGCAGCGGCTCGTCGCGGACCTCGGGCGTGCGCCCGACGGCACGATCGAGCTGACGCACGGGACCCGCCGGGCGAAGGCGCTCGATCAAGGGCTGCACGCGAAGCTCGCGGCCCTGGTCGAGGGCGGCCAGTGAGCGCCCCCTGAGCGAGCGATTTCAGGGCCCCGGCGAGTGCGCGGCGGCCCGTTTGACGTACCCTGACGCGACCCGAACAGCGGAGGGGCCGTGTCGTCCGAATTCCAGTCGTCGAATCCCAGTGAGGCCGCCCCGAGCGCGGCGCCGCCCGTCGGCGGCGCGCGCTCCCAGGGCCGCGGCAGGAGCGTGCGCGACATCGTCCGGACGCTCTCCGAGGAGCCCCGCTGGCAGCAGCGGATCGTCCATTGGCGCCGGCAGCCCGCGCGCCCGGGGCGCACGGAGGCCTGGCCCGAGGCGCTCGACCCGCGCCTCGTGGACGTGCTGCAACGGCGCGGCATGCGGGAGCCGTACTCCCACCAGGCCCAGGCGATCGAACACGCTCTGGCGGGGCGCGACGTGCTCGTCGCGACGCCCACGGCGTCGGGCAAGACGGTCTGTTACACCGCGCCGGTCCTGCAGGCGCTGCTGGAGAGCGGCGGCCGCGCGCGGGCGCTGTTCCTCTACCCGACCAAAGCGCTCTCGCAGGACCAGACCGCGGGCCTCTCGGCGCTGGTCGAGGCGCTCTGCGAGCACCACCCCGACTCGGGCGCCCGCGACTGGCACGCGTTCACCTACGACGGGGACACGCCGCCGAGCGTGCGCCGCACCTTGCGCGACCGCGGGCACATGGTGCTCACGAACCCCTACATGCTGCACCAGGGGATCCTGCCGAACCACGCGAAGTGGGCGGAGCTCTTCCGCGACCTGCGCTACATCGTCATCGACGAGGTGCACACCCTCTCGGGGGTCTTCGGCTCCAGCGTCGCCAACGTCCTGAGGCGCCTCTTGCGCATCGCGCGCCACTACGGCGCGCGCCCCCGGTTCCTGGCCTCCTCCGCGACGCTGCGCGATCCCGGCGCACATGCGCGCGCGCTCTTCGGGCGCGAGGTCGCGGTCGTCGCCGATGACGCATCGCCCTCGGGAGAGCGCTTCTTCGGCGTGTACGAACCGCCGCTCTTGAACCCGATGGCGGGGCTGCGCGCGAGCGCCCTCGAAGAGGCGCGCGAGCTGGCGCGCGCGGTGTGTGGTCCAGGTCACCAAACGATCTTCTTCTGCGGTCGGCGCACGGCGGTCGAGGTCCTCACGCGTTACCTGAAAGAGGGGGCGAAGGGCCTCGGCTTGCGCCCGAGCGAAGTCCGTGGGTACCGGGGCGGTTACCTGCCTGACATGCGCCGCGAGATCGAAGCGGGGCTCAAGGACGGGACGGTCAAGGTGGTCGTGTCCACGAACGCGCTGGAGCTCGGCATCGACATCGGCGCGCTCGATGTCGCGGTGCTCGTCGGATACCCGGGCAGCCAGGCCAGCTTCTGGCAGCGGGCCGGCCGTGTAGGCCGCCGCGGCAACGCCTCGCTCGTCGTCCAGATCGCCCGCTCCGAGCCGGTGGACCAGTACTTGGCGCACCATCCGGAATACCTCTTCGAAGCGCCGCGTGAGGCGCTCGGCGTCGATCCCGACAACCTCGTGCTCTTGAGCGAGCAGCTCAAATGCGCGGCGTTCGAGCTGCCGTTCCGCTCCGATGAGCGCGGCGGCCTCGTCGGTGAACCCGAATACGGCGCGGTGCCGCACGCCGCAGAGGTCCTGGATTACCTGGCCGACGAGTCCGGGTTCCTGCTGAAGCGCGGCGGCACTTGGTACTGGATGGCGGACGCGTACCCCGCGCAGGATGTGTCGCTCGCCGGCGGCGAGCTCGACAACGTCTTGATCCTGGAGCAAGGCACCGAGCGTGCGATCGGCGAGACGGATCGCCCGAGCTCCATCACGACGGTGCACGAGGGCGCGATCTATCAGGTCCAGGGAGTCACGTGGCGCGTCGAGCGCTTCGACTACGCCAATCGGCGCGCGTACGTGAAAGAGGTCGAGAGCGATTATTACACCGACGCGCAGTCGGACACGGACGTGCGCGTGCTGCGCCTGGAGGAGTGCCGCTCGCGCGATCGCGCGCGGTACACGATGTCCGCCGAATGCCGGGTGCCGCTCGCGCCGGGGCCTGACGGCGTCACGTCGAGCCCGCCGCCCCAAACGGGCGAGGACTACACACTCTGGCGCGGTGAGGTCCATGTCACGACCGTCGCGACGCTCTACAAGAAGATCCGCTTCTACACGCGTGAGAACGTCGGCGCAGGAGACATCCACCTGCCCGCGGAAGAGCTCGACACCGAGGCGTTCCTCGTCACCCTCTCCGAAGCGAGCGCCCTCGAGCTGGGCCTCGCGGGGGGCGACCAGGGCGCCGCGTGGCGCGCGGTGGGGGAGCTCGTGCGGCGCGTCGCGCCGTTGTTCGTGCGCTGCCAGCCGTCGGACCTCGGCCTGTCGAGCCACGTGCGGTCGCCGCACTTCGGTCGACCGACCCTGTTCCTCTACGACAAGGTGCAGGGCGGGGTCGGCCTCGCGGAGCTGCTCTACGAGGGCTTCCGGGACCTCGTCCTGGCGGCGCTCGACGTCGTGCTGCGTTGCGGCTGCGAGGGCGGTTGCCCGGCCTGTGTCGGCCCGACCGCCGAGGTCGGCCCGGAGGGCAAGGAGATGGTGGCGCGCATCCTGCGCCACCTCGCGGGCGGCCCACCGCCGGAGACGGCCGAGGTCGACGCTCTCGCCCCCGCAGCGGACGCGGCCGCGGACGAGCCGGGGGTCCCCGAGGACCTCGGCCGCGCGCCGCGCGGCAAAGCGAGTGAGGGCTGAGCGTTGGCGGAGTCCAGAGGTCGACCCGAAGGGCCCGAGGCGCTGCGCGCGAAGCTGGCGCGCCTGCGGCGCGAGCCGCCTCCGAGCGCGCTCGGCAGCGCGCCGGAGCCGGAGCCGCTGGCGGAGACTCCACCCGGTCCCACCGCTGTTCCAGGTACAGCGCTGCCGACACCGATCCCGCGCCTCCCCGAGCGCCTCCGCGCCCGGCTCGCGCGTGCGTCGCAGTCCGCACCTGGAGTCGGCGTGACGGAGTCCGGGCGCGCGCTCGCGCAGCGCACCGTCGGGACGCCCGACGGGCTCGAGCTGCGTACGGGTCCCCGCGGCGCCTACACCGTGCGCACCACGCGGGTCGCCGCGAGCGCCGCGCACGGCGCTTGGCGCTTCGACGAGGCGTCGTCCGCCGATCCCCTCGCCTTCGAGCTCTTGACCGGCGACCCGGCCGTCGGCGGCCTGGATCCGGCGCGGGCGCTCTATCTCGACACGGAGACCACGGGCCTCGAAGGCGGGGCCGGGACCTACGTCTTCCTCGTGGGCCTGGGCCGCTTCGATGGGGGCGGATTCACCGTCGAGCAGACCTTCCTGCGCGAGCCCGCGGACGAAGCGGCGGCGCTGGCGGCCATCGCGGACGAGATCGCCGCGGCGCCCGCCGTCGTGACCTTCTTCGGCAAGGTCTTCGACCGCCACCGACTCGAGGACAAGATGCGTGTGCACGGCATCGAACCACCGTTCGAGGGCCGCCCGCACCTCGACCTGTGTTTCCCGTTCCGCCGGCTCACCAAGGGCGCGCTCCCGGATGCACGGCTGCAGACGATGGAGCGCGAGCTGCTGCACTTCCACCGGGCGGACGACTTGCCCGGCTCGCTCGCGCCCGCCGCGTGGTTCGACTTCCTCGCCTCCCGCGCCCATCGCCTGGAAGGGGTCTTCCAGCACAACCTGCTCGACGTCCAGTCCCTCGCGGCGCTCGCCGCCTACCTCGGCCGCGCCCTGGCCGAGGTCCGCGCCGCCGGCGATCCCCTTTACGGCCCGAGCGCCCACCGTGCCCTCGCCCTCGCGCGCGCCTTCGACGAACGCCGCGACCGCGAGACCGCTCGCACGTGGTACGAGCGCGCCCTCGCGCGCCATGCCGCGCAAGAGACCGCGCACCCCCTGCCGCCCCCCGCGCTCGCCCGCGCCACCTCGGCCCTCGCGCGCCTCACGCGCCCCGTAAGGTCCAAACGCTCTCGGGACGCCGAGTCCTGAGGGACCGCGCCGGCCCCATCACTCGCCGTTGCGCGAGCTCGCGTCGGGTCGAGGAGGCCGCACCGGGCGGCGACACGGGGCCCGCGCGGAAGGATCTCCGCCGCGCGGGCCCGTGCGCTCAGCGCGGGTCGAAACGCGGCGGCGGGTTGCCTGCCAGGGTCGCGTCGACCAGGGCGCGGAACGTCTCGACGGGATCGACCCCGATCTCCTGGGTCGATGCACTGCCCGCGGCTCCAGCGAGGGTCTTGACGCGCTCGGCCAGCGCTTTGGGGGCCGCGCCCGCGCGCAGCTCCTCCAGCACGGGCTCGATGCCTTCGGGGACGAACGCCTGGCCCTCGAACGAGCGCGCGAGGGCGCGGAAGGCGGCGGCGGACTCGGGGTCCAGCTCGGCCGTGTCCGCGACGCGGCGCAGCTCTGTCGAGGGGATCAGCGTGCCCTCGACGATGCGCTGCAGCGACGCAAAGAGCGCGGCGTAGTCGATCGTCTCCGCCTCGAAGGCCGCCCCGAGCCGGTCGAGCTCCGTGCGCAGCCCTGCCTTCGTGTCCTCCGCGATCAGGGCCGTGTCCACGACCCGTCGCGCGGACGCGAGGGACCATACCGGCGACTGCGACTGGACCCAGCCGAAGGTCGTCTTCACGACGACGAGCGTCGTGAGGACGACCGCGAGCACGACGATGGCTCCCCCGTAGGAGATGCGCCGCGCGCCGTCTTCGCGCTCCGCTTGGACCGAGTCGCTCAACCGAGCATCCCCGCGACGGCATCGCGCTCCTCGACGAGCTCCTTGACGCTCGCCGCGAGCTTCTCCTTCAGGAACGCGTCGAGCTCGAGGCCCTGCACGATCTGCCAGTCGCCCTTGCCGTCCGCGCGGACCGGGAACGAGCTGATGAGGCCCTCCGGCACGCCGTAGCTGCCGTCGGACACGACGCAGACCGAGTTCCACGCGCCGGCGGGCGTCGGGAACACGAGGTCGCGCACGTGGTCGGTCAGCGCGTTGGCGGCCGACATCGCGCTCGACAGGCCGCGCGCTGCGATGATCGCTGCGCCGCGCTTCTGGACGGTGCTGAAGAAGTCGCCCTTGAGCCACGCTTCGTCGTGGATGACCCCGGCGGCGGGTTTCCCGCCGATCGTCGCGTGCACGAAGTCCGGCACCTGGGTCGCCGAGTGGTTGCCCCAGATCGTCACGTTCTGCACATCGGCGACCTGCACCTTGGCGCGCAGCGCGAGCTGGGCCTGGGCGCGGTTCTGGTCGAGGCGCGTCATCGCCGTGAAGCGCTCGCGCGGCACGTTCGGCGCCGAGCGCATCGCGATCATGGCGTTCGTGTTGCACGGGTTGCCGACGACGGCGACGCGCACGTCGCTGGCGGCGTGTTCGTTGATCGCCCGGCCCTGGCCGATGAAGATCTTGCCGTTCTCCTTGAGCAGGTCACCGCGCTCCATGCCCGGGCCGCGCGGCTTCGCGCCGACGAGCAGCGCCCAGCTCACGTCCTTGAAGCCCACGTTGATGTCGCTCGTGAGCACCATGTCGCGCAGCAGGGGGAAGGCGCAGTCCTCGAGCTCCATCGCGACGCCCTTCAAGGCCTCCATGGCCTTGTCGACGGGGATCTCGATGAGGTGCAGGATCACCGGCTGGTCCGGGCCGAACATCTGGCCCGAAGCGATGCGGGGGAGGAGCGCGTAGCCGATCTGGCCGGCGGCGCCGGTGATCGCAACTCGAATGGGGGCCTTGGTCATGGATCTGTGCTGGCGGTCGTGGGGGGCCCGCTCTGGGGCACCTGGTAGCTCACCGCGGGCAGGGCTCGCGGGGCGAACATTCTCGCGCCTCGGGCCGTCGAAGGAAGGGGGTGTTCCCGAATCGGGGCGCGCGGACGGTCCGGGTCCGCGCCGCAGAGGATTCGAACGCCCGCTGTTGCCGATGCACTCCACGGCCTAAGATCGGGGCCGGTGCCATGAAGGGCCTCGAACGACCGCTCGACCCGCGCCTCCTGGAGGACCTGCTCGCCGAGCTCGGCCGAGAGGCCCGGGCGTTCCGCTTCGAGGTCGCGCCGAACCCCTGCGTCGGGGCGGCCGTCCTGTCCCAGGGGCAGGTCGTCGCACGCGGCTACCACCGCGTCTGGGGCGGCCCGCACGCCGAGGTCGAAGCGCTGGCGAACGCCCGCGCGAGCGGCGTGCCCGCCGCCGAGTGGGACACCCTCGTCGTCACCCTCGAGCCGTGCAGCACGACCGGCAAGACGCCGCCGTGCACCGAGGCGATCCTCGCGACGGGCATCCGCACCGTCGTCGCGGGCGCCCTCGACCCCGACCTGCGCCACCGCGGCCGCGGGCTGCAGCTCCTGCAGGAGCGCGGCTGCGACGTGTACTTGAGCGAAGGCAGCGCGCGCCTCGAAGTGGTGGCGCCGCACTTCCTGCGCTGGACCTCGCGCGAGCGGCTGCGCCGCCCGCGCCCGTGGACGATCGCGAAGTGGGCGCAGACCCTCTCCGGGCACCTCTCGCCGCCGGAGGGCGTCGGGGACGGCCGCTGGATCTCCGGGCCCGCCGCGCTCGCGGACGTGCAGATCCTGCGCAGCCGCGTCGATGCGGTCGTCACCGGCGTCGGGACGATCCTGAACGACAACCCGCGCCTGACGGTGCGTCCGCCCGCGCGGCTCGAACGCAAACCTCCGACGCGCGTGGTGCTCGACTCGTGGCTGCGTACGCCGCCCGAGGCGCGCCTCTTCCAACCGCCCGGTGAGCACGAAGCCGCTGGCCCGGTGCGCGTCCTGTGCCTCCCGGGCTCGGATCGCGTGCGCCGGCGCGCGCTCGAGGCGGTCGGCGCGACCGTGTACGAGCTGCGCGGCCAGGACCGCCACCTGCTCGACCTGCGCGAGGTCTTCACGCACCTCTGGGAGGAGGGGCACCAGCGCGTGCTGCTCGAGACCGGCCCCACGTTCCTGCGCAACGCGCTCGACCAAGGCTTCGTGGACCAGGTGCGCGTCGTCACGGGCAGCGTGCGCGGCGGCCGCGGCGAGAGCATGGCGCCGTGGCTCGTGTCGGCGAAGCTCCTGGAGCGGCTCGACCGCGAGGTCGGGGACGATGCCGTGCTCGAGGCCTTCTTGGACGAAGGCTGACCCGCTTGCTGCGCCCTGCCTCTGCCGGTCCCCGGTGTTCCGTGCCCGCGTTGGTCGCGGCGCTGCTGGCCGCGTGCACAGCGCCCACGGTTAGGCCCAGCGCGCCGATCGAGCCCGTCGCTTCTGCGCATCTCTACGACGCCTGGCGCGCCGAGCGGCACGCGCCTGACGGGGTCACGGCAGCGGTGCCGCACGCGCGCGCTGCTGCGGCGGCTGCGCCGGGCTGGGTCGCGCCCGAGCGCGTGCTCGATGACGCAGCGCGCGCGGCGCTGCTCGCGCCGGAGGCCTACGCCGCGCGCATCGCCGCCCTCGCGAGCGCGCCCGAGGATCCGGCGGCGCACTACCTCATCGGGCGCTTCGGAGGACCCACCGCGGATCAGCACCTCGCGCGGGCGGTCGACCTCGATCCGACGTTCGGGTGGGGCTGGCATGGCCTCGCGTGGAACGCGCATCGCCTCGGGGACACGGCGCGTGCGCTGCGCCTCGGAGAGGCGGCGCTGGAGCTCGCGCGCGATCCGCACGAGGTCGCGCACTTCGGTCTCTCGCTCGCGCGTTACCTGGTCGCCGCGGAGCGCGCAGACGAAGCGGTGGCGCTGCTGGATGCGCTCGCGACGGGCCGCGGCGCGCGCAGGGCAGCCCTTCTGCCGCGCGACGAAGAGCGCGCGCAGCTCGCGCTCGAGCGCACCCTCGGTGAGCTCTCCGCGAACTTCGTCGTCGACGGTGTCAGCGCTGCGCTGCGCCGCGGGGCGTCACACGGCCAGGTCGATGCGGCGGCCGTACGGGCCCGCGCGGCGGAGAGCGGCCTGGCGCTGCTCGCGGGGCCGGGACTTACGGCGAGCGAGCGAGCGTCGCTCGCGACGGCGCTCTTGCGCACGGAGGCGGTGCCCTCGGATGAGCTCTTGCTGGCGCTCGTCGGCGCTGGGGAGACCGCGCTCGCGGCGGAGGTGCTCGGGCTGCGCGGCGGGAGCGCGCTCGCGGAGGCGTGGTCGACCCCGGAGCGTGCGCCGCGCCCGCGTGCGGTGTTGACGCGCTCGTTCCGCTCGGGTGAGCCGTTGCCGCTGTTCCTCGCGTGGGTCGCCGAGCTGCCGCGTTGGCTCGTGGATGTCCACGGCGAGCCCCTCCATCCGCCGCTGAGGGCGTTGCTGGCAGCGTTGGAGCGCGCGTATCCGCTGGCGACGGCGACCCCGGCGGCGCGCGCGGCGCTCGGGGAGGCGTTGCTCGCCGCGGGGTGGTTCGACGAAGCCGAGGGCCTCGTGCTGCGCGGGGCGCTGCCGGAAGAGCTCGCCGCGTCGGTCCTCGCGCGGGCGCTCGCGGCGCGTACGACGTTCCAAGCGATCGGGCGCACGCTCGCTGCGATCGACGCGCAGCGGGGCTCGGAGCTCGTCGCGGCCCCCGGGCGTCCGGCTGCGCTCGCGCGGGTGCGCGACGTCGATGGTCTGCTCGATGCCGTCGCGCGACACCTGGCGCAGCGCCGGGCGCTCGCGGGACAGGGGAGCGGATCCAGCGACCTCGCCGCGCGCTCGCCGCGCATCCGTTACGGTCCGTTCGCGGAGGTCGTCCACCCGGGCCCGACGTTCAGCGCCGAAGACGAGCGCCTCGGGCGGGGGCGCCGTGGGGACCCCGTACCGGGCCTCGCTGCGGAGCTCCTGGCCCTCGGGCGGCACGGCCTCTTCGGCGTGGCGGTGGGGCAGGGCGGTCCCGACGGCGCCGTGCTGCGCATCGTGCACGTCGAAGAGCGCGACGGAGAGCATCTGGGTCGGCCGTTCCGCGGCACGGTGTTCTGGTGTGACGGCGCGGACGTCCCGGCGCGGTTCGCGCGGCGCGGCGCGTCGATCAGCGGCGCTGCGCTGCACGAGGGTTACTGGATCGACCTCGACCGTATCGAAGCCGAGCGCGACGGCTGGCGGCGCATCGAACAGCGCTTCCGCGGCGCGCCCGAGCGTGTGCGCGCGGCGCTGGATGTGCGCGGGGTGCCGGCGACGGGGGCGGCCCGCGCGGCGCTGGTGCCGGCGCTGGGCGCTGCGGACCGGATGCGCCTCGCGTGGATGGTGGAGCACGGCAGCGAAGCCGAGCCGGCGCTCGTGTCGCTCGGCGCGCTCGCGGAGGTGGTCGCCGTCCATGAAGAGGGCCACCTGTGCGATCGCGCGGCGTGGTACCCGTTGCGCGCGAACTTCGGCGCGCTGCTGGCGTTTGCTGCGGGTTACGGGTTTGCGCCGGAGCGCATCGCGGAGGCGCTGGAGGAGCGCGCGCAGCTCGTGGCGCTGTGTTGTGCAGAGGATCCGCGTTTGGCGTGGATCGATGTCTTGGACGCAGCGGAGCGCGCGGCGACGGACGTCGGGCGCGCGGTGACTCCGCACGCGGCGGGGTACCGTCGCGTGTTGCAGCGGTTGTTGTTGCGCCTCGGTGGAGAGGCGGACGCGGGGCTGTGGCCGGAGCTCGATCCGCGTGTGCGCTGGATCGACCAATTGCACCGCGTGGATCCCGAGCGGTTGCGGGAGCTCGCCCGGCGCGAGGCGGTGCGAGTGTTCGGCTTGCGCTGAACTTCGCATTGCCGCATTGGGAGTCGAACGGTACCCCGGAACGGGTTGGGGGGGGGCGCGCGGCCCGGCGCCCAGGAA
>CAYOBN010000006.1:40070-46441 GCA_964402175.1 uncultured Planctomycetaceae bacterium | reverse complement strand
TAATTGCCGATTTGGTTGTCTAACGTTACCAGGTACGTTTTGGCGGCGCGCCGCGCGCCGCGCCGCAAACTCGTACCTGGTACCGTTCGACGCTAACCCAGGAGGTTCTTCAGCTCGGTCAGCAAGCGCTCGAGCGCGGTGCGCGAGTGGTCGCCCATGTGGCCGATGCGGATCGTCGTGTCCTTCAGCGCGCCGTAGCCGCCGCCGATCTGGAAGCCGTGCGCGGTCAGTGCGCGGACCGTGGCTCCGGCGTCGAACTGCACGCCCGGTGCGGCGCGCAGGCACGCGACGGTCGGCGAGGCGTCGGCGGGGCGTGGCACGGGCTCGAGGCCGAAGTCCGGCGCTGCCGCAGCGACGCGCGCGCTGAATGCGGCGTGCCGCGCGTAACGGGCCTGCCACGCCGCCGCGCCGCGGCCCGGATGGGGGCCGAGCGGCGCGCCGGGGAGCGCAGCGAGCGCGCGCTCGAGCTCGCCCCCGGCGATGTCCTCGAGCTGCCGCGCGAGCGCGACGTAGAGGCTCATCGTCGGGGTCATCGGCGGCTTGTGTTCGGCGTGGCTCTCGACGATGCGCACGGGGTCGAGGAACCAGCCGCGTCGCCGGGCTCTGCGCGCGCGGTCGAGGTAACGCTCGGAGACCGCGCACAGGCCGAGGCCCGGCGGCAGCGCCAGCGCTTTCTGCGTCCCAGCCAGCGCGAAGTCGAGCCGGTGCGCGTCGAAGTCGATCGGGGCCGCCGCCAACCACGTCACACAGTCCGCGATCACGAGCACCTCGGGGTGCGCCGCGAGCGCCGGAGTCAGCCGCGCCGGAGGGGTCGCTGCGCCCGTCGAGGTCTCGCTGACCGAGTACGTCAGCGCCGCGACCGGGTGGTGCTGCGCGAGCGCTCGCTCGACGTCCGCGGCGTCGAACGCCTCCCCGGGAGCGCGGCGGACGACGCTGTGGGGGAGCTCCAGCGCGGCGCACATCTCCGCAAAGCGCGCCGAGAACGACCCGTTGACGAGGCACACAACCTGGCCGCCGCCGTCCAGGACCGCGCCGCGCAGCGCCGCCTCCATCAAGCCCGAAGCCGTACACGAGTGCACCGCACAGCGCGCGCCGGACGCCGCGTCCAGGCCGAACAGCGTCGGCAGGTGCACGTCGATGCGCTCGAGCACGTCGTCCATCGCGCGCGAGCGGTGTCCGAACATCGGCCGCGCAGAGGCCGCAAGGAGCTCCGGGCGCACCTCGGTCGGCCCCGGGATCCAGAGCTCCGGTCGGCGCTGCGCCGCGAGCGTCCGCGCGCGCGCGGCGAGCGGCGCGTGGACGGGATCCGCAGCCAGCCGTTCGAGCTCCTCTGCGCTGAGCAGCGCGGGCAGCACCGCCGCGAGGTCCGCCTCGGGCACCACCGCGTCACCGCGGGCCATGACCGCGCTGCGCGCGGCGACGCCGCCGAAGGCCACAAAACGCGCAACGGCGACGGTCGCTTCGGCGTCCGTCGCGCCGTCGCCGACGAGGGCGACGTCGCCGTCCGGGAAGAGCGCGCGCAGCACCTCGGGTTTGCCGCCCGCCCGCGCGAGAGGGCTGTTGACATCGTGGCCGAGGAACCCGCCCGCGGCATCGAAGTGGCACCCGACGGCGTACACGTCCGTCACACCGAGCGCCGCCGCGAACGGGGCCACGGCGTCCGTGAGTCCACCGGAGACGACCGTAACCCGTTTGCCGAGGCTCTGGAGCGCCGCGACCACCGCCGCGGCGCCGGGCAACGCCGTCGCGCAGTAACGCTCGGCCACCGCGGCCAGCGCCGCACGCGACGGCCGCACGAGCGCCAACCGACGCCCGAACACCTCTTCGAGCGGCAGCGTCCCTTGCATCGCCTGCGCGGTCAGCTCCGCGAGCTCGCGGCGCACCTCCGCGCTGGCTTCGCGCGCGAGCTCTTCGATGCCCTCGATCGCCGAGAGCGTCGAGTCGCAGTCGAACACGACCGCGCGATACGGCGGCTCGCGGCGCGCGCTCATGACCGCGCGAGCGCCGCCCGCACGAGCGCTTCGAGGTCGCGCGGATCGACCTGCTCGCGGGCGCGCTCGACCTCTTTCTTCGCCTCTTTGTCGCTGTAACCGATCGAGACGAGCGCTGCGATCGCATCGGCGACGTTCAGCTCCGCCGGGTCGACCGCCGGCGCAGCCGCCGCCGTCAGCGGCAGGTCCGTGACGCCGCCCGCGAGCTCGTTGGCTTTGTCGCGCAGGTCGAGCAGCATCTGGTCGGCCGTCTTCTTGCCGACCCCTTTGATGCGCGTCAGCGGGCGCGCGTCGCCTTGCACCACAGCCTGAACCAGCTCGTTGCGCGGCAGGCCGGAGAGCACCGCGAGGGCGATCGTCGGACCCACGCCGCGCACGCGCAGCAACAGCCGGAACAGGTCGCGCTCGTCGACCGACGTGAATCCGTAGAGGATGTGCGCGTCCTCGCGCACCGCGAGGTGCACGTAGGCCCGCGCCCGTTTGCCGAGCTCACCGAAGGGCGCGCCCAGGGGGGCGAACAGGTCGTACCCGACGCCGCCGACGTCGAGCACGACGCGCGTCGCCGTCCGCTGCGCGACCTTGCCCTCGAGGTACTCGTACATGCTGCGGGGATGCGCCGCCGGAGCGGCGCCCCATGCGCGCCCTAGGACTGGATCAATCGTCGCCCTTGAGCTTCAGCCCGTACTCCGCGAGCTTGTTCTTCAGCTCGAGGAGCGACGTGACACCGAAGTTCGGCATGCCGAGCAGCTCGTCCTCGGCGTGCTGCGTGACATCGCCCAGCGTCAAGCAGCCGAGGTTCTCGACGGTGCGGCGCGCGCGGATCGACAGCTTGAGCTCCGACACCGGCTTGTTGCGCGGGTCGTGCGGGTCGCGCGTGACGACCTCTTCCGCGGGGCGCGACTTCGTGATGCTGCGCACCGCTTCGTCGCGACCCATGCCGAGGCGCAGGCCCTTCGTCTGCAGGATCTCCTTGATCTCGGCCAGCGAGGTCTCGCCGAAATTCTTGTACGAGAGGAGCTCCGCCTCGGTGCGCTTCACGAGGTCGCCGAGGGTCATGATGTCCATCTTGTTCAGGCAGTTGCGCGCCCGGACGGACAGCTCGAAGTCGGTGATCGGGATGCGGAGGATCTGGTTGAGGCGGTCTTCCTTCCGCTCCATGTCCTCGTCGTAGTACATCTCCATCCCGGCGAGGGCGTCGCCGAGGAAGAGGCGCGCGCGGCGGTCCATGGGCATCGAGCGCACGACCGTGTCGTAACACGACGCCGCCAGGTGCTCGCGGCCGAGGTCCTCGTAGAGCACGCCCAGGTTGAACGCGGTGGCGCGGTCGAGCGGGAGGAGCGACGCGAGGGTCTGGTAGATCTCGAGCGCGTCGCGGTCGAGGCCGCAGCGCTCCGAGAGGTACGCAAAGCGGAACAGGTTGCCCCGGTGCGTCGGGTCGAGCGTCCGCGCGGCTTTGTAGTGGTCGAGGGCCGTCCCGGACTCACCGCCCAGCTCGTCGAGGCGGCCGAGCAGGTAGCGCCCTTCGGCGCTCGCGCGGAACGCTTCGGACTCGCCGTCGAGCGCCTTCTTCAGCGCCTCGCGACCGGCTTCGCGGTCGCCCTGCGCGAGGGCCTCTTCGAGGCGCGCGTCGAGCAGCGCGCCGCGCGGACGCGGCTCGCCCGGGTACTTCGCGGCGAGCCGCTGGAAGACCTCTGCGGCGGCACCGAAGCGGCGCGCGGAGACGAGCGCGCGCCCGCGGGTGAAGGAGGCCACGTCGTCGTCCGCGTAGGACGCGAGTTGCTCGGCCGCAGCGTCGTAACGTCCGAGGATCCAGAGCCCGAGGCCGCGCCGGCGGCCCGGCTCGCCTGTGGTCTCCAGCGCCTCGACCGCGCGCTCGAAAGCCTCGTAGTGACGCCGATTCGCGTACACCCCAGCGCGCGACGCCTGGAGGGCGCCGAAGCTCGGGATGTCGGAAACGGCGATGTCGAAGGTGGGCGCGTCCTGCACGGTCATTTCGGTCATCGCTCGCGCGCGGGGTGGGGGATGAGGTCCTTCGGGCCCGCGTCGATCGGTGTGCGGCACCTGGAGGACCTGCTCGGGGACCCTGCGAAGCCGAGGAGAATAAGGGGCGCCTCGCCCCGGGTCAAATCGAGGCGCGCGCGCTTGCGTTTCGTTCCGTCCCCGCCGTTCGCTACGCTGCCCTCCCGCAGACGGTGGCCGCACACCCCCGTCGGCGATCCCCCCGCGGCGCGCGGCTTGCGCCGGGGGACCCACCGCACCGAGGGCCCGGAGGGGGGCCCGCGCATCCATGGACAAACTGATCGTCGAGGGCGGGCGCCCCCTGCGGGGCACCGTCCGGACCGCCGGCTCCAAGAACGCCGTGCTGCCGATTCTCGCGGGGGCGATCCTCGCCCGCGAACCCCTGACCGTCCGGAAGGCCCCGCGCCTCGCCGACGTGTCGACCCTGCTCGGCATCCTGCGGGACCTCGGGGCCGAGGCCGACCAGGACGCCGACGGGACCATCTCGATCTCCTGTGAGGCCGACATCGCCGGGCGCGCCCCGTGGGAGTCGGTGCGCAAGATGCGCGGCTCGGTCTGCGTCCTCGGGCCGCTCCTGGCGCGCCTGGGCCGGGCCGAGGTCAGCCTCCCCGGCGGCTGCGCCTTCGGCGTCCGGCCGATCGACGTGCACCTGAAGGGGCTGCGGGCCCTGGGCGCCGTCGTGCGGATCGAACACGGCTACGTCGTCGCCGAGGCCCCCCCGGGCGGCCTGCGCGGCGCGCGCATGTTCCTCGGCTCCGCGAACGGCCCGAGCGTGCTCGGCACGGCCAACGTGATGATGGCCGCGACGCTCGCGAAGGGCACGACCGTCATCGAGGGGGCCGCCTGTGAGCCCGAGGTCGTCGACCTCGCGGACTGCCTCAACCGCATGGGCGCGAAGATCACGGGCCACGGCTCCCCGATCGTGACGATCGAAGGCGTCGACGAGCTCGGCGGCGCGGTGCACGACGTCATCCCGGACCGCATCGAAGCGGGCACGTACGTGCTCGCCGGAGCGCTCGCCGGCGGCGAAGTGCGCGTCGAGAACTGCCGCCCCGACCACCTCGGCGCGATGCTCGACCGGATGTGGGAAGCGGGCCTGCCCTTCGACTGCGGCGCCGACTGGATCCAGACCTTCGCGCACGACACACGCGCGCGGCCGCCGCGGCCGACCGACGTCACGACCCACGCGTACCCGGGTTTCCCGACGGACCTCCAGGCGCAGTGGATGGCATTGATGACCCGCGCCGACGGCATCTCGATCATCACGGAGCGCATCTTCCCGGACCGCTGGATGCACGTGCCGGAGCTGGAGCGCCTCGGCGCCGAGCTGCGCCGCCAGAGCACCGCCGTCGTCGTGCGCGGCACCCCCGAGCTCTCGGGCGCGCCGGTCATGGCCTCGGACCTGCGCGCGTCGGCGGCGCTCGTCATGGCCGGGCTCGTCGCGAAGGGCACGACCGAGGTGCACCGCGTGTACCACATCGATCGCGGCTACGAGCGCATCGAAGAGCGCCTCTGCGGCCTCGGCGCTGCCATCCGCCGCGAGAAGGAATAGCGCCGTCCCGGCCTGGTGGTCTGTCTCACGCGGGGGCGCTTTGGCGCCCCCGTTCGCTTGGGCTCAGGTCGCGGCTGCGCGCCGGCCGAAGGGGCCCTTGACCCCCCCCGGTGCCATGCAGACCGTCTCCGACCCCGTCCAGCTCCAAGCGATCGAAGAGATCTTTGAGCGCATCACGAGCGACCTCTCGATGCTCGCCGACCGCGAGATCGGCGTGAAGGAGCTCCAGGTCGAGCGCCACACGTCGCGGCCCGCAGGCCATGGCCGCATCCACGTGTCGTTTCGCTTCGGCGCCGAAGAGGGGGAATCCCTGCACCACGGCACGCTGCTCATCCCGCTGCCCGACGCGATCACCCTCGCGTCGTTCCTGATGATGCTGCCCGACGAGACGGTGCGCGAGCGCCGCAATCTGACGACCCTCGACGCGGCGCTCAAGGACGCGATGCTCGAGATCGGCAACTTCGTCGGCGGCGCGGTGGACGCAGCCCTGCGGGCCCTCGAGACCAATGTCAGCCGCGTGCGCTTCGAAGGCTGCCAGGGGGTCCGCGCCGACGTGCGGCCGGCCCTCGTCTATCGCGACGGCGACCCGCTCATCGTCGGTCGCGCCAAGGTCGCCATCGGGTCCTACGAGCCGACAGAGATGATCGCGATGCTGCCCGAGGGCGCGTACCTGGGCTGAACCACCGCGCGCGCCATCCTCGGCGCGCGCCAAGGATGGCGCGCGTCCTTCGGGCGCGAGCTCAGGACTTGCCGTCGCGCGCCCTTCGGGCGCGAGCTCAGGACTTGCCGTCGCGCGCCTTGCGCAGGAG
>CAYOBN010000006.1:35176-39970 GCA_964402175.1 uncultured Planctomycetaceae bacterium | reverse complement strand
CGCGCGCCCTTCGGGCGCGAGCTCAGGACTTGCCGTCGCGCGCCTTGCGCAGGAGCGCCCCGAGGTTCGTCCCGAGGTTGCCCTTGTTGTTCTGCTGCAGCGCGCTGTCGATGGTGCCGCTGTCGACGGAGTCCTCGGAGCCGACGACGGAGCCGCGCGAGTCGAGGCGCGACAGCGAGATGCGCTGGCTGGACGGATCGATCGCGGTGATGCGCACGTCGAGCTCGTCGCCGACCTTGACGAGGCGCGTCAGGTCGCGCACGCGCTCGCGCGAGTACTGCGACACGTGCAGGAGGCCGTCGACGCCCGGCAGCAGCTCGATGAAGGCGCCGAAGTCCGCGATGCGCGTGACCTTGCCCTTGATCTGCTGGTCCACGGAGAGCGCGTGCGTCACCTCGGCCCACGGGTCGGGTTCGAGCTGCTTCATGCCCAGCGAGAGCTTGCGCCCGCCGTCTTTCACGTCGAGCACCATCACCTGCACCGACTGGCCAGGCTCGAGCACCTTGGTGACGTCTTCGACGCGCTTGCGCGAGACGTTGGAGACGTGCACGAGGCCCTCGAGGCCGTTGCCGATGTCGACGAAGGCGCCGAACGGCTCGACGCGCGTGACGCGGCCCGTCAGGACCTGGCCCCCGGAGAGGCCGCCGACGGCTTCGGCCATGCGCTCGAGGCGCTCGCGCTCATCGACGCGGCGGCGCGAGAGCAGCACGCGCTTCTTGGTGCGGTCGACCTCGAGCACCTCGGCGGTGATCGTCTGACCGAGCAGCGACGACGCGTCGAAGCCGCGCTCGGCGGACACCTGGCTGAGCGGCATGAACGCGTCGTGCGAGCCGATCTTCAGCGAGAGGCCGCCTTGGTTCTGGCCCGTCACGCGCGCTTTGGTCAGCGAGCCGACCTCGAGCTGCTCCCAGCTCGCGAGCTCCTTCGCTTCGCGCATCGAGAGGATCCAGAGCTCTTCGTCGCGGCCGCGCAGCGTGAAGCGGTGCACGTCGCCGACCTTCGGCTCTTCGTCGAACTCGCGCTTCGAGCAGACGCCCTGCATCTGCGGCCCGAGCTCGACGATCACGTCGTCGCCGTGGACGCCCACGATCGTGCCCGGGTAGAGGCGGTCGCCGCCTCCGCTGCGCGCGCGGCTCCCGCCGCGCCCTTCGATGGCCTGTAGGTCGACGCCGCGCAGGGCGTCCTCGATCTCCTTGTCGAGCGGGTCGGGACTCACGTGGTTCTTCGGTCGGGCCGGATAGGGGGGCAGCGGGGAGCGGCGCGCCACCGGCGCGCCGTTCAGGTTCAAGGTTTCGCGGGCGCGCGGGTCACGTCGCGGGTGCTCGCCTGGGCCGTGGGCCACAGCACGAGCTCACCGATATTGACATGCGGCGGGCGGGTCACGGCGTAGAGGATCGCATCCGCGACGTCGGCCGGGGAGAGCGGTGTCATACCCTGATACACACGCCGCGCCGCTTCGGCGTCGCCGGCGTAGCGCACCAGGCTGAACTCGGTCTCCACCATGCCCGGATCGACGGTGGTGAAGCGCACGCCGGTTCCCTGATTGTCGAGGCGCAGCGCCTCGTACAGGGCCCGGACGGCGTGTTTCGTCGCGTTGTACACATTTCCGCCGGGGTAGACCTGGCGGCCCGCGACGCTGCCGACGAGCACCAGGTCGCCCGAGCCGCGGGCGTTCATCCCGGGCAGCGTGGCGCGGATCGTGTGCAGGACACCCTTCACGTTCGTGTCGATCATCGTCGCCCACGCCGCGGGGTCACCCTCGGGCAGCTTCGTCAAGCCGAGGCCGAGGCCCGCGTTGGCGACCGCGATGTCGAAGGGCCGCCCGGCGAGCGCGCGCGCGGTCGCCTCGGCATCGCGCACGTCGAGGGCCAGCACCTCCGCCGGCGCGCCGAGCGCCGCGAGCTCACCGGCGAGCGACGCGAGGCGCTCCACGCGCCGCGCCGCGAGCACGAGCCGCGCGCCGTCCTGCGCGAGCGCCCGCGCGGTCGCGGCCCCGATGCCGGAGGACGCGCCCGTGACGAGGGCCAGTTTGCCGGCGAGGCGCTGCGGTTGGGTGGACATGGGCTTGGACTCCTCGGGTTGCGGGCCGGAGATGGTGCGACTTCGGCGCCCGAAGCGCCAGTCCCCAACTTCCGCCCCAACTTCCGGGGGGGGCCCCTGCGCCCCGGCGGGGGGGGGCCGCCCCGGCTCGGGTATCTTCCCCAGCGCCCATGGTCCAGATCGACGTCACCTACGAAGGCGGCCTGCGCACGCGCGCCGTCCACGGCCCCTCCGGTTCCTCCCTCGTCACCGACGCCCCGGTCGACAACCAGGGCCGCGGCGAGTCCTTCTCGCCGACGGACCTCGTCGCGACGGGCCTCGGGGCGTGCATGCTCACGATCATGGGCATCGTGGCCGAGCGCCACGGCTGGCCCCTCGTCGGCGCGACCGCGCGGGTCGAGAAGCGCATGGCGACCGACCCGCGGCGCATCGCCGAGCTGGAGGTCGTGATCCGCGTGCCCCCGGGCCCCGACGGGCCCCTGGACGAGCGCGCCCGCGCCGCCCTCGAGCGCGCGGCCCACGGCTGCCCCGTGCACGTGACCCTCGACGGCAAGGTGAACCTGCCGGTGCGCTTCGAATGGACCTGAGCCCGCGCGGGCTCAATCCATGAGCGTCGTCAGCACGTACTGCGCGAGGCGCTCGCGCGTCTCCGGCGGCACGTGCGACGGGATCGGGTTCATGAAGCGCTTGCCGAGGCGGCCGCCGCTCTTCGCCTGCGCGTAACCGAGCGGGTTCCCCATGTATTCCACGAGGCTCGCGACGTCCCAGTACTGGCGCTTGCCCTTCAGCGTGTTCGCGAGGCCGTACGGCGCCGTGCCGTCGGGCCCGTGGCACGCGGAGCAGAGCTGCGCGTAGGCCTCGGTCGCGGGGAGCGCGCTCCAGTCCGTGCGGGCGATGTCGCGCTTCGCCAGGAGGAAGAGCGAACCGACGGCGACGCCGCCGACGAGGATCCCGAGCACGGCGAGGTCTGCTGCGCGCATGGGGAGGGCATAAACGACGGCGGCGCCCGCTGCAAGCGGCGAGCACGGCCTGTCGCACGCGCCGCAGGGGATCAGCCTCCGCCGAGCTCGCGCAGCAGCGCCGCGGCGCTCCGGTCCCCCGGGTCGAGCGCGACCGCCGTCGCTGCGGCCGCGCGCGCGCCCTCCGCATCACCGGCCGCGGCGAGCGCCCGCGCGTGGCCGCGGTGGAACTCCGCGCGGCCGGGGACCAGGGCCACGGCGCGCCGGTAGAGCGCCACCGCCTCCGCCGCGGCCCCGCGGCGCACGAGGGTGTTGCCGAGGTTCGCGTGCGCCACGGCGTTGTCGGCGCCGACGGCGACCGCGCGGGCGAAGTGCGCTTCGGCCTGGGCCCAGTCTCCGTCCGCGGCGGCGAGCGCTCCGAGCCCGACCCAGGCGCGGCTGTAACCCGGCGCGAGCTCCGTCGCCTGCGTGAACGCGGCGCGCGCGCCCGCGCGATCGCCGGCTTCGCGCGCGGCGTGGCCGAGCTCGTTCCAGACCCGTGGGTCGTCCGCGTGGCGCGGGAGGTGCGCGCGCCAGTACGCGCCGCGGCTCGCGTAGCGCGCCGCGTGCACCTGCGCCGCGCCGCTGCACCAGAGGAGCGCCGCGACCGCGAGGACGGCGCGCACGCGCGCGCTGCGCCAGAGGCTCGCCGCGAGCGCGCTCACGAGGGGCGCGCCGAGGAGCAGCGGCAGGTACAGGAAGCGCGGCGCGAAGAGCTCGCCGCTCGGGATGAGCTGCGTGTGCGGCAGCACCGCGGCAGAGACCGCGAGCGCGCTGCCGGCCGCGAACAGGAGCGCGCCGCGCGGGGCGCGGCGCACGCAGCGCCGCGCGACGAAGGCGCCGAGCAGCGCGAGCCCGCCCGCGAGCGCGAGGCGCGGCGCGAGCCCCGCGCCGCCGACATCCGCGGGCGTGAGGTTCGGCGGCAACGGCCAGCCCGGCGCGAGGGCGGCCGCGAGGCCTTCGCCCCACGCCGCCGCCGCGAGCGCGAGGCGCGTCGGGAGCGCGACGTCCGCGAGCAGCGCGTGCGGCGCCGCGGGCAGCGCCACGCCGAGGGCGGCGAAGCGCAGCGCGAGCCACGCGGCAATGGCCGCAGCCGCCCCGAGCGCCGCCCCGAGCGCAGCGGTCGAGCGCGCCCGCGGCCCGCCCTGGGCCAGCGCGGCGGCGGCGAGTGGCGCGACGACCGCGAACGCCAGGCCGTCCTCTTTGCCGAGCAGCGCGAGCCCGACCGCGAGCGCGCCGCCGAGGACGCCCCGCGCGAAGGGCGCGCTGCCCTTCGCGCTCGCGAGGCACAGGAGCCCTGCGAGGCCGCCGAGGGCGGAGACGAGGGACGTCCGGCCGCTGATCCACGCCACGCAGTCGGCGGACAGCGGGTGGACGGCGCAGAGGCACAGCCCGAACGTCGGCACCGGCGCCGCGAGCGCCCGCGCGAGCCGCGCCGCGAGCGCCGCGGCGAGGCCCACCACGAGCGCGTGCAGGACGCAGTTCGTCGCGTGGTACCCGCGCGCGTCGGCGCCAAAGAGCCAGCGGTCGAAGCGCAGCGACAACGTCGCCGTCGGGCGCCAGTGGCCCGCGCCGCCGCGGTGGTGCCAGTAGTCGCGGTCGAACGCGCTCGTCAGCGGCAGGTCGCCCGCGACGACGGGATTGCCGAAGATCGCCTCGCGGTCGTCGTACGCGAACCCGCCGCGGTGGATCGCCGGGGCCCAGACCCAGAACGCCAGGAGCGCGAGCACCCACGGCGGCACTCCGCCCGCGCCCC
>CAYOBN010000006.1:0-35076 GCA_964402175.1 uncultured Planctomycetaceae bacterium | reverse complement strand
CAGACCCAGAACGCCAGGAGCGCGAGCACCCACGGCGGCACTCCGCCCGCGCCCCAGCTGCTGGGTTGCCCGCTGGGTTGCCTGCTGGGTTGCACCTCCGGTCGTTCCACGTCGGGAACGGTACTGCGCCCGGGGCGCAGGGTGGTACCGTCATGGCTTGTCCCGCGTGCCCCCGTTCCTCCGCCTCGCGCTCGCGGCCAGCGCCGCGTGGATCGCCGTGCGCGCGCTCGCGGTGCTCGCGCTGTCCGAGGTCTTCTTCTTCGGCGAAGAGCGCGAGAAGGGCGCCGTCGCCGTCTTGCTGCGCGGCTGGTGGAGCGGCGAGGGCGGGCTCCCGTGGACGAGCTTGCCGTACCACCCCTACGAAGGGGGCGGCTTCGTGGCGAGCCACGTCAAGGCGCTCGCGTTTGCGCTCGTCGGCGAGAATTTGCTCGCGCACAAACTCGCGGCGCTCCTCTGGGGGGCGTTGGTCCTGGTCGCGCTGCTCGCGTTCGTGTGGCGGCACCTCGGACCGTCGAGCGCGCGGTGGTGCGCGGCGCTGCTCGTCTTCGCGCCCGAGCACGTGCAGCGCGAGTCGCTCTTGCACCTCGGCATCCACTTCGAGGCGCTCGTCTTCGTCGGCCTGCTCTTCTCGGGGGCGCTGGACTGTGCGCGCGAGCCGCGGCTGCTGCGCTGGCCGAAGGGGCTCGTCCTCGGCGCGGTGGCGGGGTTCGGGCTCTGGTTCAGCTTGCAGCTCGCGCTGCCGCTCGCGCTCGTCGCGGTCGTGTCGGGTGTCAGCGCCTGGCGCGCGCGCGCGGGCGCCGGTTTCGTGGGCGCGGCGGCCGTGGGTTTTGCCCTCGGCGCGGCGCCGCTCGCGGTGCTGGCCCACGCGGTCGGCCGCGGCGTCTTCGACGTGCACGGCGCGGAGGTGGGCGGGCCCGGCGGGTTCACGCGGCTCGCGGGGTTCCTCGCGAGCGCCGCGCGCGGCGCCGCGGCGGAGCCGCTGGTGCTCGCACAGTCGCTGGCGCTCGCAGCAGCGGCGCTGGTCGGCCTCGCCGCGGCGCTGGCACGCGCGACGACCCGCGCTGCGGGGGCCCTGTGCGCCGCGTACCTCGCGCTGTGGCTCGTCGCAGCCGGCTGGAGCGGGCTCGTGCCCGAGCGGCTCGGGCATTGGTTCGGCCTCCTGCGTTGGGCTCCGCCGGTCGTGTTCGGGCTCGTGCTCGCGGCCCATGGGCTCGCGGTGGCGACGGGCGGCCCCGCGGGGAGCGCCTCCGCGGCGCGCCGGTGGTGGGGCTTCGCCCTCGCGCTGGGAGCGCTCGGCGGCGGGGTCGCCGCGACGGGGCGCATCGTCGGCGAGGGCGAGCTCTCCGCGGCGCGCGCGAACCTGGCGGTCCTGCGCGCGGCGCCGGGGGTCGCGTGGGCGGAGGCGTTCGGCAAGCTCGCGCCGCGCTGGCGGATCGGGCCCGAGGGCCCGCTCAGCGGCGAGGCGGCGGCGCTCGCGGCCTTCGGCGCGCACGTGGCCGCCTTGGGCCCGCGGGCCGATGCGGCCGCGCTCTGGACGGGCTTCGCTGCGGGCAGCGCGGTGGGGGACGAGCGCCCGCTGGCGGCGGCCCTCGCCGCCCTCCGGGCGGGGCTGCCGCCCGAGGCGGGCCCGTGGCTGCCGCTCGGCCTCGGGGCGCTCGCCGCGCGGGACGCCGGCCTGACCGAGGGCTGGCGCGCGCTCGCCGCGGCGCCGCCGGACCTGGACCCGACGATCGCCGAGGCCCTCGGCCGCTACGGTTCGGGCGGCGGGTTGCACCCCGCGTTCGCCGCGCTCGAAGCGCAAGCGGTGCGCGGCCATCCGGCGGCCCCCGCGTACTTGCGCGGGCTCGGCGCGCGCGCGGTCGACGCGCTCGTGCTGGGCCCGTACGGCGGGCTCGGCGGCCTCCGGCTGACCCTGCGGCCCGCGGCGGCCCGGGCCTGGCTGGCAGACGCCCTGGCCGACGAAGATCGTGACAGCGCGCTCGCGGGCTTCGACGCGGCGCTCGCGCTGCGCTTCCGCCGCTGAGCGTGACAGCAGCCCTCGAGCAAGCTGCGCTGGCGGGGCTGCGCATGCGCTATCCGCAGGCGGACGAAGAAGAGCTGCGCGCCCGCGCTGGGGCAGAGCGCTGCGGACGGGAGCTCTTCGCTCGCCTCACGGGGCGCGTCTTCGATTGGTAACGATGCGGGCGCCTCGGCTACGGGGCGCTGGGGCGCATTCGGATGGGTTTCGATGGGGCGCTGCGGTGGTCGCGCTACGATGCTGGGGATGAGCGCGCGACGGAAATCCAGCGACGATGGGCGGGGCGAGCCGGAGCTCGATGCCCGCGCAATCGACGCACATGCACAGGCACCCACGGAGGCCTTCGACGCGCGCCTCGCGCGCCTCGAGGCGCTCGTGGTCGAACTCGAAGGTGGCCAGCTCGGCCTGGAGGCCGCGATCGACCGCTACCGCGAAGGGGTCGCGCTGCTGCGCGGCTGCCGCGAGACCTTGGGCGAGTTCCAGCGCCAGGTCGAAGAGCTCGCGGCCGAGGGCACACGTCCGTACGCCGGGGATCCGGATGTCCGTCCGGGCGGGGCACCCTCTGGAGGCGCCTTGGGCGGCGGCCGGTGAAGCCGGACTTCGAGCGTTGGCTCGCGGAGAGCCGCGACTTCGCGGAGCGCGCGCTCGTCGCGTGCCTCGATTCGGCGGACCTCGGCCCCGCGCGCCTCGCGGAGGCGCTGCGTTACGCCGTCCTGGGGGACGGCAAGCGGGTGCGTCCGACCCTCGTGCGGCTCGCGTGCCACGCCCATGGCGGCAGCGACGCGGCGGCGGCGCCAGCGGCTGTGGCGCTGGAGCTCGTGCACGCCTACAGCCTCGTGCACGATGACCTGCCGTGCATGGACGACGATGACCTGCGCCGGGGTCGTCCCACCGTGCACATCGCCTTCGATGAAGCCACGGCGGTCCTCGTCGGGGACGGCCTCCAGGCGCTCGCCTTCGGGCACCTCGCGCGGCACGGCGGCCCGCGGGCGGCCGAGGCGGTCGCGGTGCTCGCCGCGGCGGCAGGGCCGGGCGGCATGGTGGGCGGGCAGGCCCTGGACCTCGCGGCGGAGGGCCAGCCGATCGACGCCGCAGGGGCGCGCGCGATCCACCTCGGCAAGACCGCAGCGCTGCTCGGTGCCGCCGCGGAGCTGGGCGCGCTCGCGGCCGGCGCGGGGCGTGCGACGCGCGCGGCGTGCCGCGCGTTCGGCTGCGAGCTCGGCCTCCTGTTCCAAGCGGTCGACGACGTGCTCGACGAGACCGGCGACGCCGCGAGCCTCGGCAAGACCCCGGGCAAGGACCGCGCCGAAGGCAAAGGCACGGTCGTCGCCGCACTCGGCCTCCCGGGCGCGGTGGAGACCGCCCGCGCACTCGCCGACTCCGCCCTCGCCCTCGGGCGCAGCGCGGGCCTCGACCGCGATGGTCTCGTGACGGGCCTCGTCGAGCGCCTGCGCGCCCGCACCCGCTAGTGTCCTGAGTCAGGAGTTCGCGTCCGAATTCGCGCCGCCGCGGCGTCGCAACAAAGTTCCTGAGAGCGCGTCGCTGTGGGGGACTTGTTGCTCCTTGCTGGGATCAATCACTCCGATCCATCGCTGCAAGGCATGCATCTCTGATCGCGCTGGCGCCCGGGAACTCGAGTTCCTGCGCCAAGACGATGTCGAGTCGCTCGAGCGCCTCGGTGAAGTTGCGACGTTGGAAGGCACTACGAGCCAGGATCCATTCGGTCTCGATCTCGCGGACACGCGCAAGGCGCTCTCGATCCTCACCGGACTCGCGGCCAGGATCGAGGGCCTCGGCGTCGGCCTTGCCTTCCTCTTCGATACGCGCAAGCGCCGCGGAGCTCTCCAGGAGGAGATCCTGGTCACTCCGCGCTCGGGCAAGCTCCTGCATTCCCCTTCAAGCCCTGACGACGGTGGATCTGCCGGACGACCACTGCAGGGCCTCTCTCAGGGCCTCTCTCAGGGCATCTCTCAGGGCCGTCTCGGCTTCGACGAAGTGAGCCTGGGCTGCTGTTGGCTCCGAATCACGTGCCACCGCCGTCAGTTCTTCTGCGAGATCGATCAAAACGGTTGGCCATTCGGTCCTCAGTCCAGCGTGATTCCCGCCTGCGACAGGCCTCACGAGACCACACGCCCGTCGTAGGTTGTCGACTCCGCCGAGCTGTCTCAGAACATGGGCCTGCAGCAACACGACACGGGGACTCGAGCCGGCAGGGCCGTCCAGTTCGCTCAGGGACTCCCACGCCTGACCGTAACGACCGGCGCCCATCTGGACCATCGCTTGCTCCAGCAAGGCCCATTCACGGGTGCGTTCGGTTTCGCCGTCGGGCACGCTCGGCGCCGAGGCACACCCGCCGAGGAGCATCGCAAGAGCCAATGACGAGTAGATGCTGAATGTTCCGTTCGACATGAAGTCACTTCCTACGCGACCGGGCACGGTGAGACCGGGCACGGGCGAGCATCCAACGCATCTTCACTGAGGTCAGCGCATGAGGTCCAAGCTCGGCGATCGAGATCACGGTCTCGACGAGCTTACCGTCGTACAAGGGATGCATCTTCTGCAAGCTGTGCTCCCCCGAGTTCTCGCACAAGCGGGAGTGCACCATGTCGTGTCGAATCCCACGGCTTATGGATAACGAGGTCGTTCCGTGCCGAGAGCACGGTGCGAACGGCCAATCGTTCGGTTGTCGCAGGGGACGAGAGCTCGCACAAGAGCGCATCCCGGGCCTCGGCGAGTGCCTGATGGAAGGCTCGGCGCTCCTCGGCGGTGATCGGGGTCCGGAAGTGCTTCGCGGTGAGGAGGGTCATGCGGCAACTACCCTGACACCCGGGGCCCCGCGGCGCACCCCGCCTCGTCGGCGATTCCCATGAGGCGGAACACGCCGCGGGCGATGACCGGGACGAAGCTCAAGTACCCCGCGCGCTCGCCCTGCATCCCCATGTCGCACCACTCGTCGGGCTTCGGCGAGCCGCCGAAGCAGCACGACATCAGGTCGCGCACGAGCATCACGAAGGGCACCCTCGTATCCTTCCAGAGCAGCGGCAGCATGTAGCCCGTCAGCGCGACCCTCTGGCCATCGAGGGCCTTGATGGGCTCAGGCCAGTCGATGGCCTCGTCCTCGTAGTCCTCCGGGTAGAGGAGCTTCTCACGAGCAGCTCCTGTTCGAGGCCGTCGAGGACTGTGCTCCGCCCCGAATTCATTCATGCTCGCCCGGTGACCCGTTGCGCGTGTCGAAACCCACGGCCTGCTCATCCCCCGACAGAGCTCGGGGCAAGGCAAGCCAGACATGTCCGACTGGACTCGACCGAACTCGCAACAACTTCTTCCGGCTGACGCGGCGCGAGCGCCGCGCGCGGCTCCCTCATCGGATCGAACACGAAGGCTCGCGTGGCATCGCGCCGGTAAGCCCCGTTCCCGCGCAGCGGGATCCGACGACGCAGGTCCCAGAGCACCTTGCCGTCCTCGCGCAACATGGGGCGGCCCAGGGCCAGCGGATGGCGTGACATTTAGCGAATTGGCCGCTCCAGCGCGGCACGATCGTCCGCCTCGATTCGCGTCGCGGCGTGGAGCGAGTCGCCGCCGGAGTTCGCGATGAGCGCACCGCGCGGCAGATCGAGTGGTTCGCGCTTCGCGCACGCGCCTCCCGGATCGACGAGCCTCGGCACCTTCTTGGTGAAGCTGTTGAAGTTGTCGACGACGACGGTCTGCGACAAGAGCGACGCAGACCAGAGCCCCGTTGGCGCCGCGTCCTCGTATCCATCGAGTGGCTCGGGGTCCGCGCCCTCGCGCGCGAGCAGACTACGGGCGGAGCACTCACTCGATCCGAGCCTGGGCCTCGGCCTGGACACGCGCCACGTCGAGGTCCGTCAGTGGGGGAGCGCGACGGAACGTCGGCGCCGCGCCCGGGCGCTCGGTGACGTAGACGCCCTCGATCGCGAGGGCGTGGAAGTGTGGGTTGATTTGGAGCACTGATCCGAACTCCTGCAGGCCGAATTGCTGAAGAGGCGGGACCGCACCGGGGTGCGCGTCGCACTCTGGCCCGACGCCGTCCCCATGAGCCTTGGCCACGCGCACACAGTGAGCGAGCACCGCTCCTGGGAACGCGCCTCGTCGGCGACGCAGTCGAGGAGGCGGGGCTTTGTCATGGCTGGCGAGGGACCGCAGCGGCGGCGCCGGCGACGGCGTCGCAGCGAGCGCTCCGAGCATGAACCGGCGCACCGTCGAAGTGTCACACGCACGCGCTCGGCGGGCGACGCCGCGGCAAGCGCCCCACGGTCCATGGCGCGCCGGTAGCGACCAGAGGGACGTTGCGGGTTCGGCCCGCAAACGAGCGCGTTGTGCACCGCCGGGCTGGTGCGTGCGCGGGCTCCGAGCCGTCAGCGCCCGCTCGCGCCCAGGGCGAGCAGCTCGCGCAGCCGCTCCTGGAAGCCGCGGCCGATCCCGTCCGCCTCGAGCTCCCCGTCGAACGCCGCGGTCTCGACGCCCTCCGCCGCGAGGTCGACGTAA
Source organism: uncultured Planctomycetaceae bacterium (assembly GCA_964402175.1). Taxonomy (GTDB): domain Bacteria; phylum Planctomycetota; class UBA1135; order UBA1135; genus JAWKUK01. The sequence continues at coordinate 28,553 of CAYOBN010000006.1, read as the reverse complement.
TCCGGCCGATCCGCGGCCGTCTCGTGGACGAATTGCGCCACGACGCGGCCTTCGGAGACCACGAAGGCGCCTGGCATCTGGGCCGCATCGCCGCGCAGCCATCCGATCCCGTGGCCGCCTTTGACACCGGCCTCCCAGCCGCGCTTCCACACGGACCAGCCGAAGAGCTGGCTCGGCGTCCCGCGACGGAGCGCGAAGGCCCAGTAGAGGGAGCGGTCGGGGTCGCTGATCGCCGTGACGTCGGGGAGGCCGTGTTTGTCGAACATCTCGCAGGCCTCCTGTTCCGTGGACATGTGCACGAGGATCAGCCGCGCGCCGAGGTCTCCGAGCTTGCCCTGGATCGTCGCGAGGTCCGAGAGGGCCTCGCGGCAGAAGGTGCACCCGAAGTGGCGCAGGAACACGACGAACAGGGGCCGTTCCCGCGAGGCGGAGAGGAGGTCCTGGCCGTCCTCGTCGCGGTACAGCGAGAGCGCCATGTCGAGCGGGATGACGGGCGGCGTGTTCTCGATCCGGTGCGCCCGCGCGCCGGCCCGCAAGATCGCGGCGAACGGGACCCACCAGACGGGGCCGAGCGCGACGACCAGCGCGCCGAGCCCCCAAGGCAGCCCGCCCGACGCGGCCGCGGCGACAAAGCCGAGGGTCAGGCCCACCTTGGCGAGGAGGCTCACCAGCGTCACGGGCCAGTGCTGGAACGGCCTGCGCGCGGCGAGCGCCAGCCCGAAGCCCGACAGAGCGATCGAAAGGCCGAGGCCGCGCCACGGCTCCGTCGCGAGGGGCGCGTCGCTCCCCGCCCACTCGAACGGGGCGCCGGGCGCGATGAGGACGAGGGCACCGACGACGACGTCGACGGCCGCCGCGAGGCCGAGTACGCGGGCCATCCAGGGCGCGGGGGAGGTCATGGGCACACGGGGAGATCGCTCGCCGCCGCTCCAGGGATGCAGGGGATTGGCGCCGTGCGCGGCGGACCAGCTCCCCAGCGCCATTCCGAGCCGCTCCGGGCGGGCGCTCGGAGCGGGGCCCAGGACCCCGCATGCGCCTCGGTACAGCTCCCACACGAGCGCGCGCCCTCAGCGTTCCGCCGAGTGAGGCCATGGCGCGCTGCGCCCGGTCTGACGCGCACTTCGGGGCCCTGCCGCGGCGGCCGCCGCCGGCGCGCGGGCGGCCGCGGTGCGACCCCTACCGACCTGGCCCCTACCGGCCCGGCCCCTACCGGCCCGGCCCTGCGGAGCTGGTCCGCCGCACGACCCTGGCGCTGACGGGGCACGGGCGCAGCGCCCCCTGCGGGTCCGCAGCGGCTCACGTTGGCCGGTGACCCGCAATCGCGATACCGCCGTGGTTCGTCGCTGCGCAGCGGCTCCGCGCAAGTCACCGTCGCGCCGTTCGGCAGATCTGCGGGCACGCTGGCTGTGGAGCGCTCCGCTCGCTGCTTCGATTCGACCGGAAGGAGCGATGCGCCACGGCAATTTGACTCTCGCGCTCGGCTAGCCCATCTCATGCGTGGGCGTAGACTACGACGACTTCAGCAAACGCGATCTTCCGCCAGATGCCCAGCGCGCGGCCTACAGAGCCTGTGTGAGCTCCCGGTCGAGGCCTGTCGAGGCCGGTCGAGAAACACCAATGCGTGCGGGCTGAGAGGCCGGCGCGGACTGGGCGCGAAGTGATGCGCCGCCCGCTCAGCGATCGTACACCCATGGTGTGAGTTCGCTCGCGTCGAGCGGGAACCCGTCGCCCGGCACGGCCAGCGACCTGTGAATACTGGCGAACCCCGGGCGTACTCGTCCTCCAAACCGCTCGGGCACCAGCCCCACTTCGGCGGCGATCGCACCAGAGTCACTGCGAGCGGTCTCCTCGTCATCCTCCGCGTCGTCGGGTTGCTTGCGCTCTGGTCCGACGACGCTCCTGGACAGCGAAGCTTACCCATACCTTTGCAACATCCATGAACTTCCAAGTCTCCAACTCGGGCGACGGCTTCGCAGTGGTGCTCTTCGCCGCGGCGGGCCTCTTCACGACCATCTTCTGGATGATCGTCGGCTGGCGCGCGATGCGCGCGCACGAGCGTATCGCCGACCGCATCCACCGGGTCCTCGACCGGGGATGACCCCCGTGCGGGAGCGCTAGGGACCTGACCGATGGGGGGGCGATGTCCGCCCCCCCCGATGCGCTTGGTCCGCCGAATCAAGTGCGCGGCGCTATTTCTGCAGTCCGAGCTTCTCGAGCTTCGGCGCGATCACCATGCGGCAGTAGCCGTGGCTCGGGTTGTCGGAGTAGAAACCCTGGTGGTACCCCTCGGCGGGCCACAGCGTGGCGGCGGCGAGGACCTCGGTCACGATCGGCTTCGAGAAGCTCGGTTGCGCAGCCGCCATGGAGGCGCGCGCGGCGCGCTCCTGCTCGGCGGAGTGGAAGAAGATCGCCGAGCGGTACTGCGGGCCCGCGTCGGCGCCCTGGCGGTCACGCGAGGTCGGGTCGTGCAAGCGCCAGAACCAGTCGAGGACCTCGCTGTAGGTGATGACGCTCGGATCGAACTCGACCTGCACGACCTCGATGTGGCCGGTCTTCTTCGTGCAGACCTGCTCGTACGTCGGGTTGTCGACGTGGCCGCCCATGTACCCCGAGACCGCGCCCTTCACGCCGGGGAGCTGCTCGTAGACGGCCTCGACGCACCAGAAGCAGCCGGCGCCCAAGGTGGCGAGCTCCGTCGTGGCAGGGGAGGACTCGGGGGCGGACGCTGCAGGGGCGGGTGTGGGGTCGGGCGCGGTCATGGCCTCGGTCGGGTGCGCGGGAGCGCTCAGCGTGGACGGGTTCGCAGGGGCCGACTTCGAGGGGGCCGAAGTCGCGGGCGCGCCCGCTTCGGGGCGGTTGGCGCTGCTGCAGCCCGCGGCGAAGCCGAAGGTCACGAGCGCGAGGGTGAGTGCGTGGCGCATGGTGTTCTGGGCTCGGTGTTCTGGGCTCGGTGTTCTGGGCTCGGGTACGGTCGGCTCGGGCCGGAGTGACAGCGGGTGGTCCGGGCTGGGGCCGGTGGTCTCGTGTGGCTCAACCCCGACCCGACGCCACGGCCCTGAGCCAGCCGTCGCCGAAGCGGGTGTCGGGCTCCAGATAATGCCCCTCGCTCCATTCGTTCAAGGAGGCGATCAGGATCAACGGATCTGCGAGCGGGATCGAGGCGGCGTAGCGCGCCGCCCGGGCGACCGCCGCCTCGAAGAGCTCGGGGTGCTCGCCGGTCACGACCGGCGACCAGGGGTACTTGTCCGGCCGGGCCGGGCCGAAGTCCGCGCCGCGCGGTGAGGCGTCCCAGCCCGGCGCCACGGAGGGCATGTACGGCAGCCCCGAGCGCGCCTCGAACGAGGCCCACTCCGCCGCGCGGCGCTCCGCATAGGCGCGGTAGTCCTGCAGGGGCGGCCCCTTCCAGTCGGGCAGGAAGACGTAGTGGGTGACGCTGTCGAAGCCGACGTCGCGCACCGCGCCGATCAGCTCCGCGTTGGGCTCGATGGCGGCGAAGTGGGGCTCGGGCAGGCCCGCTCGGGAGAGCGCCGCGCGCGCGCTCGCGAGCGCCGCCGCGGCCCCCGCGAGGCCGAGCTCGCGCAGGAAGAAGCTCGAATCGAAGATCGAGAGGTACGGCCGGCCCTCGACGGTCAGGTAGTTCGGCCGCACGAAGTAGCGCTCCGCCATCGTCCTGACGAAACACACGAAGTCCTCGACGTCGGTCGGGACGAAGCGCTCCGGATCGAGCACGGGCAGGTCGCTGCGCCGCACGGGCAGCACGCGCCGCGGCATGCGATTGGCCCACATCACGGCGAAAGGCGTGTCCGCGCCCCGTGGCGACCCGAGGAATCCCTCGTCGAGGCCCGCCTCGAAGACCCGCTTGCCGCGGCACCAGAAGACCCCGAACACAAGCGCGTCGACGCCGTGGGCGCGCGCGAGGCTCACCCGCGCCCCGACCGCCGCCGGGTCGCGGTCGTCGTAGGGCCCCAATAGGGGCACCCGCGGCTGGTGGTGGCCCGGGAAGCGGGGCGCGCAGTCCCGCACGAGCTCCCACTCCGTGAAACCCGGATGGAACGCGGCGTCGCGCTCGGGGATCGGGTGCCAGCCCGTGTAGACGTAGGCGGCGGTGCGAAAGGAGGCCATCGGCGGGGGAAGGGGCGCGCCCGAGCGGACACCCCGCTGCGTAAGTCCTCCGTCGAAACGGGCGCTCGAGGGCCAGCGCGGACCCGTAACGGGACGAAGTTGCTTTGGGACCGCTACATTCCACGCCGCCCGCCGCCTCTCCGCCAGGGTGTTTCTCCGATGCTGCCGCTTCCGCCCCCGACTTTGGACTCCCCGCCGACCGACCTCCGCGGAGCGCGCCTGTGCGCTGCGCTGCTCGCGTCCTTCGCGCTCTGGAATACTTCAGCCGGAGTCGCGGCCCTGCCCCAAGAGGGGCCGCCGCGCGGACTGACCAACGTGGATCCGCGCTGGCACGCGCTCGTGCACGCGCGCGCGGTGCTGCGGCCCGGGGTCGTCGTCGACGACGCGACGATCGTCGTGCGGGACGGCTGGATCGTCTCGGTCGAAGCTGGCGCTGCGCCGCCGGACGGGGCGCGGGTGCACGATTGCACCGGGCTCTCGGTGTACCCGGGGCTCGTCGAAGCGCACCTGTCGGTCCCGGCGCCGATCCCCGCGCCCGAGACTGCGACGGACCACTGGCACCACACGCTCGTCACGCCGCAGCGCTCCGCGCTCGATGGCGCGGGGGTGCCGCCGGAGCGCGCCGAAGCGCTGCGCAAGCTCGGCTTCTGCGCCGCAGCGATCGCGCCCGAGGTCGGCATCTTCCGCGGTCGCGCCGCGGTCGTGGCCCTCGGCGCGGCTGGCGATGACTTGCAGCGCGGCAACATCGAAGTGCTGGCCGAAGACGTCCTGCAAGTGATGGCCTTCGAGCGCGCGGGTTTCAGCGCCGAGGGCGACCTCGCGTACCCGAGCTCCGAAATGGGGGCCATCGCGCTCGCCCGGCAGACGCTGTCGGATGCGGACCATTACGCGCGAGCGTCCGCCGCCCACGCGGCCGGCGCAGACGTGCTGCCGCCGCCGCCGAGCCGCGCGCTCGAAGCGCTCACGCGCGACCTGCCGCTGCTTTTCGATGCGCGCACGGAGCTGCAGGCGCTGCGCGCCGCGAAGCTCGCCCGCGAGTACGACCGCGCGCTGATCGTGCTCGGTTCGGGCCAGGAATACCGCCGCCTCGAAGCGCTGCGCGCCGCGCGCGTGCCCGTGCTCGCGCCGCTCGACTTCCCGGAGGCCCCCGACGTCTCGACCCATGCCAAAGCCGAGGGCCTCGCGCTGCGCGACCTGCTCGCGTGGGAGCAAGCGCCATCGAACGCGCGGCGCTTGCACGCAGCGGGCGTACCGGTCGCGCTGACCACGGCGCGCCTCGGCGACGTCGCGGAGCTGCCTGAGCGCGTGCGGCGAGTGCTGGCCGACGGACTCGATGACGATACGGTCCTGGCGATGTGGACGACGGTGCCCGCAACGCTGCTGGGGCTCGGCGAGCGCCTCGGGCGCGTCGAACCCGGCTGCATCGCGAACCTCGTCGTGACCGATGGCGCGCTCTTCGCCGAGGACACCGTCGTGCGCGACGTGTACGTGCTCGGTCGGCGGCACGTGATCGCGGCGGCGCCGCTGCCGGCGCTCGGCGAGTGGGACGCGGTCTTCGACGAGCTCGGCGGCGCGCGCGACGTCGCGGTGCGGCTGGCTTTCGGCGAAGGGGACTCGCTGACGCTCACGCGGGCGACGGCCAGCGACGCGGAAGGCGCTTCGAAGCCCAAGGCCGTGAAAGCGCGCAAGGTCACACGCGGGCGCTACCACGTGCATTTCCATCTGGCGGCGGACGAGCTCGCCGATGCGGCGCCGCTCGCGGGCGAGGGGGCAGCGGCCGGGCCGGACACCGCGGACGTCGCGGCCCTCTCCGCGTGTTCGGGCCTCTTCGAAGGCGACGCGGTCCTGCACGGCTCGATCGTCGGGGCGGACGGTGTGCCGCGCCGCTGGCGCGCGACCCGCGTCCCTGCACCCCCGAAGGATGCCGCCGCGCCACCGGCGGCCGAAGGCGCGTCGAGCGCTCCCGAGGCCGAGGCGCCGCTCGAGGCCAGCCCCGCGCCCGACCTGCCGGGTCTGCCGTTTGGTGCGTACGCCCTCGAAGCGCCCCCGACCCCGGAGGACGTGCGGGTCGAAGGGGCGACGCTGTGGACGAGCGGGCCGCTCGGCATCGTGCCCGACGGTGTGCTCGTCGTCACCGCGGGGCGCATCGTCTACGCAGGGCCCGCGGCAGAGGCTCCCGCGACTCCGGGCCACCGCGTGCTCGACGCCCGCGGGCGCCATGTCACGCCGGGCCTGATCGACTGCCACAGCCACACCGGCATCAGCGGCGGAGTCAACGAAGGCGGCCAGCGCGTGACCTGCGAGGTGCGCATCGCCGACGTGCTCGATCCCGACGCGATCGCGTTCTACCACCAACTTGCAGGGGGCCTGACCGCGGCCAATCTGCTGCACGGCTCGGCCAATGCGATCGGCGGACAGAACGCCGTGATCAAGCTGCGCTGGGGGGCCGTGCACCCCGATGACCTCCTGCTGCAAGGGGCGCCCGGCGGCGTGAAGTTCGCGCTGGGTGAGAACCCCAAGCGCGTCGCAGCGCAGAGCGAGCGCCCCGGTGAATACCCCGCGACGCGCCTCGGCGTCGAAGCGCTCCTGCGCGACCGACTGAACGCCGGACGGCAGTATGCGGCCGAGCGAGCGCGCTACGCCGCGCTTTCGCCTTGGGAGCAGCGGCGCACCGCTCCGCCGCGGCGCGACTTCGAGCTCGAGGCGCTGGCGGAGATCGCCCGCGGCGAGCGCTGGATCCACTGCCACAGCTACCGTCAGGACGAGATCCTGATGCTAGCGCGGATGGCGCAGGAGTTCGGCATCCAGATCGGCACCTTCCAGCACGTCCTCGAGGGCTACAAAGTCGCGGAGGTCATCAAGGATGTCGCGCGCGGCGCGTCGTCGTTCGCGGATTGGTGGGCCTACAAGTTCGAGGTCATCGACGCGATCCCCGACAGCCCTGCGATCATGCACGCGGTGGGCGTGAATGTTTCGATCAACTCGGACTCGGACGAGTTCGCGCGGCGGCTCAACACCGAAGCGGCGAAGGGGGTGAAATACGGCGGGATGTCGCCGCACGACGCGCTGTGCATGGTGACGATCAACCCCGCGTACCAGCTCGGTGTGCATGAACGTGTCGGCTCGCTGGAGCCCGGCAAGGACGCGGACTTCGTCCTCTGGTCCGGGGATCCGCTGCGTTACGCGAGCCGCTGCGAGGCCACGTGGATCGACGGCGCCGAGGTCTACTCCCTCGCGCGCGATGCCGCCCACCGCGAGCGCGCCGAGCGCGAGCGCCAGCGCGTCGTGCAGCGCCTCATGACCGCTGGCCCGCGCGAGCGGCGCGGGGGCGACGATGGCGCGCGCGGGGGCTCGGGTCGGCGACCCGGAGCGCTCGCCCGCGGCGAGCTCACGCTGCGTGAGGCCTACCGCTTGGGCCTCTACGACGAGATCGAAGCGCTTTGGCGCTCGGGCATCGACCCGAGCACCGCGCAGCCCGGTGTGTGCGGTTGTTGGGATGTGCTCCTCGGCGGCGAGGAGCTCTGGCAGGAGCTGATCCAGACCGAAGGGGGCCGCTGAGGAGTCCACGATGAACACGAGCTCGATTCGTTTTGTATTCGCTGCGGCGCTGTCGCTGGCGGCCCACGCGCAGGACCTCGTCCCGAAGGCGGCGCCGCAGACGCGCCCGGTCCTCTTGCTGGGTGGCACGCTGCACACGGTCTCGGGCCCGGTGCTGCCCGGGACCGACCTGCTCTTCGACCAAGGCAAGATCGTCGCGCTCGACTCGACGGGTGCGATGGCCCGGGAGGTCCGCGCCGATGTCGAGCGCATCGATATCGCGGGCAAACACGTCTACCCGGGCTTCGTGTGCGTCGCGAGCGTGCTCGGATTGACCGAGGTCGAGAGCGTCGACATGACGGTCGACACGAGCGAAGCCGGTGACCTCAACCCCGAGGTCATCGCCGCGGTCGCCGTGAACCCGGACTCGTGGTGGCTGCCCGTCACACGCCGCAACGGGATCCTGACCGCCGGCGTGATGCCGCAGGGCGGCTTCGTCCCCGGGCGCGTGTCGGTGATCCGCATGGATGGCTGGACGACGGAGGACCTGACGGTCGTGCGCGATGCGGGCCTCGCCGTGCAGTGGCCCTTCGCCGGCGGCGGGGGCCGCGGGCGCGGCGGGCGCCGCGGCGGCGCACCGACCGAGCGGAGCGAGGACCCCCTCGCGCGCCTCGACGCGCTCTTCGACGCTGCGGCGGCGTACGCCGCTGCTCGGGCCGCGGACGCGACCCTCGCCGTCGACCTGCGCCTCGAGGGCCTGCAGCCCACGCTCCGCGGCGAGACCCCGCTCTTTGTGTCCGCGACGACGCAGGAGCAGATCGAGGCCGCCGTCGCGTGGTGCGCGGGACGCGGCGTCCGGCCGGTGATCGTGGGGGGCCGCGACGCCCTCGCGTGTGCGGACCTCCTGGCCCGCCACGGGGTGCCCGTGGCGCTGACGGCGGTGCACCGGCTGCCGCACCGGCGGGACCTCGCCGCGGCCAGCACGTACGAGCTGCCCGGGGCCCTCGAAGCGCGCGGGGTGCGCTGGTGCCTGACCATCCCTGCCAGCGGCTCGGCCAATGCGCGCAATCTGCCGTACGAAGCCGCGGCCTGCGTGGCCTACGGCCTGTCCCCTGAGGTCGCGCTGCGCTCGATCACGCTCTCCGCGGCCGAAGTGCTCGGTGTCGGTGCGACCCTGGGGTCGCTGGCGGTCGGCAAAGCCGCGACGCTCTTCGTCGCCGACGGCGACCCGCTGGAGCTCACGACCCAGATCGAGCGGACTTACATCGACGGGCGCCAGATCGCTTTGATCGACAAACAGACGGAGCTCGCGAAGAAATACCGCGAGAAGTACCGCCAACTCGGCCTGACGCGCTGAGGGGCGTTGCGACGAAGCGCTCGTAGGCCTCTAGCGAACAAAACACTCAGGGCCCCCGCCCGCGGCCGGCGCGGGGGGGCACCGGTCGCGGGGGAGGGCCCCGGATTCTCGCTCCTTGCGGCGCGTGGGCGCCGCGGACCTCACTTGCGCTTGGTCATCGTCTTGGCCGGACGGCCGCGCTTGCCGGGCTTCTTGCCGGCTTTCTTCGCGGCGGGCGCGGCAGCGCCTTGGGCGGCCGGAGCGGCCGCCGGGGCGCCGCTACCGATGGAGTAGTTCGTGCCGCGGCGCTGGCCCGCTTTGCTCAGCGCGCCCGACTCGAGGAGCTTCGCGATCGGGGTCTTGAGCGCGTCGGTCTTCTTGCCGAGGGCCTTCGCGATCTGCTCGATGCGGCTGCCCGGGTTCTGCTTGACGAAGCCGACGATGGCGTCGGCGGACGCCGCGCCAGCGGAGCCCTTGGCCGCGCCCTTGCCGGAGCCCTTCGGGCGGCCGGGTTTGCCCTTAGCCGGGCCCGGCTTCGCCTGCGGCGCCGCAGCGGCCGGGGCCGCCGGCGCAGCCGCGCCGCCCATGCCGAGGATGTCCTGAAGGTTCGTGAAGACGGACTGGCGGATGAGGTGTCCGAGCTCGGCGGCGAAGGCCACAACGCGCTGCTGGATCTCGTGTTCGATGTTGTTCTTGGTAGCCATGGGGGGGTGAAGTGCGGTGAAGAACAGCGCAAAAGACTGCTGCTCGCGCAAAGAGTGAATCTCCCCGGGGATTTGAAGTCAATGTCATCCCGAGAAAAAGCAACAAGACTCCCGCTCAGTCATCGGTTGCACCCATGTCAGAAGCTTCAAGTCCCTCGAGCGGCCCTGTGCGCTGCAATGCGCTGCTGAAGAAGAGCGCATTGGCGAAGAGCTTGCGCGTGCCTTCCCACATGCCGCGAAAGAGCATGTTGTCCGCAAAACAGACGACGGCGCCTTGGCCGAGGCGCTCGGCCCGCAGCGCGACCGAACCTGCCAGACGCGCTGCATTGCCTTCGGAGCAATAACCCGCCAGGAGGGGCGCCGCGCTGTAGCGGCCAAAGCTGGCGAACGGATCCGCCGCCTGGGGCAAGAGGGCCTCGGAGCTGCGGAAGACCGCGACCGTGGGCCGCTGGTAACCCACGGTGAGCGGATGGGTCAGGTCCAATCCGACCTCGAAGATGGCCCCGGCGATGCGCTCCTGGGCCCGCAGACGCTCGTAGTCGCCGTAAGCTGAGGGGGGTGCCGAAGGGGGGCCCTGCGCGCCCTGGCTCGGACCGCCCGCGGCCGCCGCGCCCGCTGCTGCGGCGGGCGCTGGGGCCGAGCGCAGCAGAGCGAGCGCCGTCGGCGCCGCCGCGCCGCGGGAGGCGACGACGATGCCCCCTCCCTGCACCCACGTCCGGACTTTGGACCACGTCGCGTCCGTCCAGCCGCTGGTCGCGCCGCTGACGAGGCACAGGTGGGTGAAGCCCCCGAGCTCGAGGTCCGCCAGGAGGTCGCGCTCGACGAGCGCCGCCGTCAGCCCGAGGCGTACGTCGAGCTCGTACCAGACCTCGCCCGCTTCGTACGCGGCGACCCCTTTGCCGACGAGCACCACCGGGCGCGGCAGGCGGACCGGGTGCAGCGCGCTGCTGCCGACGTCCGGCCCGGTATCGGTCAAGCCCGAGGACAGGGCGAAGAGCGGTACACCCGCGCGGGTGACGGCCGCGAGCGCGGCTTCGTCCGCTGCGCGCAGGGCGCCGCCCCTCGGGAGGACGAGCAGCGCGCCGCGCTTCAGCGCGACCGGCCCTTGGGCGGTGCGGATGGTCAGCGCCTCGCTCGCCACGCGGACCTGGAGGCCGGACGCCAGGAGCTCCACGAGCACCGGCGCAGCGGCCGCGTCCTCCCAGGGGATGGCCCACGCGACGGGGCTCGTCGGCGCTGCGCCTGCTGCAGGGCCCGTTGCTGGGCCCGTTGATGGACCCGGCGCGACACCCGGCGCCGGCCTCGCCGCCGGTGTCCACTCGGAGCCGAGGCTGTCCCCGAGCTCGGAGAGGCCCCCGAAGGGCAATCCGTAGGCGAGGGGCAGCGTCCAGGCCGACACGTCGTAGAAGGAGTTGTCCTCCCAGGACGTGCGCCGCTCGAACGCCGCGCGCAGCAGGCGGAACTGCGGCTGGTCCACGGGCACCACGAGCGCAGCCCCCGGCGTGAACGCGACGCCTTCGGCCTCGACGGGCGCAGCGAGCCCGTGCACGCGCACGCCGTGTGCGTGCAACAAGGCGCCGAGCGCCGCGGTGCGGCTTGGGTCCTCGGGCGCGCCGAAGACGAACCCGGCGTGGGGGTACGCTCGCGCTTCTTCGCGCGCCGTCCGAAACGACCCACGCTGGAAGTCCGACAGCTCCGTGCGCAGCGCCGCGACCGCCGCCAACGTCGAGAGCGACGTCGTCACCTGGTTGCGGATGGCGTCGACGAATGGCAGCGGCCCGTAGCTGTTCTCCTGCAGGTGACCGCGGGCGCTCGCCTGCTCGAACAGGATCCCGACCGCCCCTTGGATGTCGGGGTACGTCGAGCCCTTGCCGTAGTAGAAATCGTCGAAGCTTTCGCCGGTGTAATAGACGCTGCCGATCCGATCGAGGGCCGCGGCGTGGAACTCCGCGATGCGCGCCGTCAGTTCCTGGTTCTGCGCCGGAGTGATCGGGTTCACGCGCGTCGGAATCCCGGGCTGGAAGAAGTACGACGCCTCCGTACCCATCTCGTGGTAGTCGGTGATCACACACGGCATCCACCGCCGGAACGCGGCGATGCGCCCGCGCGATTCGGGGTGCACGAGCGGCAGCCAATCGCGGTTCAGGTCGAACCAATAGTGATTGGTGCGCCCCCCAGGCCAGGCTTCGCGGTGCTCGCGGTGGCTCGCCGCCGCGACGAGCTGCCGGCCGCGGTGCATGTTGGCCCAGTGCGCAAAACGATCGTGACCATCGGGGTTCAGGCAGGGATCGATGACGACGATCGTGTCGGCGAGGAACGCGCGGTGCTCGGGGGTGTCGAGCGCTGCGAGGTGGTAGAGCACCACCAGCGCCGCGTTCGTGGCGCTCGGTTCGTTGCCGTGCACGCCGTAACTGAGCCACACGACCTCCGGGCCCGCGTCGGTCTCGGCGCCCGAGATGACCGCGCTGACATGCGCCTCGCGCAGCGCTTCCAGCCGCGCGTGGTTCTCCGCCGACGTCACCACCGCGAGCGTGAGGCGGCGCTGCCCGTGGGTGCGCCCGTAGGTCTCGAGCCGCACACGCGGTGACGCGAGCGCGACGGCGTCGCAGTACGCCGACACCTGATCGTGGCGCGCGTGCCACTCGCCGACCGTCGTGCCCAGCACGGCCTCCGGCCGCGGCACCGCGGGGTCGTAGGTCGCTCCCTCCGGCAAGTAGGTCGCGAGGTCGACCGCCTGCGCGGCGACGATCGCGGGCGCTTGTGCGGCGGAGAGGGGAGCGCCTTGGGTGGCGACGAGGGCGACGGCGGAGAGCGCGCGGAGCAGCAGCATGACCGCCCCACGGTACCACCCCCACCCGGCCTCACGTCGGCGGGAAGGCCCGGCGCAGCGCGCGCGCGAGCGGATAGCCGAGGGCGCACGCGGCGAGCGCCAGGGCGCCGCCTCCGCCGACGAGCGCAAACGGCAGCGCGATCGCCCCTTGCACGAGGAGCAGCCCGCGCAGCAGCGAGCCCGTCGCGCGCCCCGCGTCGGCCCGGGTCCAGTGGCGGCGTTTGTACAGCGGCAGCACCACGCGCCAGCCGAAGGTCGCCGCAGCGGCGAATGCGAGGCCGACCCCGAGGAGGAACTCGGCCGGGCGCGGCAGGTCCGCCGGCCACACGAGGAACGTCCCGAGCGCCGCGAGGACGAACCCGTTGAGGACCCGCGACAGCGCCCGGTGGGGGCGCAGCCCGAGGGGCAGCTGGTCCTCTTCGTCTTCGAGCCGCGCCAGCGACGAGACCCCGAAGACGTACGTGCCGTAGAGCAGCGCCACCCAGAGGAGCCCCGCGTCCGTGCCTGCCGGGGTGACACCCAGCGCCCGCGCCGCCATCGCGCCAGCCGCGAAGTTGCCCGCGCGGCAGGCGCCGAGCAGCAGCGGCCCGAGGTACGGGCCGCGCCCGAAGAGGTCGTAGAACGCAGCGAGGCCCGCGACCCCGGCCATCCACGCGCCGACGGCGGGCGCCACGAGCGCGGCACACAGCACGCCGAATACCAATAATCCCAGTGCCACGCCCAGCGCGAGCCCTGGCGACACGGCGCCTTCGACGATGGGCCGGGGGCGACCTTCGCGTGCATCCGCGGCGCGGTCCGCCCAGTCGTTCAGCGCCATCGCGCCGTGATAGACCCCGAGGCTCGCGGGGACCAGCAGGTACGCCCGCGGCGCAGCGAAGGCGCCGAGGTGCGCGACCGCGAGGCCCACGAGGGGATCCGCGATCGCCGTCGCCGTCAGGGAGACGCGCACGAGGCGCCCGAGCGCGAGCAACGAGGTCATGGGACTCTAGGCGCTCGCGTCAGTCCGGGAAGACCCAACGCACGACGTCCTGGTACGTCACGTAGATCATCAGCGAGAGGATCAACACGAGGCCGATCCGCTGGCTGTAGCCGAAGGTGCGCTCGGAGACCGGAGCGCCTTTGATCCACTCGATCAAGAGGAACATCAGGTGTCCTCCGTCGAGGATCGGGATCGGCAAGAGGTTGAGGATCGCCAGGTTGAGGCTGATGAACGCCAGGATGAAGAAGAGGTGCGGCAGCCCCTGGCTCGCCGATTGGAACGACAGCACGGAGATCGTGATGATCCCGCCCAGGTTCTTGGTGCTCACCTCGTCGGTGAACAGCATCTTCTGCAGCGAACGCCACGTATTGACGAGCAGGCGCCAGGACTTCAGCGCGCCGATGCGCAGGGCCTCCGGCACGCTCTTCGCGCGCTGCACGGCGGTGCGCGTCGCGAGGCCGACGCCGTAATCGAGGGTGGTCGCGGCGCGGGCGGTCACGGTCAGCGCCAGGGTCTGCTGCACGAGAACGCCGTCGGCGCCGATCGTGTCGCGCCACACCTCGAAGGTCACCGGGCGCGCCTTCTTCGCGGCGGCGCGCACGAGCGTGAAGACCTCGTCCCAGGTCGTCGTCGCGTTGCTGTCGACCGAGACGATGCGGTCGCCGTCGGCGAGCCCCGCGCGCGCTGCGGCGGAGCCCGCTTGCACGAGGACCCGCGACGTGCCGGTGTCGGTCTCGAGCGCGACGTCGGAGTCGATGGCGAGCGCCGTCGCGACGTCGGGGATCGCGAGGGCCAGCGCCTTGCGCTCACCGTCGCGCTCGTATTCGAGCTCGAACGTCCCGCCGACTGCGGCCAGCAAGCCGTCGCGGAGCTGCTCGGCGCGGCGGAACGGCTGCCCGCCGACTGTCAGCAAGCGGTCTCCGGCGGCGAGCGCCAGCGTCGGGGTCCCGGGCGCGGGCGCGCGCGTCGCGAAGACGGCGTTCTGCACGGGCTCGATCCCGAAGACCAGCCTGCGCCGGTCGGGCTCGACCTCGCGCGGCGTGATGAGCACCTCCCGCGGCTCGCCGCCTGGCGCGGCGACCGAGATCCGCAGGGGCTCTCCCGTCGCGAGCGCACGGCGCAGCGCGGTCACCCGTGGCATCTCCGCAGGTTGGCCCAGCACCGCGACGAGGCGCTCCTCGGGCCGCACACCTGCGGCCTCCGCAGGGCCGCCGGGGACCACGACGAGCTCGCCGTCGAGCTCGGGCGCGCTCGTCACGCCGAGCTTGTACGTGCCGTTCTCGGGGTCGTATTCGGGCTGGATCCGCGCGGTGACACGCTCGCCTTCGGCGGTACGGAGGACGAGCTCGGTCTCGCGTTTGCCGCTGACCGCGATCTCCATCGCGAGCCCCATGAAGTCGAACGGATCGTGCCCGTTGACGGCCTCGACGCGCGCGTTCTCGGGCAGGCGCGCATGCCACGCGGGCGAGCCCTTCTGCGCCTCGCCCAGCACCGGCTCGACCCCCGGCAGGCCCGCCAGCAGCACGAGCGGCATCGCGACGAGCGCAAAGAGCACGTTCATCACGACCCCGCCGGAGTAGTAGACGAAGCGGTGGAAGACGCTCATCGCGCCGAGCTCACCGGGCCGCGGCGGGCGGCCCTCTTCGTATTCACCGGCGAGCTTGACGTAGCCGCCGAGGGGCAAGGCCGCGACCTGGAACACGGTGTCGCCGCGGCGCCAGCCGAAGAGGCGCGGCCCCATGCCGATCGAGAAGACCTCCACCCGTGCGCCCGCCCAGCGCGCGGCGAGGAAGTGGCCCAGCTCGTGCACGAAGATCACGAGCCCGACGCCGAAGACGACGAGGAGGGCGTGGACGATGTCAGCGGCGCTCATCGGGGGGTGGCCCCGCGGGAGAGGGTCCCGCAGGTGGCTGAAGGGGTGCGCACGGCGGCGCGGGCGTCGACTTCGCGCGCCGCTTCCGCGCGCGCGCGGCGATCGGCGGCGAGGAGCGCGTCGAAGGACGCAGCGTGACCGAGCCGACGGTCGAGGGCGGCGCGGTTGACCGCCGCGATCTCATCGAGGCCGATGCGTCCGTCGAGGAACGCCGCGACCGCGACTTCGTCCGCGGCGTTGAGCGCGGCGCCCGCGTCGCCGCCCTCTTCCACGCAGCGGAAGCCGAGGCCGAGCGCGGGGAAGCGCTGGAGGTCCGGCGCTTCGAACTCGAGGCGCCGGAAGAGCGTGAGGTCGAAGCCGTCGAGGCGCGCGGGCGCGCGATCGGGGTGGTGCAGCGCGTAGTGGATCGGCCCGCGCATGTCGGGCGGGCCGAGCTGGGCGATGACCGACCCGTCGACGAACTCGACGAGGGAGTGCACGATCGACTGCGGGTGCACGACGACGTCGATGCGCTCGCGCTCGAGGCCGAAGAGGTGGTGCAGCTCGATCACCTCGAGCGCCTTGTTCATCAGCGTCGCCGAGCCGATCGTGATGCGCGGCCCCATCGACCAGTTGGGGTGGTTCAGAGCGCGCTCGGGCGTGGCCGCCGCGATCTCCGCGGCGGTGGCGGTGCGGAACGGGCCGCCGCTCGCGGTGAGCAGCACGCGCCGCACGCGCCCGAGGTCCTCGCCGCGCAGGCACTGAAATACAGCCGAGTGCTCGGAATCGACGGGCACGATCGTGCCGCCGTGCTCGGCCGCGAAGGGCATCAGGAGCGCTCCGGCGACGACCAGGGACTCCTTGTTCGCGAGCGCCAGCACGCGCCCGCGCCGCAGCACCGCGAGCGAGACCGCGAGGCCGGCGGCGCCGACGACCCCGTGCAACGCGACGTCGTAGGCGCCCACCCGGGCGAGCTCCTCGGTCGCGCCGGGCCCCGCCAGGAGCGCGACGCCCGCGGGCAGGCGGGGCCGCAGGAGCTCCGCCGCGGCGGCGTCCTCCAGGGCCACGAAGGGCGGCTGGAACTCCTCCGCCTGGCGCAGGAGGGCCTCCCAGGAGCGCTGGGCCGCGAGGCCGACGACGGAGAGGCCGGACCCGGGCTCGCGGGCGAGGGCCAGCGTCTGGGTGCCGATCGAGCCGGTCGAGCCGAGGACGAGGATGCGGCGGGTCAAGGCGGGTTGCCACGCGTCCAGCGCAGCCGACCCCCCTTCCATCGGCCGCGATGCGCGGGGCGACGAGGGGGAATCCGGAGTCTACGGTCCGCGGGGGCTCCGATCGAGCGCGGCGGCGCCCCCTGTGTCCTCGGGCTGCCAGCGGCTATGCTCCGCCCGTGACGCAGCAGAAACCATTGACGTACAGAGACGCCGGGGTCGACATCTCGGCCCAGGACGAGGCCCTCGCGCGCGCGAAGCAGGCGATCCGCGCGACCTTCACGCCCGGCGTGATGGCGGACGTGGGGCTCTTCGGTGGCCTCTTCGACCCCGCCCGCGTGGGCCTCGGCGAGCAGATCCTCGTCGCCAGCGCCGACGGCGTGGGCACGAAGCTCGACGTCGCAGCGCGCGCGAAGCGCTACGACACCGTCGGGCGCTGCCTCGTGAACCACTGCGTCAACGACATCCTCGTGCAGGGGGCGCGCCCCATGTTCTTCCTCGACTACGTCGGGACGGGGCTGCTCGAGCCGGGGGTCGTTTCGGCGCTGATCACCGGCTGCGCGCAGGGCTGCCGCGAGAACGGCATGGCGCTGCTCGGCGGAGAGACCGCAGAGATGCCGGGGCTCTATCGGCCCGGCGACTTCGACCTCGTCGGTTTCATCGTCGGCGCCGTGCGGCGCGACCGCGTCCTCGACGGGAAGCGGGTGCGGCCCGGGCAGGTGCTCGTCGGCCTGCGCTCGAGCGGTCTGCACACCAACGGCTATTCGCTGGCGCGCAAGGTCGTCTTCGAGCGCCTCGGGCTCGGCCTCGCGGACCGTCCCGACGAGCTCGGCGGGGAGACCGTGGAGGCCGCGCTGCTCGCGGTCCACCGCTCGTACCTGCAGGTGCTGTGGCCGCTGCTCGAGGCGAACCAGCTGGAGGCGCTGGCGCACATCACGGGCGGGGGCCTCGTCGACAACGTCCCGCGGGTGCTCGGCGCATGCGACGCCGTCATCGACCGCGGGGCCTGGGAGCGGCCGGGCCTCTTCAAGCTGCTCGTCGACCGCGGCGGTGTCGATACGAGCGACTGCTGGCAGGCCTTCAACATGGGCATCGGCATGGTCCTCTTCGTCGAACCGGAGAACTTGCCCGCGGTGCGCCAGCACTTGGCAGCGATCAACGAAGACTGCATCGAGCTCGGCGTGACGCGGGCCGCTGCGGGGTCGAAGGGCCGGGTGGTCTGGAAGTGATCGGCGCAGCCCTCGTGCTCCTGCTCGCGGGCGGCGCCGAGGACCCGTGGGACCTCGCGCGCACGGCGCCCGACGGTCCAGCGCGCACGGCGGCGCTCGTCGCGAGCCTCGCGGATTCGTCCGTCGCGGGCCTCGTGGGCGTGGCGGTGGGGGAGCGGCTCGAGGTCGCGTTCCGAGCGTTTCTCGACGCAGAGCGGCGGACCTCCGCGGACGAGATGCTCGCGCTCGCCGAGGCGCTCGTGGCGCGCGACCGCGCCGTGTGGAGCGCGTTCTGCCTCGAGGGTGCCCTGCGGCGCGGCTTCGGGCGCTATGCGGAGGCCGACGCAGCGCTCGCTGCGGTGCCGGCGACGGATCCGGGCGCGGCGCTCGCGCTGCTCGAGCGGCGCGCGCTCGTCGCGGGCGGCGCGGGGGACACGGCGCGCGAGACGGCCCTCTACGGCGCGGCCCTCGCCCGCGGCAGCAGCGATGCGCGCCAGGTGCTGGGGTTCCGCGCGCTGCGCACCGGCGACCGGGCGGCGGCGGCGGCGCACTTCGGCGCCCTCATCGATCCCGCGCTCGCCGCCCGCGATCTGCCCCCGTGGGCGCTGCGCGGGCACGGGCTCGCGCTCCTGCCGGCGCCGCGCTGAGCGGCGGAGCACGGCTCGCCGGGCGCCCCAGGAGCGCCCGGGGCACGCCTCGGTTACCGAGTGCCCGCCACGTTCGCGCGCGAGACCCGCGGTGCTGCGGCGGTTCCTGACTGGAATCCGCTCGGTCCTCGACCTAAGCGACGGGTTGGTCGAGAGGTCGCCCGCTGTCGCCCGCGGGTTATGCTCTCCCCGCTCCGCTGCGCCGACGCGCGCGGCCCCCTCCCCCCTTCATCGACGACGATGCCGAACGCCCCGCAGCTCCTCGCCCGAGCCCGCTCCCTCGCCGCCGCCTTGGCCCTGCCTCTCGCTGCGCCGCTGGCGCTCTGCACGCTCGCGCCCAGCGCCGCGGCGGCGCCGGTCTCGGTCGCGCAGGGCGCTGCCGACCAGAAGCCGCTCAAGGACGCGGACCTCGGCGGCGTCGCCAAGCAGTTCGCTGCGCTCTTCGAGGCCTACGACAAGAACGCGGGTGCGTACAAGGTCGAGGAGAGCCTGCAGAAGGAGCTGCAGAAGGCCGCGAAGAAGCTCGGCGGCGACGGCAAGGACATGGAACCGATGCTCGCGCATCCGTGGTCGATGTCGCGCGCGCTGTGGCTCGGCACGGGCTACGACGCCAAAGCCAGCAAGCAGCGCAAGGACTTCGGGAAGATCACCGAGCAGGACGCGGGGCGCGGCGTGAAGTACGCGCTCTGGGTGCCGAACAAGTACAACCCGAAGGGCGAGGGCTACCCGCTGCTGCTCTGCATCGCCGACGAGGGCCGTAAACCCGAGACCCACATCATGGAGGACTGGGTCGACGGCGCGATCCGCGACAACTGCCTCATCGTCTCGCCGATCATGCCGGGCAACAGCGGCGATTGGCTCGGCGACTCGGGCGTGCAGGCGATCATGCTCACGCTCCGCGCGGCGCGGGACAACTACGCGATCGACTTCAATCGCATCTTCATCGGCGGCCGCGGCCGCGGTGTGGAGACGGCCCACATGGTGGCGCAGCGCTTCCCGGACCAGTTCGCCGGTGTCTTCGGTTGGGCCGGCGATGCAAACGGCGAGGTCGACGTCCGCAACTTCCGCAACCTGCCGTGTTACTTCGCGGGCGGCGGGCCGAAAGCGACCGCGTTCCAAGAGGCGGCCAACAAAGCGAAGATCGAGCACGTGACGCTGCAGCCGGACGGCAAAGCCGCGGACATCTGGACGTGGGTGCAGGGCGTGCGCCGGAACCCGTACCCGACCTCCGTGTCGCTCGTGCAGATGGACTTCGCGCCGACGAACGGGTACTGGCTGCGGATCCCGCGCATCGACGCCGACGGTGTGTCGATCGACGCGAAGGTCGACCGGGCGACGAACACGATCACGCTCGAAGGGGTCGGGCTCGACAGCGCCGAGATCCTGCTCAACGACGCGCTCGTCGACATGACAAAGCCCGTCACAGTGATCGCGAACGGCGAGGAGACCCGCTTTTCCGAGACGCGAAAGTTCAGCCAGTCCCTCGAACTCGTAAAGCTCAGCCGCAACGACGCGGGCCGTTACTTCGTCGCGACGAAGGTCGTGCGTTTGCCCGCGCGCAGCGCAGCCCCTGCCGCAGGTGAAGGCGCGGGCGGGGACACGAAGTGACCCTGGGCAAGGACCTCCGCACCCGCGGCGGGGCCCCGGAGTGGGCGCTGCTCACCGCAGTCGCGGTCGCGGGCGCGGGCACGATGACCGTCGAGTTCTCGGCGGTGCGTCTGCTCGCGCCGTGGTTCGGCGCTTCGGCGGGTGTCTGGACGAACGTCATCGGCGTGGTGCTGCTGGCGCTCGCGCTCGGGTACCTCGTCGGAGCGAAGCTCTCGATTGGCGCCGACCCGACGCGGCGCCTCGTCGTGGTGCTGGCCGCCGCGGCGGTCGCGGCGGCGGCGCTGCCGGCGTTTGCGGGGCCCGTCGCGCGGAGCTTCATGCCGGAGGGTGTTCCGCTGCACGAGGCCGCGTCGCTGCTCGTCTGGGGGAGCCTCGCGGCGACGGGGCTCTTGTTCCTGCCCGCGGCGCTCTTGCTCGGGGCCGTCGGCCCGCTCGCGGTCGAAGCGACGCAGCGCGCGCGCGGCGGCGGTGCGGGAGTGGCCGGCGGGCGCGTCCTGGCGCTCTCGACCCTCGGCAGCCTCGCGGGGACCTTCGGCACGACCCATGTGCTCATCCCGCTGCTCGGGATCCGTGCGACGTTCGGCGTGGCGGCAGGGGCGCTGCTCGCGGCGTCGGCGCTCGTCGGCATCGCGGCGCGGGGGCGGCGGGGGCTCGCGGCGCCGATGGCCGGGTTGGTCCTCGCGAGCCTGCCAGCGGCCGTCGACTACACGCCGCCGGGGGCGCGGCCGGGTGAGCGCGTGCTCGCCGAACTCGATTCGGCGTACCAGCGGCTGCGGGTGGTCGAAGTGGGCGAGGGCGACGGTCGGATGCGCTTCCTGCGCGTCAACGAAGCGCTCGATTCGTTCCAGTCCGTGTGGGTCCCGCGCGCGGGGCTCTTGCCGCCGGGGCACTACTACGACCACTTCGCGCTGCCGCTCGGTTTCGAGGGCCGGGACGCGCCGCCGCCGCGCTGGGACGTCGTCGTCGTGGGGCTCGGCGCGGGCACCGCGGTGCGGGTGCTCGAGGGCGTCGCAGGTGAAGCCACGGCGCTCGGGTGTGTCGGGTTCGAGCTCGATCCGGCCGTGTTGGAGCTGGCGCGGGCCCACTTCGACCTGGTCGACGCGCCGGGCCGCGAGTACCACGGCGGGGTCGATGGGCGCGTGGGCTTGCGGGCGTTGACGCGCACGTTCGACCAGGTGATCCTCGACGCGTATGCGAACAACATGGAGATCCCGGCGCACCTCGCGACGGTCGAGTGCTTCCGTGAGGTGCGGCGGGTGCTGCGGCCCGGCGGCTGGGTCACCGCCAACGTCGGCGGGTTCGGTCCGAGCGACCCCGTCGTCTCGGCGGTGGCGCGCGCGGCGGCGGAAGGCCTCGGGGTGCCCGTGCACCTCGCGCGGGTGCCGTTCTCGCGCAACCTGACGCTCCTCGCGCGGATCGGCGGCGACGTGCCGGTGCCCGGGAGCGCGGAGTGGCGCTGTGCGCCGGTGGTCGATGCGCTGCGTGGGCCGCTGGAGCTCAATGGGGCGTGGACGACGTTCGCGCCCGGCGAGCCGGCGGCGGCGGAGCGGCTGACGGACGACCGCTCGCCGCTCGAGTGGCTGCAGCTCCGTTCGATCGAGGAGGCGCGCGCGCGATGGTCCTCGCGGTCCTGAGCGCGGCGGCGCTCGCCGTGGCGGCGCCACTCTGGGGAGCGGCTCCACAAGAGGAGCTCAGCGCGCGGGTCGATGCCGCGTGGCGTGCGGGGCGTTACGCGGAGGCGCTCACGCTGGCCTACGGCGCGCGGGAGCCTGCCGAGGCCGCGCGCCTCGAGGCGACCGTGCGCTGGGCCGCGGGGGACCTGGACGGGGCCCTGGCGGGGGCCCGGGAGGGCCTCGTCGCCGCGCCGGACGACCTGGCGCTGGCCGCGCTCGCCGCGGACCTCGCGCTGGCCCTCGGGCTCGCGGAAGAGGGGCGGCGCCAGCTCGACCGGCTGAGCGCGGGTCTGGACCGCGACCCCGCGGCGGCGGCCCTGTGGGCGCCCCGGCGCGCGGGCCTCGAAGCGCTCGCGGAGGAGGCCGAGGCGGCCCTCGCGGCCCGCGATCGGGCGCTCGGGCGCGCGCGGGTGGTCGGTGGGGGGCTCGTGGCCCTCGTCGTCGCGGCGCTGCTGGGCGGCCTCCTCTGGGGCACCCGCGCCCGAGCGCCGCGGCCCTGAGCGGCCCCGTTTGGGGCACCGGGCCCGGTCGCGGCGTTTGGCCGCGGCCTCAGCATGTCCAATGCGTTACGGTTCCGTGTCAGGACCCACGGCTTCATGAGTCCCCGACGAGACGTGCACCGAACCCGGGAACTGGAGTGGTACACCCCGACGTCCCATCCCATACGGGGAGCCGGATCTGGGTCCCCGATGGTCTTCCCGCGATCGCAACCCTGGACCGCACTCCTGTGACGACGCCCCCAGCGGCGCCCCTTTCACCTCTACATCGACGACGCATGTCCGCTACGCCCCCCCCGAACCGGCCCACCCTCGGTCGGCGCATCGCGCTCGCGACCTCCCTGGCCGCCTCCCTGGCGCTCGGGACCAGCACCGCCTCGGCCCAGATCGGCACCCGTTACTGCACCGCGAACCCGAACTCGACGGGCGCGGTCTCGGTGATCTCCGCGACGGGCAGCCTCGACATCACCCAGAACAACGTCACGCTCGGCTGCAGCCAGCTCCCGCTCAGCTCGTTCGGTTTCTTCATCGTCAGCCGCACCCCGGGGTTCGTGACGAACCCGGGCGGCAGCGCCGGCAACCTCTGCGTGGGCGGCTCGATCGGGCGCTACTCGCTGAGCATCCTCAACAGCGGCGCGACCGGGCAGGTGAGCCTCCCGATCAACCTCACCTCCATCCCGCACCCGACGCTGCCCTTCGCGGTGCAGCCCGGCGACACCCTGCGCTTCCAGTACTGGCACCGCGACGGTGTTCCGGGTGGGGGCGCGACCTCGAACTTCAGCGAGGGCCTCGAGATCGGTTTCGCGGCCGCTGCGCCGAGCTTCCTGAACGACATCTACCCGATGTTCGACACACGCAACAGCTTCGGCTTCTCGTGCGTCGATTGCCACGACGGTGGCACGTGCGGCCTCGACCTCTCGACCCCGGCGCTCGCCTACAGCACGACGGTCGGCGTCAGCGCCAACTGCTGCCCGAGTGAGACGTACTTCGTCCCGAACGACGCTGTCGGCAGCTACATCTACAACAAGCTGACCGCAGCGTCGCCGACCTGCGGCAATCCGATGCCGCTCGTGGGCAACTTCCCTGGCGACGTCAACGTGCTGCGCGCTTGGATCGAAGCGGGCGCGCTCAACAACTGAGCCCCTCGAGACCGTGTCGAACGGTGAAGCCGGTGGCCGATGGGAGCGCGCTCCCGTCGGCCACCGGCTTTTGTGGCCTCCTCAGAGGATGTCGAGGATGCCGGTCCCCTCGGGGCTCGTCAGGGTCAGGACGTTGGCGCGGTAGTTCACGTTGATCGCGAGCTTCGCGTTCCACGGCAGATCCTCTTTGTCACAGACGATGCCGAGCGCCACGGCAGCGAAGGCGCGCGCCGTGTCGGTGTACTGGTCGTTCCCCAGGAACGCGACCAGGGGATCGATCGAGCGTGCGTCACCGATGGTGCCGAGCGCGCTGGCGATCGCGGACTGACTCGAGAGGCCGCGCGCCTCTCGCAGCATCCCGAGCAGATCGGGGACCACCGACTTGTCGCCGAGCAACCCGAGGGCGATCGCCGCCTGACGCAGGAGCTCGGGGCGGTACTTCGATTCGCGGAGCACCCTCTGGATCGGCTCGATCGCCTCGCGGGCCTCCATGAGCCCGAGGCCCACCGCGATGTAGCCGCGGGCTTCGTCGTTGCCGCCGAAGTCCTGCGTGAAGCGCTGGATGAGCAGGCCGCGGGCGTCTTGCCAACGGATCAACCCCAGCGCGAGCGCGTACGCGCCGATGAGCTCCGGGGACTTCTCCCGCCGGAACTGCTCGACGAGCTGGTTCGGCAGCGCGCTCGCGAAGGCGCGGCCGCTGTCCTGGAGCTGCCGTCCGAAGACACCGAGCGCTAGGCCCGACCAGGGCTGCTTCTGACCCCGTGCGCCCGCTTGCAGTTCGAGCAGCTTCTTCTCGACGGTGGCCTCCAGCACGGTGCCCTGCTCGCCCGAGCCAGGCCGCCCGCCCGCTTGGGCCAGGCCGATCAGTGCAAAGAACTCACCTTGGTCGTGGGCGGACGTCTTGGCGACCTCGAGCAATCGAGCGAGCATCCGGTCGTTGAGCTTGCCTTGCCAGTCGCCCTTGTCGCTCGAGCGGCCCGCGTTGGCGATCATGCCCATCCCGATCAGGGCCGACCATTGCGTCTCGCGCATCTCCCTCGAGTGCTGATCCGCCATGCGCAGCAACACCTCGACGGAGTACCGGAAGCTCGCTTCCGCTTCGGCTGGCAGGGTCTCGCCCTGCAGGAGTCGTCCGAGGGCGATCGGCCCGTGGGTACGGGTGAACCAGTGACGAGTCCCACTGTTGGCGCGCTCCTCCGCGGGGTCCATGTAGTCGGCGATGTACTGGACGAGCGCGGTGCGGCTTACGACGTGGCGACGGTTCGATGACGGATCCACGCTGTCCTGCGACGGGCTCCAATCGAGCGGCACGAGGCCGAGCGCGTTGAGCGCCGCGACTTTGATGTCGCGCTGCGCAAACTCGGGCGCTTCGAGGATGTCGACGAGGTGCTGGGCGACGTCTTGGCGGACCTCGTTCAGCTTCGTGCGGTGTCCGATGAGTCCGAGCCCGTACGTCGCAAACGCGCGCGTGCGGAAAGGGACCTCCTTACCGCCGACGGCCTTGCGCCCCGCGCGTTCGTCCTTCATCAGCGCGACGAGCAGCGGCAGTGAGCGCTCGTCCGCGAGGATCCCGAGCGCGACGGCGGCGGTCTCCGAGACCTGCTGATTGCCCGAGAGCAAGAACGGCGCGATCACGTCGACGAACGGGCTCTTGCCGTCCTCGGTCGCGACGTCGCCGATCTTCGCGAGGGCGATCAGCGCGCCGGTGACGATGTCCACAGCGGACTCTTTCGCGAGCGCTTCGAGCAGCGCAGGGACCACCACGTTGCGGATCGCGGCCTCCGAAGGACGCAGCGTGTCCTTCGCTTGGTCCTGCTGTCCGCGACCGAGCCAGAAGTCGTCACCGCCGGTCACCGCGCCGCCGGCGCGGATCTTCTGGCGCAAGTTCAAGTACGGCTCCTTGTTGAAGCCCCACCAGAAGTCCCAGATCGACAGGTCAGGACCCGCCTGTGCGCCAGCGCGCGAGAGCGGTGCGCCCGCTGCACCGCCTCCGGACGGCGCGCCCCCTGGCGAACCGGCACTGCCGGGACCGGGCGTCGACGGGGTACCGGGGCCCGGTGTTCCCGGCGCGGTGGGGCCAGGCGTGCCGGGTGCGGGGCTACCGCTACCGCCACCGCCGCCGGGGGGGACGGTGTCTCCGGGCCCCCGGTAGGTGCCTCCGTGACCGGTCGAGATGTCATGCAGGGCGAGGCCCCCGCAGAGGGCCATAGCACCGAAGAGCAAGAGGCGACGCATTCGAGTCTCTCCAAGGCGAACGAGCGGTGTCGTCGGCGAGGTCTCCCGTTCGCATGGAGTGCGCCGTCAGGCGGCCGTGCGCCGCCTGCTCCATGGACCCGATGGCAAGCGCCGTGCCACCCACTCCCGTGCAGGCTCCGCAGCTCTGGCGACGTCCTCGGCGATATCCGCCGTTTCGAGTGCGTGACGGCTTTGCACCGCTCGCGGCACAGATCGCGGCACTGGAGCTCGTGCGGAGCGCGCCGCGGTGGGGAGCCCAGCGCTGCACATGGGCCGCCGCGGATTCGCTGTGAACGCCCATTCACACCACAAACGACGCTGGCCGATGGGGGCGAGCTCCCATCGGCCAGCGCCATCACCCGCGTAAGCGTGCGCCCCGTCAGAGGATGTCGAGGATGCCGGTCCCTTCGTGGCTCGTCAGGGTCACGACGTTGGCGCGGTAGTTCACGTTGATCGCGAGCTTCGCGTTCCACGGCAGATCCTCTTTGTCACAGACGATGCCGAGCGCCACGGCAGCGAAGGCGCGCGCCGTGTCGGTGTGCTGGTCGTCCATCAAGAACCCGACCAAGGGATCGATCGAGCGAGCATCGCCGATGATGCCGAGCGCGCTGGCAATTGCGGCCTGACTCGAGAGGCCGCGCGCGCTCTGCAGCATCCCGATCAGATCGGAGATCACGTCCTTGTCACCGAGCAAACCCAGGGCGATGGCGGCCTGGCGCAGGAGCTCGGGGCGGTACTTCGATTCGCGCAGCACCACCTGAATCGGATCGATCGCTTCGCGGGCCCCCATGAGTCCGAGGCCCACCGCGATCTGGCCGCGGGCATCATCGCTGCCGTGGAAGTCCTCGGTGAAGCGCTGCAGGAGCAAGACGCGGGCGTCTTGCCAGCGGATCAGCCCGAGCGCGATCGCGTACGCTCCGATGAGCTCAGGG
The DNA here is from genome assembly GCA_964402175.1 of uncultured Planctomycetaceae bacterium. GTDB lineage: Bacteria > Planctomycetota > UBA1135 > UBA1135 > JAWKUK01. The sequence continues at coordinate 2,046 of CAYOBN010000006.1, read as the reverse complement.
GACCTCTCCCGCTGGAACTCGTTGATGAGCCGGTCCGGCAGCGCAGGCGTGAAGGTGCGGCCGTTGTCCTGGAGTTGGCGTCCGTACACACCCAGTGCGAGGCCAGCCCACGGCTGCTTCTGCCCCCGCGCCTTCGTCTGCAGCTCGAGGAGAAACCTCTCGATGCTGTATTCCTTGGCCGCGCCCTGCTCGCCGGCGCCCTGTTCGCCACGGCTCGGGCGGCCGCCCGCCTGAGCCAGGCCGATCAGCGCAAAATACTCACTTTGGGGGTGGGCAGCGTTCGAAGCGAACTTCGAGAGCCGCTCGAGCATCTCCTCGTTGAGCTGGCCCCGCCAATCGCCCTCGCCGCTCGCTCGGCCGGCGTCGGCGATCATGCCCATCCCGATCAGGGCGGACCATTGCGTCTCGCGCGTCTCCTGCGTGTGCTGATCGGCCATACGCAGCAGCACCTCGACGGAGTACCGGAAGCTCGCTTCGGCTTCGGCTGGGAGCGTTTCGCCCTGCAGGAGTCGTCCAAGGGCGATCGGCCCGTGGGTGCGGATGAACCAGTCGCGCGTCCGACTGTTGGCCCGCTCCTGTGCGGGGTCCATGTAGTCGGCGATGTACCGGATCAGCGCGGTGCGGCTCGCGACATGGCGGCGGTGCGCGGACGGAGCCGGACTGTCCTGCGGTGCGCTCCAGTCGAGCGGCACAATGCCGAGCGCGTTGAGCGCCGCGACTTTGATGTCGCGCTGCGCGAAGTCGGGCGCTTCGAGGATGTGGACAAGGTGTTCGGCGACGTCCTGGCGGACCTCGTTCGACTTCGTACGGTGCCCGATGAGCCCGAGCCCGTACGTCGCAAACGCGCGCGTGCGGAACGGGACCTCCTTGCCACCGACCGCCTGGCGCCCAGCGCGTTCGTCTTTCATCAGCGCGACGAGCAGCGGCAGCGAGCGCTCGTCCGCGAGGATCCCGAGCGCGACGGCGGCGGTCTCCGAGACCTGCTGATTGCCCGAGAGCAAGAACGGCGCGATCACGTCGACGAACGGGCTCTTGCCGTCCTCGGTCGCGACGTCGCCGATCTTCGCGAGGGCGATCAGCGCGCCGGTGACGATGTCCACAGCGGACTCTTTCGCGAGCGCTTCGAGCAGCGCAGGGACCACCACGTTGCGGATCGCGGCCTCCGAAGGACGCAGCGTGTCCTTCGCTTGGTCCTGCTGTCCGCGACCGAGCCAGAAGTCGTCACCACCGGTCACCGCGCCGCGGGAACGGATCTGCTGACGTAGGTTCAAGTAGGGCTCCCTGTTGAAGCCCCACCAGAGGTCCCACGCCGATAGGTCGGGGCCCGCCTGCGGGCTCCTAGGCGGGCGCACAGGGCTCGCCGCGGCGCCGCCCGACGGGACGCCGCCCGGTGAGCCTGCACCACCCGGACTCGGGCTCGAGGGCTGACCCGGGCTCGGTGCACCGGGGCCCTTGGGGCCGGGCGGGCTCGGTCGGGGACCGCCACTGCCGCCGCCACCGCCCGGGGGCACGGTGTCTGGGGCGCAGGGGGAGCGGAAGGTGCCTCCGTGACCAGACGAGAGGTCCTGCAGGGCGAGGCCTCCGACGAGGGCCAACCCACTGAGCAGCAACAGGCGACGCATTCGAGCCTCTCCTCTGCGAGCGATCCGTGTGTCGTTTGGCGTCTCCCGCTCGCGGAGGGGACGCCGTCAGGCCGCGGAGCGCGACCTGCATGAGAGTTGTGTGTGCAAGCAGCGTGCCGGAGGTGAATGTAACGTGCGCGAGAGCGCTTCGCGGGCATGGAACGCACTCCGACGTTTCCACTCGGTGACGGGATTGCACCGCCAGCAGCGCCTGCGCACGCGCATGCGTGGGCGTAAGCCTCCCGGCGTTGCGTGGTCGCGTCGCTGCGGCGACAGCGGCGCACGTTGACGACGCGACACGCAACGGCGCTGGCCGCTGGGAGCGAGCTCCCAGCGGCCAGCGCCATCACCCGCGTAGGCGGGCGCCCCGTCAGAGGATGTCGAGGATGCCGGTGCCGCCGTCGCCCGTCAGGGTGACGACGTT
>CAYOBN010000005.1:24838-107607 GCA_964402175.1 uncultured Planctomycetaceae bacterium | reverse complement strand
CCTCACCGCCAAGTCGTACCTGGTACCGTTCGACGCTCAACCCGTCACTGCGGCATCTTCTCGAGCACGGGCTGAAGGACCGCCATCACGCCCTCGTCCTGCCCGATGCGCATCATCTCCTGCATCAGCCCTTGGAGCGCCGCCTTCATCTCGGGCTCCATCTTGGCCTGCTGCTCCTTGCTGGGCTCCCGCTGGTCGGCCGGCAGGGCGTCCAGCTTCGCCTTCAGGGCGGTCATCTTCGCGACGACCGACTCCAGCGCGGAGCGCTGGCTCTCGGCCGAGGACTTGTCCTTGACCTTGGCGAGGACGGCGGCGAAGTCGCCCATCAGGGTGACCTGCTGGGCCGCGTAGGTGTCGACGTCATCACCTCCACCGCAGGCGGCGAGGCCGAGGACGAGGGGGGCGGCGAGGGCGAGGCGGAGGAGGATCGGGGCGCGCACAGGAGGGGTTCGATGGGGGTTACGGGAGCTGCCAGCCCGGGATCCTAGGGCGGCACCCGCGCGGGGCCTCCAGCAATCCGGGCCCCGAGCCGAGAGAAACTGGAGCTGCCAGCGGCCGGACTCCGAACGCTACGCTGCTCAGCCCTGCCATGATCGACCCCGTCCCCCCCGGCGCCCGACCCAAGGAGGCCCGCGCAGAGCTGCGCGAGCGCGTGGGTTACGACCCCGAGCTCGATGCGGCGCTGCGCCGCCTCGCGCGGCGGCTCGTCGGCGACCCCGGGGATGCGGACGACGTCGTGCAGGACGCCTGGCACGCCGCCCTCGCGACCCAGGGGATCACGCGACCCGGCGCCTGGCTCGCCACGCTGACACGGCGCATCGCGGCGCGGCGCCGGTACGAGGCGAAGCGGCGGGAGGACATCGAGCACCTCGCCACCGCGCCCGCCGCGAGCGAGGCCGACCGAAGCGCCGCGATCGCTAGCCTCGAGGACGCCCTCGCGGGCCTCGTAGGCCGCCGCCGTGAGGTGCTCTGGCTGCGGTACGCCGAAGGCTTGAAGCTGCAGGAGATCGCCGAGCGACTGCGGATCCCGCTCGGCACCGTGAAGTCCGACCACGCGGAGGGATTGAGTTTCCTGCGCCGCCGCATGGACCGCCGCTACGGGTCGCGCGCAGCCTGGGCGATCGCACTGTTCCCGCCGCTCGAAGCGGCGCCGCCGCCGAGCGCGTCGCCTCCCCTCAGCGCGCCAGCGCTCGCTTGGTTCACGGTCGCGGCGGTCGCGGTGAGCGTCAGCGTGGCGACGCTCTGGCGCGCAGCAGACGTGGAGCCCCAGGCAGCGGATGCTGAGCCGACTCCAGCGTGGGTGCCCTTCGTGCAGCTGGCACCGGCGACCCCGCTGACAGTGCTCACGCCGGCGCGCCGCTCGATCGACGCGCCTCCGACGGACGCGCCCCTGGAAGACGACACTCCGACGTCCTCAGCGGTCCTGCGTGTGGTCGTACACGACGGGGACAAACCGCTCGCGGGCGGCATCGTGCGCGCGCTCGGCAAGAACTTCGAAGAGCTCGCGCGCGCCGCAACGGGGCCGGATGGGTCCGCGAACTTCGATCTGCCCAGCGAGGCCCTCCGAGAGCCGCTGCAGGCGGGCGGTGGACCGGTGTGCGCCCTCGCACTGGGTGCGTTCGGGCGCGCCGTGCGCCACTTCCACTTCGTCGAGCTCGACGCCGAGACCGCGCGCGAGGTCCGCATCGAACTGAGCGAACCGGAGCTGACGCTCACCGGCCACGTCGTCTCCGAGAACGGCGAGCCCCTGCCCGGTGCCCGCATCTGGATCGACTCCGGCGGATCGCTGCGCGAGTCCGTCGGTCCGGGACATTGGCGCCAAGTCCGCACGGAGTTCGCGGAGACCGACGCAAACGGAGCGTTCACCGCAGCCCGCCTGATGGCGGGTGTCCGCCAAATCAAGGTCGCAGCGCCCGGCCACATCGGTCGTGAGCTCGAGCTGGCTTTCCCGAACGCCGGTCACCACAGCCTGCCACAGCCGATCGCCCTCCAGCGTGCGCCCGAGATCCACGGCGTCGTCAAGGACGCACTCGGTCAGCCCGTCGCCGGAGCTCGCCTGTGGCTCGAACACCAGGAGAACCGACTCGATCACGAGCACACCTTCTCCGAGCGCGACGGCAGCTTTTCGATTGCGACGGCAAGGCTCGGTCGGGATGTTCTCTGGGCGAGCTTCGGCAGCGGCGCAGACCAGCAGACCGCGTCAGTCGCGCTCGATTTGGCTGCGGGCGAGCGGATCGAGCGCGAGCTCCAGCTCAGCGCTCATGGGCTCGGCACCCTGCGGCTCTCGGACGAAACCGGCGAGCTGCTCACCGGCTGGCGGGTGATCGCAGAGCTTGCGGACACCGAATCGGAGCGCAAGTTCGCCGAGCTGCTCTACACCGATGCAGAGGGTCTCGTACGCTTCGAGCGCGACCCCGGTGGTCCCGTGCGCGTTCGGATCGTGGACCTGCCGCCGGGCGCGCAAGCGACCCAGATGCCCGTTGCGTCGTTTGTCATCGACGGGCCCTGGGAAGGTGTGCGCGACCACACGGTGGAAGGAGCGAACGCCCCGCGGGCGCGCCTCACCGGACGCTTCATCGATCTCGAGGGCGGCAACCCCACGGCCCTCGACTCGATCATCGCGTCCTTGCACCACATCGTGTCCGTGCGCCTGCCCGTGGCCGCGGACGGGAGCTTCACCGTGAGCGATCTGCCCGCGGGTGAGTACGTGCTGTACACCTCTCGCCCGAGCGGCGTGGTCGTAGGCGTGGCCTTCCCGCCCCTCGTCGCGGGTGAGACCCGCGACCTCGGCGAGCTGCGCATCGGCTCGACGACGGAGGCCATCGTCGTGCGCGATTGAGGCCCATGGAGCGCGAGCGAGCCGAGCTAGAGAGACTGCGCACTGCCCTCGACGCGTGCAACACAGAGCTCTGCGCGGCGCTCATGCGGCGCGCCGCGGTCGTGCGCGAGGTCGCGCGACTGAAAGCGCGCGCCGGCATAGCGCCCCTCGACCGCGAGCGTGAGGAGCACATGCTGCGCGCCGTACACGCCGCGGGCTCGGACCTGGGCTTCAGCGGCGACGCGCTCGTGCGAATCTTCCGCGCGGTGCTGACGGAGTCGCAGGCGCTCGTCCTGGAGCGAGCACGGGCCGAGCGCGATGGACCAGAGCGGCAGTGACTCCGTCAATCGCTCGCCGCATTGGCGATGCAGTAGAGCGCCGCGTGGGTCCGCAGGAAGAGCTCGTTCCCGGCCACCGCTGGCGTAGAGTTCGTGTCTTCACCCAGATCGTTGGTCGCAAGGACTTGGAGGCCGCTCGCCTTCGCTGCGACCACCGCCGTCGCGCCCTTCTGACCCATCAGGTAGAGGCGCTCGCCCGCACGCACGAACGAACCCCAGGTCTCGCCGCGCAGCACGCGCTCCTTCCACACGACCTTGCCCTCACTCGGGTCGATGCACCAGAGGATCCCGCCCATGTCCGGCACCAGGAGGTGCCCGTCGACGGCGATGCCCGACGCGCAGTTGCTCAGTTGTTCGGGCAGGTGGAACACACGATGCGTCTCCGTCACGTCGCCTTTGCCATCGATGCGCACGCCGAAGATCGGTCCGACGTAACCGCCGACGACGACGCAGACATCGCCGACCATCGTGGGCGATGAATACGCGAGGTCTCCGCGCGACGCAGAGACGCCTTTGCACCACCACACGATCTCGCCGCTGGCGAGGTCGTACGCGACGAGGCGCGTCGGTTGGGTGCAGAGCACGAGCTGGCGCTCGCCGACGCGGACGACGATCGGCGTACACCACGACCCCGCGAGGCGCTTAGCTGCGATCGCGGCAGCGTCGAGGTGATTCGGCTCGACGGTGCGCCAGCGCTCCTCTCCCGTCGTTGCGTCGAACGCGGCGACGAAGCTCTGCGCTTCGGGGCCGTTGTCGACGACCGAGTCCGGGCCCGTATGCAGTAACACGAGGCCGCCGTGCACCACCGGCGACGTGCCGTAGCCCCACATGTGAACGAAGTCGCCCAGGTCGCGGCTCCAGACCACTTCGCCCGTGTGGGTGTACGCATGGAGCCCGCCGGTCCCGTGCCACACGTAGACGCGCTCGGCATCGGCGGCCGGGGTCGAGCCCGCAAACGGGTTCGTGCGGTGCGTCGGCTCCTTGCGCGCCACCTCTACGGTGCGCTCCCACTGGAGCGCGCCCGTCGCGCGATCGAAGCAGAGGAGCGAGCGCTGGCGGCCGTCTTCGTCCTGCGCCAGCGTCAAGAAGATGCGCTCACCCGCGACGATGGGGCTGCCGTTCGCCGGCCGCGCCAGCGGCGTGCGCCACTTCACATTGCGCTCGCTCGTCCAGCGCTCGGGCAGAGCCTCTGCCGCCGAAGTGCCGTCGCCGCGCGGACCGCGCCACACGGGCCAGTCCTCGCCGTTGCTGGAAACAAGACTGGGAAGGGCCGCGAGGACGAAGGGCACGAGGAGCGTCATGCCCGCACGGTACCACGCGCTCAGCGCAGCGTGAGCTCAGCCCACTGCGACCGCGCAAATCCGCGCGCCGCGCCGGGATCCTGCACGAGCCACTGGAACCACATGCGCTGCCCGACGAGGGCCGGCACGTTCGGGATGCCGCGCTGCCACGTGCCGTAGCCAGCGCCCGCACCGACGCCCGAGAGGAGCAGCGGCGCGGAATAGAGGCTCGGCGCGATCGGCGTCGGCCCCGTGCCCGGGGCGGGATTGCCGGGCGCGCTCGTGCGGACGACGAGGCGCGCCAGCGCTCCGCCCAAAGCCCCGTGCACACCGATGCGGAAGTCGGGGTCGCCGACGACCGCAGGCATCGTCGCGAGGATCGTCGGCGCGAAGCCGCCGCTCCCGGCGAGCGTCGCCCCCGATAGCACCGCGTTCGCGCCGAGCTCGCTGCGCAGCGTCGGCCGGTCGAACGGCGGCAGCTCCGCTGCGACGCGCGGATCGGTCAAGCCGTTGCGCAGGAACTCCGTGATGTCGGAGGCCGCGCCCGGGCTCATCGACACGTTGTTGAGCAGCGGGTCCTTGTTGTCCAGGAAGAAACCGCCGCCCTGGTTGTAGAAGAACACCGAGTTGAACAGCGAAGGCGCTTCCAGCGCGCCGCTGTGGAAGAAACGCGGGCGCAGTCCGACGTTGCGCAGCGTCGGGGTCTTGAACTTGCCGCGGTCCGCGAAGAGCCCCGTCACGCCTTGCCGCCCGTTGTCCTCGGCGATGTCGCGCAGGCCGAGGTTGCGGTACGTGCCGTCGGAGAAGAGCGGCGGCGTGTGGCACTGCGCGCAGCGCAGCGAGGCGCTCATGAAGAGGTTCAACCCGGAGCGCTGCTGGGCCGTCAGGGCGCTGGTCTGGCCCGTGATGTAGCGGTCCCAGGGGGTCTGGTCGGGGTGCAGCGTGCGCTGGTACGTCGCCAGCGCGTACGCGATGCGCGCTGGCGTGATGTCCGGCGTACCGAAGGCGGTCTCGAACAGGTCGGGGTACGTCGGATCGACCGCGAGCGCGCCGCTGAGGTCGGGGTTCAGGTTCGTCGCGAGCGCGAGCGGGCGGACCTGGGCCAGTTTGTCGGTCACCTCGCCCCACGTGCGCCCTTCACCGGCCATCTCGACCGACGACACGATCGGGCCGAGGGCCTGGTCCTCGAGCGCGCCGCCGCTCGGGATGAGCACCGCGTTCGTCAGCGGGTCGCGGAACTCACCGGTCGAGCGGCCGTCCCAGAAGAGCTCGCTGAAGAACGCCGCCCCCATCATCGTGGGCGCGCGGCGCGGGGTGACCTGACGCGCGAAGCCGAACGTCGCGTCGGGCTGGTAGGCGCCGTGCGGGTCGACCCGGCGCACACCCGCCGAGGTGAACCGGTCGTCCTGGGTGCCGTAGATCCCGTCGAGGCCGGGGTGGCGGTTCTCGAGGTCGAGGCGCGGGTCGGAGCCCCCCGCCGCAGGGATGTGGCACGTGCCGCAGGCGACCGTGTTGTCGAAGGAGAGCTGCTCGTCCCAGAAGAGCGCCTTGCCGAGCACCCGCTTCGCTTCCGTGATCGGGTTCTCCGGCGGCACCGGGGGCGCGGGCAGGGCTTGGGCCTGGACCGGGGCCACCGTCGCTGCGGCGGCCAGGGCGAAGACGACGACGGAGAGCGCTGCGGGGCGGTTCATGCGGGAGCGGGCCGCGGTCGGCGGCCCTGCATGACGGTAACACGGCCCGTCCGACCTGGCTGGGTCGAAAGAAATCGCAACCCGCGGTTACCTTGGGTCGCCAGGGGGTACTTCCTCGACCCGGCGGCCGTCGCGGCGCCCGCGCCATCATCCCCCCAGTCCTCTCCCGAGAGGGCCGCGACGGATTCCCCCCAACGCCGGGATCCCTCACTCGAAGACCAGAACCATGCCCTCCTGGACGCTGCGCGTCGCCGCGGTGCTCACCTGCCTGGTGATCGCACCCGTCCCCACGCAGGCGGGGGCCCCCGGGCCCCAAGAGACGCCCCGCGAGCTCGTCGAGAAGATCAAGGACCAGAAGGAGCGCTCCCCCGGCGCCTGGTTCGAGACCCTCGGCGCGCGGCGTGACGCCGCAGGTCTGAAGGCGCTCGAGCAGGCGCTCGGGCTCGTCAAGAGCGAAGCGAAGCTGTCGGAGGTCGCGCGGGCCCTCCGACACTTCGCGGGTGAGGCCAGCCTCGAAGCGCGGGCCCTGCAGGTCCTGCGCGGGCTGGCCCTCGACAAGAAGGCCGCCGAGGCCCGGGCCGGGGTGAGCGGCCTCAGCGCCTTCGGGGCGCCCGCCCTGGCGACGTTGCGGCAGGTGACGCTCCAGATCGAAGACGAGGTCGCGCGCGGCCGGGGGCTGCGGCCCCTCTTGCCGGCCCTGGCCGAGAAGCCGGACGCCGACGGGCTCGGCCTCGTGCTCGGCGCATGGCGCACGCCGGAGTCCGGCACGCACGCGCGGGGCGTCGAGGTCCTGCAGGCCTTCCGCACCCCCGCATTCCTCGGGCAGATGGGCCGGTTGGTCTCCGACGAGGCCGCGCCGAGGCTGCGCCGCGAGCTCGTCCTGAGCGCCGTCGGCGCGATGAAGCTCGACGGTGAGGCGCTCGAGGCGGCCGATGAGGTGGTCGACCGGGGCCTCGCCGCCAAGGACAGCGCCGTGCAGTTCCGGGCGCTGGAGGCGGTCGTGACCCGCGGCCGGGCGCTGCGCAAACAACCCCTCGAGAGCCTCACGAAGGCCCAGGCGGACGAGCTGCGGCGCCTCGCCCACGTCGCGCTCGCGCGCCTCGAGCTCGCCGAAGACGGGGCCGCGCCGAAGGCAGTGATGGCGCTGGCGCGGTCGAAGGACCCGTCCGCGCGGCAGGCGGCAGCCCTGGAGCTCGCGCGGCGCGGTACGGAGGACGCCGTCGCCGAGCTCGTGCAGCTCCTCGCGGACCCTGACCCGCGCGTGCGCTCCGAAGCGATCCGCGCCGTCGCCGCGCGCCGGCGCGCCTCATCGGTCGTGGCGCTGATCGACCGGCTCGACCTCGACACCGGCAAACATGCCCAGGAGCTCTACTGGGCGCTGCGCATGTTGACCGGCCAGGACCACGGGCCGAAGTCGCCGCGCTGGCGCCTCTGGTGGAACGCCGAGGGACGCACGTTCGAGCTGCCGACCCTTGCGGAGGCCGAAGAAGCCGACCGCGTGCGGACCGAGCGGCGGCAGGAGAACTCCTCGCAGGCCACGTTCTACGGGCTGCAGGTCTTTTCGACGCGCATGGCGTTTGTCGTCGACGTCAGCGGCTCCATGAGCGCGCAGGCGTACTCGGGCAAGACGCGCCTCGACGTCGCGAAGGCCGAACTGGCGAAGGTCGTCGCGAACCTACAAGGCGACGCGTACTTCAACATCCTGGCCTTCTCGACGGGGGTCGACGACTGGCAGAAGGCGACCGCGGTCGCCAACGAGAAGAACCGGGAATCGGCGCAGGCCTTCATCGAGCGGCTGCGCGCCGGCGGTGGCACTGCCATCTACGACGGCCTGATGAGCGCGTTCGAGGATCCCACGATCGACACGATCTACCTGATGACGGACGGCGACCCGAGCGGCGGCATCGTGTCGGATCCCGCGCTCATCCAGAGCGAGGTCGCGCGCGTGAACTCATCGCGCCACGTCACGATCCACTGCATCGCCGTGGGGCAGGACCGCCCCCTGCTGCAGGGCCTCGCGGCGGACACGGGCGGCCTCTACAAGCGGATCGACTGAGGCCTCCGTTAGACTCGCGGAGCCATGTCCTCCGCACGAGCCATCGAAGAGCGCGCCGGTATCCTCGAGCTCTTGCCCACGGGCATCGGGATGGGCGGCCTGCTCGGCGTCGCGCGCGCGTGGCTCTTGAGCTCCGCCCCGAGCAGCGGCAGCGCCGACGCGGCCGAGCTGACGCGCTGGGCCACGCTGAGCCAGTTCCCGAACTTGCTCGCCGAGGCGCTCGTCGCCGGAGTGGCGGGCGGCGTCCTGCTCGTGTTCGCGGCGAGCCGCGGACTCGGGAGCCGTGCGGCGGCGTACGCGGTCGCGCTGGCGGTGGGGCTCCTGTTCCTCGCAGGTTGGCCGCCGGAGGACGGCGCCATCGCCGCGCCTGGGTTCGGCTACGAGCCCCTCGTGCTGGCGGCGGGGATCGCGCTGCTCGGCCTGCTCTTCGCGCACGCGGGCAACTTGGCGCGGGGTCCGCTGGCGCTCGTCGCGGCGGGCCTCGTCGGGATCGCGCTGCCGGTCTCGATCGCGCGAGCGCTCGCCGCGGACGCGCCGAAGATGCCGCGGCGCCTCATCGTCGCCGATGTCGTCGCGTCGCCCGACGCGTGGCGCATCCTCGAGCAGCGCCCGGGGCTGCCGCCGAAGCCGGTCACGCTGACGCCGATCGTCGATCAACACGCGGATGTCGCCGACAAACCGGCGATCCGGATGGCGCCGCCCTGCGCGGTCGGGTTCGACGTTCCGGTCGAAGCGGGGACCTCCGTGCTGCGCGCCGCGGCGGGAGCGGACCTCTCGGTGTGGAGCAAGCTGCCGCCCGGCCTCGCCGCGCTCGCCGTCGACTACAGCGTCGAGGTGGACGGTCGGGTCGTTTGGACCGAGCGCATCTCCCACGCGCCGATGCCGCCTGGTGTCTGGGAACCGGCGCGCTTCGCGTGGCGCCATGTCGGCGGCGCGGACGGCGTCGCGGTCAGGCCGGGCCAGAAGATCGTCCTGCGCACGGCGTTCGCGCCGGGGCAAGACGTGTCGGGGCTCGCCGCTGACGGGCTGGAGCTCGGCTTTGGAGGCGTCGTGCTGGAGCGCTCGGCGCCGCGTGCGCGCAGCCTCGCCCGCCCCGACGCGCCGAACATCGTCTACGTGGTGATGGACACGCAGCGCGCGGATCGCCTGGGCTGTTACGGCTATCGGCGCCCGGTCTCGCCGAACATCGACGCCCTCGCGCGGCGCGGAGTGTTGTTCGAAGACGCGTACGCGACATCGAGCTGGACCTGGCCGTCGACGGGTTCGCTGTTGACCGGGATGCTGCCCGACGAACACGGTGTGACGGGCAACGACCGCTGCACCCTCGGGTTCGCGAACACGACGCTGGCCGAGGCGCTGCAAGCGCGCGGTTACACGACCGCAGCGTTCTCGGGCAATCCGCTGATCGTGCCCGGTCGGCAGTTCGACCAGGGCTTCGAGCACTTCGATGGCGCAGTGCCCGACTTCCGCATGTCGGACGAGCTCGTGCCCGGAGCGCTCGATTGGCTGCGTCGCCACGCGAGCGTGCGCTTCTTCCTTTACCTGCACCTCGTCGATCCGCACACACCGCATCGGCCGCACCCGGAAGAGGCCGCGCGGCTCGGCCTCGGAGCGCCGCCCGAAGGTTGGCCCGCGCGCGGGGCCGACGGCATTCCCGTACACCCCGAGAGCGTCGGGTTCGACGTCAGCCCTGAAGTCCGCCGATTCATGTCGGACGAATACGACGCTTCGGTGGCCACAGGCGATCGTTGGGTCGGTGCGGTGCTGAACGAGCTGCGGCGCTTGGGCCTGGACGACCGCACCGTGGTGTGTTTCACCGCCGACCACGGCGAGGGTCTGCTGGACCACGGGCTGCGCGGCCACGGCAACTCCGTGCACGCGGAAGAGGTGCGTGTGCCGCTGATCCTCGCGGGTCCGGGCTTGCCGACTGGGCGGCGCGTGCGCGGAGCGGTGTCGAACCGTCACGTCGCGTCGACGCTCGCTGCGTACGGCGGCACGGCGCTCGCGGCGCGCGATGCGCTGCACCTGATCGACGACGAGCTGCGCAACGAAGCCCTGACGATGACGCTCCGTGGCCGCCGCGGCCGCGAGGGAGGGCTGCGCCTGCACGGCTTCCGCGCGGGGTCCTGGATGCTGCACTGGCGCGAGCACCCGCGCGAAGGTGGGTTCCTGTCGCCCCTCGACGTGCCGCTGGACGACCTCCGGCTCTACGACGTGGGCGAGGGGGTCGACCCGCTCGAGGCGCACGACATCGCCGTCGTCGAAGAGGCCCGCGCGAGGGGCCTCCTGGAGCAGCTCCAGCAGCGCCTCGGGGACAGCCGCGCCCACGGACCTACGCTGGTGCCGGGGGTCGGGGCGGGCGGAATGGCGACCTTGCGCCACATCGGCTACGCCGGCGACGACGAGTGAATGGGCCCCGGGCCCCGCTGGTATCGGGCAGAGCGGTGGAGGGGCCACGCCCCGCAGCCGATAGAACCTCTGTCCCACCATGAGCTCCAACACCCCTCCCCCGAGCCACTGGCCACCGTCCGGCGACGGCGCCAAGCGGCGCACTCCCTCTCGACCCACTCCCGCTGCCCAAGCCAGCGCCGCGGTCGTCGTCGCGGCGCTGATCGTCCTCCTCGTGCTCGCCGGCCGCGGCGGGCTCGGGGTGATGCAGGTCGAAGCGAACGAGGTCGCCGTGCGCGTGAACTACCTGACGGGCGCGGAGTCCGTCATCACGCAGCCCGGTTACCAGTTCTACTTCCCCTTCATCCAGGGCATCTACACGCTCGACCGCACGACGCAGGAGTACGTGATGGCCGGTACGTCGCGCGAAGAGCAGGCGTACAACAAAGCCAGCCGACTGACGGTGCGGGCGAACGACGGCTCGAACTTCTGGTTCCAGGAGATGCGGATCCAGTACGAGCTCGCGCCGAACGACGCGAAGCTCGTGCTCCGCGACTCGGGTCCTGGCACGGGCTTCAAGCGCGAGTGGATCAAGGCCCACGCGCGCTCGATCCTGCGTGACGAATTCGGCCGCTATTCCGCTGTCGAGGTCGCGAACCCGACGGTCTACAAGCAGGCGCCAGAGGCTGCCCGTGAGCGCATGAACGCGCTGCTGTCGCAGCACGGTCTGCGGGTCGTGCGCATCGTCACTCCGAACCCCAAGTTCGACGAGCGCTACGAGCGCGCCATCGAAGAGCGCAAAGAGGCCGACCAGGAGGTCGAAGAGCTCAAGGCGCGCGCCGAACAGCTCGAGCAAGTGCGCGAGCAGCGGCTGGCCGCGGTCCGCAAGGAGAAAGAGGTCGAGATGCAGACCTTGACCGGTGAGCTCTCGAAGAACCTGCTCTCCGCGGAGCGCGACGCGATCCGTATCCAGCGCGGCGCGGATGCTTTTGCTGCGACGCGCATCGCCGAGGGTCAAGCCGAGCTCGCGAAGCTGACCGCGGACGCGGAAGGTCTGACCGAGAAGTACACCAAAGAAGCCGAAGGTATCGCGAGCCGAGCCAAGGCCCTGGAGCAGCGCGGCGAGGTCGTCGTGCGCGAAGCGCTCGTCGAGAAGCTGCTCGGCGTCAAGTTCACGTTCGTCCCCTACAGCCGCGACCCCGCCCCGCAGCGCCTCGAGCACTCCGGCAATCGCGACGCTGTCGACCCTAGCCTCGTCTCCCCGCGCTGACCATGAAAGCCATCGCACGCTTCGTCGTCGGCCTCGCCGGCATCTTCCTCCTGTTTGCCCTGAGCCTCGCGTTCCTCACGGTGCGCATCGAGCCCTGGCAGATCGGTGTCAAACAGAACATGGTCGGCAGCGGCGTCGGCGACCAGGACTATGGGACGGGTTTCCGCCTTCGGGTTCCGGGGATCCACGTCTGGCACATCTTGGATCGGCGCACACACTTCATCGCCTTCTCCGAGGATCGCACTTCGTTCGAGGTCGTCGACGAGCGTCCGCCGCTCGAGATCCGCACGAAGGACAACAACCTGGCGACCTACGACGTCACCGTCACGTACCGCATCAAAGACGGTGAAGCCAACCTCATCGTCGCTGAGGGCAACAAGTTCAGCTACCGCGACCGCGTGTTGACGACGGTCGAGTCGGTCCTGCGCGAGAACCTCGCGGAGCTCTCGTCGGAGTCGACGTACAGCACCGAGCTGCGCCTCGAGCTCGTCGAGCGGATCCTGCCGAAGCTGCGCGAGCAGCTCGCGGGCAACCACGTCGTGCCCGAGCAGATCCTGATCCGCGCGATCCGCTTTCCGGAGGGCTACGAACAGCGCCTGCAGGAGAAGCAGCTCACCTACCAGACCCGCGAGCTCGCAGAAGCGAAGAAGAACGTCGAGGACCAACAGGCGATCACGGAGACCCGCGCTGCGGAGATCTCCGCGGCCGAGAAGTCGCTGCGCGGCGACTGGGACAAGCAGCTCCAGGAGAAGCGCTCCACGAACGAAGTCCAGATCGCGGAGGTCCTGGCAGCCGCCGAGGTCTACGACCGCGGCACCCGCGCGCGCGCCGATGCGCTGTACACGGCCTCGGTCGCCGAGGGTCAGCTCGCGGTTCAGAAGGCCGAGGCGCTACGCGACCAACTGCGCAACACCGCCCTCGATACGGTCGGTGGCCGCATCTTCCTCGCGCAGAAGGCCGCGGAGAACCTGCAGTTCGAGAGCGTGACCCTGAACTCGAACGACCCGCGCGTGCCGAGTGTGATCGACCTGGATGCATTGATCCGGATGCTGGTCGGCGAGCGCTGAGGGCAGCTCGCACGGGATATCCGGAGGACGGGGCCGCAGCAGCTTGCCTGCGGTCGCGTATCCTCCGGGTATGTCATTTCCGGCCTACATCGCTGTCGCTCTCTGCGTACCCCTGGCGCAAGCTCAAACGGCGGACCCCGGCGCCCGAATCGAAGTCGACGACGTGCGCGCTGCGGCGCGCGTGATCGGGTTGGAGTTCAGCGATACGGAGCTCGAGCTGATGCTGGGCGGCGTGCGCGAGCGCCTCGCAGAGTTCGCGCGGCTCCGAGCGCCGACCGTCGCAAACGACGTCGCGCCGGCGGTCACGTTCACGCCCTTCCTGCCAGGGATGGAACGTCACGCGGCGGCGCGCGAAGAGCGCGAGGCGCGGGTCGAAACCCCTGGCACGGTCGTGAGGCCTCAGGACCTCGAAGAGCTGGCGTTCCTGCCCGTCGCAGAGCTGCACGCCCACATCCGCGCGCGCACCGTGAGCTGCGTGGAGCTGGCCGAGATGTACCTCGGGCGGCTCGAACGTTTGGACCGCGAACTGCACTGCGTCGTGACGTTCACGCGCGACAGGGCGCTGGCGCAGGCGCGGCAGCTCGATGCGGAGCTGGCCGCGGGGACGTGTCGGGGGCCGCTGCACGGGATCCCGTGGGGTGTGAAGGACTTGGCGAAGGTCGAGGGTTACCGCACGACCTGGGGCGCGAAGCCCTTCGAGGACCAGGTGTTCGACGGCACGGCTACGGTCGTCGAGCGGCTCGATGCAGCGGGCGCGGTCTTGATCGCGAAGCTGAGTGTCGGAGCGCTCGCGATGGGCGACGTCTGGTTCGAAGAGCGCACGCGCAGCCCCTGGAACACCGAGCGCGGCTCCAGCGGCTCGTCTGCGGGCTCGGCGGCGGCGACGGCCGCGGGCGGTGTGGGGTTCTCGATCGGCACCGAGACGCTCGGTTCGATCGTATCACCGAGCGTCGTCTGCGCGACCTCCGCGCTGCGCCCGACCTTCGGCCGTGTCAGCCGCCACGGCTTCATGGCGCTCTCGTGGACGATGGACAAGGTCGGCCCCATCACGCGCACCGTCGACGATGCGGCGCTGGTCTTCTCTGTGATCGCGGGGCACGACCCGCGGGACCCGTTCTCGCGCGAGCGCCGGCCGGTGCCGCAGCTCGCGGAGTCCCCGACGCCGGACGCCGACAAGGCTACGGCCAAGCCTCGGGGTGCGAGCGCATTCGACGCTCCAACGGCGCGCCGTATCGGTGTCGTGCGCGGCGCATTCGAGCGCAGCGCCGAGCTCGAACCGGTGCTCGAAGAGCTGCGCGGGCTGGGACACACCGTGGTCGACGTCGTGTTGCCCGAGTATCCCATCGACGAGCTGCTGGTGGTCCTGATGGCGGAGGCGGCGACGGCCTTCGACGAGCTCACGCGCAGCGGCCAGGACGATCAGCTCGTGCGACAGAGCCCCGATGCGTGGCCGAACCTCTTCCGTGCGGCGCGCTTGATCCCCGCGGTCGAATACCTGCGCGCCCAGCGCTTGCGCACGCAGTTGATGCAGGACCTGCACCGCGCCCTCGCCGACGTCGATCTGCTGGTGCACGCCCCGTTCGCTGCGGGCATCCTGCAGGTCACGAACCTGACGGGCCACCCGACGATCGTGGCGCCCTACGTCGGGCCGAGCGGCGTGCGCCGCGACGGGAGCCCGCGCAGCGTGTGCTTCACCGGCCAGCTCGACGGCGACGAGCTCCTGCTCGCGGTCGTCTCTGCGTGGCAACAGGCAAACCCTGAGCACGTGCGGCACCCGGAGCTGCCTTGGCTCGCGCCGGCCGAAGCTGCGCCGCAGCCGAAACGCGACTGACACCCGCGCGGCCTGCCCTCTGAATCGACTTCTGCGGCGCGGGCCCCTCGGTTACGTTGCCGACGTGGCCAAGTTCATCGAAGTCGACGGCGCGGGGAACCGCTTTGTCCTGTGGGACGTACAGGTGGGTGAAGCGCCCGACCTGTGCGCGACAGGGGCGCAGCTCGCCGCCCCGGGCGGGGCGGCGTTCGCTGGCGCAGGCGCGGATGGAACGCTCGCCGTCCTGCCGGGCGAGGGCTCCGCGCTCGCGCGGCTCGTGATCGTGAACCGCGACGGCTCGCGGCCCGAGATGTGTGGCAACGGCTTGCGCTGCGTCGCCGCGTACCTGGCGGCGGAGGGCCGGGCGCCGCGGGGCGAGCGCTTCACCGTCGCGACCGACGCCGGGCCGCTCGAGTGCTTCGTGAGCGACACGGGACGCGCGAGCGTGCGCCTCGCCGAACCGACCCTCGGCGAGGGCTTCCAGGTCCCATTCCCGGGCTGTGCGCGGGGCTTACCCGCGTTCGGGGTCGACGTGGGCAATCCCCACGCGGTCCTCGATGCGTCGCACCTCGGGGTGCGCCTCGCGGAGGCCCCGCTCGCGGCGGTGGCCGAAGCCGTCCTCGGGACCGGCCGCTTCCCGGCGGGCGCCAACGTGGAGCTCGTCGAGGTGCACGGCGACCACCTCCGTGCGCGAGTCCTGGAACGGGGGGTCGGGGAGACTGCGGCCTGCGGGACGGGGGCGGCGGCGATCGCGGCGGTCGCCCGTGGGGTCCTCGGGTTCGCCGACGATGTGCGGGTGCACATGCCCGGGGGGGTGCTGGAGGTGCGGTGGGAGGACACAGGGGGGCCCTGGCTCAGCGGCCCGGTGCGCCTCGGTCGGCGGCTCGGCGGGACGGATTCTCCGGAATTCCATCAAGCTCCTTGACCTTATCTGGCGAACGGATAACGTTCGCAGAGCCCCGCGGAGGCTAAAATCATCCACGATTAGCTTAAGCGCGGCGCCTCGAACGGTAACGACCCATGCAGCCCACCCACTCCCTTCGGACCTTCCTCGAGATCCCCTACGACGAGCTGGAGCAGATGAACCTGCGGGCGAAAGCCCAACGGCTCGAGCGCCAGGACCCGGACGAGGTCCGTAAGGAGCGCATCGCGTACCTCGAGGCCGAACCCCGGATCAAAGCGGTCACCGTGTGCTTCACCGACCTCGAAGGTCGGCTGCACATGCTGGACTACGACAAGAAGTTCCTGCTGAAGAGCTACGACAACCTGACGTTCGACGGAAGCTCGATCCGCGGGTTCTCCGAGCAGGCCGAGAGCGACCTGCGCCTCGTCGTCGACTGGGCCGCGTTCTACTGGCTGCCGTCCGACATCTTCGGGGCGGGCAAGGTGCTGGTGTTCGGCAACGTCCTCGCGCGCGACGGTCGCCCCTACGAAGGCGACATGCGCGGGCGCCTCAAGGAGTACCTCGAGGGGCTGCACAAGAAACACGGCTACACGTGCTTTGCCGCCAACGAGATCGAGGGGTTCCTCTTCAAGGGCCGCGACGCCGAGCGCCGCTTCCGTGACACACAGCAGTTCGACTACGTGTCGATCGGCGGTTACTACCACTCGCTGCCGAGCGATCCGCTGCGCCTCTTCATGGACGCCGCCGCGGAAGCGCAGCGCGCGATGGGCTTCGCCAACGAGAAGGACCACCCGGAGGTCGCGCCGAGCCAGTTCGAGATGAACTTCGAGTACTCGGAGGCGCTCATCGCGGCGGACCAGTTCCAGCTCTACAAGCTGCTGTGCCGCCAGGTCGCCGCGCGCATGGACATGACGGCATCGTTCCTGCCCAAGCCGGTCGTCGGCGTGAACGGCAGCGGCGCCCACACGAACCTCTCGATCTCGAAGAAGGGCAAGAACATCTTCTTCGACAAGAAGGGCGAGGACAACATGTCCGAGGTCGCGCGCGACTTCATCGATCGCGTGCTGAACAGCGCGTCGGACATCTGCTTGGTGCTCAACCCGAGCGTCAACGCATACCGCCGCCTCGACCCGCACTACGAGGCCCCGAACCAGATCAAGGTCTCCCCGATCGACCGCGGTTCGATGATCCGCATCCCGCTCGGCAACGAGCGCAGCGCGCGCGTCGAAGTGCGCTCCGTCGGCCCGGACACCAACATCTACCAGGCCCTCTACACGATCTTCCGCACCGGCCTCGAAGGCCCGCCGAGCGAAGAGAAGGACGAGTCGAAGCGCACGCGCACGCGCTTCCTGCCGAGCAACATCCACGACGCTGTCCGCAACTTCAAGTCGAGCGCCTGGACCAAGGAGCTCTTCGGCGAAGCCGTGCAGAGCCGCTTCGCGGAGCTGAAGATGAACTCGGCCGAGCGCTGCCCGAAGCTGCTCGGCACGCGGGTCAAGGTCGGTGAAGTGCAGTACCACCACGAGGTCACGAACCAGACGCTCTGGAACGACTTCTAAGCCGACCTCTCGGCCATCGGCCCCCGCGATCCCGGGCGCCACAAAGCCATCGACCCGCCTCCGTCGCGCCCGCGGCGGAGGCGGGCCGCTCTCCGACCTGGCCCCTCTGCCTGTGGCCGCCCCGCTTCGCCACCTGGTCTCGCTCTGCGCTCGCGCGGCAAACACGCCATGCAAGTAGACGCTTGCTGGGGCGGCTCCTGCGCGGGAGCGATGGCGAGCGGCCTGTGGGCAGGGCGAAGTGCATCAGGATGCTGCGACCACGATCCTGAAGCTGGTGGGTCACAAGTCGGTGTAGTTGTTGGCATCGTGCATGCCGGCGGCACAATATGCGCCGTAATCCGCGTAATACTGATATGTGTCTATCGAACCGTCACTGCCTGAGTCGATGAGCAGGAGGATTCCAGGGACCGAATCTCCCGTGAACCGATAGGTCGCCCCCAAGGCGACGTGAGTCCCGGAGAGAATCTCGTAGAAATCACTGTTCAACTCGGGCACGACAGGAACGGGCGCGCTTTGCGGAATTGGTGACGCAACCAAGCTGAGCGAGTGATCTGCCGAGTCGAAGCGATAGACGTCTCGAGAGTCGTAGAACTGGACGAGGAACTTCGTCTTGTCCGGCAACATGGGGTGCATGAAGAGAATGCCGTCCTTGCCCGCAGTGGCCTCGTTGAAGACGTAACTGCGCGGCCCCGCGGGTTGCGGGACAACGATCGATGCAGCCCCGTTCTGCGGTATGAGCAATGGAACGTTGAGTTGCACCAGCTCGATGACGGTCGGCCCTGTCTCCATCTTGCCGGCGATCAAGACCGAGTCCGGTGACAGACCCTTGACCACTTCGGTGGGGAAGTACGGCAAGAAGCATCGCTGTCGCTTCCCGATGCCACCGCCGAGGGTCCACTTGATGTCGATGTATTGTTCCAACGTCGACACCTCGGCAACCTCCGCCGTCCACCCCGCTGTGGGGGAAGTCCACCGTGTCCAAAGACGCGACCCAAGGAGGGGTAGAGGAGGCGTTCCCGTGGAGACCGGTGTGCCCGCCTGGGGCCGGGAAACGGGGGGCTCGAACTCGATGATGACGACGAGCAACGCCACCGCCACCAGAAAGAACAAGAGGGATTTATTGGCTTGTTTCATCAACCTGGATCCAGTGAAGTGCAATCCGCTCTCGAGTGCTTTGAGCGTAACTCCGGGGCTGGCCGGTGGCTACCATGATGGGTTGAACAGGCTCTCCTGCTGCGTTAGGCACTGCGCGACCGGCAGGATCGGTCGCGACTCTGTAACTGCGGGCCTTCCTGGCGGTTTCCGGAGTGGGACGCACAAGTGGTGCGGAGCGCCGTGTCGCGAGTCCGGGGCCGCGCTCTGCCTACTGACCGCTCGGGCGATAGCGTAAGAGGAGGTCGCGGTCGCCCGCGGGTCCGAGCTCGAACTCGACCGGCTCGCTGCGTCGGCCGGACATGTGGATCGTGCCGACGTACTCGCCGGCGGACAGGCCTTCGACTTCGAAGGTGTAGCCGTCGCCGACGTCGATCTGCGCGCCGCCGCGCTGGTCGCCGGATTTGGTCGCGACTTGCAGCCAAGCCCACTCCGTCGAGCCCGCTGCGGGCGGTGTATCGAACGCAATGCGACCGCTGCAGGGCACCGAGCGCGTGAGGGTGGCTTCGTACGTGTCCGCGACGCTCGCGCTCTTCTGTGCGGGCGCGCTGCCGTAACCGGGGGCGCTCACAGCCAGCGACTCGAGCTGGTCCTGGCGGGCGCGGAACGTCGCTCTGCCCGTCGCATCGGTGCGCGCGACGTCGCTCCAGCCCGAGCTCACCTGGGCGCCCTCGATCGGGGCGCCGGTGCCCGCTTCCCGCACGACGACGGCGATCTCGCTGAACCGAACATCGACGTCGATGCGGACGAGAGGCCCTTCGCTCGCCTGGATCCAACGCTCGTGCAGCGTGGTCTTCTCTTTTGCGCCTTCGAGGGTCGCTTCGATCTCGACCCAGATTCCGCGCACAGCGCTCAGCTCCGCGCTGCGGAACTCTCCGTTGGTGTCGGTGGTGAGCGTGGCGCGCTCGGCCCCACGGATGCGGACCTCCGCACCCTGTAGCGGCGCGCCATCGACCAGCACACGCCCTTCGAGGCGCAGCGTCGGTCCCAAGCCGTTCGGCGAGAGGTCGACGTCGTGCTGGACCGCGGCGCCCTCCGGGACCTCGACCTCGCCTTCGTAGCGCTGGATCGGCTCTTGCTGCAGCGTGAAGATCTCGAGGGGGTCGCCGTTGAAGTAACGCTCGGCGACGGTGATGCCGTAGCGGCCCGCGACGAGGCCCTTGAAGCGGAAGGAGCCGTCCGCTTCGGTCAGGCCGAGGCGCGGCAGCAGGAACGCCTCGGCGAGGCCCCTTACGCTGCGCCGCACGATGAAGACCATATACCGTCGGTCGGGCGTCGCGCCGCCCCAATGGACGCGGCCCGTGACCTCGCTCGGCCGTTTCAGACGGACTTCGACGGAGGCGACCCCTTTGGTGAACGGGACGCACTCGTCGGCGAAGTCCGGGTGCAGGATGCGCACCATGGCTTCGTCCAGGTCGCCGGGGCGCTCGGCTGCGGCGATGGGAGTGAACGGACCGAGCTCGACGCGGCCGTCCGCGCCGGTCCACGCGCTGCCGAGCGCGCCCAACAGCGCGGTGGTCGGGCCGATCAGCGCGACGTGAGCACGTTCGACGGGTAGCCCCGTCGCCGCTGCCAGGACCGTGACAGCGAGGCGCTCACCGCTGGCGAGCGTAACCCGAACTTCAGTGCCTTCGCCGTGGTGTTCGAAGCGCGCTCGAGCCGCTGCAAAACCCGCGGCTTCGACTTCGGCTTGCCAATTGCCGTGGGTCAACCCCTCGAGCGCGTAGACCCCCGCTTCGATCGTGCGTGTGCGCGGCGCGACCTTCGGCGTGCGCGCGTTGGCCATGACGAGCATCGAGGTCATGCTTCCGAGCATCCCGGCGGCGTCCTCCGCGCGCAGGGTGAAGCGTGCACCTTCGACGGGTTTGCCGTCCGGTGCCGTGACGCGCACGGTGACGTCGTTCGTTCCGGACAGGACGAGCTCGACATGGTCGACACCGTTGCCATCGGCGCCGATCCATTCGTCGTGCGGCGTGCGCCGCGCAAATCCCATCACCGCGCCGACCTCGGGCAGACCAGCGAGGGAGAAGCGCCCGTCCGCGTCCGTGCGTCCCGCAGGCTGGAAGATCCCCACGGGCGCGAGCGGAGAGAGCGCTCCACCGACGACTTCGGCGTCCGCGACCGGCTGGCCCGCGCGATCGAGGACGCGGCCGGTCACCGTGCGGCCGAAGGTCAGCTCGATTTCTCCGAGGTCGCGTTCACCCGGCTGCATTTCGAGCCCTGTGATCGGCGCCGCCAGGTAACCCTCTTTGTCGACCCCGCCGACGACACGGGCGAGCGGTACGCCCGGCAAGCGGAACGTGCCATCGCTCGCGGTCGTCGTGGTCGGAATCGGCAGTTTGTCGAGCTGATCGCCGACCAACTTGGGCAGCGCAAACAGAAGAGCCTTTGCCTCTCGACCGGTCTCAGGGCGTCCACCGACAAACGAATTCGAGCGCAGGTCGAGCACGCCGGTCTCGAGCACGATGTCGGGCACGGGCGCAACTCGAACACGCGCGCCCGCGACCGGCTCCCCGTCTTCGTCGATCACCTTGCCGAAGATGGTGCCGAAGCCCGCCAGGACGATATCGCCGAGGTCCGTGCGCTCATCGAGCGCGAGCGCGCGCTCGATCACGCGCAAGGTCCCGCGCGGGCCTCCGCGGTCGATGCCGAGCGCGTGGAAAGCGCTCGGGTGAGCGCCGCCCAGCACGAACCGTCCGTCGGGACCCGTGCGGGTCTCGTCGACCTCCGGCGTCTCGTTGCCGAGCGGTGTGCTGGCGGCCTCCAGAGCGAGCGAGACCTCGAGCTGCAAGAGCTCGACGCGGAGGCCGGCGATGGGGGTGCCATCCACTTCGACGATGCGCCCGGTCACACCCGCGAGGCGCTCCGCCCAAGGGTGGGCAGCGGGCGCGGTGGGGGCCTCGGCTGCCGCTGCGCGGCGCGCCGTCGGGGCCTCTGCCGCGGGCCGCTCGGCGGCCGCCGCGAGCTCGGCACTGGGCTCGGGAGCCGCAGGGGCGACGGGCCCGGGCAGGGCCGTCACCGGCTCCGCGGGCGGCGCACCGCGGTCGAGGGTGAACCAGACGAGGGCCGCGAGGCCGACGGCGGCGAGAGCGAGGAGGGGACGGCGGGCCATGGTGTGCGTGGGGAGAGGAGCGCTCCTTGGACCTACGGACGCAGGTGCACGGCATTGCCGGAGATCTGGATCCCCTTGCGGCGAAGGCTGAGACACCAGACGCGGAGGTCTCCTGGAGCGTACGGTCGCAACGCGAGCCCGACCCAGGACAACCTCGGCAGTTCGGGCGTTCACTGCGCCCGCGGGCCCGCCGCGACGGATATCTTGGTGCGCGCTCCTGGAGTTCCGAGCCGGGAGTCCCATTCCCAGGCGCCCGAGACGACCTCGCCCGCCCCTCCGGAGACGCCGGTGGGACCGCGCGCGGCGGTCTGGCCGATGTTCTTCCGATGACCCCTCCGAACGCGCAAGAGAGCGCCGAGCACCCGCTGCAGGTGCTCGACCACGTCGTGATCCGTTTCGCCGGCGACTCCGGCGACGGGATGCAACTCACGGGTGACCAGTTCACGCGCACGACCGCGCTCGTCGGCAACGACATCGCGACGTTGCCGGACTTCCCCGCCGAGATCCGTGCGCCCGCCGGCACGCGACCCGGGGTGTCCGCGTTCCAGATCCAGTTCGCCTCCGAGGAGATCCACACCCCCGGTGACGCCGCGGATGTGCTGGTCGCGATGAACCCCGCGGCGCTGATGGTGAACCTGCCCGCGCTGAAGCAGGGCGGCGTCATCGTCGTCAACACGGACTCGTTCAAGGACGCGGACCTCAAGAAGGCGAAGTGCGCGACGAACCCGCTGACGGACGGGACGCTCGACGGCTACCGCGTCATCCAGGTGCCGATGAACACGCGGGTGGCGGACGCGCTCGCGGAGTCGCCGCTGTCGTCGCGCGACAAGCAGCAGTGCAAGAACTTCTACACCCTCGGGATGATGTACTGGGTGTACAGCCGTCCGCTCGAGGCGACCCTCGACTGGGTGGCGAAGAAGTTCGCGTCGAAGCCGGACGTCGCGCAAGCGAACCTGACGGCGCTCAAGGCGGGTTACAACGCCGGCGACATCCACGAGCTGTTCCAGGGGCGCTACGAGGTGCCGAAGGCGGCCCTGTCGCCCGGCACGTACCGCAACATCATGGGCAACCAAGCGCTCGCGATCGGCATCGTCGCGGGCGCGGAGCTGACCGGTACGAAGGTCGTCTTTGCGTCGTATCCGATCACGCCGGCGTCGTCGGTGCTGGAGACCCTCGCGACGTACAAACACTTCGGCGTCGTGACGATCCAGGCCGAGGACGAGATCGCGGCGATCTGCAACGCGATCGGCGCCTCGTTCGCTGGCAAGCTGGGTGTCACCTCGACGTCCGGCCCGGGGATGGCGCTGAAGACCGAGGCGATGGGCCTCGCTGTGATGACCGAGCTGCCGCTCGTCATCCTCGACATCCAGCGCGCGGGTCCTTCGACGGGCATGCCGACGAAGGTCGAACAGTCGGACCTCCTGCAGAGCGTGTTCGGCCGCAACGGCGACACGCCGATGCCGGTGCTCGCGATCTCGCGGCCCAGCGACGCGTTCGAGATGGCGATCGAAGCCTGCCGCATCGCGGTGCGCTACATGACGCCGGTGATCCTGCTGTCGGACAACTTCATCGCCAACGGCGCCGAGCCGTGGCGTCTGCCGGACCTCGACCAGCTCGAGCGCTTCCCTGCGGTGTTCAAAGCCGACGGCGAAGCGAACTTCGACGTCTACCAGCGGAACGCCGACGGCGCGCGCCCGTGGGTGAAGCCGGGCACACCCGACATGATGTTCCGCTTGGGCGGCCTCGAGAAGGCGCCGCACGGCAACATCAGCTACGACCCGTCGAACCACCAGCTCATGACGAACCTGCGCCACGCGAAGGTGGCGAAGGTCGCGGACTCGATCCCGACCCCCGCCGTCGACGGCGATGCGTCGGGTGATGTGCTGGTCGTCGGCTGGGGATCGAGCGTCGGGATCCTTACGCAGGCCGTGATGAACGTGCGCCGCAAGGGCCTCAAGGTGTCGCGCCTCCACCTGCGCCACATCTGGCCGCTGCCGCACGGGCTCGATGAGATCTTCGGGCGCTTCGAGCGCGTGCTCGTGCCAGAGATGAACATGATGCAGCTCTGCCGCCTCCTGCGCAGCGAGCTGCCCAAGCACGACTACGTGCCCTACAACAAGGTCACGGGTCAGCCGTTCCTGGTGTCCGAGATCGAAGCCGTGATCACGCGCCTCATGACGGCGCAGAAACAAGGGTGAGCGCCATGACCGATGTCATCGACCCGAAGCCGCTGTCGAAGAAGGACTACGCGACGGACCAAGAGGTCCGTTGGTGCCCGGGGTGCGGCGATTACGCGATCCTGAACGCCGTGCAGAAGTTCTTCGCGGACACCGGCCGCGACCGCGCGAAGACGGTGTTCGTGAGCGGAATCGGCTGCTCCAGCCGCTTCCCGTACTACATGGAGACCTACGGCTTCCACACGATCCACGGCCGCGCTCCGGCCGTGGCGACGGGAGTGAAGGTCGCGAACCCGGAGCTCGAGGTGTGGATGGTGACCGGTGACGGCGACGCGCTGTCCATCGGCGGCAACCACACGGCGCACCTGTTGCGCCGCAACCTCGACATCAACGTGCTGCTCTTCAACAACGAGATCTACGGGTTGACGAAGGGGCAGTACTCCCCGACCTCGCCCATCGGTACCGTGAAGAAGTCGACGCCGATGGGCTCGGTCGATCGGCCGTTCGAGCCGGTGCAGTTCGCGCTCGGCGCACAGGCTACGTTCGTCGCGCGCACGATCGACAACGATCAGGCGCACATGGCCCGGGTGCTCGAAGCAGCGGCGGCCCACAAGGGCACGTCGCTCGTCGAGGTCCTACAGAACTGCGTGATCTTCAACCGCGACTTCTACTCGGCCGACGTCGACAAGAAGGTGCGAGCGGATCGTACGATCGACCTGGTGCCGGGCCAGAAGCTCGTCTACGGCAAGGACAACCAGCTCGGCCTGCGCTTCAAGTTCCGGCCGGAGAGCGGCTTCGTCGTCGAGCGCTGCAGCGCGGACGAAGCGGACGTCTGGGACCCGAGCCAGCGCTCGGCTGCGGCAGCCTTCCTTCTGGCCGGAATGCACGCGGACCCCGAGTTCCCGCTGCCGGTCGGCATCTTCCGCGCCGTCGACGCTCCGACCTACGAGGTCGGAGTCCACGCCCAGGTCCAAGACGCGCTCATGCGCCGCAAACCCGGGGTCCTGCGCGATCTCGTGTATGCTGGCGAGACCTGGACCGTCGGCTGAGCGGGGGGAAGGCTGCGCTCGCCTGCGTGGCAGGCCCGCTCAGGGCGGGCTTGCCCACGCAGGACGATGACCGACCACCGGCTGTGCCCTCTCGTCTTCCGCGGCGGGGCCCTGTGCCTCGCCGCGCTCGTTTTCGCCGCCTGTGGACCGCGCCCCGTGGAGGCGCGGGAGCCGAGTGTGGCTCTCGTCACCTTCGACCGGATCGAGGGCGTGTGGCCCGCAGCGCCCGACGAGCGCCTCGCCGTCGTTCCGCTGCCACAGCGGCTCGCGGGGAGCGGTTGGTCGGTGCCCCTCGACCGCGAGGCCAGGATTCGACCCGACCCCAGCGACGACCTCCGTCCGAGCCCACGGGCGCTACTGTTGGAGCGCGGCGCGGAGCCGATCGCGATCCAGGTGCCCTGCCCCGAGCCGCTCGGGTCCGACGCGCGTGTGCGCGTACGCATCGGCTCCTATGGCAGCCCGCGAGTGCGCATCGGCCTCGGAGCGGAGCCAGCGGGTTGGAGCGACGCGGCGGCGCTCACCGAGGCCACCCGCGACACACAGCTCGAGTTCGCCATCGCGCCGCTCTTCGAGTCAGCGTGCAGCAGCCTGACGGTCGAGGTCGCCGGGCTCGAGGTTCCCGCGCTCCTCTACAACGTCGAGGTGCAGCAGGGCGAGCGCGTGACGACGCTGCACCCTCCCGAGGACTGGCCGAGCGCGGGCTGGGGCACAACGTCCCCGGGGCGCGTGCGCTCGCTCGCTGCGCCGCCCATCGACCCCATCGAAGCCGAGCGAGCGCTCGTGCTCAACGCGGTCGGTGGCCATTCGGTCTTGCGTGTTCCGCTCGACGCTCAGACTCCCACGTTCGACTTCGTCAGGATGCGCTTCACGACATCGGGTTTCCTGCGGGTGCGAGCCTGTGTCGAGCTCGCTGAGGGACCAGATGTGCTCGGGGAGTACGTGGAGCGCGAGTCCCTGCCGCTCGATGGTGTGCTCGACCTCGACGTCACAGGCCTCGCGGCAGCGGCCCGAACGCAGGAGCTCCGGGCGCTGCGCTTCGAGTTCCAGGAGCT
The DNA here is from genome assembly GCA_964402175.1 of uncultured Planctomycetaceae bacterium. Taxonomy (GTDB): domain Bacteria; phylum Planctomycetota; class UBA1135; order UBA1135; genus JAWKUK01. The sequence goes on along the minus strand of CAYOBN010000005.1, from coordinate 81,884 downwards.
CAGATCGAACTCGCGGCTCTTCGGCCTCGAACTCTGGCGCCGATCGAGCCTCCAGCGGCTGCCGCGCGCCGACGGACCGCCGGTGCACGTCGTCATCGGGAACGACTCGCGGCCGGCGCGGGGCCTCGCACCCGGCATCACGCTCGCGGGCCAGGTCCCGAACGTGACGACCGGACGGCTACGCTGGGATGTGGCGCTCGCCGAGGGTCTCACCACGGAATCGGCGCACTCGGTCACGGTGGAAGTGCGCGCGGGTGGCGAGGTCCTCGAGCGCCGCACGACCCCGCTCACGACCCACTGGACGAGCGCTCAACTGGACCTCGGGGCATTGCGTCAGCGTGCACAGCGACCGTTGCAAGTGAGCTTTTCGACGGACCATCCCGACGGTGCGCTCCTTACGAATGTCGCGGTCTCGTCGGTCCGAGCAGAGCCTCCGCGCACGGTGTTGCTGATCACATCGGACACCCATCGCGCGGACCACATGGGCTACGCCGGTATGGGTGGGGCAGTGAAGACGCCCTTCCTCGACGAGCTCGCGCGCGGTGGCCTGCGTTTCGACGATGCGACCTCGGTGACGACCCTTACGAACCCGTCGCACGCGACGATGTTCACGGGGCTGCACCTGCGCGATACGGGCATCCTCGGCAATCTCGCGCCCCTCGCCGAACGCGCGACGACCTTGGCCGAGTGCTTCGAGTCCGCGGGTTACCGCACGTTCGCGGCGGTCTCAGCGCGCCATCTGCTGCCTTGGCGCAGCGGATTCGGTCAGGGGTTCGAGCGCTTCGACGGACCGCGCCAGGAGCTGCTGCGCGACGGAAAGGAGACGATCGCCGCCGCCAGAGCGATGCTCGCCGACGCGACCGATGAAGATGTGTTCCTCTGGTTGCACCTCTTCGAAGCGCACGCGCCCTACTATCACCACGAGGGGATCACCGAGCAGTACTACACCGGTGATCCGTATGCAGAGCGCCTCGCCGAGCTCGCGCCCGAGGCAGTGGCCGTATGGGATCGCCGTATCCGCGATGCCCGCTACATCCTCGCGCTCTACAAGGGTGAGGTCTCTTACCTCGATCAGCTCCTCGCGGGGCTCTTCAGAGACGAGCCTCGCCTCGCCGCTGCCGAGCTCGCGTTCACCGCGGACCACGGGGAGGCGCTCGGTGAGCAGAGACACTACTGGAGACACTCGGTCCTGCTGCCCGCGACGCTGCGCGTGCCGCTCATTCTGCGGGGCTCGAAGCTCGGTGCGCCTCTGGTGCTGGACGGACCGGTCTCCAACGGCAACATCGGTAGGACTCTGCTGGAGATGGCTGGGCTCGAGAGCGACGATTTCCCGGGTCGCTCGCTCGCAGTTCCTGCGCACCGCGCGCACATGGCGAATGAGCCGCGTTACGTGATCGGGTCCCACGGCCTCAGCGCGGGGGTGCTGCATCGGCAGTGGTACCTGACGCTGTTCCTGCGCGCGAACATCTTCGGCACGGAGCCAGGCAACGTACGGCACGGTGTGCAGCTCTTCGATCGCTTTGCGGACCCGGCGTGTGAACACGACCTCGCCGCGGAACACCCCGAAGAAGTCCGCCGCCTGCGTCGCGCGCTCGTCCGCTGGCTCGGTGAGGTTCCGCCGGGGGGCCCGTTGACCGGCCCTGCTCCCACGAACTCGACCGCCCGCGCCGACATCGTGGCGCTCGGCTACGCCGCGGACGAGGCGAGCGCCGCGCAGGCTGCACTGATCGATCCGGGCTGCGTGTGTCCCGAGTGCGGACGTTGGCGCTGAAGAGACACGGCTCGCTGTCCCGAAGTGACGTGACCGATCGGTATCCCCTATTCGGCTGGAGGGAGGGGTGAATGCGAGTCGATGGCCCGGACGCCCCGCCCGCTCGACCGACATGCGCACCGTCTTCTCGCACAGCGATCACCCCGACTCCGCCCGCGCGATCCAGACCGTCCTCGACGACTGTCGGCGCCAGCTGCGAGAGCTGACGCCGCGCGCCGGGCTCCTCTTCTGCAGCGTCGAGTACGACCACAGCGCGGTCCTGGCTGCGATCCAAGCGGCGTTTCCGGGGCTACCGGTGATCGGTGCAAGCTCGGACGGAGAGCTCTCGTCGCGCCTTGGCTTCTGCGACGACTCCGTGTTGCTGACGCTGTTCGCCGGAGACGAAGTACGAGTCCATGCAGGCTTGGGCCGCAACCTGTCTATGGGCATCGACGCGGCGGTGGACGAAGCGCTCGCCGGCTGCACCCTCGCGCGCCCCGCGCTCTGCATCACGACCTTCGCGCCAACGACGAACTCCTCGGAGGTCCTGCGTGCGCTCTCGCGTGCGTTGAAGGGCGCGCAGTGTCCCGTGGTCGGAGGCCTCAGCGGCGACCACCGCGAGTACTCGAGGACCACCGAGTACTTCGGCACGACCGCACAGCCCGACTCCTTGCCTGTCCTGCTGTTGGAGGGCGATTTCAGCGTCAGTTGGGGGGTCGGCTCTGGCTGGTTCCCTGTGGGCGCGCCGCAACCCGTGACTCGCGCCTCGGGTCACGAGGTCCAGGAGATCGGCGGCACATCGGCGATCGACTTCTACCGCGCGCAATACGGCGAGGTTCCGGCCGACAGCCTCGGTGAGTTCCCTTTGGCCCTAACCGATGGGAACGGTGCGACGACCTTGCGCGCCATCCTCGCCCGCGACGACTCCACCGGCGCACTGCGTCTTGCGGGCGAGGTCCCCGAGGGCTCGACAATACGCGTCACCGAGGTCCTCGAAGAGGGCCTGCTGCAAGGCTCCAGCCACGCACTGGGTGAGGCGCTCGATCGCTTCGATGGCAGCTCACCCGAGCTGGCCCTCGTCTTCACTTGCGCCGCGCGCAAGTGGGTCCTCGGCGCGGACGCCGACCGCGAAGTCGAGGTGCTACGCCAGCTCGCAAGCGACCGCGGCCTGCAGACGCTCGGCATCGTCGGACTGTACTGCTTCGGCGAGATCGCGCCCGTCGGGCACGAAAACGCCTTCCACAACGAGACGTGTGTCTCGGTGGTCCTCGGCCCGCGCTGAGCCGGTTCGCGCTTGAACCACGAGATCGAGTCGCTACGCCGTGAGATGGAGGCGCTGCAGGAGGAGCTGCAGCGTTCAGAGCGTCGTATTCGTCAGCTCGAGCGCACGGCGCGGACGACGCAGGCGCTGACGCGCCAGAGCAAAGCGTCGCTGCTGCATACCTACGAGGAGATTCGGCTCAAGAACACCGAACTCGAGAAGGCGCGGCGTGCCGCCGAGAGCGCAGCCGAAGCGAAGAGCCGCTTCCTCGCGGCGATGAGTCACGAGATCCGAACGCCGATGAACGGCGTGATCGGTTTCATCGACCTCTTGCGCGATACGGACCTCGATAGCGATCAGAGCCGACTCGTCAATACCCTCACGTCGGCAGCCGAGTCCCTGATGGTGCTGCTGAACGACGTACTGGACTTCGCGAAGCTGCAGGCCGAGAAGGTCCAGCTCGAAGTCCGCGCATTCGACCTGCATCAACTGCTGGAGAGCATTCACTCACTCGAATCGGTCCGTGCACGGGCCAAGGGAATCCGCCTCGAGCTCGAGCTCGGTCCGGGTTTGCCGCAGTGGGTCGACGGCGACGCTCACCGCCTACGCCAGGTGCTGAACAACCTGGTCAACAACGCGATCAAGTTCACGGCTGAGGGTCGTGTGGCCCTGCGTTGCGGTGTCGTGGGGGACTCGGACGAGTGTCCGATCCGGTTCGAGATCGTCGACACCGGAATCGGCATCCCCGCCGATCGTCAGGCTCAGATCTTCGAGGCCTTTTCGCAGGCTGACAGCTCGGTCGCGAGGCGCTTCGGCGGTACGGGCCTCGGCCTCTCGATCAGCAAACAGATCGTTGATGCGATGGCCGGCGCGCTCTGCGTGAAGAGCGCGCCGGGCCAAGGCTCGACCTTTGCCTTCGAGATCGCTCTGCCACGCGCGACACGCCTACCGCTGCGAGACTCGACCCGTGAAGGTGCGAGCTCGATGCCCGAAGCCCGCGGTCGAGTGCTGATCGTCGAAGACCATGGAGTGAACCGTGTGCTCGCGCTGAGGCTCGTGCAGCGATTCGGCCACGAAGCCGTGGCCGTCGATAGCGGCGAGTCTGCGCTCGCACGCCTCGACCGAGAGAGCTTCGACGTCGTCCTCATGGACTGCTCCATGCCCGGGATGGACGGCTTCGAGACCACCCGTCGCATCCGTCAGTACGTCACACCCGTCAAGGACGTCCCCGTCATCGCGCTGACCGGGCATGCCTTGCCGGGCGACCGCGAGCGCTGCCTCGATGCTGGCATGGACGGCTATCTTACGAAGCCGATCCGGCTCGACGACCTGCGCGCTGCCCTTCAGCAGTTCCTCGAAGTGAAGCGCGCCGCGTGATCGCGCTGGGCTCCGCTCACATGTCGAGATCGCCCTTCGGATTGCGGCGCGTCTTCTCGAAGCGCCACTGCTCCAGGTCATAACTCGTCACTGGGCCGACGAGTGCGATCACCGCGATCGCAGCGAGCATGAAGGACCCGACCAACACGACGGATATCCACCACGGCAGTAACCCGTTGCCGCCGAGCTTCGCCTCGAGCGCCGCCATATCGCGTACGGGCTCCGGTACGAAGAGCACTTTGACCGTCCAGGCCGAGATCGTCACGAAGTAGATCGCCCAGTAGTTGCGCACCAAACGCCCGCGGATCGCGACGAGGGCGCTCATCTTGAAGCGCGGCCGGAACAGATCCTCGGCGACGAGCTTGCCCCAGTCGTTGTCGATGCCGCCGAAGTCGCGGCGCAGGATGGGCCCGTAGAAGTACTCCTCGATCATGCGGACCCGTGCGCGCCATACGTCCGCATACCGAAAGCGGCGCGCCTCGATGACGAGGAAGAACGTGATCAACGCGATGGCACCGATCAGGACCCAGTGGTTGTGATCCCCCTGCCCGAAGGAATACGCAACCAGACCCGCTGTCGTCAGCACCGCCAGGTTCGTCGTGTGATCGAGCCTGAGCCGCCATTGGTTGGCCCGGTGCAGCTCGCCGCGGTAGAGGTGCACCATCGCGGCGATGTACTCCTGCCGCGTCAGCGGCGTCGATGCGAAGTCGGGTGTCCTTTGGCTCTCGAGGGGTGTGGTCATCCCCCGGAGCCTCGCCGAAATGGGCCCCGGGTCGCAACCCCCTGGCGTGCCCGAACATCGGCTTCACTCGTGGGGCGCCGAAGGTCGATAGACCGTTGAGGTCCCACGATGAGCACGCACAGCCCTGGCTCCGCGAAGCCCGCCGCAAGGCACGTCATGGTTCGCCTCGGAGAACGTGCGTTCGGCATCCCCGCCGACCTCGTCGCCGAGATGGTCCAGCTCGGCCCCGTCACCCAATTGCCGCAGTCCAGCTCGACGATGCGGGGGGTGATGCTCGTGCGCGGCGAGGGCTTGGCGGTCCACGACCTGCGGATGATGCTCGGGATACCGTCGCTCGAGAGCGAGCTCGGCGAGTTCCGCGCGATGCTCGAAGCCCGCGAGCAGGACCATCGTCGATGGATCGAGGAGCTAGAGCGCTGTGTCACCGAGGGCCGCGCCTTCACGCTCGCGACCGACCCGCACAAGTGCGCCTTCGGCCGCTGGTACGACTCGTTCCAGACGACCAATATCCTGCTCGAGAGCCACCTGCGCCGCTTCGATGCTCCGCACAAGAGGATCCACGCGCTCGCACAAGAGGTCGATGCCATGGTGCGCTCCGGCGACGCCGCCGGCGCGATGGAGCGCATCGCGGCCACGCGCGCGCGCGAGCTCGCGGAGATGCTGCTCCTCTTCCGCCAGCTCTACGACCTGCTCGAAACCTCAGCCCACGAGATCGTCGTCGTGGTAAGAGCACCGAGCGGCGCGCGCGTCGGCTACACCGTCGACCACGTCGAAGCGGTGCAAGAGGTCACGATCGAGACCGTGCAGGGCGACACCGAGCTCGCGTCGCGCCGCTGCACCTTCTACGGTCCGCGGCGCGAGATCGCTTCGCTGCTGTCCACAGACGAGCTCCTTCGCGCCGCGTGAGCGGACTCAGGTCGCGCTGCCGAAGCGGTTCTTGATGACCACCTCTTCGAGCGCGAGCTGACCGGGCTTCGGCCAGGGCTCTTTGGTGCCTTTGCCGATCGCAACCATCGGACCCATGACGTGGTCCGCGGGGAGCCGGATGAGCTCGGCGACCTTCTCGATGTCGAAGCCGATCATCGGGCACGAGTCGTACCCGAGCGCCTTCGCGGCGAGCATCAGCGTCTGCATCGCCATACCGATCGAGCGCTGGGCTTCGTCGCGCTGCAGCCACTCGCGGCCCTCGTGGAAGGGGCCCATCCAGCCGACGAGCAGCTCGGCCACCGGAGTGGGCGCGCGGCGCCAGTAACGCTGCGGCTCCTTCTGCCAGGCCTTCGTGTCGGCGGTCATGAGCACGAGCAGCGAGGCATCCGTGATCTGCGACTGGTCGTTCCCGAGGGCGCGCAGCTCGCGGCGGAGCGCGGGGTCCTCGACGACGACGAAGCGCCAGTGCTGGATGTTGAAGCTGGTCGGGCTCTGGATCGCCGCCTCGAGCAGCTTGCGCTGCTCGTCCTTGGTGAGGCGGTGGTTCGGATCGAACTGCTTGACGGCGCGGCGCGCGTAGATCGCTGCGAAAGTGTCCATGGTCGGGACGCTCCAGAGAGGGAAAGCGGGGGGCAAAGGGTACAGGAAGCGCCCTGTAAGCAGGACGTTCCACCCATCAAAGGCTCGGGTGAGGCCCTGTCGCGCTGTCGCACCTGGCCGCCGCGGACGCCTCTCGCCCTTACCATCTGGCAAGTCCCACACTCCACACCATGCAACGACGATCCCTCCACAGGCAGCCGACCCGCCGCGCGCTCTACACAACGAGTCTGGCGCTGGCTCCCTTCTTCGCGCTCCTCGCTTGCGCTGGTTCGAGCCGCAGCTCGACAGGCACCGCCGCAGGGCTGCCCGAGGCACCGCGCGCCGACGTGCGCCCCACGCCTCTGACGGCGCACGGCGAGACGCGGGTCGATGACTACTATTGGCTGCGCGAGCGCACGGACGCCGACGTCATCGCGTACCTCGAAGCCGAGAACGCGTACACCGACGCTGCCCTCGCTGGCACCGTGGAGCTGCAGCAGGAGCTCTACGACGAGCTCGTCGGCCGCGAGCGCCAGGACGACTCCACGCCGCCGCTGAAGAACGGCGACTACTGGTACTACTCGCGCTTCGAGCCGGGCGCGAGCTATCCGCTGCATTGCCGCAAGCGCGGCTCGCTCGATGCAGCCGAAGAGGTCCTGCTCGACGTCCCGAAGATGGCCGAAGGCCACGGCTACTTCGGCATCGGCGCCCGCCAATCGAGCCCCGACCACAGCCACCTCGCTTACGCGGTGGACCGCGTCGGCCGGCGCATCTACGACATCGAAGTCAAGGACCTCGCTACGGGCGCGATCGTGTCGCGCATCCCGGCGGTCGGCGAGAGCCTCGTCTGGGCGGAAGACGGGCGGCATGTCTTCTACTCTCGCCGCGACCTCGAGACGCTGCGGACGCACCAGATCTGGCGCCACGAAGTCGGCAGCGACCCGGCGCGCGATGCGCTCGTCTACGAAGAGGCCGACGAGACGTTCTCGGTCAGCGTTTCGAAGACGGACTCGCGGCGCTTCCTGGTGATCACGTCCAACCAGACGCTGGCAAACGAGATCCGGATCGTCGAAGCATCCGCGCCGCTGGGTCGGTGGACGGTCGTGCTGCCGCGCGAGCGCGGACACGAATACGACGTCGAACACTGGGGTGAGCACCTCTACCTGCGCACGAATCGTGACGCCCCGAACTTCCGCCTGGTCCGCGCACCCATCGGCTCGCCGACCGCCTGGGAGGACGTCATCCCGCACCGCGCGGATATCCTCTTCGAAAGCGTGAACTTCTTCGCGGAGCACATGGTCGTCGCGGAGCGCTGTGAAGGCTTGCGCCGCCTGCGCATCCGCGAGATGGCCTCGGGCAGAGAGCAAGAGCTCGCTTTCGATGACCCCGCATATGCCGTGTGGCCGGGGCCGAACGCGGAGTTCGACACTACGGTGCTGCGCTTCAGCTACAGCTCGCTCACGACACCGAACTCCGTGTACGACCAGGACATGCGCACGGGTGAGCGCACCCTAGTCAAGCGCGATGAGGTCCTGGGTGGCTTCGACCCCGCGAACTACAAGAGCGAGCGTTTGGTCGCTGAAGCCCGCGACGGGGCCCAGGTGCCGATCAGCCTGGTCTACAAGGATCCGCTGAAGCGCAACGGCAAGCGGCCGCTCTTGCTCTATGCGTACGGGTCCTACGGCTCGAGCACCGAGCCGCGCTTCTCGCCCAACGTGGTCTCTCTGCTCGATCGTGGGTGGGTCTACGCCATCGCGCACGTCCGCGGCGGACAAGAGCTCGGGCGCAAGTGGTACGAAGACGGCAAGCTCCTGAAGAAGCGGAACACGTTCTACGATTTCATCGACTGTGCCGAACACCTCGTCGAGCAGCAGTACACCTCTCACCAGCGCCTCTGCGCCGAAGGCGGCAGCGCCGGAGGTTTGCTGATGGGTGTCGTCGTGAACGAGCGGCCGGACCTCTTCCGGGCTGTCATCGCTGCGGTGCCCTTCGTCGACGTCGTGACGACGATGCTCGACGCGTCGATTCCGTTGACGACGTTCGAATGGGACGAATGGGGCGACCCGCGCCAGAAGGAGTACTACGACTACATGCGGTCGTATTCGCCGTACGACCAGGTCCGCAAGCAGAGCTACCCCGACCTGCTGGTCACCACAGGTCTGCACGACTCTCAGGTGCAATACTGGGAGCCCGCGAAGTGGGTCGCGAAGCTGCGCACCGTCAAGACCGACTCGAACCGGTTGCTGCTGCGCTGCGAGATGGAGGCGGGCCACGGAGGCGCCTCGGGCCGCTACGACCGCCTCCGTCAGCGCGCGATGAACTACGCCTTCCTGATCTCTGCTGTGGAATGAACCCTATGCTGACCCTGAGCGTACTGACGTTCGGCGTCGTCTCCAGCGCCTACGCTGCCAATGGCGTAGGGCCGTTCGCGCCTCCGCAAGAGGCCGAGTCCACAGCGCTCGACGCCCGAGCACCCGCGGGGTTCTGGAAGGGGCGCCTCACCCAGGCGAAGCTCGACGTCGAGGTCGTCCTGCGCTGGGAAGGCGACACCCTCGTCGGCGCCATCGACATTCCCGCTCAAAGGCTCCTTGCGGGCCGGCTCGTCGATTGCAGCATCGAAGGAACCCGCGTGCGCTTCCGCATGGACGGAGTGCCCGGCGATCCGAAGTTCGATGGTGAGCTCGGTCCGGACGGCGCATCGATCCGAGGCTCCTTCCTGCAAGGCGGAGCGAAGCTCGACTTCGTGCTCGAGCGCGGCGAGTCCGCGGCAGAACACGCCACGCGTGTGCTCACGGGCTTCGATGACTGGGTCGCAGAGCAGATGAAGCGGCTCAAGGTCCCCGGTACCTCCGTCGCGGTCGTTTCGCGCGGCGAGGTCGTCCTCACGCGCGGATACGGAATCGCGGACGTCGCATCAGGCAGCCCCGTCACCGCCGACACGTTGTTCGCGATCGGCTCGACGACCAAGGCCTTCACGACGTTCGCCATCGCGCAGGCCGTCGAAGACGGCCTCCTCGAGTGGGACGCCCCGGTGCGCCGCTGGTTGCCGAACCTGGACCTCGACGACGACATCGCCGAGCAGCACCTCGCGCTGCGGGACATGTGCTCTCACCGCTCGGGGCTGCCGCGGCACGATCTGCTCTGGTACGCCAACCCCGCCGTCACGCGCGCGGAATTGGTCGAGCGCATGGCGCACATCGAACCCACAGTCGGCTTCCGCGAGCGTTGGCAGTACAACAACTTGATGTTCGCGGCGGCGGGCGTCGCTCTAGCGAACGCGACGGGCAAGTCGTGGGAGGAGTGGGTCCGCGAGCGCATCTTCACGCCGCTCGGCATGTCGCGCACGACGTTCGGCCTCGCCGAGACCCTGGCCAGCAGCGACGTCGCGCGGCCCCACGACCGCAAGAAGATGAAGGACGTCGTCATCGACTTCCGCGATCTGACCGAGATCGGACCCGCAGGTTCGATCCACAGCAGCGCCAACGACATGGCGCGCTGGATCGAGGTCCTCTTGGGCCGCGGCGAAGCGCGCGGCCAGCGCATCCTCAGCGCCGGCGCGTTCCAGGAGCTCGTGACGCCGGTCTCCGTCCTCGGCGCACCCGGCGAACCGACGGCCTATGGGCTCGGCTGGATGCTGGACACGCGCGAAGGCAAGGTCCGTTTCCACCACGGCGGCGGCATCGACGGCTTCACGACCCAGGTCGAGCTCTACCCCGACGAGCGCCTCGGGATCTTCACGGTCACGAACCGCGCGAGCCCCCTGACGAACCTCTTGGCTGGACAGCTCGCGGAGCGCTTCCTCGGCCTCGAGGTCGCTGACGCCGGCGCGCTCGTCGCGACGCAGATGGACGCGGCCGACGAAATCAGCGCGGGCATGAAAAAAGCGCGGGAGTCGGAGCGCATCCCGGACGCGCCGCCTGCGCGTGCGCTCGCGAGCTACGCCGCGACCTACAGCCACCCGGGTTACGGCGACCTCGTCGTCGAGCACCGCGATGGCGCCCTGCGCGCCCGCTACGGCATCTTCGAGGCTCCGCTGAAGCCCTGGCACTTCGAGGTCTTCAGCTTCGACGAAGCCGACGGCGGCGAGCTCCTCGAGGGGCTCCTCCTGCACTTCCGCGACGATGTCGCGGGCCTCATCGCTGCAGTCGAGGTGCCCTTGGAGGCTTCGTCGAAGCCGATCCGCTTCGAGCGCGGCCCCGACGCAGCGCTCGGGACCGCGGAAGCCCTGGCGGCGTGTGCTGGAGAGTACTCCCTGCAGGGCGCCACAGTGACCGTGGTGCACCGCGACGACCGCCTGGTGCTCACGGTGTCGGGACAGCCCCCGTACACGCTGGTCCCCGCGAGCCACGGCCGCTACCGCTTCGAGGCCCTGGACGGCTACTTCGCGCGCTTCGAGGTCGCCGAGGACGGAGCGCAGACGCTCGTCCTCCTGCAGCCGAACGGCACGTTCCGCGCGGTGCGGCGCTGAGAGTTCAGAGCTGTCGCTGACGACGATGGGGGGCTCGTGGCGAGCATCGACTCACCTCGCCACGAGCCACGAGCCGATGGGATCCGGCCGTAGCTTCACTCATCGTCGCGGCACGACGAGGGGCGAAGCGAGCTCGCCCTCGAGTCGAACCTCGAACTCGAGGCGCCAGTGCAGACCGTCCGCCACCGTCGCCTCGGCGGTGTAATTGCCTGGGGGGAACGTGTGCTCGACGCGCCACCTCGACGACAGGAATGAGGGGGGCGCGATGTGCTGGCGCAGCGCCTCGTTGCCGCGGGCGTCGCGCACGGTGAGCTCGATGCCGTTCGGCGCGCTGCCCGCCGGAGGAGCCTCCAGCTCCAACGTGATGGCCCGGCCCGCTTGCACATGCACATCGACGTGGGTCAAGGTGCCGCCGATGAGCTCGAGCGTGCGCGGCGCGAAGGTCAGCGAGTCACCCGCAGCAGGCTGCAGCCTGTACGTCCCCGACTCCAGCCCGTGGACGCGGACCTTGCCATCGTTCAGCGTGTACTCGATCCGATCGCGACCCGCGACGAGCGCGCCAGCGCGGTAGATCCACGGCACGGGGGGCGCATCGCGCCAAGGGGTGCCGTCTGCGTGGAAGACCTGGACCTCGAGTCCGGCCTCCTGCGGGACGACGACGTCGCCGATGTCCGTGACTTTGTCGTCGGCGATGTTCACCGATTGCGTCAAGAACGCTCGACCAGCGCCCCGCGCACGCAGGGTGCTGCGGACGGGCGGCACCTCGGAGAACGAAAATCGCCCGTCCTCGGCGGACAGCGTGGTGTAAGGCGACTCGTCGGGCGCAGCGAGCGAGAGCGCCACGCCAGATACTGGCGCTCCGCGTTCATCGATGGCGCGGCCCCGCAGCGCGCCGCGCTCGTTCGGCAGACGCAGCTCTACGACCGAATCTGGGTCGAGCACCGTCTCGCGTTCGAAGAGCGCCCGGCCGCCGGGCACGAGCGTGTGTGTGATGACGAGTCGGTAAGGGCCCGCGACGAGCTCGTTCAACGTGAACTCGCCCGCGTCATCGCAAGTGGCGCCCGTCAGGTACTCGTCGGAGGTCGACCAGACCTGCACCACGAGGCCAGCAACGCTCCGGCCGTTCGGCCGCACGACGCGGCCACGCAGCGGCGGCGGATCGTCGAAGAGAAGCTCGCAGTCGACGATCGAGCCCGTCGGCGCTGACTGCTCGCTGCGAGCTCGCAAGCGGCCGCTGGGGCGGCCTGCTTCGACGACAAAGGGCTCGCGTGGAACCCCCAGGAACAAGAAGGACCCGTCGGACAACGTGCGCGCGATGCGATAGCTGAGCGCGCCGTCGAGCGCAGTCACTTCGATCCAGATCGGCAGCGACGGCACCGGCGCCCCCGCGGAAGTGCGCACCACACCGCGCACGGCGACGCCATCAGGAAAGACCAGCTCGACGAAGGCGGTCTCTCCGGCGACGACCGAGAACGAAGCTGCGGCGGATCCGTTGGCCCCGATCGCCCGGCAGCGGTACTCACCGGGCGCCAGATCGGTCGCAAAGTCGCCTCGTTCGTCGGTATGGAGCAGAAGCGGAAGATGACCCTGCTCGAAGAGTCCATCCGCTCGCCTGGTCAGAGCTGCGCCGCTGCGTTGGAGTGCGAGCGCAATGCCCGCGATCGGCGCGTTACGCGCGTCGCGGACTGTGCCGCGCACTCGCGCGAGCTCACGGCTCAGCACGAGGCGCCACTCGACCTCGGCGCCCCCGAGCACCGCCACGGCGAGGGAGGTCGAATCGGCGTACCCCTCCTTGCGCGCAGCGAGTCGCTCCTCGTGGGGAGCGAGAGGAGCAGTGAACGTGCCGTCCGGTCGAGACTTGGCGACCCGGCGCAAGAGATGCTGCGGCAGGGCCTGCTGCTCGAGAATGTCGTCGCCCGCCCAGATGTCCGCACCCGCGACGGGCGCACCGGCTCCGTCGACGACGCGCCCCTTGGCCAACATCGCGATCGTCAGCGCGACCTCCAGGCGGACTTCGTCCCCTGCACGGACCTCGACGAACCGCGGCTGCTGCGCGCCGCCCAGCGGATCGGTCGGGCGCGCGATGACGTCCACCGTGTACGGTCCGGGCTCGAGCCCGCCGAAGCGCGCACGGCCGTCTTCGTCCGTCTCTTGCGTACGCCGCCGGCCGATGAGCGGGGGCTCTTCGCCATGTCCAGGCCACAGCTCGACCGTCACTCCGGCGAGGGGGGTGTTCGTGACCAGAGGCTCGGACGGGGGCGCGCCGGCACCTGCAGCGACCGAGGGAGCTCCGGCGACGAGCACGCTGACACTGCCGGTCACGGGCGCGGAGCGCGGCGCGACCTCGCCGGACATACGTCGCTCGGCTCCACCGGAGAGCTCCGCCTGCGACGGGAGCGCCGGTCGGTCCGGTTGAGCCGCCGTGGACGCCGCCGCGTGAAGGCCCTCCACCGGCACTGGCTCGGCGCTCGATGAGCGCGTTCGATACCAGAGCGCCGAGGCCAAGAGCAGCGCAGCCGCGATGAGCCAAGCTTGTTTTGTCATGACGAGTCCGATTGCGAGCGCCGATGGAGGCGCGACAGCGGCCGACAGAGGTGCAGCGCAACTCCGAGCAGGTCCGGAGCGACCCGATCGAACACCTGCGCCAGCGCGGCCGGATCACCGGTCGCGCGAAAGCGCAGGAAGAGAGCGTCTTCGGGGCGGCCCATCGGGAGCGTGCGCACGGTTGCATTTCACCGAGCGAGCCCCGTGTGCGACAGGGAACTGGAGAATCCCGCGTCGGCCGCCCTCCCCAAACGGCTCCCCAGCGCCCCTTGGATATCCCGCGACCCGGAAGGTCTGGCTCGCGCGCAGCTTTCTTGTGCGCCGTGAGGTCCGGTCACCATCCAGGTTCAGCGCGACCCCGACAGGAGCTCCGCGACCGACCGCAACTGCGGCGCGTCCTGCGCTGCCTCGATCGCGGCTGCAGTGCGCTCACACAGCGCCACGAAACCGTTCGGGTCTTCACCCTTGCTCGCAGCGCGCAACGCAGCCTGGAGCTCTGCGAGGCGCGGTAGCTCCTCGCGCGCCGCGCTGCCGTACTTCGCCAAGGCTTCGAGGCACTTCGGCAAGCGGTCCTTCAAACCCCACTCTCCGTTCTCGACGATCGTGAGCGCCAGCTCGCGTCCCTCGGCGACGGCGTGATCGGCCAAGAACGTCAGCGCTCGTGTCCGGATTCCGTCCTTGAACATGACGCCGCTGGGTGAGGCGTGGCGCACCACGTCCACGAGGTCCGGCAAGAGCGGCCGCAGTTCGTCGAACGTCAACGTATCGAAGATCGTGACCAGCGCCGAGCGGGCCCGACCATCGTCGTTGCGCAAGAGGCGCGCGATGGCAGGCAGGAGCTCGGACCGATCCACGCCATTCACCGAACGCGAGAGGAGCCCGCGCATCTTCAGCGCGCCCCCCTTGTAGAAGAGGCAGAAGGCCAAGTAGCGCTGGGTGAACTCGCGCGGATCGGCGGGATCGGAGCGCACTGCCAAGCGCAACATCGCCGGGACAGCCGCTCGCGCGGGCTCGCCGATGCCCGCGAGGGCGAGGCACGCCTGGATGCGCGTCCACACGTCGTCCGCGTCGAGCGCTTCTGTCAATGCCGGCACACCCGCGGCCGCGCGCGCGCCGAGCGCGCCCAGCGCTTGGCAAGCTCCATAGCGCGCTTCCAGCGGGCCGTCGCTCACTTGCGCGGCGAGCGCTCGCACGAGCGCTGCGTCGTCGATGGACCGCTTGCGCCCCAGCGCATCCGCAGCGCGCGAGCGCACGGCCGGCGACCAACTGCCGAGCGCGCGCACGAGCTCGTCCACGCTGAGCGCGTCGTAGTGCGCTTCACCGCCGTCCCAGCAGTCGAATCCGCGGCCCGCAGCGATGGTCTCTGCGAGCTCCTGCTTCGACAGCGGCGCCGTCGCTGGTCCGTCTTTGCCCGTGATGTACAGCGCGCGCTGCGGCAGCGAGAGCGTGAGGACGGCGATGCCCGTGCAGTCCCAGCCCGCGTAGCTGTGCTCGCCGCCCGTCATCCCCGCGCCGCCTTGGTAGGGATAACGAACCGCGCTGTCGCGCCAGAGGTCGTAGTACGCGCGCTGCTCGGCCAAGAACGCCGCCGCCGCCGGGTCGCCCGCGCGGGCCGCGCCGAGCGGGCCCCACAGGAAACTGAAGAAGTTGCCTGTGTGCCCTCGTTCGCGCTCGCCGTAGGAAGCGACGGTCATCCGTGCAAAGAAGCGCGCTTCGGCGTGCATGCCTTGCAGGTCGAAGATGAGCGCTGCCAGCGAGTTCTTGCCGTTGTCGTCGTGGTCGTACCACCCCGGCTGGTGATCCCCGTACGGGATCGCGCCCTTTCCCGCATAGAACCCGAAGAAGCGGTTCGCGCGCGCGACGGCTGCGTCGACCTCAGGGTCCTTCACACCGCAACGCTGCGCGAGCACGAGCGAGAGGTGACACACGAGGCCCGACTGGTTCACGGCGCCGTAGCCTCCGAGCCGCCCGTGCAGCCTGCCGCCGTTGAGGTCGGGCCAGGCCATACCGTGGCCCCACGAGCCGACACCGCTCTGTCCGCGCGCGATCGTCGTCGCATACTCGATGATCGCGGGCCGCACGTAGTCGTCGCCGGTCGCCAAGAAGTACTCACACAGGAAGAGGTTGCGATAGCCCCACTCCCACGCGAAGAGCCCGCTGGTCCGGCCCAGCAGCGTCAGCTTCAGGTCGCGCGCCCCGATGCGGTGCGCGAACTCTCGCACGACACCGCGGTACTCCTCGCGCCCCGTGGCAAGCAACGCCAAGGCATTCACGAGCCCGTCGATGCGCGGTCGCAGGTTCTGGGCCAGGTGCACACACGCCGCGTCCACGATCGCGGCGCTCTTCGCGCAATCCCACGGCGCAGTCGCCGCCCAAGCATCGCGCAGCGGGAGCTGCAACGTCACCGTCTCCTGCGCGCCCGCTCGCCACCGCAGCAGCGCGAGCCGTCCTGCCCCTTGCACCGACTCTGCCGCGGTCACCGCGTCGCCGAGGACGAGCCGCGGATCCTCTGCGAACGGCGTGTCGCCGACGCCGAGGATCACGTCCCCCGGGGCCAGCAAACCGTCCGCTGGGGAGTTGGCGGCGACCTCCGTCACGAGGACCTGTCGCGCATCCGTCGTCTCGAGCTTCCAACCCCACATCCAGCCGCGGGCGCCGGTCGGGCCGAGGTTCCAGTCGTGATGCTCACCCGGCGCTTCACCGGCCGAGTGGTCCGGCACGGGCGGGGGCGTCCGCTGGGCGAGCGCAGCGGCGGGCAGCGGCAAGAGCCCGGTGAAGCAGAGGATCGTCGCGAATCGCATGGGGAGGCCTCGGGCGGCGGTGGGAGGACCGGTCCCCCGCATCGTAACGTTCGAAACCTGCGCGCCCCGCGCAGGGCTCGCGAGCCAAGTGATTGCGGGTCGACGTGAGAGCGACGCCACCGTGACATCTCCCGGGACCGGCTTCGCTGCGAGGGCTCCCGTCAACGAAGCGACGGCTCCAAGGCAGCCGAGCTGCCCTGGAGCCGTAGTTGTCGGAGACGGCAAGCGGCGCTGGCGCTCGCCGCTCGCACTGGATCAGAAGGTGACCGAGCGGCCGTCCGTGAAGTTGGACGTCGGAGCGCCGCCCGGCAGCACATCGCGGAACCACGCCTGGAAGTTCCAGGTCTCGCCCGGGAGGATCGGCACGAAGACCGCGCCTTGCGGGGTGACGTCCGTGCTGACCGTGATCGTCAACGTACCGGTGGTGCCCGAGTTGACGATCTGACCCAGACCCAAATAGCGGCCGGTGTTGCCGCCGAGGCAGAGGTTACCCACACTGATACCGCCAGGCATGGGGGTGAAGCCCTGGTCCATGCTGGTCAGGAAGTAACCGAACGCGTTGTTCGGGATCGACGACGCCGTCAGCGTCATGTCGAACGGGAGCGGTCCCGTGCCGGTCACGGTCATGACCGCGGACCCACCCGACGAGTTCGCGACCGCCGGGCCGCAGTAGCTGACACCGAGGCCAGGCTGCGGGCCGCCGACGGGCTGGAGGTTGTTCGCCGGACCTTCGAGCACGATCCGGTCGTTGTACGTGCGCAGCTCCGTGCCGGTGACGCCGAAGTTCGGCGTGCCGTCGAGGAGCGGGAAAACGTGGTAGGGGGTGTAGCTCACGCGGAAGTTCGTAGCGTCGAGGCGCTCGACGTCGACCTCGAGGAAGCCGTAGTGCTTGCCACCTGCGATGAGCGTGTTGCCGTTCCACAGCTCGCGCTCGGATTGGTCGGCGGTCCACTGCGAGTAGGGGTTCATCTCGAAGGGGATGCCAGGGTTGGCGCTCTGCCAAGCGGTGATGGCGGGATTGACGCTGCCCGGTGCGTCCTCGACGCCGCGGAGGCCGTCACCGGCGGCGCCGACATCCCACAGGTTCACGCTGTAGCCGTCGTTGTTCAGGTCGAAGCGGCTGCGCTCGTTGACCTCGGAGTGACCGCAGAAGACACCCGCGACGCGGTACTGATCCATGAGCGGCGCGTAGATCCGCGTCGCTTCACCCGACTGGTTCGAGGTGATCGACGAGCCGTGTACGCCGCGGCTGAAGGGCGTGTGGTGCCACTGCACGAAGATGATCTGGCCGCTCGTGCGAGCATCTTCGAGCTGCGCGACGGTCCAAGCCCACTGCTCGCCGATCGTCCCGGCCCCGGGCCCGACGAGCTGGTTGAAGTCGGGGTAATCGCCGAAGGTGTAGAGGTTGTTGAACCAGGCGCGGTTCGTGTCGCGGTTGTCGTCCTGGTTGACCGTGGCCTGGCCGGTCGGCGGCGCGACCATGTGGTTGCGCTCGTCGATCGCCTTGACGACGCAGAGCGTGAGGATCGTGACGGGACCGTAGTCGGTCCGGTAGTAGAGGTCCTGGTAGTTCGAGTTACCGTTGCCCGGGAAGTCGAAGTAAGCCGACCACTGCTGGCGCGCGCGCTGGATGTGCTGGTTCTGCGTCGTGAGCCCGTCGGTGTTGGCCCCGTTCATGAAGATGCAGTTGTTCCCGATCGCGGCCACGAGCGGGACCCTCGTCAGGAGCGTGTCGTATTCACCGGCGTTGTGGCGCCAGAACTCGTCCCAACGGCGCTGCTGCTCGCTGGTGGTGCCCTGGATCAGGTCGCCAGGCATCACGATGACGTCGGGCTGGCGGGACTTGATGGCCTTGATGTTCTCCTGGTAACCCACCGTCTCCGTGAGGATGTAGGTCGAGCGGCCCGGGCCAGTGCCAGCGGGGCGCCCGGTGGAGCCCGGCGCCTGCGCGCCGACACTCCATTCGCGGTTGGTCGTGCGACCGATGATCAGCGTCTCCGAGTCCGAGAGGACCGCAAACCGCAGAGTCTCGTTCGTGGAGGAGAGGGGCGCGGTCGTAAACGTGCCCGCGAAGGTCGAAGCGCCCTGCGCAGCCACGTAGTCGTACGTCGAGCCGGGCTGCAGGCCGGTCAGTGTGACCGAGTGCTTGTAGTTGACTGCCGGAGCGTTGTTGAAGTAGACGCGACCATCTGCGACGTTGACGGTCGGCGAGTTCTCGGTGTTGTAGACGTAGCTCAGGACGCTTTGGAGCTCGGCCGTGGTCGCGATGACCAGCGGCTGAACGAGCCCCGGACCCGTCACCGTGATCTGACCCGGAACGTCCTCGAAGGAGAACCAGTTGATGGCCATCCCATCGGTCGTGGGCGCCATCAGGTACGGGTAGACACGGAAGTCGGTCTGTGCGATGGCCTGGTCGGCGGCGCCGAACAAGGCGGCGGCCAGCACGACTGCGCGTGTGCTGACACGTGTCGATCGGAATCGTGTGGTGAACATCGTGGTCTCTCTGCTTGCCCTTGGACCCGTCGAATCGGGCCTGTGGCAAGAAGCTAGACCGAGGTCTCAGCGACCATGTTTGCACCACATCAAACGTCCAACAGGATTGAAACCAAGCATGCCTTGGCCGACGGCGAGCGATACGAACAAGCCTCGGACGACTGGACAGACCGGAGTCGCGCGGATCGCCGCGGATGAGGTCGAGGCGATCGACTTCGGCGGCTCGTCCGCGGTGGCGGGAGGCTCGAACGCGAGAGCGGTCGAGCACAATGCCGCGTCTGTGTTCAGCGCATTGCAGATGCCGCTCAGCGGTTGAACAGGAACGCCGAGCTGTTCGCGAGGGCCCACGCCAGGTCCTGTGCGGCGCCCAGGCGGAGCTCGTCGCGCAGCGCCGGTTCGCTGTCGACGTAGTGGCGTAGGATCGCCGCGACGTCCGCGGGTGAGCGCTCGCTGGAGGGGATCCGCAGCGCGGCCGCCACGGCGGGCGGCAGTGCTGGATAACGGATCGCCATGGGCGAGCTCGTCACCGAGAGCCGGAAGCGGCCCAAGGTGTGGGCGCCGCCGAACGGCTGCTCGAGGCGGAAGATGAGCAGCGCGCCGCCTTGGGGCAACGTCACAGGTTCGCACTCGAACCACGCCTCGTGGTCGCGCCCGAGGGCGCCCGAGACCGCCCAGCCGCGCTCTGTGTTGCCGGTGAGCTGCGCGACCTCGTAGCCGCTCTGCGAGAAGTCCGCGGTTGCGGCACGGAACGTCAGGGTCTGTGGGGTCGTCGGTGTCGCGAGCGAAATCGCGGTCACGCTGAGCCTCTGCAGCACGAAGTTGCCGTTCTCCGCGCGCCCGGGGCCCTGCGCGGGCAACGACTCGTGCGCGAGCGCTTCGAGGCGGATCCCGGTCAACGTCGCGGCGTCCGTGGTCGCGACCAACGTCGTGACGTCGCGCTCGGGGCTCGCGCCGCTGACGAGCACGGAGCCGTCGGGCAAGAGCTCGAACGACGCACCGCCGTCCGAGCGGCGCTCGCCGATCGCGAGCGGCGTCCAGACCGGTACAGGGAAGCACTCTTCGAACGCAGCGAGCTCCGCTTCGACCGTGATGCGGCGTTCAGGCCGCAGGACGCTCAGGTTCTCGGGCGCTGCTGCGTCGAACGTCGGTAACAGCGCATCGAGCTCGGCGTTGCTCGGCGGACGACACAGGAACGCCAGGTACAGCTCATGGATGATCTTGCGCGGGTCGCGCTCGTACGCGACGAGGCTCGCGATATCGTTGTCCCGGTCTTCGATCGCCTCGGCCAGCGTCGGACCATTGACGAGATTGAGCGTCTGCCCGAGCGAGGTCCCGCTCGCGCGCTCGCACTCACACACGCTCTCGCGCGGCGGGCGACCGAAGAGGCCGAGGAAGCCGTCCGGGGCCTCGATCCCTCCGTCGACCAGTTGCCTGGCCCGGGTCCCGCTGCGGGCGCCGACGAGCCGCGGGCGCGAGCCCGTCGCCTGGTGCAGCGCATCGTAGAGCGTCTCCGCGGGCAGCCTGCGCGGCAGCGCGTGCGAGAAGTGCACGTCGTCGTCTTCGTTCCAGCGGTTCGTGCGCACGGATTGCTGGTAGACCCGCGATCTGCAGATCGTGCGCATCAGCGCGCGCGCGTCGAAGTCGCTCGCGATCAGCTCTTCGGTCAGGCGCTCCAGCAGCTCAGGATTGCTGGGCGGGTTGCCCGCGCGCAGATCGTCCACGGGCTCGATCAAGCCGACACCCATGAAATAACTCCACAGCCGATTCGCGTAGCTCGTCGCGAAGTACGGGTTCGTGGGAGCGGTCAACCAGCTCGCGAGCTGAGCCCGCAGGGGCAAGTCGGAATCGATCGCCGCCCCGTGCTCGAACGGGAACTGGGGCTCGTACATGCGCCCATCGGTGTCCTTGATCCGGGCGGGCAGAGCCGTGTCGTCCGAGATCAGCTCCTCGTAGGCCGGCGCACCGCCGCTGCTGGCCATCACCTCGGTGCTGGGCATCTTGGGCGAGCCCGGAGCGTCCTCACGGCGGACCTGGGAGAACCAGCCCGCGAGCTGCCAGTGCTGGCGCTGTGTCCAGCGCTCGAACGGGTGATCGTGGCACTTGTTGCAGTTGAAGCGGATGCCGAGGAAGAGCTGTGTGGTGCTCTCCATCACGGCGTCCGGCTCGCGCAGCACCTTGTAGAACGCCGCGGGCGGGTTCGCCTGTGTCGAGCCCGAAGCGGTCAGGAGCGTGTGCACGAACTCGTCGTACGGCATGTTGCTGGCCACGGCGCCGCGCAGCCATTCGCGCAACGCGCGCGCCCCGTCGTCGCCCAGGAACTTGCTGTTGACCTGCAGGAGGTCCGCCCAGCGGTTCGTCCAATGCTCGACGAACTCGGGGCTGCCGATCAGGCGGTCGATGCACTCTTCGCGCTTCTGGCGGCTGTCGCGACGGTCCAGCAGGAACGCCTCGGTCGCCGCGCGGGTCGGCGGAAGGCCGGTCAGGTCCAAGTGCACGCGGCGCAGGAACTCCGCATCGGTGCAGAGCTCGCTGGGCTGAGCACGGATCCGCTCCAGGTTCGTGTCGACCAGCGCGTCGATCCAGTTCTGCTGGGGGCGCGGCTCGAACGCGAAGCCCGACCGATCGCCCATCACGAAGAGGCGCGTCGCGGCGTACTGCCCTTCGAAGCGGGCCAGGATCGGCGCGTCCCCCCGGCGCAGCGTGCGCACGAGCCCGCCGCGCTCTGCCGTCGCGACTTCGATGTTGCCGCTCTCGACGAACGCGAGCGAGGTCACATCGCGCACCCGACCATCGGTGTAGTGCGCGACGACGCTGAACTGCTGGTTCTCACCGGGCTCGTCGACCGTCGGGTCCTGCGGCTGGACCTCGATCCGCGCGACCTTCGGTGCATCCAGGTCGAGGACCACGCCTGCCTGGACCCACGCGCGCAGCACCGCGTACTCCAGACTGTCCGCGGTCAAGAGCTGCCCACCGACGTGGGGCACCGCCCCCGTCAGCTTCATCAGGAAGAGGCTCTTGTCGGGCGCCGCGCGATTGAAGCGGCGCCCCGCGAGGTCGTCCGTCAGCGCCAAGTGGTCGAACGTCGGGTCGTAGCCGCGCAGCGACAGCTTGAAGCCGTTCTGCCCCTTGGCGGAGCCGTGACACGTCCCCATGTTGCAGCCGCTGCGGCTGAGGATCGGCTGGACGTCGACGAGGAAGCTCGCGGGGATCTGTCCATGGCCCGCGTCTGTGAGGTCGCTCGGCGCCTCGTCCGCGAGCGGCACGGGCACGAACGAGCGCAAGACCGCGCCCGTCGCAGTGTCGAGGAGGGTGACCTCGCCCGAGAAACCACCGACGGCGAGCGCCGCGCCATCGGGCGCAAACGCGACCGTGAAGACGCCGCCCGAGGCGCTGTAGCGCCAACGTTCGACAGCGTCTTCGGCCCCGAACAGCCGGACCTCGCCCGCGGACCCGTCGCTCGCGCCCGCAGCGACCAGGTCCCCGGCGCTGTCGCACGCGACGGCGAAGACCCGACCGGCGAGCGCCGGGAAGGCGCGGATCAGGTTGAAGTCGTCGCCGATCTTGCGCGCCTTCTCGCGGTACGTTCGATAGAGCCGCGGGACGCCGTCGGCCCCGCCGATCACGAGCTCGTCCCGACCAGGCCGCCGCGTGACGGCCATGAGGCCGCCCTTCTGCACGCCGGGTGTGATGCTCGTGATGTCGTCGATGAACTGCTGGGTCGCGACCTGGACCAGCTTCATCGTGCGGTCGCGGCTGACCGAGGCGATGTGGCTGCCGTCGAGCGAGAACGTCGCGCCGAGGACCCAGTCGTCGTGCGCGCCGTTGAACAGCACCTCTGCTCCGGTGCTGGTGTCGATGGCGCGCAGAGACTTGTCCGCGCCGCCGAACGCGAGCAGGCGCCCGTCGGGGGACCAGCTCGCGCCGTGCAGACAATCAGCCGTCGCGGTCACGGAGAGCCGCAGCGTGCGCGTGGCGACATCCCAGATCTGGGCCTCGCCGAGGCGTCCGGGTGAACCGCCGACCGCCGCCAGGGAGCCGCCGTCGGGCGAGAAGGCGACCGACTCGATGCGCTCCGAGAGGCCGACGAGGCGCGCGACGATGGGGGGCGCAACGGCGGCCTCGGTGCCGAGCCGCGCTGCGTCGAGCAGCAGGACCTCGTGGAACGCCGCGACCGCGAGCAGAGCGCCATCGGGCGACCAAGCGAGGCTCGTCAGCACCGGCGCGCGGTCGTAGACCGGCGGGTTCTCGGCCGTGACCGCCGGCCCTTCGGCCGCGGGGCTATCGTCCTTTGCACCCGCAGCGATCCAGCGGCGCAGGAGGTCGACCTCCGCAGCCGTGAGCGGTTCGCCGCCGACGGGCATCTCCGGCCGCGCGCCTTCGAAGCCGACCACCGAGGCGAGCAACGCACCCGCCGTGTGATCGCCGGGCACCAGCAGCGGCTCGCGGTCCGCAGCCGGCGCGGCGAGCAGCGCGGCGTGGTCGGTCAACACGCGCCCTCCCTGCGCCTTCGCCGGTTGATGGCAACCGACGCAGCGGGCCTGCAGGAGCGGGCGCACGTCGCGCTGATAGCTGACTTCGGCCGGGTCCTCGGCGGGGACCGCAGCGAGCAGCGTGAGCCAGAGCCAAGCGCTCATGCGAACAGCTCCAGCACGGCGGCGCCCTTGACGAGCTCGCGCGGTTGATTGAGGTGGTTGTAGACGATGGTCTCGGGCGCGATGCCGAGCGCGTGGTAGATCGTCGCCAAGAGGTCCGTCGGTTGCACCGCGCCTTCGAGCGGCGCAGACCCGGTCGCGTCGGACTTGCCGTGCACGTGGCCGCGGCGCACGCCCGCGCCCGCGACCACCGCCGTGAAGCAATACGGCCAGTGGTCACGCCCGCCGCCGTCGTTGTCGTTACCTGAGGTGCTGAGGCCCTTCTTCGGGCTGCGTCCGAACTCGCCCACGCAGACGACGAGCGTCTCGGCGAGCAGGCCGCGGTCGTCGAGGTCTTCGATCAACGTCGCGAGGCCCGGATCGAACATGGGCGCAGCGTCGTTCTTCATGCGCACCTCGAGGTCCTTGTGGCAATCCCACGAGTGTCGGTCGGAGTTCGCGACCTTCGGCCAGTTCACTTGCACGATGCGTGTCCCAGCTTCGATGAAGCGCCGCGCCAGGAGACAGCTCTGCCCGAACGTCGTGCGCCCGTAACGATCGCGCAGCGCATCGGGTTCGCTGGACAGGTCGAACGCCTTCCGCGCGCGGCCCGAGACGACGAGGCTCATGGCCTTCTCGGTGTAGTCATCGAGCTGATGGCGCCGCACCGCAGCTTCGAGCTCCGGCGAGCCGCCGTTGATCAGCGTGCGAAGTCGTGCGCGGCGCTCGAGCCGCGGCACCGAGAGCTCCGCGCGCAGGGCGAGGTCGTCGACCTGGATGCGGTCCATCTTCGTGTTGTCGAAGTCGTCGCCGGGGGGATAGAGCGTGTACGGGTCGTACGCTCGCCCCAAGAAGCCGGCGGTGCCGGCCTTGCCGATCACGCCGCTCTCCTGCAGCGGCCGGGGCAACATCACGAAGGGCAACATCGCCTCCTCCGGCGGTCGCAGGTGCGCGATGTTCGCGCCGAAGTTCGGGAAGTCCTTCGGCGAAGGCGGCTCGAGCTGACCCGACGGGCTCACGCGGTCGGCGGTGTACCCCGTCAACATCTGGTAGTGCGCCGCCGTGTGGTTGAAGAGCCCGTTCGGCGTGTAGGACATCGAGCGGATCAACGTCAGCTTGTCGGTCACACCCGCGAGCCGCGGCAACAGCTCGGTGAGCTCGATGCCGGGCACCTTCGTGTTGATCGTCTTGAAGACGCTGCGCACGTCCTCCGGCAACCCGTCCTTCGGGTCCCACAGGTCGAGGTGACTCGGCCCGCCCTGGAGGAAGACCAGGATGACGTTCTTGGCGCGCCCCCAGCCCGGAGCGCCGTCCCGCGGGACCGCAGCGCGGACCTCTTGCAGCCGCAGCACATCCGCGAGGCCGAGGCCCAGGAGCGCTCCGCCTCCGATGCGCAGGAGCTCTCGGCGGGTGGAAGCAGGGCGCGGGGAAGGCGGGACGAAGGGGCTCGGGTGTGCCATAGGTGCCAGGCGGGTCCGATCCAGCCTGACATAAGTGCGCCATTCCGCAACCCGGACCCAATACGCGCTGGAGTACGGGCTGGATCCACGGAAACCGCGGTGCGAGCGGCGCACGTCGTCTGCCAGCGAGGCCATGACCGGACCCTGGAAGGAGCCGCTCCGTTCGATGCCCCGCCGCTTCGAACCGCTCGCGACCCGGACCGCGGCGCTCGTCTCGAGGCGCTGATCGCGCGCTTCACGGCGGCTGGCTCGTCTACGGGGCGGACCCGGATCGCCGGGTGAACCTCCGAGCGACGGCGTGCGCGCGTGTGCTCATGCCCTCGACTTCTGGTTGACCTACGAGCGCACGATGCGCGGACAGCGCGAGGACACGCTCCGCTCGCGCTCGAGCGTGTCCGCCGCGAGCGCGACTTACGGCGCAGCGACTCGCCGAAGCCGGATCGGGCCTTTCGCTCGCGAGGGATCGACGGTGCGGCCGCCCTGCAGGACCTCGATCTCGCCCGCGACGACGAGGCGTCGCGCGGCGCGGCGCGCGGGTTCCATCAGGGCCCGCCATGCAGCTTCGTCGGGTCCGCCGACGTGCCGTGCGGCCTCCGAGGGACAGATCGTGGCGCCGCGTGCGCGCTCTGCGAGGAGGGCCAGGATCGCAGCCTCGAGCTCGCGATCGCGCGGACCGGGCCGACTGCGGCGGCACGCGTCGCTGCAATACCGGACCTCGTCCCAGTTCTTCGCCAGGGACTTGCGCCACGCGAACATGCGGCCGCAGGAAGCACACGGCTTGGGGTCCGGAGTCATCGGGACGAATTCGCGGCGCACCGCTCCACGGTTGCAGCACCTCCGGCGCGGCGCGGGTACCGTCTACAAACGGGCGCCTTCGAGCGCCGTTCGCGGGGCCGTCACCTTGCGGGCCACCGTACAGCACGCGCTCCTCGAGCAGCCTTGGCACTCGCTCCCGACCTCGAACCCGCGCGCCGTCGGGCGCGGACCGCTGCGGTCCTCCTCGCTGTCGTCGCCCTAGGCCTCGTGTCGCGCAGCGGCGTCGAGTGGTTGCCGCGTTGGTTCACCGCGCACGGGGGGGACGCGCTCTGGACGGCGGCCGTGTACACATCGCTCGCGTGGCTGATGCCCGCGGCGAGCGCGCTCCGGCTCGTCGCTTCTGCCTTCGGGATCAGCGTGCTCGTCGAGCTCTCGCAGCTCCTCTCGTTTGCGCCCCTGGACGCGGTGCGGCGCACACTGCCGGGGCGCCTGCTTCTGGGCCAGGGCTGGCAGAGCGCGGACCTCGCACGTTACGCGCTGGGCGCTGTCGCGGCGTTTGTGTGTGACCCCGCAGCGCGCAGGCTGCCGATCGTCGCGGACATCGTGTCGGGCCTACGCGGGCAAGCGCGCGACTACACGGATGGCCCCGTGCGACGTTCGCTCTTGCTGCTCGCCGTACCGATGGTCGTCGAGATGTCGATGGAGAGCCTCTTCGCCGTCGTCGACGTCTATTTCGTAGGAAAACTCGGCGCCACCGCGGTCGCGACCGTCGGTGTCACCGAGTCGTTGATGATCGTCGTCTACACGCTGGCGTTCGGCCTCGGCATCGGAGCGACCGCCATCGTCTCGAGGCGCATCGGCGAGAAGGACCCCGAAGCAGCGGCGCGCGCCGCGGTGCAGGTGCTGATCCTCGGAGCGCTCGCGGCGACGGTCATCGGCTTGGGCGGCGCGCTCTTCGCCGCCGAGCTGCTCACTTTGATGGGGGCCGAACCCGCTGTTCTGACGGAGGGTCTCGACTTCACGCGCGTCACGTTGCTGGGCAGTGGCACGGCGTTCCTGCTGTTCCTCGTCAACGCGGTGCTCCGCGGCGCAGGGGATGCCGCGGTCGCGATGCGGGTCCTGATCCTCGCCAACGGGCTGAACTGCATCCTCGACCCGGCCCTGATCTTCGGCTGGGGTCCGCTGCCCGAGCTCGGCCTCGTGGGCGCGGCCGTCGCCACGACCGTAGGGCGCGGCGTCGGCTTCGCCTACGCGTTGTGGTGCCTCGTGCGAGGCAGCGGGCACCTCGCTGTTCGCCGCCGCCACGTCGCGGTCGAACCCGAGGTCATGGTGGCCGTCGCGCAACTCTCGGGCTGGGGCACGTTCCAGGTCGCGCTCAGCTCCATGAGCTGGATGGGCTTGATCCGCGTGGTGTCGGGCTGCGGCAGCGTCGCGCTGGCCGGATACACGATCGCGATACGAGTGATCCTCTTCGCGTGGATGCCGGCCTACGGCGTGGGCGCAGCCGCAGCGACGATGGTCGGCCAAGCGCTCGGTGCGCGCGACCCGAACCGCGCCGCTGAGGCCGTAGGTGTCGCCGCGCGCATCAACGTCATCGCCCTCTCCAGCGTCGGCCTCGTCTTCGGCGTCTTTGCGCCAGAGCTCGTCGCGCAGTTCACCGCCGACGCCGCCGTGGCGACCGTCGCGACCAGCGCGCTGCGCATCATGGGCCTCGGATTCCCCGCGTTCGCCCTCGGCATGGTGATGGAGCAGGCCTTCAACGGCGCAGGCGACACACGCACGCCCTCGTGGATCAACTTCTGGATGTTCTGGGTCCTGCAGCTCCCGCTGGCGCTGCTCCTCGCCAAGGGCCTCGGCATGCAAGAGCGAGGCGTCTTCTGGGCCGTGCCTGTGACGTATTCGATCTTTGCCTTGGTCAGCCTGGCGCTATTCCGGCGCGGCACTTGGCGCGACCGTGTCGTCTGAGCGCGCTCTACCGAATCACCGAGCACGGTATCCGACCTCCGGCGTGGATCGCGAACCAAGCTCGAAAACGTGTGCCTGGCTTCGAGGGAGCGGTTCTGTCCCGAGCATGAGGTGTCGCCAGGCGACATGAGCTCGGATCCGCGGCGCGAACCGACTTCCTTGGCGCAGGCTCTTAGCTGCGCGGCATCGGACAGACCGGGGAGCGTGAGTCAGGGATGGTGGAACACCTCGACGAGCCGAGTCCACCATTCGCCGGGCGCGCGGTCGGGCAGCGGCGATTGGCACGGGTCGGTCTCACGCCACCAGCGCTGCGTCTCGGGGTCGGCCGCGATCGCGGCCATGTCAGCGTCCCAGTCCGCGCCGACGTAGACGAAGTGACTGAAGAGGTACAGGCCGTCGGGCAAGCGCGCCAGATAGATGGAGTAGTCGCGGATGTTGGAGCGCGTGATGCGCTCCAGCACGGCCCGCCAGGGGTCCGCATGCAGCGCGCGATAGCGCGCTTCCATCTCGGGCTTGAGTCCGATCACCATGCCGACGCGCCGCGGCGCGGTGGTCGACGACTGCGGAGCTGCGTGCGCCATGGTGCGCGAAGGTACCCAGGCCGCGAGAGGTGTACCAGTGACGGGCAGGCCCGGTCGCTGCGCGGACGCTGCAGGCGAGTTGCGCGAGCTGGGCCGAGCTGTCGATCGGAGCTCGCGCGCGCGTGAATCCCGCGCGGACTTCAGCGAGCGCTCGTGAGCGCCCGCGGAGCGCGGCGTACACTGACCGGGTGCACGATCGGCCGCTCGATATCGCTCAGGACGGGGACCTCTTCCCGCGCGATCGGATCGCCGAAGCCGTCGCCGACGCGGATTGGCGCGAGCGCGAGCTGCCGTGGGCGGCGCTCGCCGCGCTGGCGCTGGGCGTGACGCTGTTGGTCTGGGCGACCCCCGTCGCGCGGCCCCTCGTGGCCCAGGACGTGGTCGCGACCCTCGACGCCGCGGTGCGGGTGACGGAGCCGGTCGGTGGGCTCGCGCGCTGGCTCAGCCGCGAAACGCGCGGCGCCGAGGCGGCTTGGTCCTGGATCCAAGGGGCGGCGGCCGGCAGCGCGCTGGTGCTGCTGGTGTGGATGGCACGCCGCATCGTCGGGCCACGGCTGGCCCTCGCCGCGGGGCTCGCGGCCGCGCTCGCTCCTCTGTTCGTGATCGGCGCGCGCTTGCCTTGCCGTGGTTGGGTCGAGGGCGCGCTCGCGGCGTGGCTCCTCGGTCGCGCGCTCGGCGCCGACCGAGCCGCCGGCGCGCGCCCGCTGCTCGGACCGAGCCTCGTCGTCGTGAGTGCATGGGCAGCGAGCAGCCTGCAGGTCGCCGCCCTCGCGGCGGTCTTGCTGGCGCTGGGGCCGGCGCACCTACGCGCCGAGCGCGGACCGCGCGGAGCGCTCGCGTTCCTCGCCCTCGCCGCGGTCGTCGCAACGATCGTGCGCCGCGCCCTCGCTGTGCAGACGTTCGATCCGGTCCTGGCCCAGCTCACGCCGGGCACGGCGCTGCTCGCCCTGGGTGTCGCGCCCAGCCTCGCGCTCAGCCTCGCGCTCTTCGCTCGGGGCAGTCGCGCGGCCGAGGAGGCCCCGGCGCCGCTCTGGCTGCGGGCCGCCGCGTGCGCCGTGGTGGCCGTGACGGCGCTCTCGGCGGCGCTCGGCCTTCCGTGGACCGGCACGGCGCTCGTCCCGCTCGCGGCGCTCGGGCTGGCGAACCTGGCGAATCGGCGCACCGACCCGCGCGCGGCGCTGGGCCTCGTCGTCGGAGCGGCAGTGACGGCCCTCGCCGCCTCCGCTGTGTTGGAGCTCGCGCTCTGGCGCTGGGATCGCTCCCGGGTCGCAGCCCTCTCGAGCGCGCTCCAAGGTGGCGAGCGCCTCGCGCCCGAAGCGCTCGACGCCGAGGCGCGTTACCTGCTGCGCGTCCGCTTCGGAGCACAGCCCGCGGATGTGCTCGCGCGGTGACGCCGCAGCATCAGTAGGGACCCGCGAACCACTCGATCCACTGCGACAGCCGAGTCCCGCCAGGGCTCTGGCTGTCCCGCACCGCGCAGCGCGTCGAGATCGGAGCGCTCCACGGGCCGAGCGGCACGGCTGCGGAGCCCTGTGGATCGAGCGCATAGACCGTGCGCTGCAAGCCTGCTGCGCCGAGCACGCCGAGCATGCCGAAGGCGCCGCTCGGGCCGCCGGAGACGGTGAGCGTGACCCCCGGCAGACCGGGACCGAAGGGACCGCTCGAGCGCACCACCACGGCGGAGTCCGCGCCGAGGTAGCGCCCGTAGGTGCCCGACTCCAGCGCTCCCGCGGCGAGCACCGCGGTGCGTCGCGCGCCCGTGCGGTCGTTTGCGGCGTGGAACGAAGACAACGCGGCGCCGAAGAGCGCGCTCGTGGCGCTCGGGTGTGCGTCGCGTCGCGCGCCATCGAAGGTGACATCGACGAAGTCGATGGGTCCTCGCCCGGCGCGGTGGAGCGCGCCGCCGTCGTTCCATGTCGGACCGAAGACGACGTTGCCCGTGACCGTCACCCCCGCCATGCCAGACAGGCAGAGGAGCGCGACGCCGCCGTCGCTGTAGAGCGCATTGTTCGCCAGCAACATGCCTGGACGTCCTCCCCAATGCTGGAGCCGCGCCGCTTCACCCGTCGTCGCCAGGAACGTGTTGTGCACGACCTCCAAGTCCCTGACCGTGCCTTGGTGGTCGAAGCTGACCAAAGCGGCCTGCGCGCCGGCGAAGACGATGTTGTTGCGCACGAGCGCCTCGCCTTGCACCTGGAAGGGGTTCGTGGCGGCGCCCCACACGACGTTGCTCTCGATGACGTTGCGAGCGCCGCCCGCGGTCCCGTACACGAGGATGCCGGGATACTGCGTTTCGTGAATGACGTTCTCCGCGATCAAACAGCCGAATGAACCCTGTTTGAGCTCGATGCCGTCGCCCTGGGAGCCGAACGTGTCGTGCACGTGGTTCAGCGCGATCACGGCTTCGCGGGCCACTGCAGCGCCAGCGTTCGCGCCGATGTAGAGGCCGTCCCCGGTCCCGCTGATCAGGCCCGTGTGGTGGACCTCGCAGCGTGTGCAATAGAGGCGCGCCGTGTCGAACTCGGCCGCGCGCAGCCCGTGACTGCCGACGTGGTGCAGGTGCAGCTCGTCGAACCAGAGGTCGTCCCCGCGCCGTACGCGCACACCGATCGAGCCGCCCGTCAGCTCGAAGCCGCGCAGCAGAACGAAGCGCGCGGGGACGGTGTCCGTGCCGAAGTTCACCACGTTCTGGAAGGCGTTGGGTCGCGTCAGCACCGGAGTGGCACCGGGCGCGGCTTCGATGCGGATGGGCGCTTGCGGCGTGCCTTGCAGCGTGACGGTGAAGAGCGCGTCGACCGACCAGACGCCCGGGCCGACCGTCAGGCGATCGCCGGGCTGCAGAGCTTGCACCGCGGCAGCGAAGCGCGCCCCGTTGGCGGTGTCGCCCAGCGCCGGATCGCGCGTGAGCGAGAGCTCGCGTTGGACCGGCGCGCCCACCCACAGCGGGGTCTGCTCGGGTCGCAGCGCGCGCGACGCCATGCTCGACGGCACCTGGGCCGTGACGGACGTCGAGCCGAGGGCGAGGGCGACGCACAGGAGGGAGACGCGGCTCATGGTCCCACGTTGCACGAGGCGCGCCGCCCATGGGCGTCCGGCACGTTTCCCGCGCGGCCTCCGCGAGCGCATGCAGAGGCGCCGCGCACGTCCTGCTTTCGCCGGGGATCCCCGAGCGCGGACGCCCGCCGGAGCGTACGTTGTCGGACATGAATTCGCAGCACATCCGCGGACTGACCCGCACGCAGTGGCTCATCTGCGTCATCGCAGCCATCGGCTTCGCGTTCGACATCTACGAGCTCCTGATGCTGCCCCTGATCGTGAAGCCGGCCCTGGCCGCCCTCGGCGGTGTGGGCGCGGATGGCGCGCCGTTGCTCGTCCCGGGCTCACCGGAGTTCACGCAGTGGGCGCGCATCCTCTTCTTCGTGCCTGCGTTGGCTGGCGGCGTCTTCGGCTTGCTCGGCGGTTATCTGACCGACCGGCTCGGGCGCCGGCGTGTGCTCACGTTCAGCATCCTCCTTTACGCGTTCTCGGCCTGCGCCGCCGGATTCGCGACGAGCCTCGTCCAGCTCCTCGTCTTCCGCTGCTTCGTCTTCATCGGCGTCTGCGTCGAGTTCGTCGCTGCGGTCGCATGGCTCGCCGAGCTCTTCTCGGAGCCCAAGCAGCGCGAGCGAGTCCTCGGCTACACCCAAGCGTTTTCGTCCCTCGGAGGCCTCCTCGTCGCCGCGGCGAACGTGCTGGCCGCAAAGTGGGCCGCGGACCTTCCAGCGATCCACGGCGGACACGAAGCGTGGCGTTACACCCTGATCTCCGGCGTCATCCCCGCCTTGCCGCTGCTGCTGATTCGGCCGTTCCTACCCGAGTCGCCCGAGTGGCAGCGCAAGAAGGACGCGGGCACACTGCGGCGGCCGCGTATCCGCGAGCTCTTTGCGCCGAAGCTCCGCGCGACGACCGTGTTGACGACCTTGGTCTTCGCAGCCAGCTACGGCCTCGCGTTCGGCGCGATCCAGCAACTGCCGCAGATCCTCGGCGCGCAGCGGATCGGGACCCCGGACGAAGCCGGACACGCCGCGGTCATCGCAACGGCGAAAGCAGCGGTCGGCGAGGCCACGGCCGCAGCGCGCGAGGCAGGTCAACCCGAGCTGCCGCCGGCGCGGCGACGCCAGGTGGGCGGCAACGCCAGCGACAAGACGGTCGCCAAGGTCACGTTCTGGCAGGAGATCGGCGGCATGGCGGGTCGCCTCGCGCTGGCCGCCCTCGCCGTCGCCGTCGTCAGCAGGCGCACGCTCCTGCGCCTCTTCCAGCTCCCCGCGCTCTTCTTCGTCCCCGCGTTCTTCTGGTGGATCTCGGGCCAACTCGGTGACCCTGCGAGCCTCGGTTGGATCAAAGCCGGCATCTTCGTCGCCGGCTTCCTGGTCGTCGCGCAGTTCAGCTTCTGGGGCAACTACATCCCGCTCGTCTTCCCGGTGCACCTGCGCGGCACGGGCGAGAGCTTCGCCGCCAACATCGGCGGGCGCGTGCTGGGCACCGCCGCCGCGTGGCTGACGCTGACCTTTGCGGCCTCGGACAAACCGGACCCCGCGCGCATCGCGCTCGTGGGCGCGTGGGTGGCCCTCGGTTACGCGCTGGTCGGCGCGGCGCTCACGCAGTTTCTGCCCGAGCCGAGCGCAGCGTCCGAAACAGAGGAATGAACGCGGCGCCCCCCGCAGCTCCCGTGTGGAGCTCGGGGGGCGCCGCTCGCGTGGCGATCAGCGCTCAGCGCTCAGCGCTCAGCGCTCAGCACTCAGCACTCAGCACTCAGTAATACGCCGCTGCGAGGTCCACGCGGTAGCCCCAATCGCGGACGGAGCGGTCGGTGATGAGCTCGACCGTGATCGAGCTGCCGTTGATGTAGACCCACCCGTCGGTGCGCCCGAACGCCGAGCCGACCCCGTTGTTGATCGGGTAGCCCGAGATCGTGTGCAGGACCGCCCCCGCGCTGTTCTTGATCCGCACGAAGTCGTAGTTGAGCTCCGTATCGAGGCGGCTGAAGTGCAGGCCGACCTGCGTCGCACCCGGATAGCTGTACGTGTGGGTATACGTCCGACTGTTCTGGTAGTTGTGCGGGGTCTCACGGATCCAGGAGACGGTCTTCCAAGAGGCGCCTGTGGAGCCGACGGACCACGTGGCCTGGATGGTCCCCGACGCAGCGGCGTAGCCGTGTACGAGCACGTTCCAGGTCGCCGCGGCGGGCGCAGGGAAGTTCACACTCTCGGCGCTGCCGCCGATGTACGGCGCTTTGAACTCCGCCTCGTTGTGCGCGCCTTGCTCTGCAGGCCAGTTGATCGCGGTACGTTTGACGTAGAGGTCCGCGTCGCCGCTGCCCGTGAGCGTCACCGTCAGGTTCGTCGCGTTGGTCGGAATCACGAGCTGGTACTGCACGATGGCACCCGTCGCCACCGAGTAGTTGTAGGTCGTGCCGTTCGCGAGCTGAGTGGGCGGCGGGGTGCCGCCGCCGCCGCCGCCACCCGCGCCCGCGATCGCCGCCGTCAGATCGACCCTGCGTTTGCTCGTATCGCCGATGACCTGCACACCTGTCGCTTGGTAGAGGCTGACGAGCCCCGCGCGGTTGCCGGCGTAGGTGGGCTGCGCGTGCAGGAACTGGGCCGTGAGCCCCGCAGCCGCGGGGCAAGCCGAAGAGGTCCCGCCGAGCGCGAACGTGCCGCCTCCGCAGCGCGCGCAGATCACCTGCTCCGAAGGCGCGTAGATCGAGAGGAACGCCGCAGTGTCGGAGTAACACGTGCGCTCGTCGAGCAAGCGGTTCGAGTCGTTGCAGTAGGCGGGCGGGAACGCCGAATACGGCGCGCCCGTGGCGTCCCAGGTCGAGCCGACCGAGATGCAGTTCGTCGACGCCGCGGGCGAACCCATCGAATCCGTCCAGCCATCGTTGCCGGAGGCCGCGAAGCAGAGGATCCCGTTCGCCACCGCGTTGCCGCACGCGGTGTGCATCGTCCCCGACGTCTGCGCGGAGTAGTAGCGACCGCCGCCCAGCGACATCGAGATCACGCGAATGGGAGCGCCGCCCCCCACTCCGTTCTTGTTCGTCACGCACCAGTTGATCGCGTTCGCGATCACGGAGTCGTACGCGTTCGGGAAGACGACGAGCGTGTAGAGGTGGCAACCCGGCGCGTAGCGCCGCACGATCGATGCCGTACCCGTGCCGTGGTAACAGTCGTTGAAGTTCTGCGAGTGGATCGCTGCGCCCGGAGTGCTGTAGTTGTAGCCCCCCTTCACGATCGAGTTCGGCAGCGTCGTCGAGCCGCCGAGCTCGGGGTGCAAGAGATCGAAGTTCGAGTCGATGACCGCAACGCCGACGCCGGCGCCCGTGTAACCCGCGGCAGCCTGGGTCGCCGAGCCGGTGACGATGCGACCTTCGTTCGTCAAGAGCTTGTTGAGGTTGTCCTTCCAGACGTACT
Organism: uncultured Planctomycetaceae bacterium; assembly: GCA_964402175.1. Classification (GTDB taxonomy): domain Bacteria; phylum Planctomycetota; class UBA1135; order UBA1135; genus JAWKUK01. Next base: position 47,100 of record CAYOBN010000005.1, on the reverse strand, counting down.
TGACCCCCGGCACGCTGGCGACGCGGCGCAACAGCGCGAGGTCAGACAGCTCTGCGGCCCACATGTACTGCAGGTCGAGCGGGAAGAGCAGCCGCACGCTCGCGAAGTCGCTCGGGGCGAGGCTCTGCTCGAGTTGCGTGACAAACGCCGCTTGCCGCAGCGCCACAGCCGCGGCCACTTCGGCCAGCGGCTCGCGCGCGGTGCTCGTCTCGAACGTGACGTCTTCGGCGCCGCGCGCGAGCTCGATGACGACGCGCAGGTCCGTCCGCGTGCCGTCACCCTCGCGGATGAAGCCGAACGCTTCGAGCTGGGCCGCGTCCGCGAGCAGCGCGGGATCGATGCGCTCGTCGACCTCGGCGGGCTCGAGCGGCGCGGCTTGGGGGTCATCGGGTTGCAGCACAGGGACGCGCTGCGCAGGGGCCGCATGCAGCGCCGGAAGCAGCAGCGCGAGGGCGGCGAGGCCCACGCGGGTGCGGGGCCGGGGTTGGGTGGACATGGTGAAGCCCGGGGGACCCGGGACCTTGGAGCAGGTGCGCCCGGCGGGCCGACCATCGGCCCGCACGAAGCGTCGCGCGTCAGCCTGCCACGGATCTCACTGCGAGACAAGGTGGTCCCGGAGCCACCTTCTGCGCACTCAGAGCGCCGGCGGGGACCGGTGCAACACGTCGAGGTCGGGGAACGCCGCTTCGACCGTCGGCCAGGCCGGTGCCGCGCCCTGGCCGAGCAACCAGCGCAGCTCGAACGCATTGGCGAGGGCTCGCCCGCGCGCGACATTCGCGGCGACCACGAAACACTGGTCGGTCTCGCGCGCGATCGCGCGCGCGCGCCGCGCGAAGTCGAGCATCGCGGGCGGTGCGTAGCGGTGGTCCGCCTCGTCGGGGCCGAGCGCGAGGTGCGCCGCGGCTGGGTCAGGAGCGCCGCCGCCGCGCCCCGCGAGGCGCAACAGACCGAGCGCGCCCGTCGGGGCGTGCCGCTTCGGTCGCGCGCGCCAATCCTCCGGCGCGTCGACGTGGGCGAGCGACCAACCGATGCCGCGCAACGCATCCAGCGCCCGCGGCTCCCACCACGACGGATGGCGCACTTCGAGGATCAACGGGTACGCCGCGAGCTGACCGGCGATGCGGCCGAGCCGGCGGACCTCGCTCGGGCCGTGCAAGAACGACACGTCGTACCGCGCGAGGAGCGCTCCGAGCCGCCGCGTGCGCACGAGCCCTCGCAGCGCGTCTGTGAAGCTGGCGACGTCTGCTGCCTTCGGTGGCTCGACTTCGAGGAACAGCGTCGGCACTTCGAACACGAACGTGCACGGGCGCGGCAGGTGGCCCTCGTCCGCTGCGGCCAGCGGCCCCTCGGCCTGCGCCAGCGCCTGACCCCAACGCTGCACCGTGCGGGCCGCCGGAATCGCAAAACGCGTCGTGTCGAGCGCGACACAGCCGAACGTGGCGGCGAGGCGCGCGAGGCGGCGATCGTCGCCGGGCTCGGGCCACAGCGCCTCCCAGTCGGGCCGCGTCCAGCCGGAGACTCCGACGCGCAGGCGTGGATCGAGCGCGCTCATCGCGCGGGCCTCACCAATCGATGGGCGCGCCGACGGCAGCGAACGCCTCGCGTTCGGCGGCTTGGAGCGCGCTGCGCAGGGCCTCGCCGATGCGCGTCAGCTCTTCATCGGAGGCGTCCGGCGCGACGGAGATCGGGTCGCCGTACGCGACGCACACGCGCGCAAACGGCTTCGGGATGGTGAAGCGGTCCCACGACTTGGCGTACCACGCGCGGTCGACGCCGAAGCCCACGGGCAGGATCGGCAGACCCGTCTCGCGCGCGAGGAACGCAGGGCCGCGGCTGACGGCGTGGCGCGGGCCGCGCGGGCCGTCGGGTGTGATCGCGACGGTCACGGAGCTGCGCAGCGAGCCGAGCATCTCGCGCAGGGCACGCGAGCCGGACTTGTTGGTCGAGCCGCGCAGCGTGCCGTAGCCGAAACGCTCCAGGAGGTCGACCGCGAGCTGTCCGTCGCCCGACATCGACACGAGCACGCGCACGTCGACGTCGCGGAACTGCGGCACCGCGGTCAACATCCGGCCGTGCCAGAGCACGCCGATGCAGCTCTGCGCGCTGCCGAGGAAGGCCTCCCGACGCTCGCCGTGCAGCGCTCGCTTGCGCCACGTCAGCGCGAGCAAACGCACGAGCAGCGGCACGAGCAAGAGCACCACGGGCCGCAGCGCCTGGCGCCGCATGTGGCGAAAGCGGCGCCGCCACGGCTGATTGCGCTTGGCGCGGTCGGCGCGCTCGTACTGCCACGGGCGCGAGGTGGGCTCTTCGGATTCGGACACAGTCACTCGAACGGCGGAATAGCGGGAGCCCCCTACGCGGGAGCGGGAGCGGAGGCGCTCGCCTCCACCCCCGCTCCAGCGTGCGAAGCAGACGGAGCTCAGTCGATGGGCAGGATATCGTCCCCGCTGCCGCCGTCGTCGATGCCGTTGGGCCCGATCGAATACAGCGTGAAGCCGTTCTGCGTCACCTTGTACACGGGCGCGCGGCCCCAGCCGTCCTTCGCATCGGCCCGCCCGAGCTCGGCGAGGGTCGCGGGATACGCGCCGTGATCGAAGCGATGGACGGTCAGGTCGACCTTCAGCGCCAGCAGGAGGTCCTGGGTCAGGAGGCGATCCGTCTCGGGCCCGGCGGCCGGCGGCAGCGGCGGCGCACCGCGGTCGGGCATCGGCTCGGGGTCGGGGAACGCCGTGCTTTCGAAGCCTGGCGACACCTCGACATCGCTCGCCGAGAAGAACGCATACCCCGCGCCCCCTGCGAGCGCCATGAGCGCCTCGGGGCCGAACGAAGAGCGTCCGTTCACCCACACGGTGTCGGCTTCGATGCGCTTCGTGCGACGACTCGGCTTGAAATGGCGGACAATGACGTCCGCGTCGGGCAGGGTCGACAGGTCGAAGGGCAGCTCACCCACGAACGAGCCCAGCATCGGCGCGAGGCCCTTCACACCGGAGTAGAGTTTGCCGAAGAACTCGCCCCAATCGGCGAATCCGGCCTCGGTGGCGCCTTTCGGCAGGGCGCTCGCTTGGAACGCGGCGTGCAGCTCGGGCCCTTCGTTCAGCTTCTCCACGCGCCGGATCTCGCGTTTGGCGAGGTTCGGCGTCGTGATGACGAAGGCGCGGCCCTGGCCGATCGCCACCGTGGGGCGGAACATCGCGGCCGGGTTGATCGGCAGCCCGGCGAAGAGGCTATCGGGGTCCTCCGAGGCCGCGAAGCTCAGCGTGTAGAGGCGCACGCCCTTGTAGTCCTCGCGCTTGATCTGGAAGTCCTCGCCGCCCTGCTCTTCGAGCATGCGGAAGACGCCGTCGACCCCTTTCGTGAACGCCTCGAGGTCTTCGATGTCGAGCGCGAGCGAGAAGGGCGGCGCGCTGACGAGGCTCGAGAGCGTCGGCATGCTGTACGCGATGGCGTCGCCGAGGGGCTCGATCAGGTCGCGGTCGGGCCGGAAGCCGAGCTCGGCGTCGAACTGGGCCAACATCTCCTCGCCGCCGTTCTGCTCCGCGAGCCCGCGCACGACCTCGAGTAGCACGCGTTTGTCCATCGACACGGCCCACGCCAGGATCGCGTCGGGCTGCACGAGGCCCAGGTCGCGCGGATCGAGCGGCTTTGCGCCGAAGAGGCCGTCCAGCTCGGTCGCGCTCGGCAGTTTGTACGTGCCGTCGGTCACGAACTGGCCGTCTTCGATGCGGACGCGCCAATCGCCGCCACGCAGCGCCATCGAAGCGAGCGGGCCGAGGAGACCCTCCGCGAGGTCGAGGCCGGGCAGCGCCAGCGGATCGCTGCCGGCGAGGAGGTTCTGCGCAAACGGCTGCAGGTGGGCCTCGAACAGCACCGTGCCGCCCGCGGGCTCGAACCCGGCCCGGGCGCGCTGGAACGAAACCGCGGCGCTCGGCTCCTCGGAGAGCCCCGCAGCCCGCGGCAGCGCGACGTCATCCGGCTCGGCGCCCGCCAGGAGCGCCACCCGCGCGCCGCCGACGACGATGCGCAGGGAGCGCTCGAGCGCGTCCCCCCCGCCCGCCAGCGCCAACGTGTGCTTCTGTGCGGGCGCCGTCCCGAAGCCTCCGCCGAGCGCGGCGAGCTCCGCGCGCTCGAACCCCTGTCCCTGCTGCTCCCCGGCGGCCCGGAGCGTCGCGATGGCCTTGTTCGCGGCTTCCGGGGACTCGAAGTCGACGACGAGGCGCAGGGACATCCCCGCGAGCGCCGCGTCCGCCGCTGCGCCCGACTGCATGAGCGACCCGAGGAACCCGCTCAGGTCCCCACCGGGCACGCTCATCGACATCGAGAGCGAGCGCGCGCCCTCGATCAGCGCATCGAGCGGCGGGACCTCCATGCCGGAGAAGAACGCCCCGACCTGACCGGCCAGCATCTCGCGGGGATCGACGGGCTCGGGATCGCCGAGCACCCGCCCGATGGCCGCGTGCAGGTCCTGATCCGCCAGGATACGCCCGTATACGGTGGTCGCGTACGCCGCGAGGGCGCCCTGGACGTCGGGCAGCTGCACCGCGATCGCAGCGTCCGCGGGGTGCAGGTGGAACGGCTCCTGGGGCGCGAGGGCACCCGAGAGGGCGAGGAGGGTGGAGAACATGGGATTCGGTTTCGGGGCGGGGGCCGCGGCCCCCGCGCGGTCACAGCTTCGCGAAGGCGCGGATCTCGGCCTCGCACTGGAGCAGGGTTCTACGCAGCGTCTTCAGCGCCGTTTCCACGTCGCCCTGGGCGCGCAGGGCTTCGAAGACGGCGTTCCACTGCTTGGTCAGCTCGACGTTCTTCCCGTCGACGCAGAAGGCGACCAGGAGGCCCGCTTCGTTCACGAGCTTGATCGTGTTGTCGTTGTCCGCCGCGATGGCGAACTCCAGGATCGTGCTGATCGGGTCGAGCCCGCCCTTCGTCTTGATGTTCTCGGCCGACCAGTCGGCGGCCCAGCGGGCGTTGCCGCCCTGGCCCACGCTCGAGTCGACGAACCAGCGGCTCGTGTACGACGCGACCCCCCAGTGGATCCACTCGGGCAGCTTGCGGCCGTTGATCCGATCGAGCGCGAACTGCGGCTGGACCTCGCGGCGCTTGTTGGCGAGGACGGCCTCGATGGCCTTCGTCGCCGGATCGAGGAACTCCATGAACGACAGCCCGTAGGCCATCCGCACGTCGTGTTTCGCGTAGTTGTCGGCGTGCTCGGCGCTGACGTCCCAGAACGTCGCGCCGGTGCCGAGGTAGCGCTGGCCCTCGAAGTCGAACCAGAGGTCGGCGAACGCCGAGCGGAGCTGGGAGGACAGCGCGCGCGGCTCAATCGTCGGATGGTCCGACGCTGCGTCGCCGTCGCAGAACGACAGGAACTGGCTCTGGCTGCGGGTCAGGACGAACGAGATCGGCGTATCGAGGGTCACGTTCGTGGCCTTCGAGACGTCGAAGTACGCCGCGTTCGCGAGCTCCAGCGCCTTCAGCGCTGTCGCGCGCTCGACGAAGGCGACCACCTGCGCGCGGTCCTTCGGGATCACCCACGGCGAGCCGAGCTTCGCGTGGAACTTGTCGGCCTCTTCGAGCGAGAGCCACTTGTCGCCGCACTTCCAGAGCCCCTGCGCGACCTTGTCTTTCTCCTCGGGCGACACCCAGACGAGGTCCTGGCGCGTCCAGCCCTCGTCGAGCTTCTTCTTCTCCTCGGGGTCGAACCAACTGCCGAAGCGGTCCTTCTGCAGGCCCTTGCGCAGGTACGGCAGGTCCGCCGGCTCGACCCACTGGCCCTTCCACTCGACGAGGCCTAGCTCCTTCGCGCGCTTCTTCTTGTAGTCGTCGAGCGCCTTCTCCGTCTCGAACCACTGGTCCTCGAACCTCTGGTGGCCGAGCGCCGTCCGCGCGCCCTCGTGGTTCGGGTCCACCTTCAAGAGCTTCGTGAGGACGCGCTTCGCGTACTTCTCGCGCTTCTTGTCCTCCTGGGTCCAGCCGTAGAGGGCCCAGAGGGCTTCGACGTCGTCCCCCGCGGCCTTCATCCGGTCGTTGAATTCGTCCTGCCACGGAGCAGTGACGGCCGTCGGCGGGGGGGCCTCGCCCGGCGCCGTGCTGGGGAGGGACAGAAGGAGCAGTAGGAAGGCGGGTTCCATGGTCTGGGATCGGGAATCGGGGGGTGGTGCAGGGTCCGGGGCGGGCCCTGTCCGCGCTAGGGGCTTGCTTCTATACTGCCGGGCCGTTCTCGCGGGCCCGCGGGCCCATACGATCGCCGACGCAGGCCATTGGGGCCAGGGCCACTTTCTGGTCCCGGATCCCAGTCCTGCGAGCCCCAACCTCGTCCTCCCCGTTCCAACGCCCGCGGCCCCGTAGACCACGCCAGCGACTCCTGGCCCCCCACAGGGGCCCTTCGCCGCCCAGCTCCGATCCGAGCCCCCCGCCCGCGGTGGGGCCAGCGACCACCCGCCATGGCCAAGCACAAGGCAGCCACCGAGATCACGATCGTCACCGAAGAGCGCTCCGCCTTCGCGCAGCTCGTCGATCGTTACAAGTTCCACTTCCTCGCCGTCGCGCTCGCGTTCGCTGCCGGGATCATCTTCCTGCAGTCGCGCAAGCTGGCCTCCGTCGACGAGGACCGAGCCCAGTGGTCGAGCCTCTACCGCGCCCTCGGTAGCTCCTTCCAGAGCGCGCAGCCGACGAGCGCCGAGCTCGACGCCGACGCGCTGCAACGCGCCGCGGCGGAGCTCAGCGGCAAACCCGCCGCCGACTGGGCGCGCATGCTCTCGGCGATCGCCTACGCGGAGGACGCGAAGTTCAGCGACGCCAGCGAGATCGCGCTCCAATTGGGCAATAGCGGCTCGAAACTGCTGACGGCCTTCCCGCTGCCGCTCGGCAAGGACGGCGCCGAGGCCCCCCTCGCGGCCCACCTCCGCGACGCCGTCGCAGCCAACAAAGCGTTCCGCGAAGCCAACGGCCGCCTCTTCGAGAACCCCGCGCCGCCCGCCGGCTCGCCCGTCGTGACCATCGAGACCTCCGCCGGCTCGATCGAAGTGGCGCTCTACAGCGAGCTCGCACCGAAGCACGTCGAGAACTTCCTCAAACTGGCGCGCGAGGGCTTCTACGAAGGCACCAAGTTCCACCGCGTCATGAAGGACTTCATGATCCAGGGCGGTGACCCGAACACCAAAGAGGGCGCCCCCGAGACCTGGGGCACCGGCGGCCCGGGCTACAAGATCGAGCGCGAGGAGAACACCCTCGCCCACTTCCCGATGTACCTCGCCGCCGCCAAGATGGGCGGTGACGTCGAGAGCTCCGGCAGCCAGTTCTACATCACCACCGGTTCGCCCCACCACCTCGACGGCGTGCACGTCGTCTACGGCAAGGTGCTGGCTGGCGAGGACGTCGTCCGCACCATCGCCGCAGGCGAGCCGGACCCGACGAACGCCGAGCGCCCCCTCACCCCGGTGGTCGTGCAGAAGGTCACCGTCAAGGAGTCCTGACCGCCCCGGTCGGCAACCCGAGGGACAACCCCACGGGACGCCGGCCGCCAACCTAGGGTTTTCCCCAAGCTTTCCACCCCCTGCGGGGTGCCCCGAAGACCGCCGCGCACCCCGCGGCGGTCTTTGTTTTCCACAGGCTCTCCCCAGGCTCGAGCGCACCCCAGCGCGGCGCCGAGGGTCGGCGCCAAAGGCGTCCCCGGGCGTGCCCTGCAAGCCCGCCGTCCCCGTCCGCATTCCGGGGCCGATTCAGCGCGGCATGCACGACTCGACCGGCGGGTCCCTGAAGGGGCGAGAGCGCTCCGGCGGCGTCGCCCGAGGTCGTTCGGCGGGACCGCGCTCGGGTGACCCATCGGGCGGAACGAAGCCCAGCCAGCGGCGTCGATCTCGGTCGGACCGCGGGCTCGCCCCCCCTGCTTGGCCGACCCGTGTGCCGCACGCCCGCCCCCGGCAGCGGCGATTCCAGCGCCCCGGGAAGCGGCCACTCGGGAGCCCTTGGAGCACAGCGCGTGTTCCACGTGGAACGCCGAATTCGACCGCGAATCGGCCATTCCGCTGCATTCCGGAGGTTCCTCACCCAGTCCGAGTGAGCCCCATCGAAGCCACACCGAGGCAGGCCCGCGAGGGCCCTACTGCGGAACCGAGGGCGACGCGACGTGCGCCCGCGGACCCTGCTCGAGCCGGATCGCGCCCCGCCCACGCTTCGGAGCACGCCGTGCGTGCTGCGCCGCTCCAGGGACGCCACCGGGCCACCCAGGACCTCGCTCGAAAGGCCGCCGCCCTCCTCCGAATCAGCACCTGAGCCCCCGGCAGAAGGCCCCCAGTGCCCACGGATCGGGACATGCTCGCCCCACTCGCCGCAGCACCGAAGGGCACAGCAACCGCGACACCTTGCCGCACACTGAGCCCCCTGCGAAAGCCAGAGACGGGCCATGAACGGAGCGCTTCCGACCCTCTGCTGGGCCACCGCCATCGGACCCACTTCGATGAGTTCTCCACAACGGGACGCCCTGACGGCGACACACTTCTGTTCCACGTGGAACGGAGCTCCGCAAGGTGGAGTCACCCTCGCCCAGGCAGGAGTCCGTCGCCCGGCGGCCATGCAGCGTGAGCGCTCGGGACGCTGTTCCACGTGGAACAAGCGCAGCCTGACCTCACGACGGGCCGCCCCGCCTGCCGAAGGATCGGTCTAGGCGGACTGAGGCGCAGCGAGAGGGGCCTGTTCCACGTGGAACACGTGCGGCGGAAGCGACTCGGTCCCCTCCCCGAGCCCAGCTAGGTCACCTGGACGCCCGAAGAGGCCTGCGCCACGCCCTGTTCCACGTGGAACAGGCCCGCGGAGCATCCCAACGCGCGCAAGGGAGCGGCTCGTTCCTGCCTGGCCACAGGCGGCGGCGCGCGCGGAGAGCTGTTCCACGTGGAACAGCCCCGCGGAGCATCCCAATGCGCGCCGGGGAGCGGATCGCCCCTGCCTTCCCACGGGCGGCGGCCCGCGCGGTGAGTTGTTCCACGTGGAACAGGCCCGTGGCGTATCCCAACGCGCGCAAGGGAGCGGCTCGTCCTTGCCTGGCCGCAGGCGGCGGCGCGCGCGGTGAGCTGTTCCACGTGGAACAGGCCCGCGGAGCATCCCAACGCGCGCCGGGGAGCGGTTCGCCCCTGCTTGCCCACGGGCGGCGGCCCGCGCGGTGACTTGTTCCACGTGGAACAGGCCCGTGGCGTATCCCAACGCGCGCAAGTGAGTGGCTCGTCCCTGCCTGGCCACAGGCGGCGGCGCGCGCGGTGAGATGTTCCACGTGGAACAGCCCCGTGGAGCATCCCAGGGCGCGCCGGGGAGCGGCTCGCCCCTGCTTGCCCACGGGCGGTGGCCCGCGCGGTGAGTTGTTCCACGTGGAACATGCCCGTGGCGTATCCCGACGCGCGCAAGTGAGTGGCTCGTCCCTGCCTGGCCACAGGCGGCGGCGCGCGCGGTGAGATGTTCCACGTGGAACAGCCCCGTGGAGCATCCCAGGGCGCGCCGGGGAGCGGCTCGCCCCTGCTTGCCCACGGGCGGTGGCCCGCGCGGTGAGTTGTTCCACGTGGAACAGCCCCGTGCAGCATCCCAATGCGCGCCGGGGAGCGGATCGCCCCTGCTTGCCCACGGGCGGCGGCGCGCACGGAGACTTGTTCCACGTGGAACAAGCAGTTGGGACGATCGCCTGGCCTGCGGGAGCCGATCAGGGCGGCGCAAGCGTCACCGGAACGGGGGCGGCCACTCCCCTGTTCCACGTGGAACAAGCTCGCCCAGGCGAGCCTCGTAGCTTCCGGGAACACCGCACTGGTCCGATGGCGCAGAAGGACTCGGGGAGGAGCATCGGTCTACGATCGAAGGTGTTCCACGTGGAACAACGCACCCGAGCTCGGTCGATTCTGACGGCGACACGGCTCGGAGTTGCTCCGGGACCGGCGCCGCCCTCTCGACGTCTGTTCCACGTGGAACAAGCTGCGGACGCGCGGCCTGGTCCCCGTGCAAGCCAAGTTGGGCTCCAGAGCGGGTGATTCAGAGCGGGACATCGGAGCACAAGCGGCAGACCGCGACGCGTCGTGTTCCACGTGGAACAAGCTCCAAGGGGGATGGCCCCTCGGCGCGGTCCGTGACCACGCCCGGGGAAGTGCCTCACCAGCGCGCGGGTGCATGGGGCCGATCGCGCGGACGCGGTTCGGGGTTGCTGTTCCACGTGGAACAGCGACTCGGAACCAACCACCTTTCCGTGCGGATGTTGGGACGCGAAGGCGAGCAGACCTGCCCGTTGAACTGCCCCTTGGACGAGCCCGCGAGTGGGCTCTGAAGCGCGCCCTTCGCTCGCATCCATTTCGCCAATAGAGGCCGAATTCGGCCTCTATTGGCGAAATCGACCTTCTGCGCAGAACCCCGAAAACGCGCGCCGCGAAGTGGGGTCGAGCGGTCTCGAGCACCCCTCGACACCACTTCGCGGCCTTGCCGGAAGCAACGGCTGCCGGACCCCTAGAGCAGGTCCTTAGGACCCAGGATGTCGATGATGCGCTCGAGGTCCTCCCGCCCGTTGAAGTAGACGGTGATCTTGCCACGGTAGCCCTTGGACTTCACGAGCTCGACCTTCGAGCCGAGGTGGTCGCGCATCCGCTGCTCGACCGAGGCGATCCACGACTCGCGCTCCTTCGGGCCCGGGAGACCCTTGCCGCCGCCCGGCGCGTTCGAGGCTTCGCCCTTCCCGGCCCGGGCGGCTTCCGCGGCCACGGCGGCGAGGGGGCTCGCGTCTTTGGCGAGGCGCTCGGTCTCGCGGACGGAGAGCTCGTCGCGGACGACGCGCTCGAACGCGGACAAACGAGCCTCGGCCCCCTCGAACGACAAGAGGGCGCGCGCGTGGCCCATGGTGATCAGGCCAGCCGACACGCCCTCTTGGACCACATGCGGAAGCTCGAGCAGACGCACGTGGTTCGCGACGGAGGGGCGCTGCATGCCGACGCGCTGGGCAATGGTGTCATGGCTCATGCCGAACTGCTCGGCGAGCGTCTGGAAGCCCTTGGCCTTCTCGATGGGGTCGAGGTCGCGGCGCTGGACGTTCTCGACGATCGCGAGCTCGAGCGTCTGCTTCTCGTCGGCCGTGCGGACGACCACGGGCATCAGCTCGAGGCCGGCGAGGCGTGCGGCGCGCCAGCGGCGCTCGCCCGAGATGATCTCGAACAAGCCGTTCCCGACGGGCCTGACGAGGATGGGCTGCAGGACGCCGTGGGCTTCGATGGACTGGCGCAGCTCCTCGAGGTGTTCGCTGTCGAAGACCTTGCGGGGCTGGTTCGGGTTGGGACGGATGACTTTGAGGGGAAGTGACTTCACGCCCTCTGACTCGCTGGCAGCCGCAGGGTTTCGCTCCGTCTCCGATTGTCCAAGCAATGAACCGAGGCCACGCCCGAGTCGTCGTTCCATGATCCGTCCGTTCCACGTGGAACCGAGGCGAGGGGGGTGGCGCGACATGCGACACCCTGTCGCACAGCGCCGGTGCTCCTGCCGGGCCCGCGGGCCGCGAGGTTAGGGGCGCCACCGGGGGTGTCAAGCGCGCCCTGCAAGAGGCGGGGACCTCGGAAGCCGTGGCCCACAGCCCACAAGCCCAGGGCCCACCGGCCCGGGCCCAGGGCCGAGAGTCCACGAACCGGGGCCCGGGTCCACAGCGCCGACGGCGGGCGCGCCCTTGCGCTCGCTGGCGTGGGGTGCTCCGCTCTCACCATGGGAGCGCTCGAACCGCTGGCACCACCGAACCCGCCGCCGCCGCTGCGGCCCCTCGGAGCCGCTGGGGCGTGGCTGCAGGGCCTGCGCTGGGGCGCGGTGGAGCTCGGGCGGCGGCCGCTCGCTTGGCTCGCGGGGGCCGGGTTCGCGGCCCTGTGGCCGGCAGTGGCCCTCCTGGGACCGCTCGGGGTAACGACGCGGGGGGCGACTTCGGCGGAGTGGGCGTTCGAGCTCGGGTGCCTGGCGCTGCTCGCCAGCTTGGCCTTCGGGGTCGGGCTGCTGGCCCGCGTGGAGTGGTCCCTCGAGCGCGCGGCCTGGGGGCGGCGGGTGGCGGTGGAGGCCGGGGTGCTGTGCGGGGCGGCGGGGCTCGGGACGGCGGCGGCAGTGGCGCCGGCGGTGCTGCTGCCTCGGGGGGTCGCGCTGGCGGATCTGGCGCCGGGGCTGCCGCTCGCGGTGGCGCACGGGGTGGCGGTCGGGCTCGTCGCGCTGCGCTTGCCGGTGGGGCCCGGGGCGCGGGCGCTGGCGGTGCCGCTCCTCGCCTGGGTGCTGCCGGCGCTGCCCGCGCCGGAAGGGTGGCTGGGGGAGGCGAGCACATCCGTCGGGGCGCAGGGCACGCTGAGCCGGGTCCTGGGCCATGCGCTCGACATCACCCGCCATGGGTGGCCGACGCCAGGTGGGACGGGGGAAGGGGTGCCCGAACTGGAACTTGTGGCGGAGAGGGCTCACCGATGGGGGGCGCTTCTGCCGATCACGGCTTTGCTGGGGGCGTCGTGCCTCCTTGCGCGACGCGCGCCCTCCGCCCATGCGCTACGCCATCCTCGGTGACATCCACGCGAACCTCGCTGCCCTGGAGGCGGTGCTCGAGGCGCTCCGTAAGGAGGCCATCGACGCCGTCCTGCAGGTGGGTGATGTCGTCGGTTATGGCGCCGCGCCGCGCGAGGTGGTCGCGCTCGTGCGCGAGGCGTGTGTGACGGTGGTGAAAGGCAACCACGACGCGGCCTGCCTGGACGAGCTCGACACCCGGCTGTTCAACCCGAACGCGCGGGCGGCCGTGGACTTCACGAAAGCGGCGCTCACACGCGACGAGCTCGACTGGCTGCGCGAGCTGCCGTACGTCGCCGAAGCGGAGCACTACACGCTGGCGCACGGGACGCTCGCGAAGCCGGAGCGCTTCGACTATATCCAGAGCACCGAAGACGCGGACCCGTCCCTGGATGCGCTGCGCGGCTGTGTGTGTTTCCTCGGTCACACTCACGTCCCCGTGTCGATCATGCGCCTCTCCGACGCGCCGGAAGAGACGTGTTACACGATCGACCGCGAGGTCGACCTGGGCCTCGCGACGAAGGCCTTGGTGAACGTGGGCAGCGTGGGCCAGCCGCGCGACGAAGACCCGCGCGCGTGTTACGCGGTGTGGGATACCAGGACGAAGAAGCTCGCGCTGCGCCGCGTCGCGTACGACATCGAGCGCGAGGCGGATCGGATCCGGCGCGCCGGCCTGCCGCCGATCCTCGCCGATCGCTTGTTCCTGGGCATCTGAGCTCAGCCGCCGCGGCGCAGGTACGAGAGCTCGGGCGGCAGCGCTTCGAGGCCCCGCTCGCCGCACCCCGCATCGAAGAGCCGGCGCAGGTCGGCGAGGGGCCGCTCGTCCCCACGGAAGACGACGCGCCGCGCCTCGGGCTGTGCGCCGACGGCGACCATGAGCTCGAGGATCGACGCCGCGTTGCAGACCTGCTCGCCGAGCAGCATCTGCACCGGTGTGCCATGGTGGGCGACGACGCCGACGATCAACGCGGAGGGCCTGGCGTGCAGGTAGACGTCCTCGGCCAGGTCGATCGTGACCTCGCCGCTGCGTGTGTACGCGGGCACGATCTGCTCCGCGATGCGGCGGCCGGCGGCCATGTAGAGCCTGGCCCAGACGAGGAGCTTCTCGACGGTGATCTCGCGCACTTCGACGCGCGCGACGAGGGACTGCACGCGGCGATCGACCAGGTCGCTGCGCAGGCCGCGCTCGTGGCGCTCGACGAAGTGGGTGAGCTGGGTCGCTGCTTCGAGGAGGTGCAGCGTCGCCGAGATGTGACCGCGCAGCCGCGGGAGGCGCTCATCGGTCGACTCGTAGACGGTGTTCTTGACGTAGGTGTCGTACGCGGATTGCAGGTTGTGCACCCCCGCCTCCATGACCCGCGCGTGCTCTTCGCGGTAGCGCTCCTGCAAGAAGCGCTCGCGGGCGTCCGGATCGACGAAGGTGCGCAGACCGAGCTCGTCCAGGCGCTGGGCAGCTTCGAGGTACTTGGTCGCGATCTCGGCGATGCGCTGCTCGTCGCTGCCGGAGCGGTCGTGGCCGAGGTTCTGGGGCAGCTTGAATCGGCGGACTTCTTCGTCCGCCGGCGCGAGGCCGCCGCCAGGGCGCAGGGCTGTGACCCCGAGGGCGGTCGCCTCGTCGAGCAGCGCCCCTTGCAGAGCTTCGAGCCGCTCGCGCACGAAACGATGGGAGGTCTCGATGTCCGCGAGCGCTGCGCGCCGCTCGAGCGCGGGCAGACGATCGACGACGCCGTAGCCCAGGATCCTGCGCGAGAGGTGCTCGAGGCTGAGCCCGGCGAGGGAGAAGCCGCGGTTGCACGCCACGAGCTCGGTGAACGCCGAGTAGGTCCTGTTGCGGCGCGCGCCGTAGTCGTCCAGGAACGACTCGACGAGGTCCGACTCGTAGCTGATCTCGAAATAACGGCGCTTGGTCCACGCCGCCTCGGCGGGCGCGGCCGCGAGGCGCAGGAGCGCGCGCGCTTTGACGGCCAGGAGGCCGGCGAAGTCCTGCTCAGGGACGAGCTTGTCGAGGGAGGCTTCGGGCATACGGGGATCGGGATGAGCCTACCCGATGGGGACCTCAAGAACCCGTGCGATCGCCGTCGATCTCCGGCTGTGCGGGGCGGGTCCCGCGCGCACCTCTCTCTCGACCTGGAGCAGTCCCATTTCCGCCGAACGTTGCCTCGAGACGTACCTCACCGAGATCAACGAGGTACCGCTGCTCTCCGCGGAGCAGGAGCGCGAGCTCGGCCTGCGCATCCGCGCAGGTGACCTCGCTGCGCGCGAGCACCTGATCCGTGCCAACCTGCGCCTCGTCGTGTCCATCGCGAAGATGTACAACGAGCGGGGGATGTCGCTGCAGGACCTCATCGCCGAGGGGAACATCGGGCTGATGAAAGCCGCGGAGAAGTTCGACCCCGATGCGGGCTGCCGCTTCTCCACCTACGGCACGTGGTGGATCAAACAGGCGATTCGACGCGCGCTGACGAACACCGTGAAGTCCGTGCGCGTGCCCGGCTACATGGCGGAGATGGTCTCGAAGTGGCGCAACGTGGCGAACGAGCTGCAATACCGCCTCGGACGGCTCCCGTCGGTCGAAGAGGTCGCGCTCGAGCTCGAGATCCCGCGCGAGTCGTGGCCGCTCTTGAAGCGCACGATCGAAGCCAACGCAGCGGGCGAGGTCTCGCTCGATGTCCTGACCCAAGCGCAGGACACCGTCGAAGACGAGCGCTTCGAGCTGCCCGACGAAGCCCTCGAACAGCGCGACTTGCTCGGCAAGCTCGGCGAGCTCCTGTCCGCCATCGACGAGCGCGAGGCGACGATCCTGAAGCTGCGCTACGGCCTTGGCGAGCGCGACGGCGAGCAGATGACGCTGAAAGAGATCGGGAAGGTCGTCGGCCTGACCCGTGAGCGCGTCCGCCAGATCGAGCGCGAGGCGCTGCAGAAGCTCTACGAGGTCATGGACGGCCGCGGCTGAGCGCTGGGGGCCCGGCCCCCCGCGCGGCCCCACGGACCCGAGCTCTCGGGCACAATGCCCGGCGTGCGGCTCCTGCTCCTCCTCCTCGCGCTCGCAGCGACCCTGGCCGTGATCGGCTTCGGGCTGTTCGGCCCGGTGCCGCCGCCGACCGACAGCGGCGCCGTGGCCCCCACGCCGGACGGGACGCTCGCACCGGCTGAGCCCGAGCCGGAACCCGTGCAGCCGCTGACCGCGCCCGACGCGGGCCGAGCCGCGGCCGTGCGGCCGCGCACAGAGGCCCCGCCGCCCCCGCCTCCGCTCGGCGGCAGGGTGCAGCTCTCCGCGAACGTGTACCTCGCCGCGCCGGACGGCGGCGTACGGCCCGCGCTGCGTGGAGAGGTGCGCCTGCGCGTCTACGCGGGCGGCGAGCTGAGCGAGCAGGTCGCGACGGTCGCGAACGGCACCCTCGTCCACGAGCTGCCCGAGCGCTCGCTCGTCACGCTGCTCGGGGGCGAGCTCGATGGCGAGCCCGTGCGCTTCGAGCGCCCCGCCGGCGCGTTCGAGCCGCGGCCCGAGCGCATGGCGCTGATCGGCGCTGCGCGGCCCGCGATCGTCGTGACCGTGACGGACGCGGGCACGGGCGCGGGGCTCACCGACGTGACGCTGCGCATCGCGGACGGCCCCGGTGGAGCGCGCGTCGCCGCGGGCCCCGCGGATCCCCTCGCCGATCCGAACCGGCCGGCGGCGGAGCCGCTCATCACGGGCGCCGCGTCGCCCGTGCGCGCGCCTTGGCTCGACTCGCGTGTGCCGGTCTGGCTCGAGGCCTCCGCACCGGGCTACGCGCCCGCGCGCGCCCTCGTCGATCCACGCGTGCCGGGCGAGCACACGCTCACCCTGCTGCGCGCAGCGGGCACGTTGACGGTCCACCTACGCGGCCCTGGCCGCGGCCGCGTCGACGCCCTCGTCGTGCAGCGGCTCGAAGGTCAGGGCCGCAGCCCCGTCGCGCTGCACGCGCGCTGCGCGCCCCTCGGCTTGGACGCGCCCGAGCCGCTCGTCTTCGAGCTCGAAGGCCTCGCGGCGCTGCCGCACCTCGTGCGGGCGACGTGGCTCGATCGAGCCGCGGCCGGTGCGGTGAAGAACCTGGCCTCGGGCGAGGTCTCACTCGAAGCGCAGCTCGACGCTCGCCTCGACCTCTTCGTCCCATGACACAAGCGCTCGCGCCGCCGCTCGACGGGACGCCGCTCTACGTGCATTTGCCGTTCTGCGCGGCGAAGTGCCATTACTGCGACTTCTTCAGCGTTCCGGTCGAGCGCGGCGGCCCCGAGCCGAACCGCTGGGATGTCGACGGCATGGTCGAGGCGATCCTCGCCGAGGCCGCGGTGCGTGCGCCGCGCGCGCCGCGCACGGTGTTCCTGGGCGGCGGCACACCGTCGTTGCTCAGCGCGGCGCAGCTCACGAGGCTGCTCGACGGGCTGCATACGCTGACGGGCTGGCGCGATTCCGCGCGCGAGGTCACGGCCGAGTGCAATCCCGAGAGCCTCGATCGCGACAAAGCGCGTGCGCTACTCGACCTTGGCGTGCCGCGGCTCTCGATCGGCTTCCAGAGCCTCGATGACACGACCCTCGCGCTGTTCGGTCGTGTGCACTCCGCGGCGGATTCGTTCCGCGCCTTCGAAGCGGCGCGCGCAGCCGGCGTCGAGCGCCTGAACGTCGACTTGATCTACGCGATCCCGGACCAGACCGCGGCGGATTGGGCCCGCGATCTCGAGCGTGTGCTGGACCTCGGCCCCGAGCACCTGTCCGCCTACAACCTGACGTTCGAAGAGGACACACGCTTCAAGCGCTGGCTGGATCAGGGCCGCCTCTCGCGTTCGCCCGAAGAGGTCGAGCTCGAGATGTTCGCCGCCACGCGCGAGCTGACGGCGCAGGCGGGCCTCGGCGCCTACGAGGTCTCCAACTATGCGCGCCCGGGCGAAGCCTGCGCGCACAACGTGAACTATTGGCGCAACGGCGCTTATGTGGGCCTCGGCCCCGGCGCGGTCAGCAAGGTGGCGCACGTCCGCGCGGGCAACCCGCGCGCGATCGTGCCGTACCAGCGCCGCGTCGAGTCCGGTGGGGTCGCGCTCGATTGGTTCGATGCGCCGGAGCCGCTCCAGAGGCTCGGCGAGACGTGGTGGCTCGGGCTGCGCCTCACCGAGGGGGTCGACCCGGACGCGGCGCGCGCGATCGCCGACGTCGACGCCGACGGCCAGACGGCCGCGCGCGCGATCGCGGACCAGCACATCGCGCTCGGCCTGCTGGAGGAGCACGCGGGCCGCGTGCGGCTGACACCCAGAGGGCTGCCCGTGGCCGACGCGATCGCGCGGCGCTTCCTCGACGGGCTCGTGTGAGCCTCGTGCGCTCCGCGCCAGAAACGGCGAGCCGCGGCGGATACCATCGCCGGCGACGTATGATCCGCCCCTTCCCCGATCGCCTCGCGGAGGCCATCCGCACCAAGCGCAGCGCTTGCCTCGTCGGCCTGGACCCGCACCTCGCCAGCATCCCTCCGGAGTACGTGGCCGTACACGACCCAGGCGCGACCCGCAGCGAGCGCGCCCGCGCGATGGGGGACTTCCTGGTCGACGTCATCGAGGTCACCGCCGCGCGCGCCGCCGCGGTGAAGCCCCAGTCCGCGTTCTTCGAAGCTTTGGGCGCCGACGGCGTCGTCCAGTGGGAGCGCGTCTGTGCAGCGGCGCACGACGCTGGCCTCTTGGTGATCGGCGATGTGAAACGCGGCGACATCGGTACCACCGCGGCGGCCTATGCCGAGGCCTTCCTGACGGGCGCGCCGGGCACGGACCCGCGCACGCTGTGCGATGCGGTGACACTGAATCCGTACCTCGGCACCGATTCGCTGCAGCCGTTCCTCACGGCGTGCCGCGAGCGCGGCGCAGGCCTCTACGTGCTCGTGCGCACCTCGAACCCCTCGAGCGAGGAGCTGCAAGCCGGAGGCTCGCCGAGCCTCGCCGAGCGCGTCGCAGACCTCGTCGAGCGCTGGGGCGCGCCGCTCGTCGGCGAGTGCGGGCTCTCCAGCGTCGGCGCGGTGATCGGAGCGACCCATCCTGCGGAGTTGGCGCGCTTCCGCACGCGTTTGCCGCGCACACCGTTCCTGATCCCGGGTTATGGCGCGCAGGGCGGCGGGGCCGCGGACGTCGCGCCGGCGTTCGCCGGCGGTTCACCCGGCGCGGCGCTGGTGAACTCGTCGCGCGGCCTCCTGTTTGCGTACAAGGAGCGCCCTGGCATGGCCTGGCGCGACGCCACACGCGCGGCGCTGGACGAGATGGCGCTGGCGCTGGGCGGCTTCCTTCCCGGTGAGTCCGCAGAGTGATGCAGGTCCGCCTCCAACGCTTGTCCGCCGATGTGCTGGGCGCAGCGCCGCTGACCCGCGCCGCGTTCGCGGCCGGGCCGGCGTTCGGCCCGCTCCCGATCGCGCTCGATTCGGCGGACATTCCGAGGCCGGGCGAGACGCTCGGGGTCGGCGCGCGCGGCGTTCTAGCCGCTGCGTTGCGCGCTGGGCTCGAAGGCGCGCTCGGCGCGGAGGGCGTGCCTTCGCGGGTCGACACGTCTCTGCGCACGCTCGAGCGCGAGGGCACGTTCGCCGTCGTCACCGGCCAACAGCCGGGGTTCCTCGCCAGCCCGCTGTACAGCCTCTACAAGGCGATCCAAGCGTGCCGGATCGCGACGGAGCTGTCGCGCAAGTGGGGCTCGCCCGTCGTCCCGATCTTCTGGAACCACGCCGACGACCACGACATCGCCGAGGTGCACCACGCGTGGCTGTTGAACCGCAACAACGACCTGCAGAAGGTCGGGCTCGCCGGGATGGGCTCGGGCCGTGTCCCGATCGGTGAGCTCGCGCTCTCCGCGGAGGTGCACCGGTTGCCCGCGCTGCGCGCCCAACTGCGCCAGATCGTCGAAGAACACCCCGGCGCCGATGCGGCGCTGGACCTGTTCCTGCCGCGCGAGGGTGAATCGCTGGCGCGCACGCTGACCCGCGCGTTCAGCGAGCTGCTCGGCGAACACGGCCTCGTGGTGTTGGAGCCGCAGTGGGTGCGCGGGCTCCTCTCGCACGAGCTGGCGCAGCTCGTCGGGCGGGACGTCGGCGGCGCGCTCGGCGCGGGAGAGCGCGCGCTCCGCGCAGCGGGCCTATCCGTCGCGATCCCAGCGCTTGGCGACCCAGCGCTCGGTGACCCAGCGGGCGGGAGCGCGCAGGGTGCGGCGCTCGTCTTCCGGCACGATCCCGCGCGCGGGCGCAGCGCGCTGCGGCTCGGCGGTGAAGGCTTCCGCTACGACGGCGAGCTCGGCTCGCGTACACGCGCCGAACTGGCGGCGGAGATCGTGCAGGAGCCCGAAGCATGGAGCGCCGGCGCCTTGCTGCGCCCGCTCGTGCAAGACGCTGTTCTGCCGACGTGCGCCTACGTCGGGGGCGCGGGCGAGCTGGCGTACCACGCGCAGCTCGGCCCTCTGCGCGATCTGGCGGGGCTGCGGCGCACACCGTTCGTGCCGCGCATCGGCTGCACGCTCGTCGATGACGAGACGCGGTTCGCGCTGGAGCGCTGCGAGCTCGATGTGGCCGAGGCGATCGCGCTGCGCGGGGGTTATGCACCGGAGGGCGACAGCTCCACGGGGCCCGCGGTGATCGCAGCGCTGCGCGCTTCGGCGGACGAAGCTGCGAAGCTCGTGCTGGTGCACCGGGCTGCGCTCGCGGAGTTGGAGCCGGCCCTCGCGATCGGCCTGAAGAAAGCCGCCGAGCAGATCCGCGGCAGCGTCGAGAAGGTGGCGGAGAAAGCCGAGCGGGTGCACAAGAACCGCAGCGGTAAAGGCGAGCGCCATGTGCGCCGAATCAACTCGGCGCTGGGGCCGCGCGGCCTGCCCCAGGAGCGGGTCCTCGGGCCCTTCCAGTTCGTCGCGCGTTACGGCCGCGCCCTCGTGGACGTCCTCTACGAAGAATTGCCCGCTTTTGGCCAGGAGCACGTCGTCGTCCACATCCAAAGCGGCGGCGCGGGCGAAACGAGCCCCGAGGACCCGAACGAATGACCAAACTCGACCTGCTCGTGATCGCCGCGCACCCCGACGACGCCGAAATCTCCGTGGGGGGCACGCTGGCGCGGCTGGTGGCGGCGGGGGCTCGGGTCGGAGTGCTCGACATCACCCGCGGCGAGCTCGGGTCGCGTGGGACACGCGCGGACCGCGACGCGGAGGCGGCGGCGGCGACGGCCCTCCTGGGGCTCGCGTGGCGCGGGAACCTGGACCAGCCGGACGGCCGGGTGGAGGCCACGGTGGCGGCGCGCGAGGAGCTCGCCCGGCACCTGCGACGGCTCGCCCCCGACGTGGTGCTGGCGCACCACGAAGAGGACCCCCACCCCGACCACGTGGCGTCGGGTCGCCTCGCGCGCGAGGCCTGGTACCTGTCGGGTCTGCGGCGCCTCGCCGAGCAGGACGGGGGCGCCGCGGCGCGCCGGCCGGGGCGTTTGGCGCGGTTCATGAGCCACCGCCGCTTCGAGCCGACCCTCATCGTCGACATCACGGACGTCTGGCCGCAGAAGGTCGCCGCCGTCGAAGCCTACGGCAGCCAGCTCCGCCCCGAGGACCCGGGCGACGACGGTCGGCATTTCCTCTACCGCGCCGACATCCTCGAGCGGATGGAGACGAAAGCGCGCGCCTTCGGCGAGGCGATCGGAGTGCGGTACGGCGAGCCGCTCCTGTGCGAAGAGCCCCTCGGGGCCGCCGATCCGCTGCTGCGCTTGCTCGTACGCTGAGCTCGAAGCAGGCCGGGCTCTGCGCCTGCTGCACGGGAAAATCCGCGGGCGCGCAGCGCAGTACGCGAGGGGCGCCAAAGGCGTAGAATCCCGCGCTCCATGCGGCGCATCGCGATCATCAACCAGAAAGGTGGCGTCGGAAAGACCACCACCGCGGTGAACCTCGGGGCCGCCCTCGCGCGGCTCGGACGGCGGGTGCTGGTGGTCGACATGGACCCGCAGGCGAACGCGTCGACGAACCTCGGTGTGGACCTCGGGCCGGGTGAGCCTTCGTCGTATTCGGTGCTGGTCGGCGCGACGGCGGTCGCGGACGCCGTGCGTGCGACGGCGACGCCGAACCTGTGGCTCTTGCCCGCGCACCTCGATCTGTCGGGCGCGGAGCTCGAGCTCGCGAGCGCGATCGGGCGCGAGACGATCCTGCGCGACGCGCTCGAGGACTGGGCGGCCGCACACGCGGCCCGCGACGGCGAAGAGCCCGTCGATTACGTGTTGATCGACAACCCGCCGAGCCTCGGCCTCCTGTCCGTGAACGGCCTCGCCGCGGCGAACGAGGTGCTGATCGCCGTGCAGACCGAGTTCTTCGCGCTGCAAGGGCTGTCGAAGCTCGTCGAGGTCGTGCAGCTCCTGCGCCGGAAGCTGAATCCGGCGCTCGAGATCACCGGCGTGCTCGCGTGCCTCTACGACAACCGCTTGCGCCTCGCGCGCGAGGTCCTGGCGGAGCTGCGGGCGCACTTCCCCGAGCAGTCGTTCAAGCAGACGATCGGCAAGAACGTGAAGCTCGCGGAGTGCCCGAGCTTCGGCCAGACGATCTTCGAGTACGCGCCCGATTCCCCGGGCGCCAAGGACCACCTGCGGGTCGCGGCGGAGGTGATCGCGCGCGAGGCGCTCGACCCCGAGCTCGCGCGGAAGGCGCTGCCGACGCCGGACGTCGACGCGGTCGAACGGGCGCTCGCTGCGCGCCCGCTGCCGGAAGCGCCGCCGCGGCGCGCGGACGGCCCCGAAAGCGCGGA
>CAYOBN010000005.1:0-24738 GCA_964402175.1 uncultured Planctomycetaceae bacterium | reverse complement strand
GCGCGGACGGCCCCGAAAGCGCGGAGGACACGGAGAGCGCGGCGCCAGCGGCCGCTGCGGAAGCCGATGCCCCTCTCCAAGGAGATCCAGCCGCCGAAGCCAGCGCGACCGCTGCGACGCTCGCGCCGGGCTCCGAGCTGCTCGAAGTCACGTTGACTCCGTCGGCGAAGCCGGCGGCGGAATCGACGGCTGCCGCAGCGGCTGCGCTGAGCATTGCGGTCGCGCTCGAAGAGGAGCCGCTGGGCGCTGTCGAGCACGACGCAGAGCAGTCCTGCCCGGAGAAGCTCGCGGAGGTCGCTGCAGCGTCACCCGCCGAGCCCGCGCTCGCTGCGCCCTGCGAGACCGAACCGGCGGCGCTCGAAGCCCTCGCGCCCGCCGAGTCCGCACCTCTCCCGGCGACCGAGGCGACGGACGACACCGCCCACGCCGCAGCGACCGCTGCGGAGACCGAGCAGCGCCTCGTCGCTGCGGTCGCAGACACCGAGGACGCGGCGCCCGCCATCGCGAGCGCTTCGGCGGAAGAGCCCTGCGCGGAGCCTCGCCCCGTCGAGCCGCCGCCCGCGCCGGAGCCGCGGCGCCCCACCGAGGCCGTCGACGTGCTGATCCCCGCGCCGCCGCGCACGCTGCAGATCAAGAACCCGCTGCGCGCCCACGGCGCCGAGCGGGCCGTGCTGCCGTCGCGCCGCGGGCCGCGCACGGCGTGATCCTCGAGCGCTCCGCGTAGAACCCCACGGCCGAAGGCCCCTCTCCGATGTCCGCCCCGCTCCGAATCGGCATCGTCTGTCACCCGACCTACGGCGGCTCGGGCGTCGTCGCGAGCGAGCTCGCGATCACCCTGGCGGAGCTCGGACACCGCGTGCACCTCTTCTCCCACGCGGTGCCGCCGCGCCTCGCGCGCGCGTCGCAGCCGATCGAGGTGCATGTCGCGCAAGGCATCCCGTATCCCCTGTTCGAGTCGCCGCCGCACGACCTGGCGATCACGTCGCGCATCCTCGATGTGCACCGCAGCGAGCGGCTCGACATCGTGCACGCGCACTACGCGATCCCGCACGCCGTCAGCGCGCTCGTCGCGCGCGAAGCCGCGCGCTGGGCGCGCAACGAGCCCACGCCGCGGGTCATCACCACCGTGCACGGCACGGACATCACGCTCGTCGGCAACGACCCCTCCTACGCGCCGCTGACGCAGTACGCGCTCACGGCGAGCGATGCGGTCACTTCGGTCTCGTTCGACCTCGCGCGGCGCACGGCGGCCAACTTCGTCGACACGCCGGCCTGCGGGATCGAAGTCATCCCGAACTTCGTCGACGTGGACGAGTTCCAGCCCGCGCCCCGCCGCGCTGGCCCGCCCACCGCCGTGCACGTCTCGAACTTCCGGCGCGTGAAGCGTGTGCCGTTCCTCGTCGAAGCGTTCGGCGACGCGCTGCGCGAGATCGACGCGCGCCTCGTGCTGGTGGGCGACGGTCCGGATCAGGACGAAGCGCGCCGGATCGCGCGCGCGCGCGGCTTCTGCGATCGGGTCACGTTCCTCGGGATGCGCGATGCGCTGCCGGAGCTGCTCGCACCCGCGGACGTGTTCTGCCTCGCGAGCACCGAAGAGTCCTTCGGGCTGTCGGCGCTCGAAGCGATGGCGTGCGCGGTGCCGGTGCTCGCGACGCGGGTCGGCGGTGTCGGCGAGGTGATCGACGACGGCGCGACCGGTGTGCTCGTCCCGGTCGATGACCGCGCGGCGTACACGCGGGCGCTCGTCGCGCTGCTGTCGAACCGTGAGCGTTCGGCAGAGATGGGCCGCGCCGCCCGCGCCGCCGCCGCGGCGCGCTTCGAGCGCCGCGCCGTCGTCGAGCGCTACGTGGCCCTGTACCACCGGGTGCTGCAGCGCCCGACGTCCGTTCCGGGCTCGACCCCCGATTGTTGAGGATGCGCGTCCACCTGGATCACAACGCGACGACACCGCTCGCGCCGGCGGCGCGGGAGGCGCTGCTCGCGGCGCTCGACGCGCTGCAAGGCAACCCCTCGTCGATCCATGCGGAGGGGCGCACGGCGCGCGCGCTCCTCGACGATGCGCGGGAGCGGCTGGCGGCGGCCCTCGGTGTGCACGAAGACGACCTCGTGTTCACGTCGGGCGGGACCGAAGCGAACAACCTGGCGCTGTCGGGTGTGCTCGGTGCGGCGGGGCCGGGTGCGGCGCTCGTCACGACGCCGGTGGAGCACTCCGCGGTGCTGGAGCCCGCCCGGCGGCTCGCGGCAGAGGGGCACCCGCTGCGCCTCGTGGCCGTCGACGCCGCGGGGCGCCCCGACCTCGAAGCCGTCGTCGCGGCGGCGGAGGGCGCGGCGCTCGTCTCGGTGATGGCAGCGAACAACGAGCTCGGCACCACGGTCGACGTCGTCGCCCTGGGCGCGCGGCTCGCGGAGCGCTACGGGCGGCGACGACCGCGGCTGCACACGGACGCGGTCCAGGCCCTCGGCAAGGTGCCGCTGGCCCTCGCCGGGGTGGACCTGGCGAGCCTGTCGGGCCACAAGGTCGGCGGGCCGGTCGGCATCGGGGCGCTCGTGCGGCGGCGCGGGACGGCGCTCCGACCGCTCGTTCTGGGGGGCGGCCAGGAGGGCGGGCTGCGGCCCGGCACCGAGAACGTCGCGGGCGCGGTCGCGCTGGCCGTCGCCGTCGAAGGGGCGCTCGCAGAGCGCGCCGCCTACGCCGAGCGGGCCCGAAAGCATGTGGAAAACCTGTGGAGGGGCGTGCAAAAGGCGGTGCCCGATGCGCGCCTGCTCGGACCGCCGCTGGATGACCCCCAGCGCTTGCCCAACACCCTGAACATCCATGTGCCCCGTGTGGACGGACGGACCCTCGTCACGCGGCTGGACCTGGCTGGGCTCGCGGTCTCGGCGGGCTCGGCCTGCGCCAGCGGGTCGCTGGAGCCCTCGCACGTGCTGCTGGCCCTCGGCCTGGGCCCCGAGGAGGCCCGCGCGGGACTGCGGATCTCCACGGGGCGTGCGACCAGCGACGCGGAGATTGCACACGCTGTGGAGATCTTGTCGAGAACTCTGGGTAAAGCGTCGTAACCCCCTGCCCCAGCGGGCTGCGCGCGAAACGTCCACAACGCCGCGTTGACGGGGGTCGCCGGCAGGTTTGTAATCCCTCCCTGGCACACGGCGTGCGCCTCCCCCCCGGGGCTTTGCCGTGCGCCGCGCTCCTCCTCCGCTTCCCCACCCGCCGGGCCTCGCACCGCCCCTGGGTCCTGTCCCCCCCGCCACTACTGGAGCATGTCCCCCCTCGACCCGTCCGCTCGCCACACGGGCTTCGACGAGCGCCCCCAGCCGGGCGCGCTCCCGTGGCACGAAGCCGCACTTTCCGGGTCGCCGCGCGGCGAGCTCGCCCCCGCACCGGCCGGCCGCGGCTTGGACCTCGGATACCGAGGCACCGCCGAACCCGCGGATCCGCCAGAAGGCGAGCTGCGCCACGACCTGCACCAGGTCACCCCGGCGGAGGACGGCAGCGCGCCCGTCGCCGAAGGCGCGGCCTTGTACGAGCTCTCCGCCGCGATCGCGGCGTCGCTCGCGCGGCGCCTCTCGCCAGAGCAGTTCACGACGTGGTTCCGCCGTGTGCGCCTCGTGCGCCTCGACGAGCGCAGCGCGACGTTCGCGGTCCCGAACGAGTTCGCGCGCGAGTGGCTGTCGAGCTACTACCTCGAGCCGATGGCCGCCGCGGTGCACGCGAGCCTCGGGATGAAGCGCCGCGTCGAGCTGCGCGTCGATCCGGAGGCCGCGGTCGAACATGGTGCGCCGCCCCTCGCGGGCAGCCCGCCGCCGCTGGCCGACGCCGGGGGGCAAGGCGCGCTCGACGCACAGGTGGCGCGGGCGCAGCCTGGCCCTCTGGCGGGCGCCGGCCCACAGAGCTCGCACCATCACGCTACACAGCAGGGTGCAACACAGGGTGCAGCTTGGAGCGCGACCGCGAGCGCTCCCCCAGGTGTACCGCTCGATGGGGCCCCGCGCAGCGCGATCCCGAGCCGCGTCGCGCGCGACCGCGAAGAGACCGGCATCACGGGCCGCGATGCGCTGCTGCACTCGAACAGCGACATCGTCCTCAACCCGCGTTACACCTTCGAGAACTACGTCGTCGGTCCGTGCAATCGGTTCGCGCACGCCGCGGCGATGGGCTCGGCCGAGCACCCGGGCCGCGCCTACAACCCGCTCTTCCTGCACGGGCGTGTGGGGGTCGGCAAGACGCACCTCTTGCAGGCGCTCTGTTTCATGATCCTCGAGCGCCAGCCCGGCGCGCGGATCCTCTACCTGTCCTGCGAGACCTTCGTCAACCACTTCATCAACGCGCTCGAGAACGGCGACCTGATCGGCTTCCGCGAGAAGTACCGCAACGTCGACGTGCTGGTCGTGGACGACATCCAGCTCCTCGCGAACAAGGAGCGCACGCAGGAGGAGTTCTTCCACACGTTCAACACGCTCTACAACGCAGGCAAGCAGATCGTGTTGTCCTCGGATTCGCCGCCGAAGGACATCCCGACGCTGCAGGACCGCCTCGTGTCGCGCTTCAAGTGGGGCATGGTGACCGAAGTCTCGCCGCCGTGTTTCGAGACGCGCGTCGCGATCGTCAAGCGCAAGGGGCGCGAGCGCAGCCGCGAGGTGCCCGACGAGGTGGCGCAGTTCATCGCCGAGCACATCGAGGAGAACGTGCGCGAGCTCGAAGGGGCGGTGACGCGCCTGCTAGGCTATGCTGGCATCACCGCCCAGACGATCGACGTCGCGCTCGCGCGCAACGCCCTCGCCGACCTGATCGAGGTCCAGCGCGGCGCGCCGACGATGGACGACATCATCGCGACCGTGACGAGCCACTTCTCGGTGAAGCTCTCCGACCTGCAGTCGAAGCGCCGGACCGCGGCGATCGCGTTCCCGCGACAGGTCGCGATGTTCCTCGCCCGGCGCATCACGCGGCACTCGCTGGAGGAGATCGGCGGGTACTTCGGCGGCCGCGACCACACGACCGTGCTGTATGCGGTCGACAAGATCGCCAAGCTCGTCGAGAAAGACGCGGAGACCACGAAGGCCATCGGCGGGCTGCTCGAACGGCTGACGGGCAAACGCTGAGTGCGGCGGGCTCGAGGAGCCCAAACGCGGCGAGCACAGCCGCGGGGTGACGCAGGCGGGGCGGCGATGGCCGCCCCGCCTGCGTCTTGCTGTGCCCTGGCCCTCGGCAGGCGCGCCACGGCCCGGCAGGGCCCTCGGAGGCGCGGCAGAACTCTGGAGATGCCCCTGGGGCCCCTCCACGGGGGCCGGCGCAAACGCTCCACTTCTCCCCGCAGATTCCCGTGCACAACCCAGGTTGTCCCCGTGCAGAACGGGGGTTCTCCACGTGGATTCCACAGGGTGTGGATGTTGACGGAAAAGGAGAAACCGTGGGGTCCGCTGTGGAGTCCCTGTGCGGTCAGAGCGGCGGCGCCGGGGAGAACTCGAGCCCCTGGCGCGGCCCGACCCACCCCCCTGGAGAGGGGTGGAGGACGACCCCTGTTCTCCCCAGTCCCTCCACCGCCCCGACGGCGCGCTCCACAGGCGCGCGAACGACGTAACCCCCGCGCCGGCGGGCACTTGGGAAAGGTAAACCCCCGTTCTTCCAGGTTGCCGCGGGCCCTTACTGCTGAGAAGATGATCAGACCTGCGAGCGCCGTGGGAAAGTCCGCCTCCTGCGGCGCCCACGCGTCGCTGCTCCATGCCCGTGCCGCGGCGTGAGATCTCCGTGTCCGACTCCAACGAAGCCAACCTGAAGCGCCCATGAAGGTCACCTGCGACCGAGAGAAGCTCCGCGAAGGGCTCGCGATCGTGAACAGCGTCGTGCCGAGCAAGAGCACGAAGCCGATCCTCGAGAACGTGTACCTCGTCGCGACCGACCACGCGCTGGAGCTGGTCGGGTCCGACCAGGAGGTCTCGGTGCGTTACCGCATCGAAGACGTGACGGTCGAGGACCCGGGGCCGGCGCTTGTGCCGGCGCGCGTCGCGTTCGACTTCGTGCGCGACCTGTCCGGTGAGACGATCACCCTCGACACGGGGTCGGGCACCCGCTGCATCGTGACGAGCGGCAGCGACCAGTGTGAGCTCGTGATGGCGGACCCCGAGGAGTACTCGGTGATCCCGCGCTTCGACGAGCAGGGGTCGACCTCGATCCAGGGCGGCAACTTCACGCGCCTCGTCGGTCGCACGGCCTTCGCTGCTGCGAAGGAGCCCGGCCGCTACGCCATGCACGGTCTGCTCGTGCTGCTCGGCGACGACCGGATGACGGTGATCGGCACGGACGGCCGCCGCCTCTCGAAGATCTCGACCCCCGTCGACACCCGCGGCGCCGCCGCACAGAGCGCCATCGTCCCCACCAAGGGCATGCAGCTCTTCTGCCGCGTCATCCAGGACCCGCTCGACCAGGTACGGTTCGTGATCCGCGACAACCAGGTCGGCCTGCGCACCAAGAACGCCGAGACGTTCGCGCGCATCATCGACGGGGACTTCCCCCGCTACGAGTCCGTGATCCCGGCCCACTGCAGCCATGCGTTGGAGGCCGATCCGGAGCTCATGGCGCGCAAGCTGCGCCTCGTGGCCAACGTCTCGGGCGACGACCAGCGGGCGGTGCGGCTGCGCGCGCGCAGCGGCGAGCTCGAGCTGTTCGGACGGGCGACCGGTCGCGGCGCAGCGACGGCGAACCTCGAGGTGGACTACAAAGGCGAGGACACCGAGATCGCCTTCAACCCCGACTTCGTCCTCGAGGGCCTCAAGAACGGCGACTCCGACCGGATCCGGCTGGAGTTCGAGAACCGCTCGTCCCCGGGTAAGTTCATCCTGGGCGAGGATCACATCTACATCGTGATGCCGATCACGTTCGAGATCTGAACTTCGCCGGCCAATCCCTGATGGCAGAGCGGCGTGCACGACCCGTTCGTCCCGTCGAGCCCCCCGCGCCAGCGAGCGTGGATCGGGGTCGGGGGATCGCGCCCCTCGGGGACGCCGTGCACCGCTACCTCGCGGCTTCGGGCCTCTTGCAGCGCAAGAAGGACGCCGCCATCTACGCCGCTTGGGACGAAGCGGTCGGCCCCGAGCTCGCTCGGACCGCCCGGGCGACCTCGTTCACGCGCGGCCAACTCGTCGTCGAAGTCGCCTCTTCCGCGCTCCTACAGGAGCTCGTCGGGTTCACCGGCGAGGACCTGCGAGCGCGCGCCAATCGCCTGCTCGACCGCCCCCACATCCGCCGCGTCACCTTTCGACTGCGACGTCGCACATGACCGAGAACCAAGCGCCCAACGAAGCTGTCCCCACGAAACCCGCGCCGCGGGAGTACGGGGCGGATTCGATCACCGTCCTGGAGGGCCTCGAGGCCGTCCGGGTCCGTCCCGCGATGTACATCGGGGACACCGACTCGCGCGGGATGCACCACCTCATCTGGGAGGTCGTCGACAACGCGGTCGACGAAGCCCTTGCGGGGTACGCCACGATGTGTCGCGTCGTCCTGCAGAAGGACGGCTCGATCCGCGTCGATGACGACGGCCGCGGCATCCCCGTGTCCATCCACCCGAAGGAGGGGGTGCCGGCGGTCGAGGTCGTGCTCTCCAAGCTGCACGCGGGCGGCAAGTTCGACAGCGAGTCGTACAAGGTCTCGGGCGGCTTGCACGGCGTCGGCGTGTCGTGTGTGAACGCGCTGTCGACCGAGCTGCGCGTCCAAGTGCACCGCGACGGGAAGATCCACGAGATGGCCTTCCGCCGCGGCAAGAAGAGCGAGGACCTGCGCGTCGTCGGTGAGTCGACGAAGCGCGGGACCACCGTGATCTGGTACCCGGACCCCGACATCTTCTCGACGGTCGATGTCGAGTACGCGATCGTCGAGAAACGCCTGCGCGAGACCGCGTACCTCATGGGCACGCGCGGGCTCACGATCGAGCTCGAAGACGAGCGCACGGGCACGAAAGAGGTCTTCCGGTACCCCGAGGGTCTGCGCACGTTCGTGCAGACGATCAACAAGAACCGCGTCGCGCTGCACGACGACATCGTGCACTTCACGAAAGCGGTCCCGTCGCCGGACAACCCCAAGCAGGAGTACGAGGTCGAGCTCGCGCTCCAGTACACCGACGCGTACCTCGAGACCGTCCACACCTTCGTCAACAACATCAACACCCACGGCGGTGGCACGCACTTGGCGGGCCTGCGCGGGGCGTTGACGCGGACCTTCGGCAACTACACGCGCAAGGCGAAGCTCATCAAGGAGAACGAAGAGCTCCCCACCGGAGACGACTTCCGCGAAGGCCTGACGGCGATCCTCTCGATCAAGGTCCCCGATCCCCAGTTCGAGGGTCAGACCAAGGACAAGCTGGGCAACCGCGAGGCGCAAGGCATCGTCGAGTCGGTCGTCAACGAGCTGCTCGCGACGTACCTCGAGGAGAACCCGGCGCCGGCGAAAGCGATCGTCAACAAAGCGGTGCGGGCGCGCGAAGCGCGCGAGGCGGCGCGCAAGGCGCGCGACCTGGTGCGGCGTAAGTCCGCCCTCGCGAGCGGCAACCTGCCCGGCAAGCTGGCGGACTGCCAGAACAAGAACCGCGACGAGACCGAGCTCTACATCGTCGAAGGTGACTCGGCAGGTGGCCCTGCCAAACAGGGCCGCGACCGGAACTATCAGGCGATCCTGCCCATCAAGGGCAAGATCCTGAACGTCGAGAAGGCGCGCCTCGACAAGATGCTGGGGCACCAGGAGATCCAGCTCATCATCCAGGCGCTGGGCTGCGGCATCGGCGAGGAGTTCGACATCGAGAAGCTGCGCTACGGCAAGGTCATCATCATGACCGACGCCGATGTCGACGGCTCGCACATCCGCACGCTGCTCCTGACGTTCTTCTTCCGGCAGATGCCGGAGCTCATCGAGCACCGGAACCTCTACATCGCGCAGCCGCCGCTCTACAAGGTGACGATCGGCAAGAACAGCGCGTACGTCCCCGACGACGCTGCCCTGCGCCGTTATCTGGTGGACCGAGGCGCCTCGTCGCTCACCCTGCGCGATGTGAGCACGAACCGCGAGTGGTCGGGTGCGGAGCTCAAGGCGCTCCTGGACCAGCTCCAGCGCTTGCAGGGCCTCGCGGAGCAGGCCCTGCCGAGCTGGGTCACCGTGCGCTTCGAGGACTTCCTCGACCGCTGGGACGGCGCGAAGCTGCCGAACCACTGGGCGCGGGTCGGCTCGGCCAGCGCGTTCTTCGACACCCGTGAGGAGCTCGACGCGTGGCTCGAGCTGCAAGGCGGGAACCGCGGGGCCGAACCCCTCGCGATCTACCGCGGCCCGGAGAGCGACGTGAAGCTCCAGGACGCCGACGGGGTGTCGACGTTCCTGCGCCAGCGCGAGCAGCTCGAGGAGCAGCTCGCGACCATCGCGAGCCTCGGGCTGCAGTTCCGCGGCGGCGGCAGCTTCCTCGTCGTCAGCCCGAAGGGTGAGGTGCCCTGCGCGAACCTGATGGAGCTCGCCCGGGCGGCCCAGAAGGGCGCCCAGAGCAACGTCGACATCCAGCGCTACAAGGGCCTCGGTGAGATGAACGCGGACCAGCTCTGGGAGTCCACGATGGACCCCACCCGGCGCACCCTGTACCGGGTCGAGCTGCAGGACGCGATCGCAGCGGACGAGATCTTCACGATCCTCATGGGCGAGGGGGTCGAGGCGCGCCGCGAGTACATCGAGAACCACGCGCTCGAGATCACGAACCTGGACGTCTGAGCGCGGGTCCCGAGGTCGTCTCAAGTCGCGTCGGCCCGGTGCCGATATCCCCCGTTGGCCCCTCCCGGTGACCCCCCCGGGCCCCGGGGCCGACGACGCCTGTGAAGCACCATCAACGCCTCGACCACGGCCGCCTGGCCGAAGTCCTCCATGAGCGGGGAATCGCGAACGTGGACGCCATCCGCGAGCTGCTCCAGCAGAGCCGCGAGGGGGGGATGCCGTTCTGCGAGGCGCTTGTCACGACGAACCTCGTCCCCGATTGGGACCTGTCGCGGATCGTCTGCGAGACGTTCGGCCTGCCGTTCCTGCCGATCGACATGGTCGAGCCGAACGCGAAGCTGCGCACGGAGCTCGACATGAAGCTCTTCCGGCAGCACCAGGTGGTGCCGTTCGACCGCTTCGGCCAGGTCCTGACGGTGATCATGCCTGCGCTCGTCCAGGCGGACGTGCTGGCGATGCTGGCGGCGGCGTCGGACCTCGTGATCCTGCCCGTCGTAGGCACCGTGGAGACGAACCGGCGCTGGATCCTCGAGAACTTCGGCGCGGGCAAAGTGGCCGAGATCGAAGGCGGCTGGGGCAACCTGTTCGACCAGGCCGACGCCGAGGTCAACGCGTCCCTCGGTGTCCTCTTCGGCTCCGAGCCGGCCCGGGCTGCCGGTGCCCCTCGGGAGGACTTCGGGTTCGACCTCGACGCTACCGTCGCGCCGCTCGGGGACGACGACAAGCTCGACCTCGATGCGATCTCGGGCCTGAGCGAGCTCGGCAACCTCGGGGCGCTCGACGTCGATCCGCTCGACGGGTTGCTCGACGACGACGACGATAACCGCTCGAAGCCGGGCGCGGCCCCGGCGCAGCGGACGAGCGCGCCGCCTCCGAGCGGTGACCTCGACCTGCCGCCGATGCCGGAGTTCGGCTCGAAGCGCGCCGCGAGCTGACCCGCCGGGTCAGTTTGGGGGGTCAGCGTGACGGCGCCCGCCAGTCGCCGCCGAGGCGCCGGACGAGCAACCGGTCGGCGAGCCGTGGAGCGAGCACGGAGAGCACACCGAGCAGGCGCCACTTCCAGCGCAGCGAGCGCTCGGGCACCGGACGTTCGTCGAGCGCGAGCACCTCGCGCGCGACGTCGCGGGCAGGGCTGGCGTCGGCCAGGTCCGGATCGGGCAGCGCGGCAGGGTTCGCTTGGTTCGCGAAGAAGCCGGTGGCCGTCAGGGCGGGGTTGAGGGTGCAGACCGCGACGCCGGCGTCCGCCCACTCGATCCGCAGCGCTTCGCCGATCGAACAGACCGCGGCTTTGCTCGCGGCGTAGCCGACTTGCCCGGGGATACCGCGGCGGCCGACGACGGAGGCGATGTTCACGACGACGGGACGCTCGCCGCGGCGCAGCAGCGGTAGCGCCGCCCGGCACATGAGGAGCAACCCGAAGACGTTGGTGTCGAAGACGTTGCGCAGCGTGGCGGGGTCGAGCTCCTCGACGCGCGCGCGGTAGCCGACGCCCGCGTTGTTCACCAAGAGGTCGAGCCCGCCGAAGTGTCGCTCGAGCTCCGCGACGGCGCCCTCGATGGCTGCTGCGTCGACCAGGTCACACGCGAGCGTCAGGTGCGGACCCGCAGCGCAGGGAGTGAGCTCGCTCTGCACCCGCTGCAGCACGTCCGCGCGCCGCGCGAGCAGCGCGACCCGGTAGCCGCGTTCCGCCAGCAGCCGCGCGACCGCTTCGCCGATGCCCGACGAGGCCCCAGTGATCAGTGCACGCCGCGGAGTCGCCATCCCAGAATTCCACCGCAGCGAACAACTTGTGGAGAACGACCGCGCACGCTCGAGAAATCAGTGCGCCTTGCGCACCTTCGACAACATCGTGCGCCATGTGGCGATCTCGGCGTCGATCCGCAGGAGCTGCGCATCGCGCGAGCCCCACTTGAGGCCGAGGTCGATGTGCCAGTCTGCGGTCATCTCAAGCGCGCGGTCGAGCTTCTCGCGCGCCTCTTTCGCCTTTGCGCCCCACGTCGCGACGTCGCCGGACTTCTCCGCAGCGAGCGCGGCGTCCACGAGGGTCTTCGCTTCGGCAGCGATCTGTCGCGCTTGCTGGAAGACGGGCTCGTCGGCCATCCCCGGCGGCGCATCGTTGGTCTCCTTCTCGCGCTTCGAG
The DNA here is from genome assembly GCA_964402175.1 of uncultured Planctomycetaceae bacterium. Lineage (GTDB taxonomy): Bacteria > Planctomycetota > UBA1135 > UBA1135 > JAWKUK01. Next base: position 12,862 of record CAYOBN010000005.1, on the reverse strand, counting down.
CCGCTGCCCGGTGTGCGGAGGAAGCGGTCCTTGCTCGTATCGATGTCGCCGAAGATGTTGGCCGCGTCGGCCGAGCCCGTGTCTGCGGGCGCTGCCGGGGTATCGGTCTTCTCCGACTTCTTCGTGGCGATCGCGACTCCGAGCGCTGCGACGACCACGAGCGCGACCGTGGCAAAGACCGGCACCATGTTCGGTGCGGCGCTGCGGCTGGACCTCGGGGCGGCTTCGTTGGACCGGGGGCGGCGGGTCGGAGTGGCCATAGGGCGGGGTGTCGTGGCGGCGGATCCGCCTGCATCGTAGGTGTCCACGCTGTGGAAACCAAACCGCAACAGGTGCGCAGTTCTCCCCGACTTCTCCGCAAATGTGGAGCGTTCGCGTTTTGCGACAGCCCGCGTCGGATTTCGAGACGCGCTCAGCCCCGCGAGCGCACGAGGCGCGCCGCGTAGCCGCCGTCGATCGGTCCGCCGTTCGGCGCCGAGTCCGGCAGCGCGCTGTGCTCGGCCTCGAGCTCGAAGCGCGGATCCTCTGCGAGCACCCGGCGCACGAGCTGTGCGCCTTCTTCGGGCTCGAGGCTGCACGTCGAGTGCACGACGACACCGCCGGGCCGCACCCGGTTGCAGGCGGCGCGCAGCAAGCGCTCCTGCTCGGTGACGAGCGAAGCGAGGGTGGCGGGGCCGAAGCGCCAGCGGGCCTCGGGGCGCCCGGCGAGCACACCGGTGTTGCTGCACGGCACATCGACGAGCACCGCGTCGAAGGCGGGGGCGCCGGGCGCGAGCGCCGCGTCGCCGTCGCTCACCGCGAGCTGCACGCGCCCGGCGGGGCGGAGCCGCGCGAGGCCCGAGGGCACATCGGTGAGGCGCCGCAGCGAACGGTCGAGGGCGAGCACCTCGGCGCCCGATTCGGCGAGCACCGCGGTCTTGCCTCCGGGGGCCGCGCAGAGGTCGAGCACTCGCTGGCCCGCCGAGGCTCCCACGAGCAACGCGGCGCGCAGGGCGGTCTCACCTTGCACCGTAACGCGGCCGGAGGTGAACGCCTCGGCTTGCACGACGGTGCCCGTCATGTCGGCATCGGCGAGCAGGATCGAAGGATGCTGGCCTTCGCGCGTCGCGACACCGAGGGCTTCGAGCTCTGCCGCGACCGCTTCGCGCACCCCGTGCGAGGTCACACGCAGCGACAGCGCGGGTTCGTCGAGCGCCAGGCGAGCGAGGCGCGTCGCGGTCTCGGCGCCGTGGCGCTTCGACCAGCGCTTGAAGAGGGCCGCGGGGATCGACAGGGCGTCTTCGGCCCAGAGCGCCGGATGTTCTTCGGGGTCGCGGAAGATCGGCTCCGCGAGGTGCCACGGCCGGCCCACGAGGTCCCGGGTCGGGTCGCCGGTGCGGCCCTCACCGCGGGCGCGCAGCGCCTCGCGCAGCACCGCGTTCACGAAGCGCCCCTTCGACTCGCCGAGCAGGCGCGACGCCGCATCGACCGTCTCCGAGAGCGCCGCGTGCGGCGGGATCCGGTCCATGAAGAAGAGCTGGGCGAGGCCGAGGCGCAGCAGCAGCGCGAGCTCGGGCTTCGGCTTCGGCCGCGCGAACGCGTCGACGAGCGCGCGCAGCGTGCCGCGGCGCCGGATCTCCGTGCCGACCAAGCGGCGGACGAGGCCGCGGTCGCGAGCGTCGAGCCCGCGGCCCTCCGCGATCCGGTCGACGGCGCGCAGGGGAGCGGGCGACCCGGAGGTCAGGGTGAGGAAAGCGGCGATGCGCGGCACGGGGCGGAGAGCATAGCCCCCCGCGCTTGCCGGTCAGCCCATGACCTGGACGCGAAGGACCAGGACGGGCACCTGTGCCCCGGTGCAGCGCAGCTCGAGGGCGCCGGCGTCCTCGGCGAGGGGGGCGGCGAGGGGCAGCTCGAGGGTGTGGACCTGGCGCTTGGTGTCCGTGCCCGGACGGGGCGTCAGCGGCTGCCCGGCCAGCGATCCCGCGAGCTCGAAGTTGCCGTCCGCCATGCAGAGCACGCGCACGCTGCGCGCGCCCTTGAGGCCCGCTCCGAAGGGCAGGAGAACCGCTTTCGGGTCCGCGCTCTTCGGCAGGAAGAGCGCGTGGTCGAGGCCCAGGGGCACGATGCGGGCTCCCGCGGAGGCGAGGTCCCAGCCCGCGGGCGCGGCGGCGGGGATGCGCAGGTCGGCGAGCGGCGGCGTCCCGTAGGACGACCGGGCCTCGGACGAACAGCCCGCAGCAGCGAGCGACAGGACGAGTGCGAGGTGGAGCAGTTTCATTGGGGGGGCGTCCTAGCCTACCCGGACCAGGCTCCTCGGGACTCCGACCACCCCTCAGGAACGCCGGGCGAGCCCTTCGAGCAGGGTCGCGACGAGCGCCGTCCAGCCCGTCTGATGGGCCGCTCCGAGCCCGCGGCCGGTATCGCCGTGGAAGTACTCGTGGAACAGCAGCAGGTCCTTCCAGTCGGGGTCGTCGGCGAGGCGCGGCCCGTCGGGTCCGAGCCGAGCGTCTCCGTGGAAGGGCCGCGCGCCTGCACGGTCTTCGAACCAAGGGGTGACGAGCCGCTGAGCGAGCTCGCGCGAGACCTCTCCGAGGTTCATGAACACACCCGAGCCCGTCGGGCACTCGACTTGGAGCGTCGGACCGTAGAAGTGGTGGTAGCGTTCCAGCGCTTCGACGAGCAAGAAGTTGATCGGCAGCCAGACGGGTCCCCGCCAGTTCGAATTGCCCCCGAACATCCGGGTGTCGCTCTCTCCGGGCACGTAACTCGCATTGAAGCGCTGACCCGCCAGGGTAACTTCGAACGGGCGCGCGAGGTGCGCTTTGCTGAGCGAGCGCACACCGAACGGTGACAAGAGCTCGTTCTCGTCGAGCACGTAGCGCAGGACTCGCACGAGGCGCTCGCGGCTTGGGATCGACAGCAGGCGGTGTTGGTGCCCGGCGTCGTCCTCCATGTAGCCCATGCGATAACACACGTCGGTGCGGTTCTCGAGGAACCACTGCATGCGGCGTTTGAAGCCAGGCAGTCGGTCGATCGTCGTCTGCTCCAGGACCTCGACAGCGAGTAACGGGATGACACCGACGAGGCTACGGAGTCGCAGCCGCACGCTGCGCTCGTTGACGAGGATGCGGTCGTAGTAGAAGCCGTCGTCCTCGCTCCAGAGCCCAGTTCCGCCGAAGTGGTTCATCGCGTCGGCGATAGCGATGAAGTGCTCCAGGAACTTGCTCGCCAGGTCCTCGTAGGACTCGTCTTCGCGCGCTAGTTCGAGCGCGATCGACAGCATCGTTCCGCAGTAGAACGCCATCCACGCGGTGCCGTCGGCTTGCTCCAGCGAACCTCCACCGGGCAGCGGCGCGCTGCGATCGAAGATCCCGATGTTGTCGAGACCGAGGAAACCGCCGCTGAAGAGGTGGCGTCCATGGGCGTCCTTGCGATTCACCCACCACGTGAAGTTGAGCAGCAGCTTCTGGAAGCAGCGCTTCAGGAAGAGCTGATCGCGCTGTCCCGGCGGTCCCGTCATCTTGTAGACGCGCCATGCCGCCCATGCGTGGACCGGCGGATTCACATCGCCGAAGTTCCACTCGTAGGCCGGAATCTGACCGTTCGGGTGCATGTACCACTCCCGCAACAGGAGCTCGAGCTGCTGCTTCGCGAACGTCCCGTCGATCCGCGCGAACGGCAGCATGTGGAACGCGAGGTCCCATGCGGCATACCACGGATACTCCCATTTGTCGGGCATCGACAGGATGTCCCGGTTGTACAGGTGGTCCCATTCGACGTTGCGGCCGATGCGGCGCTCGGCAGGCGGCGGGGGCTGCAACGGGTCACCATCGAGCCAATGGGGCACGACGTAGTGGTAGAACTGCTTCGTCCACAGGAGCCCTGCATAAGCGCGTCGCGTGACGACGCGCTCTTTCGGCGTAGCGCGCGGCGCAGCGAGGCGCGCATGGAACTCGTGGGCCTCCAGCGCGCGTGTGCGCATGATGGCCTCGAACTCGTCCCCCAGGGCAGGCGCTCTCTTGCCGGCCGAGAGCCGGACACGGACCTCGCGTTCGCCGCCGGCGGGCACCGTCAGGACGTAGTGCCCCGCGCACTTCGTCCCGGGTCCGCTCACGGAGGCGGCGTCGATGCGCCCCGCGACGACCACGTCGTGCAGCGCGTCCTTGACGTGCGCCGAGCGATTCGGTGATTGGAACAGGCGCTCGGTATTCGTCTCGTTCTCGCAGAAGTAGAGCTGCGGCGGTGACCCGTCCTCGTTGCGGTCGAACGAAAGCGTGAGCTCACCGAGCGTCTCGTGCTCTGCGCGAACAGTCTGTGGGTCGAGCTTCGTGATGTGTGGTCTGGGACCGTGCTCCTCGCCCGAGCGACCCCAGCTCCACGTGTTCCTGAACCACAAGGTCGGGAGCACATGCAAGGTCGCAGCTTCGGGCCCGCGGTTCACTACCCGCCAGCGGGCCAGAACATCGTCGGGGCCGGCCTTGGCGTACTCGACCGTGATGTCGAAGTAGCGCCGATCCGCGAAGACCCCCGTGTCGGTGAGCTCGTACTCGAGCTTGGCGAGGCCTCGCTCGCGGTTCACACGCACGAGCTCTCCGTAGGGGAACTCGCGTTGCGGGTAGCGGTAGAGCGCCGACATCCACGAGTGGGTCGGGGTCCCGTCGAGGTGCCAGTAACACTCCTTGACGTCTTCGCCGTGGTTGCCCTCGGGACCCGTGAGGCCGAAGAGGCGTTCTTTCAGGATCGGATCGCGGCCGTTCCAGAGCGCTACGGAGAGGCAGAGGCGCTGTTGCCGGTCGCAGAACCCGAAGAGCCCGTCTTCACCCCAGCGGTACGCGCGGCTGCGGGCATGATCGTGCGGGAAGGCGCTCCATGCGTCGCCGCTGGCGGAGTAGTCCTCGCGCACGGTGCCCCATTGGCGGTCCGCGACGTAGGGGCCCCAGCGCTTCCAGTTGACGCGCCGCGCCGTGTCCTCGGCGAGGCGCAGGCGCTCGGGATCGGTCGGCGGTGGGATCGGGAGCGGCACAGCCCGTTATCGACCCGAATCGGGATCTTCCGCACCCCCCTTCGGCCTCAGGGGAGCGCGACCCGGCCCGCGAGCAGCCAGGTCATCAGCGCCGCCCGGGCCGTCCAAGCGGCGGTGCGCAGCGCGTTCGATGTGACCAGGCGCCGGTGGGCGACCGGGTCGAAGCGGGCGTCGAGGCGCATGTGCAGGGGCACCTGCAGGAAGAACGTCGTCAGCCAGATGAACGCCGCCAGGCCCGCGCCGGCGTACAGGGCCCACGCCGGGAGCCCTGCAGAGGCCTCCGCGCCGTCCCAGGCGAACGCGGCCAGAGCCGCCGCCGAGACGAGCTCCACGGACATGGCCGGGATCACGACGACGGAGGTCCAGCGGCAGTGGGCCTCTTCGTAGCTGCGCCAGCGCTCGGTCCCGACGAGGGCCATCAGCGGGTAGTGCACGAGCTGGACGAACCAGATGACGCCGGCCATGAACCAGGTCGCGGCGACGTTGGCGAGGAAGAGGGCGCTGAACACGGTCGAATTGGGTTCGCGCGTTCGTGGGTCACGGACGCGCCGCATCCCGTACCCTGGAACAACGAACCGCATCCCATGCAGCACCTGACCCTCTCCTTGATGCTCTGCGTCGCTGGCGCCGTCGCGTGTGCGCCGGGCAGCCAGGCGCCGACGGCGACGCTCCCCACCTCCGCGGCGAATCCGTCGGACCCGTCGGACCAGGGGGCCCCGGCCCCGGCAGACGCTCTGCCCGGGGTGGTCGAGGCGCCCGAGGCGGCGGCTCAGCCCGAGAGCGAGACACCGACGGCACCGTCGAACAACATCCAGATGGCCGACGCCTACAACCCCCTGAGCCCCGCAGAGGCGCGCGTGATCCTCCACAAAGGCACCGAGCGCGCGTTCACCGGCGAGTACACGGACAACAAGGCCGCGGGCACCTACGTGTGTCGCCAGTGCAACCTGCCCCTGTACCGCTCCGCCGACAAGTTCAACAGCCGCTGCGGTTGGCCGTCGTTCGATGACGAGCTGCCCAATGCTGTCCGCCGCGAGCGCGACGCCGACGGGCGCCGCATCGAGATCCTGTGCGCCAACTGCGACGGTCACCTCGGCCACGTCTTCCACGGCGAGGGCTTCACGGCGAAGAACACGCGCCACTGCGTGAACTCGATCTCGATGACCTTCGTGCCCGAAGGTGAGCCGCTGCCCCCGACGTTGCGCCTCGAGCGCTGAACGGGCTGGCCTTCGGGTCGCAGCCCCACACTGGCGAACGCTCACCGATGGAAGACCTCGAAACCGACCGCAACATGGGTCCGCAGCCCCTCGCTGCGCTCCTTCAGCGCCACGACTTGAAGCCCCACGACCTGGTCGCGGCTTCCAGCGCGCAGCTCACGCACAAGATGATCGCGCGCGCCGTGAAGGGCCGACGTCTGACGCGCAACACTGCGGCGAAGGTGCTGGCGGCGCTCAACGCGGCCACGGGGAACCAATACTCCTTGGCCGACGCCTTCGACTACGAGATCTGAGCGCTCCTCGCGGCGCCAACGGACACCAGAGATGCGCTCCTCGATCGCTGTGAGCTTCAGCGCCCTCGCGCTGTTCCTCGTCGCGCTGGCAGCGAGCTCGCTCGGTGCCATTGTCGACCAGGGGAAGACCGTCCGCGTCTTCGTCTTCGCCGGCCAGTCCAACATGGAAGGCGCAGACTCGAAGGTGGCGGATATCGCGCTCTACCCGCCCTTTGTCGGTCTCGACCTCCCCGATCGGAAGGTGCGCTTCGCGTACGTCATCGGACGCGAGGAGAAGCAGCGCTCAAAAGGCTGGGAGCCGCTTCAGCCAGTGAATGGCCTCGTCGGTCCAGAGCTCAGTTTCGCGCGCGAAGTGAGCCGCCGCTCGCCCGGGCCGATCGCGATCATCAAGGTCGCTGCGGGCGGGACGGACCTCGGAGGAGACTGGAACCCCGAGCGACCGTCGGGGTTCTGCATGTACCCCTTGTTGCTGGACACGGTGCGCAAATCGCTGGCGGAGCTCGACGACGCCCGTGTCGACTATCGCCTCGAAGGGTTCATGTGGCACCAAGGCGAGAACGACCAATTCAATGATGGGTTCCGTAATGCGTACGGCCAGAACCTGGCCGCGTTGCTGAAGAGGCTGCGCAGCGACCTCGACGCGCCGGAGTTGCGCGCCTACATCGGCGAGCTCTGCACGAAGACGATCTGGGGCATGGACCTGCGTCCTTGGATGGGCGACATCGCCCGCGGCCAGCGCGCGGCGGTGCAAGGGGATCCGTTATCGCAGTACGTGCCGACCGCGCACATCGCCGTCGAGATCGGCGGTGGCGGTGGTTTGCACTACCACTACGGCACACTGGGTCAGCTCGAACATGGGCTCATGTACGCGGAGGCTTACCTCGCCAACATCGGCCAGCCCCGAGCCCCTCGTCCGAGCCTCGCGGCTCTGCCCGAAACGAAGTCGAAGCCCTTCCAGCTCTACATCCTGGCCGGCCACCGCAACATGGAAGGGGAGCGGTCGTTTGTGCAGGACTTGCCCAACCTGACAGGGGGCAAGCGCCTCGTCGCGGAGGACCCGCGCGTGCCCTTCCGTTATTCGACGGGCGGTGGCGTGCACCGATCGAACGGCTGGGAGACGCTCGCGCCCGCGGGCCTCTTCGACACGTTCGGCCCAGAGCTCAGCTTTGCGAAAAGGCTCACGAAGCTGAGCTCTGCTCCGATCGCCATCGCGAAGTTCACGCACAGCGGCTCGCAGATCATCGATTGGACGCCCGGGGGCTCGGAGGTGAAGGAGCGGAACCTCTATCCCGCGTTCCTCGAGTTCATTCGCAGCACGCTCCACGACCTGCAGCGTCGCGGTCCGGGGGTGGAGCTCGCTGGGATCGTCTACCACGTCGGCGAGAACGACATGTCCTTCGGACCGTATCGCGAGTCCGCAGCCGAGCGGCTCGCCGCCCTCGTCGAAGCGACGCGCCGGGACCTCGGGCGCCCCGAGCTCGCGTGGTACGTCAGCCAGCAGCCGCCGACCCAGGACGAGAGCGCAGGCTCATTCGACGTCATGTCGGCGATCGCGGCCCTCGCCGCCAAGGACCGACACCTCGTGCACCTGCCGCTGCAGGGGATCCCCGAGCAGCGTGAGCAGCTCGTCTTCGATACAGCCGGTATCGTCTGGCTCGGAGAGCGCCTCGCCGAGCTCGTCCACCGCGGCCGCTGAACCCGTCAGCGAACACCGCAGTTTGATTCGGCGGACCCTCGCCCGAACCGAAACGCTGCGGGTTGCATAGCCGATTCACCCAGGAACAACCGCCCATGCGAACCGTCGTCGTACTGAATCAAGACCAAATGGGTCAAGGGGACCGCGAGCTCGGCCAGCGCATCCTCGGCACCTTCCTGCGCAAGGCGATCGCGCTGCATGGGCTCGACACGATCGTGCTCTACAACTCGGGCGTGCGTCTCTTGGCGAAGGACTCGCCGGTGCTGGCCGAGCTGACCCTCCTGGCCGAGGGCGGGATCGACATCGTGCCGTGCGGCACGTGTGTGCAGCACTACCGCTTGGACATCGCGCCCGCGCGCGTCAGCGACATGGACACGATCCTGCGCGAGCTGGCCGCGGCCGAGAAGGTCATCACACTCTGACGTTCAGCGCGCCCGTGACCGCTGCCGCGCGGCGCTGGCGCTCGATGTCGGTGACGGTCTCTCCAGCCGTCGCGAGACGAAAGGGCCCGCGGCGGTCGCTCGCGGGTGACCGGGACAGTGGCAGACTTCCCTCGGAGTCGAGCGCTCAGCTCGAGCTCGAGGACGAGCCTCCCGTCGGCGCGCGCGCTTTCGAAGTGCGGCACCGGACCAACTCCCGGGAGGACTGCGGTCCGGTCGCGCAATCCAGCCCCTCTCGACGCTGGTCCTCGAGGCGCAGCGCTCAGGGCGTGAATTGGATCGCCAGCGCGGTCGTGAAGTTCGAGGTCGGAGTCGGGTTGACGTCGCGGTACCAGGCCTGCCAACTCCGTGTGTCGCCTGCCATGACCGAGACCGTCCCGATAGGCACCGGCGTCAGCGTCAGGTCGAGGGACAAACGGAACGTGCCTGCTGGGCCCGAATTCTGCACCTGACCGGGGCCGAGGTAGCGGCCGATGCTTCCGGCCAGGCAGAGCCTCCCCTGGCTGCCCGGGGGGATGGTCCCGGTCGGGTTCTGTGTCGCGCTCGTCACGAAGAACCCAGCGGTGTTCGGCGGCAATCCGGTGGCGCGCAGGTCCAGGTGATTGCTCGCGGCTCTGACGGAGCCAGAGGCGGAGAGGCGCCCGACGTCGCCGGTCGAGTTCGGGACCGCCGCGCAGAAGGTCGTGCCGAGGGAGGTCCAGTAGCGCCGCACGGTGTTCGTCGCCGCAACCAGGAGGCTGCCGTCGCCGGCCAGGACCGGCCCCGCCTGGTTCAGGTTCGGGATCGCGAGCGACCAGCGCACGGCGAGGTCCGGGTCGAACGAGTAGATCGTGCCTGGAAAGCCTGAATTGCCGTAGAAGACCTTGCCCGCCGCGTCCACCGCCAACATGGAAGAGATCGGCGCTGCGCTGAAGACCGGCGCGCTGGACTCGAATCTCAGGACACCCGTGAGTTGGTCTCGGATCTGCAGGTGTCCCGCAGGGCTCAGCATCGTCACGCCACCGTCGGGAGTGATCGCGTGCCGCGCGCCGTATTCGTAGATCGTCGGGTGACTCCACAGGAGCTGGAGCTCCGTCCCGGTGTCGCGGAAGGCGTACATCGCGTCGACCGAGGCTTGGTTCTGCGAGCGCTGGTAGAAGACGAGGCCGCCCGGCGCACAGAAGGGCGCGTTCTGGCTCAGGAAGCCCGGCATGATCGGGCTCGAGTAGAGGCGCTGGCCCGTCGCCGCGTCGAAGCGGCTGATGACCTGGCCCCCTGGCGCCACTTCGTCCAAGTAGAGCGCGTCGCCGTCGCGGGCCGGGCCGCAGTTGCCGCTGACGCTGCACGAGCGCGCGCTCGCCCAAACGGTCGCGCCCGTCGCGGCATCGAGGCGCCGCACTTCGACGTTGGAGGTGAAGATCGGGTCTCCTTCGGCGGTGAAGACCACGCCGTCGTAGGCGCCCGTCGCGACTTCGGCCGGCGAGACCCAAAGGATTCCACCGGTCGTGCTGTTCAAGCAGTACACGGGCGCCGAGACGCTGCTGCCGTTGCCGCCACGACCGACGAAGACGCGGCCTTGGGAGGCGCCGTACACAACGGTCGTCCAATCGCCGCTCGTATAGGGGCAAACAAACGACCAGAGGGTCGCGCCGCTCGCGAGGTCGAGGCAGACGACCCGCGAGTCGTTCGGAATCTGGTTCGGCACGAAGGCGGCTTGGCGCACCACGAAGAGGCGCTCGCCCTCGGTGGCCGGGGCCCAGGCGATGAGGCTCCCGGGGCCGCTGCTCCAGATCTGGGTCGGTGTGTCCGGCCCCGTGGCCGCGACGAGGCCGTTGGCACAGGCGTTACCGCCGAGGTTGGACCAGTCGGATACGGCGCCGCTGGCGCTCGCTGCACAGGCGGCGGCGAGGAATGTCGCGAGGGTCGTGTGGTTCGGTTGCATGAGGTCATCGCTCCCCGGGGTCGGTGGGCCAGCGCGGTCACTCCTGTCCGCTGAATGCTGACCCTGGCCCGCAAATCTCGCAACCTGGCGCTTCGCCCGCGCGCCTCGTGGTGTCAGCGCGGACTTGCGAGCTGCAACGGGCCGACGATCTCGGGGCCGAGGCGGCGGAGGACGTCGAGCAGCGCCGCCGCGGGCACATCTGCGGCGATGAAGACCACCGGAATGTCCTGGAAGGAGAGCCCGGCGGTCGTCCAGTCGATCGGCGCGCCGCCGGACGTCACTTCGACGCCACCGTCGAGGCCGCGCCGCAGCGTGAGGTCGGGCGCTTCGCTGTTGTCGAGCTGCCGCGGCAGGAAGAGCATACGCCGCGCTCCGGGCCCGCTGTCCGTCACGCGATAGAAGAGGCCGAGCTTCCAGATCCCGACCGACATGCTCGCGGCCTGCAACGTGTGCAGCGCCTCGAACGGAGTCCGTGCGTCGAGCCGCAGCCAGAGCACGCCGTCGGGCACGAACTCGTGCGAGCCCTCACTGAGCGGCGCCTCTGCCATTCGAGCGGCAAGGGCCCGGAGCCGTGCTTCGAGCTCGTCCGCGGGCCAGCGCTCCGGCGGCCCGTGGCCTGGGCGCGGGCCCACATGGGAGACCTCGCCGGTGGCGGAGAGCTCGAGGACCTCGTCGCAGGCCTCCCTGTCGCCGTAGCCCGCGTCGAACTCCAGGGCATCGATCACGCTCGTGAGCCTCACCGGCTCGAAGTCCGTGCGCGGGGAAGGGGGAGTCGCCCACACCGGCCGCACGAGGAAGCGCTCGCAGTAGAACGCTCCGGCCAGCGCCGTGATCATCGCGCAGAGGGCGAGCGTCGCCCCGTCGCGCCGCTCGCGCGCGAGCAGGACGCGGACGAGGCCCACGGCGGAGAGCGCGGCGCCGGCCAGCAACAGGCGGACTGCCGCGTCGAGGGCGCGCGGCACCTCGTTGCCCCCGGGGAACCACACCATCATGTGCCAGGCAGCGCGCGAGGCGAACACGACGCCCGCGACCGTCACGAGCGCGCCGACGAGCGCCAGCGCCTCGCAGCGCCGCGGCGCGTTGCGCTCCACGACCAGCGTCGCCGCGACAGCGAGCGCGAGCCCGGCGAGGACGACGAGCCATGGGCCGAGCTCGAATCCGAAGGTGAAGAGGTGCATGTCCGACGGATGCGTCGGAGCATCGAGCGTCCAGAGCGCCGTCCCGCCCTCGGAGGGCGCCACGGGCAAGCGCGCCCGCGACCAGACGGGCGCCTCCCCCGGCCAGAACCCCACCCAGCCGCTCACCACGAAGGCGAGCAGCGCGAGCGCGAGGCCGTACGCGACCCCGCGGCCCAGCCAGGCCAGGCCAGGGGGTCGGTTCAGTCCTCCGTGGCGCCGCGGATTCTCTGCTTTCGGCATGGTGACCCGACCTGGGGCTTGGCGTTCGGGGAGAGTCGCGCTCGATCCCAACGGAGCGCTGCAGTGCGAGCTACGGCGCGCGGGCAACTACGGCGGCGAAGCCCAGCGCTACCGAACCGATCCGCTGCCAGACCCTACCGCAGTGTGGCGCTGGGGTACAGTCACCTGCCCATGATCCACCGCTTCGAGATCCAGCTCGCCGATGTCGACCGCGGCGTCTATGTCGATCTCGACCTGCGGGTCGCGCGCCACCCCTCGGAGGACGTGCCCTATCTCCTCACGCGGGTGCTCGCGCTGACGCTCGAGCACAAGGAGGGCCTCGCCTTCAGCAAGGGGCTGTCCGAGGCGGACGAACCCGCGCTGTGGCTGCGCGCCCCCGACGGGCGCGTGCTCGAGTGGATCGAGGTCGGCTCACCCGCCCCCGAGCGCCTGCACCGCGCGTCGAAGCACGCCGACAAGGTCGTCGTGTACTGCCACCGACGTCCGGACCTGCTACGCCAGCGCTGCGCCAAGGAGCGCGTACACAAAGCCGAAGAGGTCCGCGTCGTCGAAGTGCCGAGCGCGCTGCTCATCGCCCTCGAGCGGCACCTCGACCGCAACAACCGCTGGAATGTCTCGGTGCACGAGGGTCGGGTGACTGTCGTCGTCGGGGACGACGCGCTCGAGGCGGTGTTCGAAGCGGCGTCGCTCAGCCCGTGAACGTCCCGACCCGACCCGACGCTTCGCGTCAGTGCCGGGAGCGGATAGGAAGCGATCCCCGCGGGGCGGGGACACTCTCCAGCGTGACGGCGAGGCGCGTCGTCCCTCGGCCGACCTCGACCTCGCGCTGTGGGACGACATGGCCTGCTGCTCGAACCTCGACGGCGTATCGGCCG
>CAYOBN010000004.1:106163-113291 GCA_964402175.1 uncultured Planctomycetaceae bacterium | reverse complement strand
GCACCGGCTCGCGCGCGCAGCGCGCGAGTCGGTGCAGCCCGCAGCTCGCGCCGCAAACTCGTACCTGGTACCGTTCGAACGTTAGCGCAGGTGCTGCGCAAACAGCTCCAACGTCGTGCGCCAGCTCTGCGCGTCCGCGTCCGCGTCGTAGCGGAGCGGCAAGCCGAACTCCTCGCCCTTCTGCGTCGCCGCCGGGTTGGTGAAACCGTGGGTCACCCCCGGATAGCTGGCGACGACGACCTCCTCGATCTTCGGGTTCGACCGCAGCTCCGCCGTGAGCGCCGCGAGGGTCTCGTTCGCCACGAACGGGTCCGCGGCTCCGTGGGCCAGGAACACCACCTTGGCGCCGCCTGTGTCCGTCATCCCCAGCGCCGCACCGAGCGAACCATGGAAGCTCGCCACCACGTCGAGCTCGTCGGTCGCCCGCGCCATGCGCAGGACGATCCCGCCGCCCATGCAGTAGCCCAGGGCCCCGATGTGCTCGGGATCGACCCCGTCGGTGCCGCGCAGCACAGCGAGGGCGGCGCGGAAGCGGGCTTCCATCACCGAGGCGTTCCCCATGACCTCCTGCATGAACGCGGTGGCGTCCGTCGGGTGGCTGGCCGTCTTGCCGGTGCCGTACATGTCGAGGGCGAACGCGACGTAGCCCTCCTGGGCGAGCTGCTCGGCGCGGCGCCGCACGTAGTCGTTGTGACCCCACCACTCGTGGACGATCAGGACGCCGGGGCGCCGCTCGGACGTGTCCGCCGGTTGGGCGAGGTACCCCGTCAGCGGGACCCCCTCGGCGGTGTAGGACACGTCCCGGGTGGCGATCCGCTCAGCCGGCGTCGGGCCACCGCCGGACCCCGTCGCAGAGGTGCGGCACGCGCCGAGGAGCGGGAGGAGGGAGACCGCCAGAACGGCGGTCGGCAGCAGTGAGTGGCTCATGGCGCGGGCGAGGGTACCGCGGCCCTGACCCGGGCGGGTTACCCTTACGCCCGCATGCCAGAGCTGACGCGGGGGAGGGTGATCCAGGTCGACGCCAAAGTGGTCCACGTCCGGCTCGAGGGCGACCCCCGGGTCGTCCAGGCCGCGCTGCGGGGCTCGTTCTTCGAAGAGCGCACCACGGAGAAGAACCCGGCGGCGGTCGGCGACCTCGTCCAGGTGAACCTGGCGACCGAGCCGGCGAGCCTCGAGGTCATCGAGCCGCGCCGCAACTACCTCGGCCGCGTCGCGTCCAGCCACGACCCGCGCGAGCAGGTGCTCGTCGCCAACGTCGACCAGCTCCTCTGCATCGGGTCGGTGAAGCACCCAGGGTTCTCGAGCAACCGGACGGACCGCATCCTCGCGGCCTGCCACTGGCACGACATTCCGGCCCTGCTCGTCCTGAACAAGGCCGACCTCGTGAAGCCCGACCGGATCGACGAGCTGCGGCGCACGTACGAGCCCATCCCCGTGCCGGTCCTGGTGACCTCGGCGACGACCGGGGAGGGCCTGGAAGCGCTCGCCGACGCCCTGCGCGGCAAGGTGAGCGTCCTCTACGGCCCCTCCGGCGCGGGCAAGTCGACCCTCATCAACCGCCTGCAGCCGCACCTGAAGCTCAGGGAGGGGCGCATCTCCTCCTACTGGGCCCAGGGCAAACACACGACGACCTTCAGCCGGATGTTCCCGCTCGAGGGTGAGCTCGGCGCGGACGGGCGCGGCCACGTCATCGACACCCCCGGCATCCGCGTCTTCCGCCCGTACGGCCTCCGGCGTGGGGATCTGCGGCACCAGTTCCCCGACTTCGCGCCCTTCCAAGCCCGCTGCGCGTACACGGACTGCACCCACGACCACGAGCCGGGCTGCGCGGTCGCGGACGCGGCGGAGAGCGGGGAGCTGCCCGCCACGCGCTACGCCAGCTACGTCGAGATCCTCGACGAGATCGACCCCGAAGGTGCGTACGAAGGCGTCGACGATGCGCCGCCGGGCGACGAGGTCTACGGCGACTGAGCGGGCCCGGCATCGGATTCCGGTAACTTCCCTTGACTCTGCGCGCGCGCCCTCTATTTTTCCGCGCGCTGCGCCCAAGGGGTCCGAAGCAGCCCGCGAAGTTCGGCCCGCTCTGCGGGACGACGGGCAGGACGGTTCCCCGCCACCCGGCGCTGCACCACAACTCGCATGAACGCTCGGCGTTCTGGGTCTGGGACGAGCGAAAAGCGCTCCGCCAGCACCCCCCACGAGGTCGGCCTCGGCACCGTTGGTCCCGAGGTCCCCGATCCACCTACGGGGCGACCCTCCGGCGGACGCTCGTCGACGAAGTCGAGCCGCATCGCCGTCGGTCGCCCGAGTGGAGAGCTCACCGGCACGAGCCGCACGCGGAGCTCCAAGACAGCCAGCAGCCGCGCCGCGGCCAAGCCGAGTGAGCCCGAAGCACCGGCCTTCGTGATCTCGGAGCGCACGCGCGCCTTCCGCGCCCGTTTCTACCCGGACGTCACCGACGCCGACTGGAACGACTGGAAGTGGCAGCTCCGCAGCCGGATCCGCAGCCTCGAGGGGCTCGAGCGGGTCTTCACCCTGACCGCAGAAGAGCGCGCCACCGTGCTGGAGCTCGGTGACCGCCTGCCCGTCGGCATCACGCCGTACTACGCGTCGTTGATCGACACCGAAGACCCGCGCGATCCGCTGCGGATCACGATGGTGCCGACCCTCGGCGAGTTCCACACGGACCCGTCCGAGGCGGACGACCCGCTCGGCGAGGACCACCACATGGCCGTGCCGGGCCTCGTGCACCGGTACCCGGACCGCGTGCTGTTCCTCGTGACGAGCTTCTGCGCGACGTACTGCCGGTACTGCACGCGGGCGCGCCTCGTGGGCAAGACGGGTGAGTACCACTTCAACACGGCGCAGTACGAAGAGGCCCTCGCTTACATCGCTCGCACCCCTGAGATCCGCGACGTGCTGATCTCCGGCGGCGATCCGATGACGATGAGCGACGACCGCCTCGACTGGCTCCTGGGCCGCCTGCGCGCGATCCCGCACGTCGAGTTCGTGCGCGTGGGCAGCAAGGTCCCGGCCGTGTTGCCCCAGCGCATCACGCCGGAGTTCGCGGCGATCCTGCGCAAGCACGAAGCTTGGGTCAGCGTGCACTTCATGCACCCGAACGAGGTGACCGACGAGGTCCGTCAGGCGACCGCCCGGCTGGCCGACGCGGGCATCCCGCTGGGCAGCCAGACGGTGCTCACGACCGGGGTGAACGACAGCGTCGAGGTCATGAAGTCGCTCGTGCACAAGCTCCTGCGCGCGCGCGTGCGGCCGTACTACCTCTATCAGGGCGACCTGATCCCGGGCTCGAAGCACCTGCGGACCCCGATCTCGAAGGGCCTCGAAATCATCGAGGGCCTGCGCGGTCACACGACGGGTTACGCCGTGCCGACCTACGTGATCGACGCCCCTGGCGGCGGCGGGAAGATCCCGCTCATGCCGAACTACGTCGTCGGCCGCGAGGGCGACGAGATCGTCATCCGCAACTTCGCGGGTGAAACGTACCGTTACCCGGACCCGATGCCTTCGCCCGCCTGAGCCACCCGCAGCGGGCGAGGGTCCTCCCTCGCCCGCGGTTGGCCGAATTTCGCCGGATACCCGGCGGGAGCGCAGAGAGCCATGACCGAGTCTGGGCACCTGCATCCGTGCGCGCGCTGCGCACGGACGCAGAAGACGTGCTGCCAAGAGGCGGAGATCCTCGTCACGCAGGGAGACCTCGCGCGGATCGCCGCTTACACCGGCCGCAGTGATTTCTGGGAGCGCCGCGTGGCCACCGATCCGGTGTACACGCAGCATGATCCGGCGGACCCCGAGTGGCGCAACGGCGCCGTCGGGCCCAACGGAACCCGCGCGGTCCTCGTGCGCAAGGAAGGCGGCGACTGCTCCTTCCTCGGCGCCGAAGGCTGCGTGTTGCCCGAGGAGACGCGGCCCCTCGTGTGCCGCCTCTACCCGTTCGACTACACCTACGCGGGCTTCACGGGCGAGATCCCGTCGTTCTGCCCGACGGAAATGCTCGATCCTGGCCGAGTCGGCATGGTCAAAGTGCTCGGCATGGACATCCAGCGTGCAGAGCGCTGGCGGAGGATGCTCTACGCGGAGCTCGGCATCCCCCACGAGCGCACGGAGCCACGCCAGGTAGGCCCACAGGCTTGAAGATCGGACTCACGTACGACCTGCGCGAGGACTACCTCGCGCTCGGTTGGGACGAGTTGGATGTCGCTGAATTCGATCGCGCGGACACGATCCGCGCGTTCGAAGAGGCGTTCACTGCGCTCGGCCACGAGCCGGTGCGCATCGGCGGCATTCGGGCGCTCGTCGCTGCATTGGCGCGCGGCGAGCGCTGGGACGCCGTCTGGAACATCGCCGAAGGCACGGGCCGCTTCGGGCGCGAAGCAGCCGTGCCGGCGCTGCTCGAGGAGTACGGGATCCCCGTGCTGCTCGCCGATCCGCTCAATGCTGCGTTGACGCTGCACAAGGCGTACACGAAGCGCGTCCTACAGAGCTCGGGTGTGCCCACCTCGGACTTCTGCGAGCTGCGCTCGCTCGCGGACCTCGGCTCCGTCGACCTGCCGTTTCCGGTCTTCCTGAAGCCGGTGGCGGAGGGCTCGTCGAAGGGTGTGCAGGCGAACAGCAAGGCCCGCGACCGCGCAGAGCTCGCAGCGACCGCGCGCGAGCTGCTCGAGCGTTACCAGCAGCCCGTGCTCGTCGAGCCGTACCTGCCTGGCCGCGAATTCACGGTCGGCTTGATCGGCGATGGCAAGAACACCGAGGCGCTCGGTGCGCTCGAAGTCGTGCTGCTCGATCAGCGCGACGACGGGATCTACACCTACGGCAGCAAAGAGGAGTGCGAGGTGCTCGTCGAGTATCACGCGGCGACGGACGCCCTCGCCGTCGAAGCACAGCGCCTTGCGCGCCGCGCGTGGATCGCCCTGGACTGCCGCGACGCGGGTCGCGTCGATGTCCGCGCGGACGCTGACGGGCGACTCATGGTGCTGGAGGTCAATCCCCTCCCGGGCATGCACCCCGAGCACTCGGACCTGCCGATCCTCGCAGCGAAGGTCGGGATCTCCTACACCGAGCTCATGCGGCGCATCCTCGCGCACGCCCTCGCGCGCATCGCGCGCGAGCCGCTCCCGCAGCGCGGGCCGCGGTCCGTGCAGGAGGTCGGCCGGTCGTGCACGTCCTGATCCTGTTCGATGCCCCGCGCGCGGGAGCGCGCACCGATGAGCTCGACGGGGTGGTGCAAGCCCACACCGTCGCGGATGCGCTCGCGTCCCTCGGCCACGATGTCACGCTGCGCGGGGTCGGCCTCGACCTCTCCTCCGTGCGCCGTGCGATCGATTCCGAGAGGCCGGACATCGTCTTCAACCTCGTCGAATCGCTCGGCGGGCATGGAAGGCTCGTGCAGGTCATTCCGGCGCTGCTGGAAGCTCTGCGTGTGCCGTTCACGGGTGCGGACGCACGCGCGATCGGACTCTCGTCCGACAAACGCGCTGCGAAGCTCGTCATGCGCGCCGCGGGTCTGCCGACGCCGGAAGAGCGCTCGCTCGCCGAGCTCCGCGCCGCGCAAGCCGCCCTTCCGGGGCGCTGGATCCTGAAGTCCGTGCACGAACACGCCTCGGTCGGCCTGGACGAAGACTCGGTGCTCCCTGGTTCCGAGCCACGGCTCCTCGCCGATGAGCTGGAGCGGCGCTTGCCGAGCCTTGGAGGCGAGGGTTTCGCGGAGGCGTTCATCGATGGGCGCGAGTTCAACCTCGCGCTCCTCGACAGCGGCACACGCGGCGCCCCTCCGGTCTCGCTGCCGCCCGCCGAGATCATCTTCGAGGGTTACTCCGCCGAAAAGCCGAAGGTGGTCGGTTGGCGGGCGAAGTGGGACGAAACCAGCTACGAATACAACCACACGCCGCGGCGCTTCGAGTTCCCACCGGAAGACGCTGCGCTCGTTGCGGAGCTCGTCGAGCTCGCCCGGCGCGCCTGGCGCGCCTTCGACCTTTCGGGTTGGGCGAGGGTCGACTTCCGCGTGGATACCGCAACGGGCAGGCCGACCATTCTCGAGGTCAATGCCAACCCCTGCCTCTCGCCCGAGGCAGGCTTCAACGCGGCCCTCCAGCGCGCCGGGATGGACCTGGCTGCCGCGCTGCGTCCGATCCTGTCTGCGGCTCGCGCGAGCTCGTAGCCCTGGGCCGAGAGCCAGAGGGGGGGCGGACGACCGGGCCGATCGTCCGCAGTGCAGAGTTGCGCCATCGAGGTTAGCCTCGGCCCATGCAAGCGCCTGCCGAGCCCCGCCACGACTGCGCCGCGTGCGGCGCGGTCCACCGGCGACCCGTGACGTTCTGCGAGGAGTGCGGTGCCCCCCTCCAGGCGGCGAACGCGACGGGTCTCCGAAGCTCCGCCAGCCTGGACCCTGCGGAGCGTCGCGCAGCCGACGCCGAGCTGCGGGTCGCCCGACAACGGCTGCGTTTCGTCCGCTCGCTGCTCTGGCTCAACGTCGGCCTCAACGGCATCGTCGGAGCGCTCTTCCTGTGGATCGGACGCAGCCTGGAGGGCGGCATTCTGGTCGCTGTCGCACTGGTCTTCGTCGTCGGTGTCCTGACGCTACACCGCTATCCCTTCGGCTGGACGATCAGCTTGGCGGCCCTGCAGACCTTGTCGCTCGTACCGACGCTGCTCGAGGGTCAGCTCCCGGTGTACGCGATCCTGGCGTGCGTTCTGCTCTGGTGCGCAGTCCCGATCACGGCACGGGCCAGCCAGCTCTTACGAGACCACGGAGACGTCATCGACGCGAAGCACCTGCGCAGTCGCCACGTCAAGAACGTCTCGAAGTCCGAGGCCCGCGCCACCGCCGAAGAACGTCGCCGCCTCGATCGGCGCGCCCGTTGGCGCACGCTCGGCCTTGCGGCGGTCGTCGCCGCGATCGTCGGCGCAGGCCTGCACTTCGGACTGAGAGCAGCCGAGGAGCCGCGTCAGCTCGAACCTCGATTGGAGGCGTTCCGCAGCGCTCTGGCGCGCGGCGATGCGGACGGCGGCGAAGCGCTGTGCAGCGCCACATACCGCGGCGCTTCGTGGAAGAAGGTGCGCGCGGTGCTCGAACGCGAGGATTGGCTGCCCAGCGGCGTCGAGCTGAGC
>CAYOBN010000004.1:0-106063 GCA_964402175.1 uncultured Planctomycetaceae bacterium | reverse complement strand
GGTGCGCGCGGTGCTCGAACGCGAGGATTGGCTGCCCAGCGGCGTCGAGCTGAGCCCGCCCGAGGTCGTGCGCCAAGGGCGCAACTTCGCCGAGATCCACTTCCAACTGCCGCGTGGTCAGGTCAAGACGCGCTGGATCGTCGAGCGGCGCGACTGGTGCTTGGACGGCGCCGTGTTCAGCGGAGTGCGCGCGAGAGCGACGGAGTCCGAAGGCGATTGAGCAGCGGAACTCCATGACCGAGCTCGCGGACCTGGATGGCGCGCCGTGCCGACGCTGCGGTCGACCTCTCGCGCGCCGAGCGCGCTTCTGCGGCCAGTGCGGCGCGGCCACTGCGGGCGAGCAGAGCGCCCTACCGGGGCGTCACAGAGGCTCGCTCCACGAGACCCGGCGGCACTCCGCGGCCATCGCGGTCGTATTCGTCGGAACGCTGGCAGGACTGGTGGGCTCCGCGGCGCTCTTCGACTCTGGTTCGCCGACCGCCGTCGCGCTCGGTGGGCTCATCGCGCAGCTCGCAGCGGGGTTGTGCGGCCTCGCGGTGCTCGCTGTCCCTGCGACGGCGCACGGCTCGATCGATCACCAGCCGCGCGCGCTCAGGTCCGAATTTCGGCGTTTGTGGCGCGAGACGCGAGGCGCTGCTCCGAGCGTTCGAGCGCTCGTGTGTGCGCCCCTCGTCGGCTGCGCCGCGTTCGGGGTGGCGTACGCCTGGCTCGACTTCGTCCTGGGCGGCGCCGCCGAGGAACCGCTCAGCGCGGGGCTCGTCGCCGCTGTGGTCCTGGGTGCGCCGCTCGTCGAAGAGTGGGTCGATCGCGGGGTGCTCTGGCGTGCTTTGCAGCCCCTGACCTCCGAACGTGGCCGCATCGTCGTGAGTGCGGCCTTGTTCGCGCTTGCGCACGGGCTCGGCGGTGGCTGGGTGCTCGAGTTCCCCCACCGCTTCGTCGGAGGGCTTGCGCTCGGGATGCTGCGTAGCTCGTCCGGCTCGCTCGCGCCGCCGATCCTCGCGCACATGACTTGGAATGCGCTGGCCGTGACCGTGTGATCGCTCAGCCCCGCTGAGGCGGCGCTGCATCGAGCGCGCGGCGCTCTTCGGGTGTGAACACACGACCCCGGGTCAGAAAGCGCTGACCGGTCGGGGCCTCCAGCGAGAATCCCGCGCCGCGCCCAGGCACGACGTCGAGCACGAGCTGTGTGTGCCGCCAGAGCTCGAACTGCGCAGCGCCGATCCAAACCTCGGCGCCGCCGATCTCACCGAGCAGCACATCGTGCGGTCCCGTCACGAGCTCACCACGGGGATAACACATGGGCGCGCTCCCGTCACAGCAGCCACCGGATTGATGGAACATGACGGGACCGTGCTGCGCCTGGAGCTCGCGCACGAGCGCCAGGGCAGCCGGGGTCGCGCTGACTCGCGGCGGGAGCGTCACTAGAAGAACCCCATCGGCTGCTCGTTGTAGCTGACCAGCAGGTTCTTCGTCTGCTGGTAGTGGCGCAGCATCATCAGGTGATTCTCGCGCCCGATGCCGGACTGCTTGTAGCCGCCGAACGCAGCGTGTGCCGGGTACAGGTGGTAGCAGTTCGTCCACACGCGACCGGCTTCGAGCGCGCGACCCGCGCGGTATGCGGTTTTGCCGTGGCGCGTCCAGACACCAGCGCCGAGCCCGTAGAGCGTGTCGTTGGCGATCGAGATCGCATCGTCGAAATCCGTGAACGAGGTCACGGAGACGACCGGGCCGAAGATCTCCTCTTGGAAGATGCGCATGCGGTTGTGGCCGCGGAAGACGGTGGGTTCGACGTAGTACCCGCCCGCAAGATCACCGGGAAGCTGAGCGCGCTTGCCGCCGGTCAGGACCTCGGCGCCCTCTTGTTTGCCGATGTCGATGTAACCGAGGATCTTCTCCAGTTGATCGTTCGACGCCTGCGCTCCGATCATCGTCGTCGGGTCGAGGGGGTTGCCTTGCACGATGCGCTTCGTGCGCTCGACGGCGAGGGCCAGGAACTCGTGCTCGATCGACTTCTGGATGAGCGCGCGCGAGGGGCACGTGCAGACCTCGCCCTGGTTCAGAGCGAACATCGCGAACCCTTCGAGCGATTTCTGGCGGAAGCTGTCATCGAGGGACATGACGTCCTCGAAGAAGATGTTCGGTGACTTCCCGCCCAGCTCGAGCGTCACGGGCACGAGCGTGTTGGACGCGTACTGCATGATGAGCCGCCCCGTCGTCGTCTCGCCGGTGAAGGCGACTTTGGCGACGCGGCTGCTCTGGGCCAGCGGCTTACCGGCTTCGACGCCGAAGCCGTTCACGATGTTGAGGACACCGGGCGGCAGCAGGTCCGCGATGCGCTCCATCACCAGGAGGATGGAGGTCGGAGTCTGCTCGGCCGGTTTCAGGACCACGCAGCAGCCCGCAGCGAGCGCGGGCGCCAGCTTCCAGGCCGCCATCAGGATCGGGAAGTTCCACGGGATGATCTGACCGACGACGCCGATCGGCTCGTGGAAGTGGTAGGCCACCGTGTCGGTGTCCAGCTCGCTCTGTGTGCCCTCCTGGGCACGGATCACGGCTGCGAAGTAGCGGAAGTGATCGATCGCGAGCGGCAGGTCCGCGGCGAGGGTCTCGCGCACGGGTTTGCCGTTGTCCCAGGTCTCGGCCACGGCGAGCAGCTCGAGGTCAGCCTGCAGCCGATCCGCGATCCGGTTCAGGATCGCGGAGCGCTCGGCCACGGGTGTGTTGCCCCAGGCCTTACGGGCCTTGTGCGTCGCGTCGAGCGCCAGCTCGACGTCCTCGGCGGTCGACCGCGGGACCTCGCAGAACGGCTTGCCGGTGACGGGCGTGATGTTCTCGAAGTACTGGCCACGCTTCGGCGCGACCCAATCGCCACCGATGAAGTTGTGGTAACGACTCTTGAAGGTGACGGGCGAACCCGGAGTGTTCGGAGCAGCGTAGGTCATCGGGGACTGTCGGAGGGGGCAGGGTTCGGGGGGCCACCTCCAGTGGTGGCCGCCGTATCCCCAGGGCGAGAGCAAGCTCCGTGCCAGGCGCCCCGAGGGGCCGCCGGCGCCGCAATGTGTTGCAATACGCTCCAGGTGTCGCGCGCCTTGGAGCCACCGTGCGGCAGATTCGGCGGACTCGGCTATCGTGCCGAGTGTGAACCGCCTCGTCCCCCTCGGTGGCTCCGCTGAGCTGCTCGCGCTGACTCCGGTATCGCCGGCAGAGAAACGCGCGCTGCTCGTCGCTGGCCCTGACTCGAGCCAGAGCGCAGGCAGCACGTCGGCTGTCTCGAGCTCTTGGCGGCGCTCGCAGGCCCTCGGCGCGGACCAGGACGGGCGCGCGGCGTTGAGCGGCGCGATCGCCGATCCGCGCACCCTGCGCGATGCCCGCGAGCGAGCCGAGCACCTGCGCCGCGCCGCCGCGAGCGTCCTGGACGGCTTTGCGGCCGCGTGCAGCGCCAACCACTTCGTGGCGATCGTCGCGGACGCCCACGGCATAGTCCTCGACACGCTCGGGGGCGGGGCGTTCGAAGCGGAGGCGCGTCGTCTGAGGCTCGTGCCGGGTTCGGACTGGCGCGAGGCGGTTCGCGGCACCAATGCCATCGGGACCGCGCTGGCAGAAGGGCGCCCGGTCGCGGTGTACGGGAACGCGCACTACGCGCACGTCAACGAAGGCCTCGTGTGCATCGCCGCGCCGATCTTCGACCCCCGCGGAGCGCTCGTCGGTGTGCTCGATGCGACGTCGTTTGCATCCGAAGCGCGCGCCTTCGATCCGGGCGTGGTCGTCACCGTGGCGCGCGCCATCGAAGAGGTCCTGCGCGCCCGCGAATATGTGCGCGGCGCGAGCGATCTGGACCTCGTCGAACGACTGATCGACCGCGCTCGCGACCCGGCCTTCTTGATCGAACGTCCGGGACGGATCGTGCGTGCGAATGCGTCGGGTCGCCAGCTCGCGTCCACGCCGATGCTCGCGCTCTTGACCGATTGGAGGTTTCTCCAGAGCCATGCAGGTCGCACGGTCGATTGCTCGCAGTACCTAGGGCCGCAACTGCGCGCGGAGCTGGAAGCCTCGATCGAGCCCATCCTCGACCAGCACGGCGAACGGCTCGCGCTGCTCGTATTCCTGCGCGTCGGCGCCACGTACGCCGATGTCGAAGTCGATGTCGATGCTCGACAACGGCGCGCAGCCCGTGCTCCGGAGCCGGAACCATTCTCGGCGGCGTTCGGGAGTGATGCAGCTCTGGTCGCTGCTCGCTCAACGAGCCAACGGCTCGCGCGGACACGCCTGCCGATCCTGTTGCTGGCCGAGACGGGGACCGGCAAAGAGCTCTTCGCGCGCGGCATTCACTCGGCGAGCGCTCGAGCTGCGGGCCCCTTCGTGCCCGTCAACTGCGGCGCGATCCAGAAAGACCTCTTCCTATCAGAGCTCTTCGGACACGGCCCATCGGCGTTCACGGGAGCGGCCCGCGGCGGCCGCGATGGCTTGATCGCTGCAGCCGACGGGGGAACGCTCTTCCTCGATGAAGTGGCGGACCTTGCGCCCGATGCGCAGGTCGCACTGCTGCGGGTGCTCGAAGACGGCTCGTATACCCGCGTCGGCGAATCCAGCGTGCGTCATGCGGACCTGCGCATCGTCGCCGCCACCTCGCAGGACCTCTCGTCGGCGGTGCGCGAAGGGCGCTTCCGCCAGGACCTCTACTTCCGCATCAGCGGGGCCACGATTCCCTTGCCGCCGCTGCGCTCACGCACGGACCTACACGAGCTCATCGACCACCTCTGGTCGCGAGTACGGACTCCGCAGGGGCTGCGACCTGCTGCGCTCGATCTGTCGGCGCGCGCTGCGCTGGCGGCCCACCGCTGGCCTGGCAACGTGCGCGAGCTCGAATCGGCGCTGGAGTTCGCTGCGGCGCTCGCGGAAGGCGC
The DNA here is from genome assembly GCA_964402175.1 of uncultured Planctomycetaceae bacterium. Lineage (GTDB taxonomy): Bacteria > Planctomycetota > UBA1135 > UBA1135 > JAWKUK01. The sequence goes on along the minus strand of CAYOBN010000004.1, from coordinate 101,159 downwards.
ACCGATTGCGACCGCGGCGCACTTGCCGCCGTCGATCATCAGAGGGGCCAGAGGAGCGCTCGGCGCGGACCTCCAGGACACCTCGGCTCGCGATCACAGCCAAGCGGGCGGGCTCGACAGCGCGCGACGGGACGCGCTCGTACGCGCTCTACGGGAGGCCCATGGCAATGTGTCCGCCGCAGCCCGAGCGCTCGGGGTCGCGCGCAGCACGGTGTACCGGATGGCCCGTAAGCTCGGCCTCGAAGTCACGTAACCGTGACACGAGCCGCTTGAATGCTGCGCGCCCCTCGGAGTACGGTTCAGAATATGGAGACCGCGCGGAAAGGCGTGGCCCCCGGCGCTGCGGGCGGCTTGGACGGAGGCGAGCATTGGCTCGTCGAGCTACGCGGCGTGACAGCGGATCGGCTGGCGGGTGCCGCTGGACGCGCGGCGCTCGTCGCGCTCTTCGAACGCGCTGTCGCGGCCTTCGCACTGCGCCCGCTCAGCCCGCCCTTTCTGCATACCTTTGACGGACACGATGGCGCTGCGGGCGCAGGCGGCTCGACCGCCCTGCTCGCTCTGACGGAGTCGCACCTCGCAGCCCACGGCTTTCCAGAAGCCGGCGTCCTCTGCATCGACCTCTTTACATGCCGGCCGCGTGGCCTCGAAGCAGCGGACGCCGCTCCTTGGCGCCAGCTCGCAGAAGAAGTGCTGGGGCCTTGTGAGATCGAAGTCCGCCGAATCGAGCGCGGTGGTGTGCGTCAGGAGTGTCCTCGGTGAGGTTCGCGCGGACGTTACGGTGCCCCCAATGCGGCGCCGATGTCAGCGTCGTGAGCCCGGGCGCGACCTATGTCACCTGCGAGCACTGCAGCACGCTCCTCCTGTGCGACGACGTGGTGCCGCAGGACCTCGGTCGTGTGGCTCGAGCAGCGCCGTTGGGCTCGCGGCTGCGGCGCGGCACCGAGGGCACGTACAACGGAGCTCCGTTCTACGTGCGGGGTCGCTTGCAGCTCGATCACGGCGCCGGGCCCTGGAACGAATGGGCTGCAGAGGATGCTGATGGCCGCTGGCTCTGGATCGCAGAAGCCCAAGGGGACGTCTTCGTCTTCGCGGATGCGGAGCCGACCTCCGATGTCCGCGAACAGCTCGCTGCGATCGCAGCGAGGTACCCCGAAAACCTCGAAGTGCCCGAAAAAGGGGCCCTGCGTGCGGGCGACGCCCTGACCCTCGGGAACGAGCGTTGGATGATCCTCGAAGTCGGCACCGGCGAGGTCCTGACGTGTGAAGGCGAGCTGCCGGTGCGCCCTTCGATCGGCGGACAGACCCGTTATCTGGACCTCGCCCGCGGCGAGCGCCAGGTGGCGACCATCGACCTGACCCGCGCCGAGCCCGAACTGCTGATCGGCGCGCGCGTCACTCTGGCAGACCTTGCGCTCGACCCCGCGACGGAGGCGGACCCGGGCGCTGAGCGGCTCACAGCGAGCCGCGTGCGCTGCCCCGAGTGCGATGGCGAGATCGTCGTGCACGACATCGTCCGCGCTGTGCGGGTGGCGTGCAGGCACTGCCGCGTGATCCTCGCGCCGGACTCGGGCGTCGCACCCGCCGCAAGCAGCTCGCAGAAGGCGGTTCAGGGCCTGCTCGCCGTGTTACAGGCCCAAGACGACGTCAAGCCGAAGTCGCCGATCCCCATCGGGAGCCAGGGCGTCCTGCACGGAGAGTCCGTGCAAGTCATCGGCGCGCTCGGCAAACGTGTGCGCGTCGACCGCACGTGGTACCCGTGGCGTGAGCTCTTGCTGCGGCGCTCCGACGGTGGTTATTGGTGGCTCGTCGAATCGAAAGGTCACTGGTCCCTCGCCAAACCGATTCCTGCGACGACCATCCAGAAGAGCGGCACGGTCGTTCACCACGGAGACCGTCGCTTCAAGCACTTCACCAGCGGTACCGCGCAAGTGCACTGGGTCCTGGGCGAGTTCTATTGGCGAGTTCAAAAGGGTGACACCGCGCTCGTCGACGACTACACGGCGCCCGGAGGCGGCCTCGGGATCTCGTTCGAGAAGACGCCGCGCGAGCTCGCCGCGAGCCGCCTGGAACATCTCTCCGCGAGCGAGGTCAAGGAGGCTTTCGGACTCCGAGACCTGAAGCTCTACAGCTCCGGGGTCGGCATGGTGCAGCCGAACCCAGCGCGACCCCGTGACGCTTGGCTCATCTGCGGAGCCGTCTTTGCGCTGCTCGTGACCCTGCGCATCGTCTTTGGAGTCGTGCACGCCAAGGAGGTGGTCTTCGACGCGGAGCTCGGCCCAGCGCCGAGCGTCGTAGGCGCCGAGACCGTCGATCTGACCGATCCGCTCGAGCTGCGCCGCGGCCCCGCGAATGTACGCGTGGAGCTCCTCGCGCCGGAGCTCAATCAAGGTTGGCTCGGACTGACCGGCGCGCTCGTGGACGAGGACACCGGAACGGTACTGACCTTCGCCACCGAGGCGTCGCGTTACTCGGGCGTGAGCGGAGGCGAGCGCTGGAGCGAGGGAAGCAGCCGCGGCGTCACCTTCGTCGGCTCCGTGCCGAAGGGCAGCTATCGGGTGCGTCTGGCAGTGCAGGGGTTCGACGCCGGCCTCGGTCGTCCCTACCGGGTCCGCCTGACGAGCCAGGTCCCACGCACCCTGTGGATCTTCGTGTTGCCTTTGCCGCTCATCGGCCTGGCGATCGCGATCTCCATCTACTGGATGACGCTCGAGAGTCGGCGCTGGCAGGAGAGCGACCATCCTTGGGGGCAGTCATGACCAAGCTCAAACCCGATCCCACGCGAGTCGTCCTCATGGCCGTCGCTGCGCTGACCCTCGGCAGCTACGCGCTCATCGAAGCCCGCGGCATCGCGTTCGGCGGCCGGAAGGCCCCCGCCCGGGTCACCCCCGAAGAGCTGCGCTCCTCCAGCAGCGGCTCGTCCACCTTCCTCTACTGGTCCCACGGCCTGCGCGGTAAATGAGCCGCATCCCATGCTGCACCACCTGACCCCTGCTGTCCTTGCGGTCGACGTGATGACGGACGTCGTACGTCCGCTGGTCTCGATCGTCGTCCTCGGCTCCGTCGCCATTGCGATGTTGGTGATCGCGCTGAAGATCGTCGAGCGCGCTCTGCCCTTCGACGTCCATCACGAGCTGGAAGAAGACCACAACGTCGCCGCCGCGATCGTGATGGGCTCCGTCATCCTGGGGGTCGCGCTCGTGATCGCGTCTGTTGTGAACGGCTGACGGCAGCAGCTTCGTCGTGCAACTACGCCTCGCGTTCCTCGTCGTCTTCTTGATCTCGGCGTGCGGTCTGGGTTACCAGCTCGTCGCCGGAACCGCGTCTTCGTACTTGCTCGGTGACTCCGTCACCCAGTTCTCGCTGACGATCGGGCTGTACCTCTTCGCCCTCGGCATCGGCAGTTGGCTGTCGAAGTTCGTCGACGATGACGATGAGGGACCCGATGAGGGACCCGATGAGGGACCCGATGAGGGACCCGATGCGGGTACCACCTCGGGTACCGAATCGGACGACGAGACACGCTGGGAGCTCCGTTCGGACAGTCTCGTGCGGCGCTTCGTCCAGATCGAGCTGGCGGTCGCCGTCGCTGGCGGCCTGTCTGCGCTGCTCCTGCTCCTCGCGTATCAGAGCGATCTCTGGTTCAGGCCGTTCCTCTTCCTGTTGATCCTGATCATCGGGACGCTCGTCGGGATCGAGATCCCGCTCCTCGTGCGGATCCTGCGGCGCGAGCTGGAGCTCAAGGAGCTGCTCGCGCGCGTGCTGGCGTGGGACTATGTGGGGGCGCTGGTCGTCGCCGTGGCGTTCCCGCTGTTCCTCGTGCCGCGCCTTGGGCTGGCGCGCACTGCATTGGCCCTGGGACTGCTGAATGCGGCCGTCGGGCTGTGGAGCATCTCCCTGTTCCGTGAGCGACTGCGCCGCCCTGGGATGCTCACATTACAGGGGTGCTTCGTCGTGCTACTCCTCGCAACCGCGTTCAGTCAGGCGCAGCGGCTGTCCACGCTGGCCGAGCACGGGCTCTACGCGAACGAAGTCCTGCACGCCGAGACGACGCCTTATCAGAGGATCGTCGTGACACGCGGGGGGGATGACTTCCAGCTCTTCCTGAACGGCGCGCTGCAGTTCTCGAGCGGCGATGAGTACCGGTACCACGAGGCCCTGGTTCATCCCGCGTTTGCCGCGGCAGCCGAGCCGCGCCGTGTGTTGATCCTCGGCGGTGGTGACGGGCTGGCGGTGCGCGAGGTCCTGCGCCATCCCTCGGTCGAACGGATCACACTCGTCGACCTCGACGCTGCTGTGACCCGCCTTGCGGCTGAGTTCCCACTGCTCCGCGACTTGAATCAGCGCGCACTGGAGGACCCGCGTGTCTCGGTGGTCAACACCGATGCCATGCAGTTCCTGGCCGATGACCGCGGCATCTACGACGTCGTCCTCATCGACTTCCCCGACCCGTCTTCGTTCAGCGTCGGCAAGCTCTACACCCGCACGTTCTACGAGCGCCTGGCAGCGCGGCTCGCGCCCGACGGAGCAATCGCAGTGCAATGCACGAGTCCGCGGCAGGCCCCGCGGACGTATTGGTGCATTATCGCCACGCTGGAAGATGCGGGCTTCTTCGTGCGGCCTTACCGCTGCGGCGTCCCGAGCTTCGGAGAGTGGGGCTTCGCCCTCGCGGCCCTGCGCGAGGTCCCAGTGCCGTCGGCGGCGCCGTCGGGCACACGCTTCCTCGACGGGGAGTTCATGCGGACCCTCTTCGTGCTGCCGCGCGACTGCGCTCGTCCCGACGGCGTCGAACCGAACCGACTCGCGACGCAAGTCCTCGTCCGCACCTACGAGGCGGAGCTCGGGTCGTGAACGGCCGCGGCGCGCCCAGTCGTAGGGAGCTGCTGCAAGCCGTCGCCGCAGGCGGTGTCGCGGCAGCGCTCGGCACCGCGTGCGGTCGCGCGCGCGGCGCGGAGCGTATCGCGGGAGGCTTCGTCGACAGAGAGCACACCCTCGCCCACCGCTGGCGGGATGGTGCTCTTTCGAGCCTTGCTGGTGGACGCAACGAACGGGCGCGGGTCCTGATCGTCGGCGGTGGTGTCGCCGGACTCAGCGCGGCATGGCGCCTCGTTCGCGAAGGCGTCGACGGCGTCGTGCTCCTGGAGCTCGGCGATGAAGTCGGCGGAACGAGCCGGGCCGGCTCGACGGCAGGCCTCGCACATCCTTGGGGTGCGCACTATCTGCCAGTGCCGAAGACCTCGCAGCGCGCGCTGACGGCGTTTCTGGTCGAAGCGGGGCTCGCCAGACCCCCAAGGACAGGAGAGCGCCTCGTCGTGCCCGACGAGTCGCTGGTCCGGGCCCCCGACGAGCGCCTCTTCACCTTGGGCCATTGGGACGAGGGTCTGTGGCCGCGCGGCGGGGGCGCCGCGGGACACGACGAAATCGCGCGGGCGCGCTTCGAAGCGCTGGTCGAAGAGATGGTGCGAGCGCCGCGCGACGCAGCCGGTCGCAGAGCGTTCGACTTGCCGCTGGCGCGAACGTCGGAGCACGCGCGCGCGCTCGACCAGGAGAGCGCTGCGGACTACATCGCGCGTCACGGGATCACCGGAGAGCGAGTTCGCTGGTGGCTCGAATACGCGACCCGCGACGACTTCGGCGCCGCGCTTGCAGATACGAGCGCCTACGCCCTGATCCACTACTTCGCTGCGCGCGCGGAGGTCGACGGTGACGGTGTGAGCGAGACGGGTGAGTACATGACGTGGCCCGAAGGCAACCAACGTCTGGTGCGCGCGCTACAGAGCGAGCGTGTGGATGTGCGTACGGGATCGCTGGTCACGTCGGTGACACCGTCCGAAGCAACGGTCGAGGTCGAAGCCGTCCATACCACCACCGGCGCACGCACGACCTGGCGCGCAGAGCGCGTGATCCTCGCGACGCCGCAGTTCTTGAACGTACGCCTGCTGCGCGCGGATCCAGCGCGCTCCTGCCGTGCGACGTTCCGTTACGGCCCTTGGGTGGTCGCGAACCTCGACATCCCTGAACCGCCGCCGGAAGCTGGATTCCCGCGGGCGTGGGACAACGTCCGGTACTTGTCGCCCAGCTTGGGCTACGTCGATGCAGCGCACCAAGTCGATCGGGCGGAACAGAACACCGTTTGGACGTGGTACCTACCCATCACCGACAGTGATGAGCGTGGCGCACGCGCTGCGTTGCTGGCGGCTCCCTGGGAGCACTTCAGGGACTTGATCCTGACGGACTTGCGCGGGCCACACCCGGATCTGGCCGAGCGGGTGCGCCGGATCGATGTCTTCCGACACGCCCATGCCATGGTGCGGCCGACTCCGGGTTGGCTCTTCGGCGGGGATCGTGAGCGTGCAGCTCAGCCGTTCGGCGGAGTGCACTTCGCCAATACGGACCTCTCGGGCTTGGCGCTCTTCGAAGAGGCGCATTGGCAGGGCACACGGGCCGCAGAGGAGATCCTGTCCGAGCTCGGATACAGCTTCGAGGCGCTCGCGTGACTTCGGCGGACGGCACAGCTGCGCTGCGACCTGGTTGGATCCTGTCTCCGCGCGCGGACGCCTGGGTCTTCTCGGGGTCCCTGATCGCGGGGCTCCTGATCACGCTCGCGTTCGGCGCTGCAGGGCTGCTGTCTGCTGAAGTTCCGCCGTGGCTCTTCGTGCTGCTGGTCGCGGGCGTCGACGTCGCGCACGTCTACGCGACCGCCTTCCGCGTCTACTTGGACCCGACGCGCTTCCGCCGCCACAGGACGCTCTACATCGCGACGCCGGTGCTGGTCCTCGCATTGGGCCAGCTCTTCTATGCGCACGACGCGGCGACGTTCTGGCGCTTACTGGCGTACTTGGCGGTCTTCCACTTCGTGCGCCAACAATGGGGCTGGGTCGCATACACACGGCGGCGCGCGGGCGAAGGGACGCGGGACTTCCAGTTGGACCGTTCGCTGGCCTATGCCGCCACGGTCGCTCCGCTCGTGTGGTGGCACGCGACGCTGCCGCGCGACATCGCCTGGTTCATGGAAGGGGACTTTCTGCAGGCGCCGCGCTGGCTCGGGTTTGCCGCGTTGGCAGTGTCGGCCGTGTTGCACATCGCGTTCGCTCTTCGGCAGCTCCAGCACCACCGCGCGGGACGCGGAGTGAACTGGGCGAAGGTCCATGTGCTCGCGACGACCTCGCTCGGGTGGCTGACCGCGATCGTCCTGCTGGACTCGGACATCGCGTTCACAACGCTCAATGTGCTGGGCCACGGCGTCCCCTATTTGGCGGTGATCTGGCGCGTCGAAGTCGCCGCAGCAAATGGCCGCCCGGGCCTCGGCGCGCGGCTCTTTCGGCCAGGGTTCGGCTTCGTAGTCCTCTTCGTTCTTTCTCTAGCGCTGCTCGGTTACGCCGAGGAGTGGCTCTGGCACCAACTCGTGTGGCACGACCACGACGAGGCCTTCCCAGGGCCCTTCACGCCGGAGAACGTCGCGGCATGGACCGCAAGCCTGTTCGTGCCGCTGCTGGCGGTGCCGCAAGCGACGCACTACCTGCTCGACGGTTGGCTGTGGCGGGTCTCTGCGAACCCGGATCTGCACACGTTGTTCGACTGAGCGCGCTCAGTGCGCTTCGATCCGAAGCCGCGCATCCACGGCGACGCTCTTCCCGCCAGGCCGCGACAGGATCAGCGGATTCACTTCGACCTCCTGGATGTCCGAAAAGTCCGTCGTCAAGAGTTGGAGGCGCAAGAGGACCTGTACGGCCAGGCCCGTGTCCGCCGCTGGTGCGCCGCGGAACTCGCGCAAGAGGGCGGCGCCCTTGAGGCTCGCCAGCATCTCCTCCGGATCGCGGCCGTCGAGGGGGCCGAGGCGCAAGGCCACGTCCCTGAGGACCTCGACCTGCGTCCCGCCGAGGCCCGCAGCGAAGAGGGGTCCAGAGCGCGGGTCGCGGGTCATCCCCAGCAACAGCTCGCGGTGACCTTCGGCTTGGCGCTGCACCTGAAAGCTCAGTCCGTCGAACGTCCCAGCGAGGCGAGCGACCAGGTCCTGCGCTGCGGCGAACACATCGTCACTGGTGCGCAGGTTCGTGCGGACGGCGCGGTGTTCGCTCTTGTGCAACAGCCCTTCCCCTTCGGCCTTCAGGACGACGGGGAAACCGAGCTCGAGCGCAGCCGCGACCGCCTCTGCAGGGCGCTTGACGCGCCGGCTGGCCGCAAACGGCACGCCGTAGGCGCCCAACAGCTCTTCGGTCGCCGCCGTCGGCAGCCAGCCGCCTTTGCGGCGATAGCGGCGCAGGATGGCCTCCGCTGCTGCCTTGTCGACCCGCAACTTCGGCAGCTTCACGGGTTTACGGTCCAGCCAACGGCGGCGGCGCAGCATGAGCCTCAGCGTCGTCGCAGCGTCCTCTGGATAGCGGAACACCGGCACACCCGCTGCATCCAGGAGCTCTTGCGCTTCGTCGCTGCCCTGGCGTCCCATCACACACGCCAGCACCGGGCGATCCAATCCGCGCGTCTCATCGACGATCGCCCGCGCGACAGCCGCTGCATCGATCATGATCGGCGACACGAACATGACCACGAGTCCGTCGACGCCAGGGTCACGCACGACGGCACGCAGAGCGGCGCGGTAGCGCTCGCCATCCGCCGAGGCGATGAGATCGATGGGGTTGCGCACGCTCGCTTCCGCCGGCAGAGCCCTCTGGAGGGCCTCGGTCGTCTTCGGCGTGAGCTCCGCCATCGACATTCCGAGCCCAGCGAGCGCATCGGTCGCGAGGATCCCCGGACCACCCGCGTTCGTCACGATCGCCATCCGCGGACCCCGCGGCGGCGGCTGCGCCAACAAGGCGCGCGCCAGGGTGAACATGTCGCGGAAGTTGTCGACACGCAGCACTCCGCACTGCTGAAAGAGCGTATCGACGGCGACGTCCGCGCCAGCGATGGAGCCCGTGTGTGAGCTCGCTGCCAGAGCGCCGGCGTCGCTGCGGCCGGACTTCACGGCGATGATCGGCTTCTTGCGGGCGACCGCGCGTGCGACCTGGAAGAACTCGCTCGGCTCGCCGACGGTCTCGAGGTAGAGCAAGATCACCTCGACCTCTGGATCCTCGCCCCAGTACGCGACCAAGTCAGCGGCGGTGACATCGACGCGATTGCCGACGGAAGCGAACATCGACACACCGAGGCCCGCCTGCGCCGCATCGGCGAGGATCGCCTCGCCGAGCGCTCCGGACTGCGAGACGAGCGCGACTTTGCCCGCCGGCGGCCAGTTGCGCGAGAAGCTGGCGTTGCACGAGATCTCGGGCAGCGTCGTCAAGATGCCCATGCAGTTCGGCCCGATCACACGCATGCCGAAGCGATCGGCGATCTTGCGGAGGCGCTCTTCGCGTTCGATCCCCTCGCCGCCGATCTCGCGGAAGCCGGCGGTGATGACGACGAGGCCCTTCACGCCTTTGCGGCCGCACTCTTCGGCCACCTTCAGCACGGCCGCAGCGGGTACGGCCAGGACCGCCAGATCGACGGGCCCAGGGATCGCTTTGACGCTCTTGTGGGCGGGGATGGAGCAGACGACCTCAGCCGCGGTATTGACGGGATAGACCGGACCGGTGAAGCCGCACTGCACCAGGTTCGCGACGATCTGACGACCGATGGACCCAGCGCGTCGACTGGCGCCGACGACAGCGACGGAGCGGGGACGGAAGAGGGCGTCGAGGCCGTGGGCGCGCGTGGCGTTCATGGGGAGCCCGCAAGGCTACCCGGCGGCGATGCGCCTGAGGGCTGCGGCAAATGCGTCCACGTCCTCCGTTCGCGTATCGAAGGAGCACATCCACCGCACCACAGGGCCCGTTTCATCCCAGACGTAGAAGGGCGCGTGGGCCTGCAGCGGCGCGATCCACTCGCGGGGCAGCGTCACGAAGACGCCGTTGGCTTCGACCGGATGGGCCAGCGACACACGCGGCAAACCTGCGACCGCCGAAGCGAGCCGTTGGGCCATCGCGTTCGCGTGCGCTGCGTTGTCGCGCCACAGATCCTCTTCGAGGAGCCGCGCGAGCTGCGCGGAGACGTAGCGCATCTTCGACGCGAGCTGCATGCCCTGTTTGCGTACGAACCGGAAGCGCTCTCCGATGCCGGGGCGCAGGAAGACGACCGCCTCCGCGCCGAGGGCTCCGTTCTTCGTCCCACCGAACGAGAGCACATCGACCCCGACATCCGTGGTGATCGCGCGGAATGGCACTCCCAGGGACGCCGCGGCGTTCGCGAGCCGCGCGCCATCCATGTGCAGGTAGAGGCCGTTCTCGCGCGCCACCTGGGCCAGCTCGGCGATCTCGTCGGGTCGGTAGACCGTGCCGACTTCGGTCGACTGCGTGATGGAGACGACCTTGGGCTGCGCCTGGTGCTGGTCACCGAGGCCGCCGAGCCGCGCGCGGACGTCGTCAGGGGTGAGCTTCCCGTGCTCTGTCGGGACAAGCATCAGCTTGCCCCCGAGAAAGCGCTCGGGCGCTGCACACTCGTCGACGCTGATGTGCGCCGCGGCCGCGCAGATGACCGCCTCGAACGGCCGGACGAGCTCGGAGAGACCCAAGACGTTGGCGCTGGTCCCGTTCCACACCGCGAAAGCACGGGCCTCCGGACCGAAGTGCGCGCGAAAGCGCTCCTCCATCGCGCGTGTCCAGGGGTCGTCGCCGTAGGCGCGGGCATGGCCGGAGTTGGCCTCCAGAATGGCCGCCAGGAGGGCCGGGTGCACCGGCGCGTTGTTGTCGCTGGCGAAGGAGTGGGGTAAGCGGGACATGGGGCGCAGATCGCGGCGGGCGGGCAAACAGTAACCGGCCGCCTCGTTATCGTGTGCACATGCACGTCACGGCCCTGCGCACGGTCCCCCGCACGAGCGATCTCGAGGATGTCCGCCGAATCGTCGCGGCGACCGGTTTCTTCCGCCCGTCGGAGGTCGACATCGCTGTCGAGCTGGTGCAAGACGCGCTGGACCGCGGCGCGGACGCCAGCGGCTATCACTTCCTCTTCGAGGACGACGCTGATGGGGCCCTCGCCGGCTACGCCTGTTACGGGCCTATCGATGGGACGGAGTCGAGCTGGGACTTCTACTGGATCGCCGTCGACCCGGCTGCTCAGGGGCGAGGCATCGGCCAGCGCCTGCTCGCAGCAGCAGAGCGCGACGCCGCTGCGCGCGGCGCGGGCCGCTTCTGGGTCGAAACGTCGACCCAGCCCCTCTACGAGCCCACGCGGCGGTTCTACCACCGCGCGGGTTATACCGACACCGCGACGCTGCCCGACTACTACGCGCCGGGCGACGGCAAGCTCGTGCTGTCGAAACAGCTCAGCCGCCAGTAGGCGCCGTGTACTCGTACGGGGCCGCGACCCCGAGCGGGATCCCGAGCTTCCAGTAGACCAGCAAGAAGATGGTCCACGTGATCAGGAAGGCGATCGAATAAGGCAGCATCAGCGCCGCCATGGTCCCGATCCCCGTGTTCTTGACGTAGCGCTGCGCAAACACGACCACGAGGGGGAAGTACGGCATCATCGGCGTGATGATGTTGGTCGTCGAGTCGCCGACACGATAGGCCGCCTGCGTGAGCTCCGGCGACACACCGAGCTGCATCAGCATCGGCACGAAGATCGGCGCCAGAAGCGCCCATTTGGCCGAAGACGAGCCGATGAGCAGGTTCACCGAGGCGGAGAGCAGGATGATCCCGACTAGGGTGATCTCATTGCCAAAGCCGGCTTCGCGCAGGAAGTTCGCGCCCTTAAGGGCCAACAGCACCCCGAGGTTCGAGCGCCCGAACGCATCGATGAACAGCGCGGCGAAGAATGCCATTACCAAGTAATAGGCCATGGTGCCCATCGCGGCGCTCATGCCCTTCACGACATCCCGGTGGGTCTTGAACGTCCCAGCGACGTAACCGTGGACGATGCCCGGGATCAGGAACAGCAAGAAGATCAGCGGCACGATCGCGTCCATCAAAGGCGCCGCCGGCTTCACGTTCGTCAGCGAGCCATCGTACCTCAGCGCCGAATCCGCCGGGTAAGCCCAGACAGCGAGCGCGATCAACCCGAGCGCCATCGTAGCGAGCCCGGCGAACATCCCGCGGCGCTCGCGGGCCGACATCGGCTCGATCTTGGGCATGTCCGCTGGGTCACCATCGACCTTCGTCGCCGCGAGACGAGGCTCGATCACGCGATCGGTGATGAACCAGCCGACAGCGATGATCAAGATCGACGAGGCTGCGGTGAAGTACCAGTTGCAGAGCGGGTTCACGACGCGCGACGGATCGAGCACCTGCGCGCCGGTCTGCGTCAGCCCCGCGAGCAGCGGGTCGATCCCCGACACCAAGAAGTTCGCGCTGAAGCCGCCGGAGACCCCCGCGAAGGCGGCGGCGACCCCGGCGAGCGGGTGCCGCCCGGCGGCGTAGTACATCACCGCCGCCAACGGGATCACGAGGACGTACCCGGCATCGGCCGCGGTGTGGCTCATGATCGCCACCAAGATCAGCATCGGCGTGAGCAGCGCGCGCGGCGTGATCCCGAGCAGTCCCTTGAGGCAGGCGTTGATGAAACCCGCGTGTTCGGCGACACCGACACCGAGGAGCGCCACGAGGACGACCCCGAGCGGCGGGAACAAGACAAACGTCTTCACCATGCCGGCGAGGAACTCGGCCAGCGCCTTCGGCGCCAGCAGGTTCTTCACCACGAGCGGCTGGCCGCTGCGCGGGTCGATCTCGGTGAAGGTCTGGCCCGCGAGCAGCACCGAACAGATCCAGACCACGACGAGGCCGAGGACGAACAGCACCGCGGGGTCGGGCAGGCGGTTGCCCCACTTCTCGAGGCCATCGAGGATGCGCTGGAGGAGGGTGCGCGGCTGCGCCTGGGCAGGGGTCGTCGTCGCCATGGGTTCGGGCGGCTGTGCGGCCGCCTTCGAGGGGATGTACACGACGCCCTGCGTCGTGCGGGGGCGCCCACGGTAACGCGCGCCGGGGAGTCTGCCCAGGGTCACGCCCGCGACCGTGCGCGGCGTCCCCCGCAGGCCGCTCGCGTGAGTCGCAATCCAGCGCTGGGGCTTCTAGGATCTTGGGCCCGAGCGCGCCATGAGCCCCGACATCGACGACAGACCGGCCCCCCGCGGTGGCAAGCCCAAAGTCACGATGATGGGCCAGCTCGAGGCCGCGAAGCGAGAAGCAGGCGAAGCGATCCTCTTCTTCCGGATGGGCGACTTCTACGAGCTCTTCGGCGAGGACGCGAAGGTCGCCTCGCGTGAGCTCGGGATCGCGCTCACATCGCGGGCGAAGGGAGCCGACGCGTTGCCGATGGCGGGTGTCCCGGTCAAGACCGTCGATTCCTACACGCTGCGCCTCGTCCAGAAGGGGTTCAAGGTCGCGGTCTGCGAGCAGATCGGTGACCCGCGCACGACCAAAGGCATCGTCGCGCGTGAGATCGTGCGGGTCGTCACCGCGGGGACGCTGACCGAAGAAGACGCGCTCGACGCGCGCTCGGCCAACTTCCTCGCGGCACTGCACGTCGACGGCAAGCGGGCGGGCCTCGCATGGCTGGATCTGTCGACGGGCCGCGCGTTCGGCGCCGAGGTGCCTGTGGCGCGCATCGACGACGAGCTCGCGCGCATCGCCCCCGCAGAGCTCTTGGTCGACGAGCGCCTCGCAGATCGTGCGCCTGACGTCGCCAACAAACTCGCGCGCGAGTTCGGCCCGCGGGTCACACACCGCGAGCCGTGGCGCTTCTCGCTCGACGGAGCCCTGCGCACGCTCAAACAGCAGTTCGGCGTGGCCACGCTCGAAGGCTTCGGCTTCGAAGACGACTCCGTCGCGTTGCCCGCCGCGGGCGCGTTGCTCGAATACGCGCGCGACACGCAGCGCGGAGCGACGAGTCACCTGCTGCGGCTCGAGCGCGTCGACACGAACCGCCACATGGTGCTCGATCGCGCGACCCGCTCGACTCTGGAGCTGACCGCGACCCAGCGCGAAGGACGGCGCGAGGGGACATTGCTCGACACGATCGACGCGACGCTGACGCCGATGGGCGGGCGTTTGATCCGCGAATGGTTGCTGGCGCCTTTGCGCGACGTCGAGGCGATCCTGTACCGTCAACGCGGGATCGCGGAGTTCGTCGAGGGCCCGTTCCTGCGCGAGGACGTCCGCGCGATGTTGGTCGACGTGCTCGACGTCGAGCGCCTCGTCGGTAAGGTCTCGACGCAGCGCGCCAACGCTCGCGACCTTGTGGCGCTGGCTGCGTCGCTCGCGATCGTGTCGCCGCTGCGGCAACGCCTCGACCAGGCGTACTCGCGGGCGCTCGGTGAGCTCTGCACCGCCCTCGATCCGATGGACGATCTGGTGGCGCGGGTGCAGAACACCCTTGTCGACGGGCCGCCGAACACGCTGCGCGAAGGCGGCTTGGTGCGCGAAGGGGTCGACGCCGAGCTCGACGAGCTGCGCTCCATCGCGCGCGACGGCAAACAGTGGATGGCGCGCTTCCAGGCGCAGGCGATCGAGCGCTACGGCATTCCGGGCCTGAAGATCGGATTCACCTCGGTCTTCGGCTATTACCTCGAAGTACCGCGCGGCCAGATCGATCAGGTCCCCGACTCGTTCGTTCGGAAGCAGACGGTCAAGAACGCCGAGCGCTACATCACGCCCGAGCTCAAGGAGTTCGAAGACAAGGTCCTGCGAGCCGAAGAGACGTCGCGCGACATCGAGTACCGGATCTTCTCCGAGCTGCGCGACGCCGTCGCGCGCGAGGTGCCGCGGATCCTGGGGGTCGCCCGCGCTCTGGCAGAGGTCGATGTGATCGCCGGCCTGGCGGAGACCGCAGCCAAGCGTCGCTACGTCGCGCCCGAGGTCGACAACGGCGAGTCCATCGAGATCATCGCTGGCCGTCACCCGGTCATCGAAGCGAACCAGCTCGACATCACGTTCGTGCCGAACGACTCGCGGCTCGATCGGAAGAAGCGTATGGTCGGCCTGATCACTGGCCCGAACATGGCCGGTAAGTCGACGTACATCCGCCAAACGGCGCTGATCGTGCTCTTGGCGCAGATCGGCGCTTTTGTGCCAGCTGCGTCCGCGAAGATCGGGGTCTGCGATCGCATCGCGACACGACTTGGTTCGGCGGATGACCTGTCGCGCGGCGCCTCGACCTTCATGGTCGAGATGGTCGAGATCGCCAACATCCTGAACAACGCGACCTCGCGCTCGCTCGTGCTGTTGGACGAAGTGGGGCGCGGCACCAGCACCTTCGACGGCCTGGCCTTGGCGTGGGCAATCGTCGAGCACCTGCAACAGAAGGTCCGCGCGCGCACGCTCTTTGCGACGCACTACCACCAACTGACGAGCCTCTCCGAGCGCCTCGATGGGGTCTACAACCTCAACGTCGCCGTCCGCGAGTGGGACGACGAGATCGTCTTCCTGCACCAGATCGTCGAAGGTGGCACCGATCGCAGCTACGGCATCCAAGTCGCACGGCTCGCGGGTGTGCCCGCCGAAGTCGTCCAACGCGCCAAACAAGTCCTGCGCAACGTCGAGTCCGAGGCCCACGGCCTGGGCGGTCGCGTGGCGAGCACCGGGGATGGCGCGGTGAGCCGCTCGCTGCCGCGCGGCGCGCGCTCTCCGGAGGCGATCCACTCGGCGGCGGGAATGATCCAGCTGGGCCTGTTCGAGCCCGATCCGACGCCGCTTGAGGCGCTCCTGGACTCGATCGACCTGGAGGACACCTCCCCGCGCCGCGCGCTGGAGCTCCTGGCCGAGCTCAAGGCGCTGCGCGGCGGCGCGTCGAGCTGACCCGCGGGGCGGATTCCACCGCCGTGCTCCAGTTCGAGGCGCGCTCCGGCCGATACGCGCACCGATGCTCGTGCGTCACGCCATGACCCGTCGGCCGATCGCAGTCACTCCCACTGAGCGCTGCGCGGAGGTGCTGCACATGTTCCATGAGCGCTGCATCCGTCACGCGCCGGTGATGCTGGACGGGCTGCTCGTGGGTGTGGTCTCGGACCGCGACCTCCTGCGCGGTGTGCCGCGTTGGATCGGCGCGCTGGAGGCCGAAGAAGCGTCGGGTTCGCCCCCCTGTCGCATCGGGGACGTCATGACGGCCGAGCCGCTGACGTGTGGACCGAACGACGCCCTCGACATCGTGGCGCGGCGCCTGCACGAGCTGCGCATCGGCTGCCTTCCGGTTGTCTCCGAGGGCGTGCTCGTCGGGATGATCACGATCACCGACGTCCTGCGCGGCTTCACCGAGCACCTCGAAGATGAGGGACTGCACAAGGTGGCCTTCCTCTTCCCGAACGCGCGCGGTCACGCGGCGCCGAACCTGGCCGCCCTTGCGGCCAAAGCCGGAATCGAGCTCGTCGCGCTGCTCTCCAGCGATACCGACACCGGCGCTCGGATGCACCTCGTCCGCACACGCGGCGACGACGCCACGCACCGTGCGTTCATCGACGTGTGCCAGTCCGCTGGCCTGCTCGTCGTCGGGGAACGAGCGGCCGCCTGAGCGGCCTCAGGCCGTGATGATCTCGACCCCGTCGGGGCCGAGGTAGAGCGTGTGCTCGGTCTGTGCGACCATCACGCCGGGCTGCTCGACCAACGGGGGATACCGAACGAGGCTGCCCTGCCGCGCGAGGCGCGAGAGCGTTTCGTCGACGACCTCCGGCTCGAACTCGCGGAAATAACGCCGCGCGATCGGCAGCCCACGCCAAGCGACGATCGCCTTCAGGACGTCTTTGTCGATGCCCTTCGTGTTGCGCGGCGGGCGCACGAGCATGAAGACCTCGGCTTTGCCGGCTTCGTGGATGAAGCCGCGGCCGGTGCTCGCAAAGGGCTCGATCGCGACGACGGCGCCCGTGCGGAAGCGGCCGCCGCCGCGCTCGGCGTAGTTCGGCACCTGGGGCGCGACGTGCACCTTCCACCGGTCCAGCCCGTGGCCCGTCAGATTGCGCACCGGCTCGAAGCCTGCGCGGGTGATCGTGCGCTCCACCGCCGCGCCGACATCACCGACGGCGACACCGTCGCCGACGGTCGCGATGGCAGCCGCGAGCGCGTCGGCGCTCGCTTGGATGAGGCCCTTCCAGCGCCCGTCCGCCGAGAGGTCGAGCGTGCACGCCGTGTCCGCGATCCAGCCGTCGACATGCACGCCGAGGTCGACCTTCACGACATCCCCCTCGGCGTACACCGTCGCATCGTCGGGCGCCGAGCAGTAGTGCGCCGCGACCTCGTTGCGGGACGTCTGCGCCGGGAATGCAGGTTGGCCGCCCCCCGCGCGGATCATGTCCTCGATCGTCTCGAGCACGCTGCGCAGCGTGACACCGGGCCGCACCGCGCTGCGGGCCCATTCGCGACAACGGGCAGCGATCTTGCCCGCCTCGCGGGTCTTCTCCAGTCCTTCGGCGTCCATCGGGGCTCAGAGGATATCCGCGGACGCGCGACTCCGCGGGATCGCCGGTCCAGAACGTCGGTCGGTCCGCCGAAGAGTCCCGTGCATGGCACCCCGACGGTCCGAGCTGCGCGGCCTCTCCGCGCTGGCCTGCACGGCCCTGCTCGGCTGTGTCGAGACGCGCACCCACCATCCGGTGGGGTCCGACGCCGTAGTGACCCTAAATCGTGTGCCGATGGTGGCGGCCTTCGATGTGGTCGACCACCAGCGACCCGTCGGGTCGGTGGCGCGCTTCGAAGGCGCGGACGGCGAGCTCCTCTTCGTCGTGCGGAACTTGGACGGCCAGGACCTCGGCCTCGTGGACAGCGCCGGACGCATCTGGCGCCGGCGCCCCCATGCGCCCGACGAGCTACTGGGCGCGGGCACCCTCGAAGACGGCGCCCGCCGCGTGCTCGAGGCGAGCTCCGCGGCGCGCCTCGTACCGCGCGCCCCAGATCCGGACGGCGGCTGACGGCGCTCTGCGCTGCCCCGTTCCGAGCTGCCCGTGGGCCCACTGGCCCCGCGTGCCTGCCCCACGACCGCCGCGCGCTGCGGAAGACCGAGCGCGACCACTGGAATCTCTCAATCCCACCGCCCGCTCACCCGATGAAAGGGGGAGCCCGCGGGCCCCTGGACCCCCATCGATCCCCCGCTCCGGCCCCGCTGGCACTCCCACCGAGGATCGCCCCCAACATGATCAAGCTCGAAGTCGGTGAACGCATCGGCAGCTACCGCATCGTGGACTTCCTGGCCCGCGGTGGGTTCGGCCTCGTGTATCTCGCCGAAGACAACGAAGGCCAGAAGGTGGCCCTCAAGGTGGGTGACGTCGCCGGCGGTGGCCGGTACGTGACTCGTTTCCTCGAGATCACGAACAAGCGCCAGCCCGAAGGGATCAGCCCGGACGAGACCCCTGCCGAGGCGGTGTTCTTCCGCCAGGACGGCGTCCGCATCGACTTCCTCGATGTGCACGAGATCGACGACTTGATTCGGTCGGAGCACGCCCTGCTCGACTCGATCAAGAGCCCGAACTTCGTGCGCGTGCGCGAGTGCCTCTCCCATGAAGGTCGCCCGATCCAGGTCATGGACTACATCCGCGGCAAGACGCTGCGCGAGAAGATCCGTGCGCTCGAGGGGATCCGACTCAACTGGTTCCTGACGATCGTGCGAGCCCTGCGCAAGCTGGAAGCCAGCGGCATCCTGGGCTACCACGGCGACCTGAAGCCGGAGAACGTGATCGTCAAGCCGTCGGGCAGCGTGATCCTCGTCGATCCCGCGCTGCGCGCAGACGAGCGCGGCGTGATCACCACGACGCCGCACTACAACCCGCTGCTGCTGCGTACGTCCAAAGCGGACGTCATGGGCATCGGCGTGATGCTGTACGAGATCCTGACGGGCGTCCTGCCGTTCGACGAAGTGCCGTGGCAGTACGCGGGTCGCGAACAAGGCGGCGAGGTCGAGCGGATGAGCCTCTCGTACTTCCTGTCCTATCCACCGCCGAAGGACCTGAACCCGAACACGCCTGACGCGCTCGCTCGCATCGTGTACCGCTGCTTGACGGTGGCGGACTACGGCCTCGAGGCGCTGGAGAACGACCTCGTCGATTTCCTGCGCAAGGACTGACGTCCTGCGCGGAGAGCGGCTCCGAACAGAGCGAGGGCGGGGCGCGGTGCAGACCACCGCGCCCCGCCCTCGCGTTGTACGACCGCTACGAATGCTCCTGCTGGAGCCACCCCACTCGCTAGGGCTCAGGTGAGCCCGACGTCGAGGCCGAGCTCCAAGAGCGTCAAGGCCAGCGTCTCGGGCTGGAAGGGCTTCTCCAGGTAACCGCTGGCACCCGCGCGCATCGCTTGATCGATCTTGCCGCGGTCCGTCTCGTCGGTGACGAGGATCGCAGGAATCGCAGCCCAGTCGGGGTTGCGGCGCAGTTGCGTGATGAACTCGACCCCGTTCATCGTGGGCATGTTCCAGTCCACGAGGCACAGGTCGACCGTCTCACGCGTCAGGAGGCCGAGGGCCTCCGCACCATTCGCGGCCTCCATGACCTCGAAGGTCAGTCGCTCCAACATGCGACGCAGGACGGCGCGGGTGACTTTCGAGTCGTCGGTGACGATGGCTTTCATGGCGGCGCGGTGCGAGGGGGAGCGGAGATTCGCTCTAGACCGATCGACCAATACCGGGGAAATCCTGTAGCCCGAGAGAGCTGTTTCATCGCGTAACCGCCATGCGGGCGGCTCCGGTCGGGCGCACTGCGAACGCCAACCGGGCGCGCTTTCTCCTGCGGGAATGGGAGCTCACGATCGGTGCGCTGCCGGAGGCGTCCCAGAAGAGGACCGGGACACGCGGCTCGCTCACTCCTCGCCTCCTGGACTGCCGATGACCCGCAGCGAGTCTATGTCGAGCCCCTGGCCCAACCGACCGAAGCCCGGATCGCCTAAGAACGGCGAGCCGGGTCTGACCGTGATCCCACGGTTGGTCGGTCCACAGCTCCACGATGTGCTGGGGGCCGGAACGAGCGCGCTGCGCACGGCCCTCGAGCGCCTGAGCCTCGATGCCGCGGACTTCGAAGCGCTCGACGCCGTGTTCGATGTCACACGCGCTGCGTTGCGCGCGGCGGAGCTCGGCTTCGGAGCTCCCGTCGGCGGCGGCAAGGACGAGGCCGAAGCGGGCCTGACCACTGAACAGCTCGAAGCCGCCGTGGCGGCGATCGAGCGTGTCGCCGCGCCGCCGGACTTGACGCTCGCCGAGGTCGCGCGCGAAGAGACCTCGATTCTGATCGAGCTGCTGATCCACAGCTCGGACCTGGCCTCGCACGAGCGAGCGATGGCGCGGTTGGACGCGCTGCGCCGCGCCGAGTTGGAGGTGATCGCCGATGGACATACGATCGACCCGAAGCAAGCGATCGCCGGTGTGCTCGTCGAAGCGATCGTCGACCTCGCGGAAAGCCTCTCGATCGAGCAGTTCGACACCGTCTACGGCCATCTGGCCCCGCGCTTTCGGCGCTTCGTGCAGCCGGTCCTGGAGCACCTACCCAACCTCGCGGGTCGCTTGACCGACAAGGGCCGGGAGGCGCTCTGGCCCCACGCGGTCGATGAGTTCCTCATCCATATCAAGGGTCGCCGTGTCGGACTCGACCCGCGGCTCGACTTACCCGCTGGACCTGCTCGCACGCGAGCGCTGGGTCGACTGATCGGTCTACCGGCGATCGCGGAGTCGCGTTTGGACCCCGGCGCGTTCACGCTCGATCAAACCTTCCTCCATGCGCTGCTCATGGAGCTGCTCGACGAGAGGGGTGCGCGCACAGTCGTCGGCCCAGCGCTGCTCAGCGCCCTCAAGCGCACGCCCCCGTCAGAGCCGTGGCTCGCAAACGTCCTGCGCGCTGCCGACAAGTTCACCTTCGAGATCGAGCCCTTCGTCCGGACAGCAATCGCTCAGTTCTGGTACGGCAAGGTCGACGAGAGCTTGATGCAAACAGCAGCCAAGCACCTGTTACGCGCGCTCTCAGCCCTTGCCCCGGAAGAGCGCGAGCTGCCTTGGGTCGTCGGCGCCCTGACGTGGATCGGTGAACACGGCGAACTGCCGGCGTTCGATTTCCTGGAGAAGGTCATCAACGAACGAAAGATGCTGCGGCACACATGGAACAAAGAATGCCGCCGCGCGGCGCAATTGGGTATTGAGCGCGGTTGGGGAGAGCGATGAACACGACACGCGACCGCAAAGAGCGAATTCTGACGCACCTCGCCGATGCGCTGGATTCTGCGATCGACGAAGGTATCTCGGAATCCGAAGTCGATCGCCATGTACGCGACCTTCTGCACGCACTGGAGTACACCTTTAGCGCAGAAGACTCACGGAGCCTCTCACTGGAGATGAAGTCGAGCCTCTTCTACCACGAAGAGGAGCGCCTGACCGAGGTCAGTATCCGTGGCCGACGTCAGATCGAAGCCCTACGCGCGCTGGGCGCAGGTGGCCTCGGGTTCGAAGCTGGCGTCGCCGAAGCCGACCTGCGCCAGTTGCTACTGCTGTCGATCCAAGCCAGAGGCAAGATCTTGGAGCTGCCCGAGGCCCAGCGACTCTTGCAATCGCGGGGAGTCACCAAGGTCCACCTGCTCTCGCCGCGTGACGTTTATGAGTGGGCGCCGCTCGGTTCGGGACCAGGCGTCCAGATCTTCAAGGACGCTGGCTTCAACCTCGCCGAGGCTGCTCCGGTCTACACATCGATGGCGGACTTGATCGCCGGCGCGTCGCAGCGCGCAGCGAATGGTGCTTCGATCGACATGAATGCTGCACGCTCGGTCGGTGAGAAGCTCGCGCGCACGCTGCGCCGCTCGTCGAGCGACCTGATGCAGCTCGGCGAGCGACCCGACTTCGACCAGTTCACGGTTCAGCACTCACTGCGTGTCGCGCTGATGGCGACGTACGTCGGCGCGTACCTCGGCGCACGTCAGGAGACGCTCACGGAGATCGCTGCGGCGGGACTCATGCACGATGTCGGCAAGGGGCGCATCCCGCGCGAAGTCCTGATGAAACCAGGTCGCCTCGACCCAGACGAGCGCCGCATCATCCAACAGCACCCGCTGCTCGGCACCGAGGTCCTGCTCGATAGCCCCGATGTCAGCCCATCTGCGCTAGGGGCAGCGTTCGGACACCACCTGAGACATGACGGCAAGGGGTACCCGAACACTCGGCCATGGGCCGAGTCGAGCAAGATCACGAGCCTCGTTCAGGTCTGCGACGTCTTCGAAGCGCTCACCGCGCGCCGGCCCTACAAGGAGCCGTACACGCCCGCCCGTGCGTACAAGATCCTCTATTCCGATCAAGGCGCCTTCGATCCCGCGATCCTCGCAGCATTTACCCGAGCGATGGGTCTGTTCCCGCCCGGTCGCTTCGTCCGCCTGAACGATGGTCGCCTGGCGCGGGTCTCCAGCGCGGGCCGGGCCCTCGACCGGCCGCTTTTGAAGATGCTGCCGGACGGCATGGCCTGCGATATGGCAGATCCTGGCTCCGCGCACCTCTCGATCACTGCATTGGTCGAAGAGCCGGCGGCGATCCGAGAGTTGGCGGAGATGCAGTCGAGAGGCGAACGCGAGGTCGCCGAGCTGCGCCTCGCGCGCTCTGCAACCCAAGCCGACAGTGAGGCCGAGGTCACAACGACGGAGGCCGATGACCTCCGCGACGCCTGTGGGCACGGTGAAGACTGCCGGCTCTGTTGAGCGACGCGCCCGTCAGCGACGCAAGCGCGCGAGTATGCGCAGGACGAGCTCGACCGCAGGTCGAGCGCGGCCACGCGCGCTCGTGAATGGATTCGGCACGTACCGGCCGAGCCGCTCCAGGTGGTAGTCGACGGCCATGTCGTCGAGCCCCTCCACGGCAGGGTACGCGACCCGACCGGCGGCCACTTCGCGCAACAAGCGCAAGAGCCCGATGCGCTTCATATCCTGCATGCGCGCGGTGAGTGATGCGTGCTGGCCTCGCTCGTGGGTCAGAGCGATCTCCGGATCGTCGAACTCGATGGAGTGATCTCCGAGCTTCACGCCTACACAGCGTTCGGAGCGCACCACGGGCTCGAGGAGACCCTCGCCCGCCTCGCCTCGATCCGTCACTGTGCCGCGGTCGCCGGTGAGGCGGATGGAGCCCAAGGCGTAGTCACGGGGATTCACCCAGCGCACAGTGACACCATTGCCGAGGCGCAACGTGCGCACCTCGCCGCTGCTGTCTCTGTGGCGCGCTCCGGAGCGTACGAGGCGATCGCCGGCGAGGGCCTTGGCGAGCGCGACGCCGTGGTACGCGTAACCCGAGCGGTCGAGCTCCACCGTCCGCAGGGACCCGATGAGTCCGTCAGGTTCGACCGCCCGACGAACGAGGGGTAGCCACGGGAGATGGGCCATGTCCTCGGCCACGGAGACCTGTGCAAAGCTCTGCGTCTGGCGGACCTCGTGTAGGTGCTTGAAGAGCACCACTGGCGTCTCCAGCACGAGGTGCAGTCGTCCGACGTCGAAGCGCCGCAGCGAGCGCAGGACCCGGCCCACAGCCGGTTTGGCGACGACGACGTAGACGATATCGGCTGTGCTCACGTCGCCTTCCGTGAGGCTGTCGAGCGTGCGCACGCTGTAGACCTTCCCGCCCGCTTCAATGGGGCGGGCGCGGCGAGCGAAGACCCCGGCGAGCTCCAATGAACCCGCTGCGGCAGCGACCGCCGGCAGAACAGCGTCGGTCACTCGACCGCCGGCACCGACTACGAGGATGCGCTTCATACGCGCGCCTCTCCGCCGAGGACTTGGGCGAGGCGTTCGGCCAACCGGATCGAAAGCGCCACGAGGGTGAAGGTCGGATTCGCGCAGCCGCTCGTGGGAAAGACCGAGGCCCCTGCGAGGTAGACGTTCTCCACTTCGTGCAGGCGCTGCGTCGGATCCACGACGGAGGTCGCCGGGTCGGTCCCCATGCGTGTTGTGCCCATGTGGTGCGAAGCGTCTTGATCGATCGGCCAGGGAGCTTCGTCCTGCATGAGCCCGTCGACCAAGCGCCCGATGCCGGCACGCGGAAGCTCGCGCGCCAGCGCTTGGTGCAGCGCCACGAGTGAGCTGCGATCGACGGTGGTGCACACGTGATGGACCTTGGGGATCGGCATCCCGTAAGGACACCGCGCGGAGGAGAGCGTGACCCGATTCTCGGGGTCGGGCTCCATCTCCATGAAGTTCCGCAGCCGCACGCGGCGCGTCCGCGGCGCGCCGCGCCGCGTCAAGCGGCTCCAACCGTACGCCGCGACACGCGGCGCGTCGCGCACGACGTTCCAGCCGAGGCCGCACACCTCTGCGATCGACTTCCGCTGATTCTGCAGGTCGCTGTCATCGCCGGTCTCCGAGTAATCGCGCAGCGGCACGGCTTCGGACCGACCTTTGCGGCGCATCCACTGCATCAAGACCTTCGAGCGTTTGGCGAACCACACGAGCGACTCGACGCCTTCGCTCCCCGACCATGGGAAGAGCGGCTCGAGTCGCACGTAGGAGTTGAGCAATCCGAGCTCGGCTTGCACGGATTCGTTCAGGCGCAGCCCTGCATACCCGGCGTAACCCTCCTTCAGACACCCGAAGAAGTAGGGCTCGTCGCCCACAGCGTGCTCGAGCTCGATCGAGCCGCGGTAGTTCTTCGGGTGGTTCATCAGGTACCGGCCGACCTGATCACGTTCGTTGCCGAGGCCTGCTGCGCAGAGATCGCGCGAGTTCAGGAGCAAACGCGGGTTCTCCAGGCCGCCGCAGGCCACGACAAAGGTCCTGGCGCGCAGCGTGCGCTCTTGGCCCTCGCTCGTCCGAACACGGGCGCCCGAGACACGGCCGCGTGCGCCATCGGCCACGAGCTCGAGGGCGGTCGTGTCGAGCCAAAGATCGACCCCGGCGTTCTCGAAGATCGCGCGATGTTCTCGCCCGAAGTTCTGGGCCTCTGCGCACGCGAGGAAGACCTTCTCCTCGACTTGGTCCCATGCGGGCTGCAGCGCGCCTTTGGCGCGCAATCGGTCGAAGCCGCCATGCTCGAACCGTTTGAGCTCGGGGAAGCGATAACGGGTCGCCGCGGCGTAGTACGGCATGAGCGCCTCGCGCGAGATCGGCCAGCCGGAGTGCCGCAGCCACGGGCGATGCACGAAGTCCGCCGAATCGAAGGGGCTCGACAATCCGGCCCAGGTCGTCGATGCACCGCCGAAGCGGCGCTCGCGGCTGTAGTCCTTGATCGTGATGCCGGAGGACTCGACCACCTTCAACGTGTCGGCATGCGCCGTCGCGCGGAGCGCGCCGCTCTCCAGGACGGCGATCGTCAGCCCGGGTCGCGCTCGGGTCAGCTCCGCTGCGACCGTTATTCCGGCAGGCCCGGAGCCGATGACACACAGGTCGTACTCGGCTGTCGCGGGTGCGGTGCGGGGGGCGATGATCACGCGGAGAGGATACCCCCGCGGGAACGCGGCCGAAGCGTCAGGCTTCCAGGACCAGTGTGAAGGTCTTCGGTACGCCGCGGTCGAAGACCTCGGACGAGCGATTCGGCTCTTCGACGAGGCGCACCACCCGTAGTCCGCCCTCGGCGAACGCGGTCACGATCTCGCCGAGGGTCCAGCGGCGGAGCCGGACCTGCGCCCGCGGCACACCCGCCGGCAAGAACTTGGTGTAGGGTGCGTCCTCTTCGACGAGGTCCGTCGCGAAGTAGTCCCCTGTCACGCGCACCTTCCGGACCTTTGCGGTCGATCCCCGGAACGACAGCAGCTTCGTCGCGACGGGGTGGAAGTCACGCAGGACGAAGCGCCCACCGGGCACGAGCAGCGCCTTGACGGTGCGCACAAAAGGGCCGAGGTCGACGAAGTAATGCAGGATGCCGAGCTCCGCCAGCGCCAGGTCGAAGCGGCGTGTGGTGAAGTCCTGGGGTAACGCCGTGACATCCGCGACCAAGTACTCGAGGGGCACCCCAGCGGCAGCGGCGAGCTCCAGCGCGTAGTCCGCATTGCCCGGCGAGAGGTCCACGACAGTGACCTGGGCGCCCGCCAGCGCCAGCGCGACGGACTTCACGCCGTTGGAGCCCATGAGGTGCACCAAGCGGCGCCCCGCAAGGGCACCGAAGTGGCCGTCGAGACCCGCGAGGCGCGCGGCCGGGCGCGCGCGGAGCTCCTGCGCGAGCGCGCTCGGCTCGCCGAAGCGGGCGCGCCACGCGGCAGCCGTCGCCGCGCGCCAGGCGGCATCGTTCCCGGGGTCGGTCGGAGTTCCTTCGTCGGACATGTCGCAGCGCCGAGCGTACGCGCTGGCACGGGTCCCGCCCAAGCTGCGTTCGGCTGTTTCGCGCCGCGGCGTACCATGCGGAGCCATGGCAAGGCTCTCTCGGTCGCGGTGGCTGCGCCTCTCGCTGCTCGCGCTGTGCGCGTTTGGTGCTTGGCACACCTGGAAGCCGCTGCCGGCTGGGCTCTCGGCCGCGGGCCCTTGGCGCTCGATCGAGGGTGATCGGATCCGCCTGTGGGTCGATCGCACCTGGACGGACAACCGCGGCGAGCGCCACGCCGAGCACAGGATCTTCGATGCGCTGCTGGCCGCGATCGCTCGCGCGCGGCACACGGTGGTGCTCGACGTGTTCCTCTACAACGCGCTCGGCGGCGCGCTGCCTCCCGCCGAAGTGGGCGGTCGGCCTTTGTCGCGCGAGCTCACCGATGCGCTCCTCGCATGGCGCGCCGCAGACTCGACGCGGCTCGCGGTCGTGATCACGGATCCGATCAACTCGACCTACGGCGCGGGCGCCGCCGAACACTTGACGGAGCTCGAGCGCGCGGGAGTGCGGGTGATCGAAACCGACCTCGATCGGCTGCGTGACTCGAACCCGCTCTATTCCGCGCCGTGGCGGGCGCTGGTGCGCTGGTGGGAGGATGTCGGCAGTGTGCCGGGCTGGCTACCGCATCCGCTCGGAGCAGAGGGCGAGCGCGTGCCGCTGCGCCCGTGGCTCCGATTGCTGAACTTCAAAGCCAATCACCGTAAGGTGCTCGTGTGTGACGACGGCGCTGGCGACTGGACCGCGATCGTCGCATCCGCGAACCCTCACGACGCCAGCAGCGCGCACAGCAACGTCGCCATGGAGGTCACGGGCGCGGTCGCGCTCGATGTGCTGGACGGGGAGCTCGCGGTCGCACGCTTCTCTGGCGCGGAGCTGCCGACAGTGCGCGAGCGACAGAGCCGCACGGTCGATTCGGGGCCCATCCAGGTGCAGTACGTCACGGAGGCTGCGATCGAGAGCGCGCTCGTCAGCGCGCTCGATCGAGCCGGACCCCGCGACGAAGTGGGCCTCGCGATGTTCTATCTCTCCGATCGCGACGTCGTCGAGGCGCTGCTGGGCGCAGCCGCGCGCGGCGCGGACGTGCGCGTCGTCCTCGATCCGAACCGCGATGCGTTCGGGCGCACGAAGGACGGCGTGCCGAATCGCCAGGTGGCGGCGGAGCTGCAAACGCGCTCCCGCAACAAGATCACGGTCCGCTGGTATGCGACGCAGGGCGAGCAGTTCCACAGCAAGCTGCTCTATGTGCGTTCGTCGAGCGAGCTCTGGTTCACGTTGGGCTCGGCCAACTTCACCCGCCGCAACCTCGCGGACCTGAACCTCGAGGCCAACCTGGCGGTGCGGGCGCCGCTGGACAGCGCGCTCAGCGCCCAGGTGCTCGACGAGTTCGAGTGGCTCTGGCGGGGCGACGGAGCCGGTTGGGCGCCGACGGTGCCCTTCGCGGCCTACGCAGATCGCTCGCGCCTGCGTAGGCTGCGGTACTTCGTCATGGAGTACACCGGGCTGTCGACGTTCTGACCTCAGCGCCGCTGCTGCCCGCGTGGGATGTCGCTCGGCGTGGGCACGAGGAGCGCCGGATCCAGCTTCTGCAGCGCCGCCTGGATCGATTCGACGAGCGCGGTCTCCCCCGCGTCGATCGCCCGCGCCGTGATCATCTTCGCGGTCTCGACCGCGGTCAGGCCGAGGCCATCGAACGCCGCCGCGGATGCGGGGCGGCGCTCGAACGCAGCCAGCAGCGCCGCGGTCGCGCCAGCGAGATCGCGTTTGTCCAGGAGGATCCGCGCCCGACCGGCCAATGCCATCGCGATGTAGTGTGCGGAGTCGTCGGCTTGCTCAGGCAGCTCCGCTTGGCGCGTGTAGTGAGCGATAGCGCGTTCGTAGGAGCCGAGCGCCGCGTCGAACTCACCCCGGCGGCGGCGGTACTCGGCAGCGACGAGCGAAGCGTAACCCGCGTACCAGTGCAGTCCGTCCTGCTCGACACGCGCGGTGTACACCCGCTCGAGCCCATCGGGACCGACCTCCCAGAGCAACCGCGCGCGCAGACGGTCGTGCAGCACCGCATCGTCGGGGAAACGAGCCAGCGCATCATCGAGCACCGCGTTGGCGCGCTCGACCGCCCCGATCCACCGCAGGAAGTCGTAGTAGTCCGTCAACACCGCCGGCCCGACGAGGCTGTGGCCAGCGACCGCCGAATACGCGGCGTGCACGTCGGACAACCACGTCCCCGGCCACTCCGCCCGCGCGCGGTAACGCGAGCGAATCGCGGCTTGGCGCGCTTCGGCGAACGCGAGCAAGAGGCGCACGCGTCCGCGCTCGGTCAGTGCGGCGCTCGTCTCAGCGCCTTCGGTGGCGAGCACCCCCGCTTCGACGGCGCTGAACGCGTGCATCCGCGCGGCGCCGATATCTCCGAGCTCCGCCGCGGCGATCGCGAGGACCGCCTCCAAACGCCCTCCGCTCGCACCGGCCTCGGCGGCCTCCTGGGCCGTACGCCGGGCGTCTTCGTAGAGGAGCCGCGCCATCCGCGGATCGACGCCAGGAGCCTCGCCGCGCTGCAGGTATGACTCCGCGAGGGCCAACAGCGCGGCTCGATCCGTGGGACGAGCTTCGACCGCGCGGGTGTTGACATCCACCGCATCGACGCTGCGCGCGCGCCGGGCGCGGGTGTCGTATTGCGTGCGCGAGTCGGTCTCGCGCGCGCGGACGAGGGCCTCCGCATCGACGAGCGCCGAGCCCGTCGCGAGCCCCTCGTGCAGCGTCACGAGCGTGCGCGCTTGGTGCGAGCGCGCCGACAAGCGCCGCGCGGCCTCGACCAACATCTGCCGCTCTTCGGCGGCGAGGGGGCCCTTGAGGACCTCTGCCATCAGCTCGACCGCGCCGTCGGTCCGGCACTGAGCGAGCGCCTGACGGCCGAGCTTCGCAAGTTCGAGGTCGAGCCCGAACACCGCCATACGCAGGAGCTCGATCTGGTCGACTTTGGGCGCGACCATGACGGACTCCAGCAGCTTGCGCTTCGTCTCACGGGTACCTTCGACGTAAAGTCGCTCGACGCGCTCGCGGTTCTCGATATCGGCGCTCTGCGTGAGCTCCGCCAGCGTCCGGTCGGTGCGCAGGTTCGGCAGCGGCCAATCCTTCACGCCTTCGCGGTACGCCGTGAAGACCGTCTGCGTATCCCAGGAGAAGTACACGTCGTACTGCTCCTTGCCCTCGAGGTCGAGCATGATGTGCCGCGGCGAGATGCGCTTCCCGTCGAAGTACTTGTCGTAGAGCTCGCGCTCGTTCTCGATGTGCTCGCCGCAGGTGACCGTGCCGAAGCGCGGGCAGATGACCCTGGCGCCGGTCTCGTCGTAGTCGCGGGGCGTATGGCGATAGACCGACGCGATGACGCAGACGTAGCGGTTGAGCAGCTCCGCGGTCTCCGGATCGCGGTAGCGCACACCGGCGAAGTGCTCACTCGCGATCTCGCCGTCCATGTTCACCGCCACCATGACCGGGGCGTTGCGCTCGCGCGCCGCGAGGAGCGCGTCTTCGAACGTGCGCTGCCACTTCACCAGGACCGGCTTCTGCCAACCCTCGGCCGTCGCCGCGGGCCACATGTCCTCTTCCGTGAGCCCCGCGGGCAGCGCGGGCGGGGACCCGTACTTGAAGGCATCCTGCGAGGGGTCCGCGAAGTTGCCGCCGGGCTGCGCAGGCGGAGCGGTGTCCTGGGCAGGGCAGAGGACCGCAAGGGCCAGGAAGGTCAGCGGGCGAAGGATGGAGGGCTTCACGCAGAGAGTGTAATTGGTGGTCACGGATCCATCCCCAGGCCCGCGCAGAGGCGCAGCGAGGCCTCCTGGCCAGCTCATCCGGCGGATCCGGCGAAGTCGGACCGCCGCGCCGCCGGTGTGCAGCGACGATCGCGCCCGCGCGAACGAGGTCTCGCGGGGCCGGAGACACCAGCAGAGCTGTGGGCGTCGCCACAGCCCGCCCCGCGGGGGGCCTTACGCGCTCCCCCGCGTCGCCCCTTCGAGCACTCCCTGGGAGGGATCCCACGAGTCGATCGACGTCAGCAGCGGCGCGCCCGCGTGCCAGAGCCGATCGATGCGGCGCAGGATGCCGTCCAACATCCGCACGCCCGCGACCTGGTGCGGGCCCTTGTTGAGCATCACGCACTGCGCCGCTTGCGCCAGGATCGCGTCGCTCGCCTCTGCGCGGGTCGGCCAGCCTTGTTTGACGAGCTCTTCGAAGACCTGGGTCGCCCAGACGACAGGCACATGCGCGGCCCGGCAGAGCTCGACGATCTCCTCTTGCACCTCCGCGAGACGCTCGAAGCCGAGCTCGAGCGCCAGGTCGCCGCGCGCGATCATCACACCGACAGGTTGGCGAGCGAACGCCTGCACGATGAGGCGCGGCAGGTTGCGCACGCCGAGGCGCGTTTCGATCTTCAGCACCAAACCAGGCAGCGGCCGCTCGCCGCGCAGTTGATCCAGAGCGTGTTGCAACGCCACGACGTCCTCCGGCCGCTGGACGAAGGACAATCCGACGAGGTCCGCGTCCTGGGCCGCGAACTCGAGCGCTTCGGTGTCCGCGTCGCAGAGGATCGGCAGCCGCAGCTCGAGCTCGGGGAAGTTCAAGCCCTTCTCGGGGCGCAGCCGGACACCGTCCTCCCTCGTGCCGCGGACCTCACAGAGGACGCCCTCGCTGCTGAGGTCGATCACCGCCGCTTGGAGCTTCCCGTCGTCATAGAAGACCTGGTGACCGACGTGCAGATCGTCGAGCAGGCTCTCGAACGCCGGAATGGCGCTGGCGCGGGACGCTTTGCGCCACGCGGCCGAGACCTTGTGCGCGGCGCGCCGCAGCACGAACCGATCGCCGCGCGAGAGGCGCTTCGAACGCGTCGGATCGTCGCCGTCGACCTCGACGATGCGACACTTCGGACCCGCGACATCGATCTGCACGATCCCCCGTCGACCGAGGCGTGCAGCCGCCGCGCGCCAGACAGAGGCATGTTCACGCCAGACCTCCAGCGTCTCGTGAGCCGCATTGATTCGGCAGACATCAGCGCCCGCTGCCATCAGCTCGACGTAGCGCTCCAGGTCTGCATCCCGGCTGCAGTCGAGGGTCACCATGATGCGCGTCGCCGGACCGCCGGGATCAGGGCCGAAGAGCTGCTCGCTGCGGTGCGCGATGAGGCGCTCGCCGAGGCGATGCGCTTCACGGGGCGGGTACGCGACCGTCGGCGTCGATCCTGCGACGTGCTCGAGCGTCGCCAGGACCGCATCGAGGTTCGCGCGCACACGCAGCGATGCGCGCCCGAGCGACGACAGACCGAGGGCCGACAGATCCGCTTGCAACCCCGTCACATCGCGCCGCCGCAGCGCGAGGAAGTGCGCCAAGTTCTGTGCGCTGGCCAGGACCGTCGGCTCGGCGAGGACTCGCCCCCAAGCAGAACAGAGCTCCGCAGCGTCGTCGACGACTTCCTGGCGCAGGCGGCGCAGGGCGGCCACGGTCGATTCCAGCTCCAGCGGCACAGTTTGGCGGTCCATGCGGGGGCGCAGCGTACGCGGCGCGCGGGTGGAACTTACGACAAGCTTCCGTCAAGGCGGCGCGTCACTCGTGCCGGAGGGCCTCGACCGGGTCCATCCGCGCTGCGCGCCATGCGGGATATAGGCCGAAGACGACGCCCACCACAGCCGAAATGCCGAAAGACAGGGCGACGTGATCGCCGCGGACGATCGTCAGGTTGCCCGAGAGCGCCGTCACGACCTTCGGGACGAGGACGCCGAGACCGACGCCGAGGAGCCCGCCTCCCAAACTGAGAACGAAGGCTTCGACGAGGAACTGCTGCACGATGTGGGACTTACGCGCGCCGAGCGCACGTCGCACGCCGATCTCGCGAGTACGCTCCGTGACCGTCGCGAGCATGACGTTCATGATCCCGATGCCACCTACCAGCAACGAGATCACCGCGATCGATCCGAGGACCAGCTTGAAGATCCGTGCCGTCGCTTCCTTCTGGCGCAAGAGCTCCAGCGGGACGATCATCTTCACGTCGTCCTTCGGGCGCCGTCCGAGCTCGAGGACCCGCGCCAGAAGGAGCGAGGCAGGCAGGACCTCTTCCGTCGACGTGAGCTGCACCTTGATCTCGGAGAGCTCGACCCGGGTGCGCTCTTCGCTGCCCGTGCTGGCGCGGCGAACTTCGTCGCCAAAGCGGGCCCGCGAAGTTCCCATGGGGACGAACACGCACTCGTCCAGCGGCACTCCGCCCGGGCTCGCAGCGCGACCGACTCGCTCGAGCACGCCGACGACGGTGAAGCGTGTGCGCCCCGCTTGCACGGTCGCTCCGAGCGGATCGTCGACAGGGAAGAGGACATCCCGCGCCGCTGCCCCCAGTACGAGCACGTTGTCGAGGCGCTCTTCGTCGATCTGGCTGAGCCAGCGCCCATCGCGCACGGCTAACGAGAGCACGTCGAGATAGCGCGGAGTGGTGCCGACGAGCACCGTGCTGGTCCAGAGCGCTCCGGCCCTCAGGTTCTGTTGCAGCTCCCGCACGGGCACGACGTGCTCTGCACTGGGGAAAGTCGCCTGCACGCGCTCGAGATCGAGGTACGTGAGGCCGTAAGCCAGCGCCTGACGCCGGTTGCCTTGGCTCGCGGCTTCGGTCAACACGGGCTTCTGGCTGCGCACCATGATGTTGGTGGGCCCGAGCGCTTCGAGCTGCCGCAACGACTCGTAGCTCGCGCCTTCACCGACGGCGAGCATCGCGATCACCGCGGCCACGCCGAAGAGCAGCCCGAGCGCAGTCAAGAACGAGCGCAGTTTGTGCAGCAAGAGGCTCTTGACCCCGAGCCGCACCGTCTGGAACCGGCGCCGCGCCATGGGCTCATTCCGCCGCGGGCGCCGTGCCCGCGGGCGCGGTGATCGCCGCCGCCGGTGCCTTGCGCGGTAGCTGCGCGCCGTCCGGGGGAACGAGGTGCACACGCTCGCCAGGGACGAGGCCGCTCACCACTTCAGCTTGGGTCAGGTTGCTGCGGCCGACGGTGATCTCGCGCGCCTCGGGGCCGTCAGGGCCGACGACCCAGACGTAGTGCTGGTCCTCGACGCGCTCGAGGGCAGCGAGCGGCAGGAGCACCACGTCGCTCAACGTGTCGACCTGGATCTCGACCGTGGCGTTCATGCCCGGCTTCAGCGGGCCATCGGAGAAGTTCCCATCGATGGCGATGCGCACACCGTAGACCTTGATGTCACGCCGCCACGACCCCTGCATGTCCGGAAGCTGCGAAGTCGATTCCACCGCCCCGCGGAAATCGCGGCCCGGGAAGGCATCGACGACGAGGCGCGCGCTCTGCCCGACCTGGATCTGATCGATCTGCGCCTCGGGCACGAGGAGCTCCGCCACCATGGTCCTGACGTCGGGCAAGAGTACGACGTCCTGGCGCTCGCGCACCTCGGAGCCCTCGGTCACGGGCTCGTCCCAGTCGCGGCGGCCGTAGACGACGATCCCCGGACCAGGCGCGATGAGGGTGCCTTTCTGGATCTGCTCTTCGAGGCGCTTCAGACGATCGCGCGCGATCGTGAGCTCGGACTCGGCGCGCTCGAGCTCGGAGCGCTCGCGCACGCGCCGCGCCTCCGAGGTCGCGCGCTGACTCTCCAGCGCCAGCTCTGCGTCGGCGACCGCCTGGGCGGACGCGATCCGCGATTCCGGCAACGTGTAGGTCACGAGCAGCTCGAGGTTGCTCCACGCGAGGCTCATGTCGGCCAAGCGTCGCTGGAAGTCGATGCGATCGCGGTTGAGCTCGCTGCGCGTGAGGAAGCCCTCTTCCGCGAGCTTCTCGCTGTAGCGCAGCTTCTCGGTCGCGATCTCGAGGTCCGCCCGTGCCAAGTTGATTTGGCGCAGTTGCGTCAGGACCTGGTTGCCCATCTCCCCCATCTGGCGATCGAGGCTCGCTTCGCCGCCGAACAGCGCCAACACGCGCGCGGCGAGGTCCTCGGAGACGGGCTGTGCCGCGCGCAGCGCACGCGCGGCAGTCGCCGCATCGAGCGCAGGTCCGTTCCCATCCGCGGCGGCGCTGTTGTGGCCGCCCGCGAGCGCGTCGGCCACGAGCGCCTCCAGCTCTTCGAGGACCTGGCGGTTCGAGCCCTGCACTTCGCTCTGCGCGTCAGCCGGACGGTCCTGACCCAGCAGCTTGCGCTCGCGCAGGCGCGCGATCTCGAGCTGGCTCTCGCGTCCGCTCTCGGCGGCGCGCAGCTCCTTGTCGACGATCTCGGCGTTCTTGCGCGCCTGCTGCAGGCCGGCCTCGGCTTTGGCGACTTGGATCTCCTCGGTCGCACGGCGCTCGACGATCGCGCTCGTGTCGAGCTGCGCGACGACGTCGCCGGCTTTCACGCGAGTGCCCTCGGACACGAGGTGGATCAGCGTCGCGCGCCCCTCGAGTTCGGACACGACGCGGGTGTTCTGGGCGGCTTTGACCTCGCCCCGCTCGCGAACGGTGATCACGAGTTCGCCGCGCCCGACCGTGTGCAGCAGCGACGGATCCAAGGCGGCGTCACTGCGCTGCCCACAGCCGAGGAGCGCCAGCCCGAGGCCGAAACAGAGGGCCGGCCGGGCCCAAAAGGGGACCCTGGCACGGGTCAGTGGTGTCGGTCGCGGTAGGGCCATGGAACCTGAGTGTACGTGGCAATCCGAGGCAGCTCTGTAAGGCTTGAGCGCAACCCGTGCCCGCACGGTGCAGGGGTTCGTGTTATGGTCGCGGAGCGATGCGGAGACTCTGTTCCCTCTTGGTCGTCTGGCTCGGCGCGTCCGGCGCCATCGGGACGCCGCCGGCCGTCGCGCAGACGCGCATCGTCGCGGACCTCCCTGGGGCGTTCTTCGACATCTCGACGACCGGCATCACGCTGGCGGTCCCGAACGACGGGGCCGCCGCGATCACGACGACGGTCGGCAACAGCCTCTTCCCTGCGGGGACGGTGCGGATCGGCGCGAACGGCGGCGCGCGTTTTGGCACGTCGACGCTAGGGCTCGACCTTTCCTCTGCGAACTCGAGCCTGCCGAGCGCGGGCGCCTTCGGCTCCAGGCCCGCGCTGCTGCCCTACTGGGACGCCCTCGACGTGTCCCCCGGGCGCGTGCTCTATCAGGAGCTCGGCGACACGCTGATCGTGCAGTGGCACAACGTGCGGATCGTCGGCGCGCCCTTCAGCGACCGCATCACGTTCCAGCTCCAGGTCCACCGTCGAGGCCCCGTCCTGGCCCAGCTCGCGTACCTCGACATCGAGGGTGGTGTCGGGGGCGGCGGGGCCAGCGCGACGATCGGCTTCCAAGCGTTCGGCAGCGGCGCGACCGTGCAGTACGCGTGGAATGCGCGCAACGTCGTGCGGAACGGCACGGTGCTGTCGCTCGTGGATGGCCCGGGTGACATGCGCCTCTTCGAGTCGGTGCCAGGGACAGCTCTGGATCTGGGCGCGACGGGCACCGCGCTGGGCCTCGGCGACGAAGAGGTGAGGGACGTTCCCACGGCGATCACGAGCCCCCTGCTGGCGGGTGGATCCGTGCGCGTGGGCAGCAACGGCGGTGTGCAGCTCGCGGGCGCGGGCGCGCCCCTTCCGCGCGACAATGCAGCGCTGCCCGCGACGACCGCCTTCGGCGGAGCGCGCGCGCTCTTGGGCTTCTGGGACGACCTGAACTCCTCCGGAGGCGCCCTCGGGCAGGTCCTCGTACGAGAGCTCACCGATCGCCTCGTCGTGCATTGGCGCGATGTCGCGTTCGGCGGGGCTCCGTCGGGTCGCGTGAACTTCCAGATGCAGCTCTTCCGCGGCCGCCCGCTGGTCGCGCAGCTCCTCTTCACCGATGTCGAAGGCGCCCGCGCAGCCCGCGGGGCCAGCGCGACGATCGGCTATCAGACCGGTACGGGCACGGGCGACGTGCAGCACGGCTTCAACACCGCTTCGGTGTCGAACGGCACGGTGCTGTCGCTGCTGCACATCGACCCTGCGCCGGGCACGGTGTACTGCGGTTCGAACCCGAACTCGACGAACTTCCGCGCGCTGCTGCGCGGCGAGGGTTCGGCGTCCCTCGCCGCAAACGACCTGCGCCTCGTCGCGACGCGCCTGCCGCTCAACAGCGCGGCCTATTTCCTGGTCGGAACCGAGACCGGCTACGTGCCGGATGTCGGCGGCGGCCGGGGCAACCTGTGCCTCGGCGGGTTGATCGGGCGCCGCGTCGGCGGCTCGATCCTGAGCTCCGGTCAGAGCGGCGAAGTCGCGACCGACGTCGACCTCACCGCTCTCCCTTCCCCGAACGGGCCGTTCAGCGCGACCGTGGGCCAGACGCTGCACTTCCAGTGCTGGTTCCGTGACACGTTACAAGGGGCGCCGACGTCGAACCTGTCCGAGGCGCTGCAGGTCCGCGTCGGCGCCTGAGCCGCGCTCAGTGCCGGAAGTGGCGCGCGCCGGTGAACACCATCGGCACGCCGCGGCGGTCACAGGCTGCGATCACGTCTTCGTCGCGGACCGAGCCGCCCGGCTGCACGATGGCGCTGACGCCGGCTTCGATCGCGGCTTCGACCCCGTCGGGGAACGGGAAGAACGCGTCCGAGGCGAGGACCGATCCCTGGGCGCGATCACCCGCTTTGTGGGCCGCGATGCGCACGGAGTCGACGCGGCTCATCTGACCCGCGCCGACGCCGACGACGGTGCCGCCCTGGGTCAGCACGATCGCGTTGGACTTGACGTGTTTGGCGATGCGGTTCGCAAAGACGAGCTCGGCGACCTGAGCCGCGGTGGGCGCTTTCTTCGTCACCGTCTTGAAGCCTTTTGCGGCTTCGATGGCGAGGTCGCGCTCTTGCAGCAGGAAACCGCCGACGAGCTTCTTGACCTCCAAGTCGCGCGCGTCGCGGCCCGCGCCGTCATAGGGGCCGCACGCCATCAGGCGCACGCTCTTGCCCCAGCGCGGCTTCTTCGTCAGGAGCTCGAACGCGTCCTCGTCGAAGGACGGAGCGATGATCGCTTCGACGAACCGGTTGCCGTCGACCAGGAACGTCGCGGAGGCGAGGTCCAGCGGGCGAGTGAACGCGAGGACCGAGCCGAAGGCGCTGATCGGGTCGCCCGACCAAGCGCGCTCGAGCGCCGTGCTGATCGAATCTGCCACAGCCGCACCACAGGCGTTTGTGTGTTTGATGACACACACGAAGGGCTCGCTGAACTCCTTCGCCAACGCGTGCGCCGCGTCGATGTCAACCAGGTTGTTGTACGACAGCGACTTGCCGTTCAGCACCTCGGCGTGCGCCGCGCACGGCTCATCGAGCGGCGTTCGGTAGAACGCCGCGCGTTGGTGCGGGTTCTCGCCGTAGCGCAGGTCGAACGCCTTGCGGCCGGCCAGCGTGAAGGTCTCGGGGAAGAGCGAAGCCTCTTCGCCGCGCGGCCGATCCTGCTCCCAGAGCCACGCCGAGATCGCGGCGTCGTAGCGCGCCGTCGCCGCGAACGCCTTTTGCGCGAGGTTGCGACGCAGTTCGTCCGTCAAGGCGCCGCGGTGGCGCTGCAGCTCGTCGAGCACGCGCCCGTAGTCCGCGGGATCCGTGACGACGCCGACGTAGCGGTGGTTCTTCGCCGCCGAGCGCACCATGCTGGGTCCGCCGATGTCGATCTGCTCGATCGCCTCGTCGCGCTCGACGCCGGGCTTCGCGATCGTCGCTTCGAACGGGTAGAGGTTGACGACGACCAGATCGATCGCAGCGATGCTGTGCTCGCGCAGCGCCGCGACATGCTCGGGGTGCTCGCGCAGCGCGAGGATGCCGCCGTGCACCTTGGGGTGCAGCGTCTTCACGCGCCCGTCCATCATCTCGGGCGAACCCGTGTACTCGGACACCTCGGTCACGGGGATGCCGGCCGCGCGCAGGACCTTGTACGTGCCGCCGGTCGACAGCAACTGGACGCCGAGCTGCGAGAGCTGGCGCGCGAATCCTTCGAGGCCGGTCTTGTCCGACACCGAGAGGAGGGCGCGTTGGACGCGCTGATTCATGGGGATCTCCGCCCCACCCGGGGCCGAAGGGAGCCGCGGGCCGCGCGAGCCGTCCACCCGGACGGGGCGCTCTGCCCGAACGGCGAGAGTCTACGCGCTGCGGTGCCCCAAAGGCGTCAGCCACAGGCGGTGGCGATCGTTCTCCGCGATCAGGCCGGACTGCAGCAGCGGCACGACGAGGCGGCGCGCGGCGCGGCGGCCCATGCGAGCGAAGCGCGCGAGCTCCGACAGCGTCGGCTCGCGGCGCTCGGCCAGGATCCGCAGGAGGCGCACCGCGCGCGGATCCAGCACGGTCGCGGCGCGGCGCGACGGACCGCGCTCGAGGGCGCGCACCGTGTGCGGCGCCGCAGGGCGCGTCGAGCTCCCGTCGCGGACGTACACACGCAGCTCGCCTTCCTGGGTCAAGGCGGCGAAGGGGCGCGGCTCCGAGGCCTCCACGCGCAGCTCCACGAGCATGCGCCCGCGCCAGTGGTGGCGCCGGAACTCGAGCTCGGGAAAGGGCCGCACGAGCTCCTCGGCGACGATGCGCAGGGTCAGCTCGACGAGGTGCGGGTCGCCGACTCCGACCGCCTCCCCCGAGTCGCGCACGCCCACCCAGAGGCTGCCGCCGCAGCCGTTGGCAAACGCTGCGAGCGTCTTCGCGATCCGCTCGGGCCGCGGCAGACGCTCCTTCCACTCGCACTCGGGCCCTTCGGGCTCGTAGGGGGTCGGGTCACTCACATCCGTCTACCATCGGGCGCTCTTATGGCCCCTGAGTCAAGGAACCGCAGGTCCTGGATCGGGATTTCGCCCGCGGGTCCCTGGGTGGAGCCGAGAGCGCGGGCCCGAGCGAAGGGGTCGGGTCGCGCCGACCTGCGGTACGCTGTCGCGCAAACCTGCCCCTACGTCTCGCGCCCCCCCCGTCCGCCTTGCGCCCCCACCCGCTCGCCGTCCTCTCCTCCGGTCTCCTGCTGGGCGCTGCCAGCGGCTGGTTCGCGCGGGGCGCGGCGGACGCGCCGGGCGGCCCGCCGACCGACGTGGTCGAGGCTCCGCTCGAGGCGCCGCTGCAGCCCGCGACGCCGGGCCCGCAGCCGCTCGCGACGGAGGCCGACCCCGCGTCCCGCGCGGCGGTGGCGACAGCGGGGAACGCCGGGCCCGCGGAGGAGCCGCTGGAGGCTGGGGGCGATCCACGTTTCTCGGCCGCGCTGCTCGCCTATGCGGCGCAGGCGATCGAACGGGGCTGGCGCATCGATCGCAGGGACGCCCCGCGCGCGGAGGAGACCGCGGAGGGGCTCACCAAGTTCCGCGAGGGGACGCTGGCACTGCCGCTCGAGATCGGTCGCGAGCTTGCAGCGCGGCGCTCGGAGCTCGAGCTGGCGCTCGAGGACGCGCGCACCGGCGGGGTGCTGACCACCTTGAAACGGCTGATGGAGGGCGGGGAGGGGCCGCTGACGGAGCTCGTGGCGGACCGCGCGCTGTTCGACCGTTGTTTCGTGAGCGAGTCCAGCGGCGCCGCGCTGGACGGGCCGAGCGTGTTCGTGTCCACCGCGCTCTCCATGAACAAGCCGGTGCCCGATGGAACGACGCTGTCGTTCCCCGCTGGGGTGCACCCGTTGCCAGACTTCGGCAATTACTGGCGCGAGCACTTTCCCCGCGATCTGACGCTGCGCGGCGCGGGGATGAACGCGACGCTGCTCGTGCTCTCTTCGGACCTGTCGGCCTACGACACGGTGCGGAACCTGACGATCGAGAACGTCACGGTGCACGCCAACGATAACTACCTCTTCGACGTGCGCGAGCCGTCGATGTCGGTGACGCTGCGCAACGCGCGTTTCACGGGCTGGGACATGGGGGCCGGAGCGAGCTGCCTCTTCGGCACCGAGGGGCTCGCGCTGCGCGCGGTGGACTGTGAGTTCCTCGGCGGGTACGGCCGACACCCGCAGTCCGGACAGCTCTTCGATGTGCGCCACAACGGCCTCTTGGCGCGCTTCGAGCGCTGTGTGATCGCGAGGACGGAGGCCTTCGCGGGCATTCGAGCGGGCGCCACGCTCGTCTTCAGCGCGTGCCGCCTGGAAGAGGTCCTGGACCGCGGGACGCCCGCGCACGTATTGCTGGATGGGACGAGCGTGACCCGTTGGTCAGCGAAGGACGGCGCGCCGCTGGAGCGCGACCTGAACGCGCTGTTTCCGGGCTGGCGCGCGGCCCTACAGCGCTGACCCGTTCAGGGGACGGCGCGGTCGAACGGGCCCGGATCGAGTAGCCTGTCCGGCATGGCCTTCCGCGCGGCACCGGTCCTCTACACGCTCGTTCCAGCCCTGGTCCTGGCGGCAGGGCTGCATTTCTGGCTCGGGAGCGAGCTGCGGCTCGATCCGCTCTGGACGTGGCTGCTCGCGATCAACGTCGTCGCGCTGCCCGTGTGGGGGCTCGACAAGCTGATCTCGAAGCGCTCGAGCGCGCCGCGTGTGCCGGAACGTACGCTGCACCTCCTGTCGGTCCTGGGGGCGGCGCCGGCCGCGCTCACGGCGATGAACGTGCTGCGTCACAAGACCAAGCACCGGCAGTTCTGGTGGATCCACATCGGTCTGCTGGTGCTTTGGGCGGCGATCGCGTTCTTCTGGCTGTCGCGGCCCTGAGGACGCGGCGTCAGTCGCGCACCGCGGACTTGCGAGCAGCGGCCTTCTTCGCTGCGGGTTTCTTCGCTGCAGCCTTCTTGGTGGCAGCCTTCTTCGCGGCAGCCTTCTTCGCTGCGGGCTTCTTCGCAGCAGCCGTCTCAGCGGGAGCCTCCTTCCCAGCGCCCTTCTTCGCCCCCCGCTGCCGGCCCCCCGCGAGCGTCGCCTCGTAGGTCGCGATGTAGTCGGCGACCTTCATCGCGCGCACCGTCGCACCGAGCACATCGAGCGCCGCGTCTTCGAGCCGCTTGAAGCGCACACACGACTTGCCCATGTCGAGCTTGCGCCCGGTCGCTCTCCACGCGGTTTCGAACGCGGCCACGCGCTCCGGCTGCATGTAGAGGGGCATCAGGTACACGGAATACCCGTTCTTCTGCGCCGCCAGCGCCGCAAACGGCAGCGGCTGGCGCGGGTCGCAGTGGTACCCCGCCGGGAAGACGGAGTGCGGGACGTAGTACCCGAGCATGCCGTACTGCATGCCCTCCTCGACGAGGGGGTCGAGGTTCGCACGGAGGACCTTGCGGACCGCCTCGATGACGGCGCGGCGGTCGGCGGGGAGGGACGCGAGGTAGGCCTCGACGGTCGGGGCAGGGCTCTGCATGGGGTCACACTAACGGCCGCTGCCGCGGCGCGAAGTGCGGCTGTCAATTCCATGTAAAGCCCCCGCAGGGATACCGCGGTATGCGATGGTGTGCGGGGAGGGACAAGTTGTCCCGCCACCTACCCTGCTCCCCCTGCTCTCTTCCATGCGTACCACCCTCACCCTCCTGGCCACCGCGCTCTTGGCCTCCGAAGTGGCCCAGGCTCAGATCGCGACGATGCCGCCGCACGTGAGCCAGTTCAACTTCACCACCCGCGGCTACTACTTCACGGCGCCGACGGACTTCGTGATCACCGGCGTTCAGGTCCTGATGCCCCCGGGGTCGGCGAACACGCTGCAGAACTTCGCGATCGTGCGCTTCGACGGCGCCGTGCCGCCGCCCGCGTTCAGCGGGACGACCAACGCCTTCCAGCAGCTCGCCCTCGGGCTCGACCTGGACCAGACCGTCTTCCAACCGGTGAACGTGCAGGTGCTCGCGGGGGACGTCATCGGCGTCTACGGCAACACGACCCTCGGGGCCGGTACGACCACGGGGACGAACTCGTACACGGGCGGCTCGGCGCCGCAGACGACCATCGGCGCCTTCACGGTCGACCTCTTCCGCTCGGGCATGCAGACGCACCTCGGCAGCGCGACGTCGCCCACGGGCATGCAGAACATCTGGTCCGAGAGCGCCAGCTTCGCCATTTCGCGCGTCGAGTTCAGCTACACGCTGGGCGGCGGCAGCCTCGGCAATGCCTACTGCGGTCCGGCGGTGCCGAACTCCACCGGCAACTCCGGTGAGATCTCGGCCAGCGGCAGCGCGCTGATCAGCAACAACGACGTGACGCTCGAGGCGAGCAGCCTCCCGAACAATGCGTTCGGCTTCTTCCTCACGAGCTTGACGCAGGGCTCGGTGAACCAGCCGGGCGGTAGCCAAGGGGTCCTCTGCCTCGGCGGTGCGATCGGTCGCTACGTGGGTCCGGGTCAGATCAAGAACACGGGCTCGACGGGCAGCTTCTCGCTGCTCATCAACCTGAACGCGATGCCGCAGCCCGCGGGCGCCGTGGCAGCGACGGCGGGTCAGACGTGGAACTTCACGACGTGGCACCGCGACGTCGTCGGTGGCAGCGCGACGTCGAACTTCACGAACGGCCGCGCGATCACGTTCCAGTAATCCAAGGCCCCCGAGCGGGCCCTCCAGAGCGAGCGTCGGCCGTCGCGGCCGGCGCTCGCTCTGCGTTTCGGGACGCCCCTGCGTGCAGACTGTCTCGACTGTGGACTCTCCTCCAAGGATTTCCCGCGCCGATCGTAGGGAAGACCGCCATGAACCTGCGCCCCCTGCTCCCCACCTTCCTGGCCCTCTGGACCACGCTGCCGGCCTTCGGGCACGACTTCGACCTGGACGACCTCCGGGCCCTCGTGGCAGAGCTCGAGCCGCACGTGCCCAAGAGCCCGCGGCTCGCGTACCCGATCGACGTGTCGATCGTCGACGACCCCGCGATCAACGCCTACGCGACGGCCCGGGCCGAAGAAGGCGTACCGCTGCCGCGCGCGGTCATGGTGTTCTACACGGGGATCATCGATGCGGCCGAGGGCGACCCACGGATCCTGCGCGGGGTCCTCGCCCACGAGCTGGCGCACCTGGCGCAGGCGCACATGTTCATCACGCCGGGTGAGCCGGGGGACCTGTTGCACTACCGCACGCGCCAGAAGGAGTTCGAGGCCGACGCGCTCGGTGCTGACTATCTGGCGGCCGCCGGACACCCGCGCGAGGACATGCTGGCGACGCTATTGTTCCTCGATCGCGTCGCGATCGAGAAGGACACGCAGTGGCTGGGCCATGTCG
Organism: uncultured Planctomycetaceae bacterium; assembly: GCA_964402175.1. Taxonomy (GTDB): domain Bacteria; phylum Planctomycetota; class UBA1135; order UBA1135; genus JAWKUK01. The sequence goes on along the minus strand of CAYOBN010000004.1, from coordinate 57,921 downwards.
CGAGCGATCACGCGTCGCCCGTGATGCGCGCGGCCCTCTTGCGGCGCGACGAGAAGGCCTACAGCGCCGTCGCACTGTTCGAGATGGGCACGGCGTTCTTGCAGTGCCGCCGCTATCGACGGGCGATGCAGCTCTTCGACGAAGCGGTCGCGCTCGAACCGCGTTTGGTCGAGGCGCGCGTCAACGCTGTCGTCGCGGCCCTCGAGGACTATTACGACCAACTCCCCGAAGCGGTGCAGGAGGCCTGGCTGCAGCCGTGTTTCGACGTCCACTTGACCGCCACGCGGCTGCTGCGTGGGCGCTCGATCGAGGTCACACCCGAGGACCTCGAGCGCTACCAGATCGTCCTGCGCCGAATCAACGAAGTGCCGATGGGCACCGCGCCGCAGATGATGACGTTCCTGCGCGCGACCGCCAGCATCCTGCATCCGCAGGGCGATACGACGCTCATCCAGCTCGCGACGGGCTCGCTCACGATCGCGCTCGCGGCGGAGGGTGAGAACGCGATCTCTGGGCCCCTGCGGCTGCGTTATGCGAACAACCGCGCGGTCGGCCTGGCGCGGCTCGGTGATCTGAAAGGCGCCGCGAAGGCGCTGCTGGACGAACAGCTCACCAGCACCTGGTACGTACACGAAGCGGGCGCCAATCTGGCGCGGATCCCGCTGGAGGGCCTCTCCCAGGACCGCGCGAAGTACCTCTTGACCGTGCTCGCGCACCACCTGCGGAATACGCCGCCGATGGCGACGACGGCGCAACGCTCGCGGGAGGCGTTCGAGCGCGTGCAGAAGGCCTACGGCCTGCGTTTCACCGGCACGATCGAGCCGGCGCCGATCTTCTACTGCCAAGTGACGTCCGCGAACGTGGGCGGGCACGAGATCGCGCTCTTCGATCCGCTCGAAGAGGTCACGCAGAAGCTCGGCGCCCTGTTGGGCAAGGGCACGCTGGACGAGCGCTATCCGAACCTCGTCTGGACGGTGCACGGCGACCTGGACGTCGTGTTGTTCGGCGAGCGCGACGAGGTCGTGAAGATCACGACGTACCGCGCCGGTGACTCGGTCGTCCTGGTGCCGCGCCGCGCTTCGGGTGTCGACACCCCCGCGGTGGTCCGTGTCGGGATGAGCGAAGCCGAGCTCGATGCGGTCCTCGATGCCGCTGGAGGTGAGCGCCTCCGCGTTCAGACCCTGCCGCTCGTCGGTCGCTGGTGCTTCCAGGGCCCGGCAGCCCAGGGCCAGCCGGTGGTCGAATCGTGGCGCTACTACGCAGCGCTGAACCTCGGTGTGCTGGTCGTCGACGGGACCGTGACCGGCCTCTCGGTCACGCCCGTGAAGTCGGAGTGACCTTCCCGGCTCAGCGACCGATCCAGACGCTGCTCTGGCCGGACTCGTCCAGCAACAAGAAGAGCTGGCCGTGTTCGGCCCAGGTGGGGTGCCCGCGCCGCACGTCGCTCGGCGCGAGCTTCGCGAAGACCTCGGTGGCGGTCGCGGCCCCGCCGAGCTTCGCGCGCAGGTTGCCGTAACCGTCGATACGGCCCTCCAGCGTGCGCGGGGCGCCGTCGGGACGGTTGACGAAGCCGTCGACACGTCCCTCGGCGCCGATGAAGAGGCGCAGCGTGCCGGCGAGCCCCTCTGGTCCCTCTACGCCTTGCAGCTCGAACGTGTGCGCGCCCTCGAATCGGCGGACATCAGCGGGCGCGACACACGAGAGGCGCTCGTAGAGCGGGTTGCCCGGTCCCTCGCGGCTCGCGAGGAAGGCGAGGTCGCCCGCGTCTTCCTCCGTCGTGGCGCCGAGGCCGAAGAGCCGCAGCAAGCACAACGGGCGCAGGTAGGGCGCCAGTAGGACACGCTCGTCGAGTACGAGTTGGTACGCGCGCTGCGCCAGGTCGAGCTCTCCGATGGTCTCGTGTGCGAGCGCCGCCAACGCGATCGCGATCGCGTTGGTCGTGCCCGAGACCTGCCCCAGAGCGGCTCGGACCAGATCGACGTCGCCTGCGCGGGCCGCAACGACGGCGTGCCACGCGACATCGACCTTCTCAGCCTGGCCCCCTGGAGCAGCCAGAACCTGCGCCAAGGCGGCAGCGGCGTCGCGATCACCGGGCGCGTCGCGCAGCGTGCGCAGGGCGACCTCGAACCACCCGAGCGACGCCCGCTGGGGCAGCTCTTCGGGCAAGAGCGCGCGCAGCGCCGCGAGCGGATCGAGGTCGCCCACGGAGAGCAACGCGAGCGCGACGGTGCCGCAGAGCTCGGGCGCGAGCGACCCCGAGTCGAGCGCAGCGCCCAGATGGTGCCGCACGGCGCGTGCGGCCTGTAGCGTTCGATCGAGGTGCAGCGTCGAACCGACCAGCAGCTCCCATGCCAGCGGATCGCCAGAGAAGCGACCCGCGCCTTCGAGCGTGCGCTCGAGCAGGCTCCAGCGATAGTTCACCAGCTCGGCCGGGTCGACCTCGCCGGTCGCCACGCCGTCCTCCAACGCGGCGACCTCCAGCTGCGACAGGAGCGCCATCATGTGCGCCCGGCGACCCGACGTGAAGCCGAGCTCGTCCAGCGCGCGTTCGATCCCGACCGCTGCGTCTTGGTGCACGAAGATGTGCGCCAGCACGACCTGCCACGCGTCTGGGTGTTGCTCGAGCTGTCGGTCGAGCTCCGCGCGCAATGCCAATGCGCCGAAGCCCGCCGCGCGCACGGCGATAACGACGTCCTCCGGCGCGAGCCCGCGTTGGAGCGCAGCTTTGGCGTCAGCGCGCGCTCGCTCGCGGTTTCCGCGTGCAGCATGGACCGCCGCGCGCCGTGCGAGCCAGCGACCGCCGCGCGGGTCTTCGGCGATCCACCGCTCGAAATGGGCGAGCAAGCGCTCGTGGTCGGCTTCGTCCTCCAAGTAGCGCGACAGGAACTGCCGCGCGAGCGCGCGCGGGTAATCGCTCTCTAGCGTTCGCTCTGCTTGCTCCAGGACCTGGATCGCGTCGTCGTCTCGGCCCTGCATCGCCGCGACCAACGCATAAGCGACCCAAACGAGCTGGCTGTCGTCGGGCGCGTGTTCGGCATAGTGCTGGGCCGTCGCCAGCGCTTCCTGGGGAGAACCACCGTCCTTCAGCGCCAAGAGCGCCGCGACGCAGGCCTCTTCGCCGATCGTGCCGTCGCTCTGCAGCAGCGCTCTCGCCGCAGCGACACGCTCCGCCATCGGCACGACGCCGGAGAGGTCCTGCACGGTCGCTGCGAGCGTCCCGTACTCGTTCGGATAGCGCGCGCGGAGCCGCTCGAGCGCGCGACGGCCTTCACCCGTTCGCCCGATCAGGAAGAGGCTGCGCACGAGGGCGTAACCCAGGTTCGGCGACAGGACGTCGAGCTGCTCCGCAGCCTCCAGGACTGCGGCGCATTCCGCGAATCGGCGCGTCAGGTAGAGCTCCTGCGCGTAGACCTCGACGGCCGCGCTGTACGCGACCGAACCTGGCTCGGCGCGTTGATCGGCGAAGCTGCGCAGCGCCTTGGCATCGAGCGCCTCGGGCAGGCGCGCCGCAAGCAGTACGTCTTCACCTGGAGGCAGATGCACCTCTGGCACCTGCACGGTGTCGAAGCCGTCTTCGGTGTACGCGCGCACCCGCGCCGCCGCTTCAGCGCCGACCCGCGACACCCAGAGCGCTCCCGAGCGCGGATCGAAGACCTTCGGGTTACGCAGCGCGCGCACGAGGTAGTGCGTGAAGAGGCCCGCGCCCTTGGTCGCGGATTCGTAGGAGGCGCTGCCTGGGCCCGTCGAGAGCAAGACCGCCAAACGACCTTCACGCGCGAGGGTCAGGACCTCGCGGCCGAACGGATGGCGCGCGCCGTCGCGGCACGCGTCGAGGACGAGCAACACGTTCTGCGCGCCGTCGGCGGTGAGCCGCTCGACGAGGTCGCGCACGCCGATGCCGTCCTCGCGCGCGTTGTGCGGACCGACGTCGGTGGGGAGCAGGTAGTCGCCGCCCTCCGCCGCGACGCCGTGGCCGGCGAAGAACAGCACGAACAGGTCCGTCTTGCTGCGCTCGGGATCGGCGAGCAGGTCCGCGAGGGCGGTGCGGACGTGCCCGAGCGTCGGCGTGAAGCGCGCATCCGCATCGGCCCCATCCACGAGCAACCGCACGTCGGCAGGCTGAAAGCCGAGGTCCTGTACGAGCGCTTCGGCGAACGCCTCGGCGTCGCGGCGGGCGTAACGGAGCCGTCCGAGGCGCTCGTAGTCCCCCGCTCCGATGACGAGCGCCCGCGCGCGGGCTGGGCGGAACAGATCGGGGCTGGCCTCCTGGCCCCGAGCCGCGGGCACCAGCAGGAGGACCGCCGCAAACCACCACCGGACGCACACCATGTCTGCCGATCCTATCGGCTGGCGAGCGGCATCGGCACTCATCCTCCCCTCCTCCGCGAGCCGATGTAGAGTCACCAGCGATGCCCTGTCGCGTCCCGCACGCCTCCCCGAGCGCCATCGGGGCGCCCGACGAGCGCCCCGAGTTCCACGCGCTCGCGCTGCCACACGAGCAGCGCGGTGAGATCGAGAACCTCATCATCGAGGGCCGCCGGCTCCCGGGCATCCGTCCCCTGCGGGTCTACGTCCCTGCAGCGGGCCTGCGCGGGACGGAGCCGTTGCCGGTGGTCTTGGTCAACGACGGGCACAAAGCGTTCGAACCCTCGAACCACCGCGCCGTCTCCCCGCTGCACCAGTCTGGAACGCTCCAGCTCCATCGTGTGATGGACGGACTCCTGTGCGAGGGCGCTGTCCGGCCCGCGGTCGTCGTTGCCGTCGGGGTCCATGCGAGCTCGCGCGCCGACCAGTACGTGCCGATCCGTGCACGGCTCGGCGAGGTCGAGTTCGGCGGGCTCGGTGACGCGTACTTGGACCTCGTCGAGCACGAGGTCCTTCCCGCGGTGCAGGGCGCGCTCGGGCACATCCCGCTCTCGAACGCCCCCTCGGATCGGATCGTCGTCGGCACGTCCATCGGCGGCATCTCGGCACTGTATGCGACCTTGACGCGCCCGGACGTGTTCGGTGCGGCTGTCGCTCTGTCGCCTTCTGCTTGGATCGACGATGGCTTCCTCACGCGCCTCGTGCGCGAGCGCGGGGCGGTGCACGGGCGCATCGCAGCCGACATCGGACACGGTGAGCAGCCGCCGATCCGCGAGCATTGCAACGAGCTGTTCAAGGCGCTCGCGGATCGCGGAGGCGAGCGAGTGCTCGCCGTTCCGGTCGAAGGGCTGCACAACGAAGACAGTTGGCGCGCGCGACTTCCGCGGCTTCTGCGGCACGCGCTCGGGGCTTAGGCGCTCAGCGCACCGTCGCGAGGATCCGCTGCGCATCGAGCCTCAGCGGGTGTCCCGTCCACTCGATGGTCCCGGCCGGACCGATCAGCACCGCGGTCGGATATCCACGCACGCCGTAGTCGTGACGCGTGCTGCCGTCGGGGTCGCTGGCGACCCAGGTGCGCATTTCGTGGGTGGCGAGGAAGTCCCGCAGGACTTGCGGGTCCTTGTCCGAGATCGCGATGAACGTGACCGGTGCACTCGCACATGCCGCCGCGACCTCGTTCAGGTGTGGAATCGCGTCCACACACGGGCCGCACCACGTCGTCCAGAACTCGACGACGACCGCGCGGCCACGCAGAGCGCTCAGCTCCGCGCGCGCATCAGGCGGCGCCGCGACGAGTCCGACCACGCTCAGCTCCGGCGCGGGCACTCCGACCTTGGGGCCATCGACGAACGACCGCGCCGCGAGCAGGATGCAGACGAGACCCGTGAGCCGAAGGGACCAGGACATGGCAGTGTAGGGACGGGATCGACCGTCTGGGCCGCGCTGAACGAGACCGGATCGGACGATGCGGAGCGCATCGCCTCCATTCGTGACAGGAACGCGCGGACCGGACGTCGCGTGCCGGAATCGGGGCACCTGCGCGCCGGTCTGTGAGCGGTGCGCCGCGAGCTCGCCCACGATCTCGGAACGACCGATCCAGATGACAGACCGGCGCGACGAGGCTCTGACAGAGAGCGCGGATAGGATGCCGTGCGGCTGCCTGAGAGAGGACATCCCCGTGCTCCTGACGATCGCTGCGCTCTGTGTCCCCCTGCAAACCGCGACCGCGGTCTCCGTCACCGTCGACCCCGAGGTCGAGCTCGTCTCTTTGGTGGCCCGCTTCGCGGGCTTTCGCGAGTACGCCATGGCGAACTCGAAGTCGCCTTACGCGAGCGCGATCGAAGCCCATTTCGCGGCGCTGCGGGACCATCCTGCGGTGCAGCACCTGAAGCGCCTCCGCGCAGAGGACGGTGTGGGCTACGACGCGATCGCGAGCCTCGCCGTGCATTTGGGGCCGTTGCCCGAGCTCGACGAGCTCGTCCCGTTCGAGCTCGACCCGACGCCGTTCGGTGGCCGGCTGGATGCTCGCTGGGGCGGTGCGCGCGCCCGTGACTTCGTGGTGTTGCTGCGCGACTTCGCCGTACAGGGCGACGCAACCGCGTTCTTCGCGGCGCAGAGCGAGCGCTTCCGGGCGATCGAAGAGCGGTTCGCGGCCTGCCTCGCGGACAGCCGCGCCCGGCCCTGGTTCGACGGTTTCTTCGGCGAGCGCGTGGGCGCCACGTGCCGCGCGATTCCGGGGCTCCTCTGCGGCGGTGGCAACTATGGCGTCGGTGTGCGGTATCCCGATGGGAAGCCGGAGGAGCTGACCCCGATCTTCGGCTGCTGGAGTTGGGACACCGAGGGGCTGCCCGTCTTCGGCGAGAGTTACTTGCCGCTCTTCGTGCACGAGCTCTGCCATAGCTACACGAACCCCATCGTCGATCGCTTCAGCGCCGCGCTCCTGCCCGCAGGCGAGCGCCTCTTCAAGGTGCGCGCCAAAGTGATGCGCGCGCAGGCGTACGGAAACGGGCGCACGGTGCTGTACGAGACCTTCGTACGCGCGGTCGTCGTGTGTTGCCGCACGGAGACCGAAGGTCGAGCGGCGGGAGACGCCCAAGCCGAACAGGAAGTGCGCGCCCACTTCGACTGGGTCCCGCGCGTCGCCGGGCTGCTGGCGAACCGCGAACGTGAAGGCGATCAGCCGGCGGATTTCGACGCCTTGATCCCCGCGATCGCCGCGGCCTTGACAGAAGAAGCAGAGCGGCTCGAGCGCGAGCTCGCCGCCGCGCCCCGGCTCGTGAGCAGCCAGCCGTCGGACGGTGAGCTCGCGGTCCCGATCGGCACGACCGAGCTGACGCTGACCTTCGATCGCGCCATGCACACGGGTTCGTGGTCCCTGACCGGCGACCCCGCCGACGTGCCGAAGTTCACTGGGCCGCCCCGCTTCGATGCCACGCGCTGCATCCTGACGATCCCGATGGAGCTCGAAGCGGGCAGGACGTACCGCATCGGCCTGAACAGCCCGCGCCACCGCGGCTTCAAGAGCGCCGACGGGGTCGTCCTGGAGCCCTGCGTGATCACGTTCCAGACCGGGAAGTGATGGCCACTCTCGCGCACCATGCGCGAAGGCAACACCGCGCGGACACCGCGGAACCTGACGCGGATCCGTGGTACGTTGCTCGGGTATGGCCTCGTTCGTCACCCACTTGGAGAGCGCGCTGGACGGCACGCGTTATGAAGCCCGTCGGCTCCAGACGCTGCACGCAGGCCGGCCGCTCGTTGTCCGGTACGACCTGGACGCGGTCGGACGCTCGGTCGATCGTGATGTGTTCCGCACGCGCCGGCCGGACCTCTGGCGGTACGAAGAGCTGCTTCCGCTGGAGGATCCGCGTGACCGTGTGACCCTCGGCGAGGGCATGACGCCGCTCCTCGAGACGCCGCGTCTCGGGGCGACGTGCGGACATACGCGGCTCTGGGTCAAGGACGAGGGGCAGCTCCCCACGGGCAGCTTCAAGAGCCGCGGTCAGGCCGTCGCGATCTCGATGGCGAAAGCGCTCGGCGTGCGCGCGGTCGCGATCCCGACGGCAGGCAACGCCGGCGGAGCGATGGCAGCGTACGCCGCGCGAGCTGGCCTCGAAGCGCACGTCTTCATGCCGCGCGATACACCCGCTGTGAATAGCATGGAGGCGGAGCTCGCCGGCGCACACGTGGTGCTCGTCGATGGCCTGATCCACGACTGCGGTCGCCTCGTGCGCGAAGGCTGCGCGCAGCACGGCTGGTTCGACATGTCGACCTTGAAGGAGCCGTATCGGCTCGAAGGCAAGAAGACGATGGGCCTGGAGCTCGCGGAGCAGTTCGCCTGGCGGCTGCCCGATGTCATCGTCTATCCGACGGGCGGCGGGACCGGCCTCGTCGGCATGTGGAAGGCCTTCCAAGAGCTGCGCACGCTCGGCTGGCTCGATGACAACCGTATGCCGCGCTTCGTCGCGGTGCAGTCGTCGGGCTGTGCGCCGATCCCGCGCGCGTTCGAGCGCGGCGAGCGCTTCGCCGAGGAGTTCCGCGGAGCCGCGACGATCGCGAGCGGCCTGCGGGTGCCCGTCGCCGTCGGCGACTTCATGATCCTGGACGCGATCCGTGAATCGCAGGGCACAGCGTACGCCGTCGAAGAGCACCGAATCGGCGAATGGATGCGTCGAGCGGCGTCGACGGAGGGCATCTTGCTCGGGCCCGAGTCTGCCTGCTGCATCGGCGCGCTCGAGGCCCTCGTGCAAAGCGGCTGGATCCAGCCCAACGAAGACGTGGTGCTGTTTGCGTGCGGCGCGGCGTACAAATCGCCGGAAGCGATGGCCGCGGCGACGGCTCAGAAGGTGTAGACCAGGCCGATGATCCCGCTGATGCGGAAGTCGTCTTCCACGAGCGGGCTATCGGTCACTTCGGCGTCGAAGCGCTGCGCGGTGATGTTCACAAGGAGCTGCCAGCGCTCCGAGAGCTCGACCCGAGTCCCGAGCGCGAGCTCCAGCGCGAGCGCGTCACCCGGCTGATACGCGGGGCGCTCACTCGTCGCAAACTGGGTCGGCACGCCGAAGTCGTGCGCGACCAAGTCCCGCGAGGTATAGCGCACACCGAGCGAGGGAGTGAACGAGAACGCGCCCCGATCGATGCGGCGCCGAAGCGCCGCCGTAGCCTCGCCGCCGCCGACGGTGTCGAAGACATCGTGTTCGTAGCCGAGCCGCAGGATCCAATCCGAACCCAGGTCCAGGTCGGCTTGCGCTCCGAAGAGCCCCACGAGGTCACGGTCCCCCAGCCCACGTAACACCTCGGCATCGCGCTCTTCGTACGCCGGAAACCGCGCGCGGACGGTCGCTGCGAGCTGCGTCGCTCCCCAGCGTGCGACGGAGTACTGGAGCTGCGGCCCGAAGACCGCGATATCGCGGCCGAGGTAGGTGACCACGGGGATCGGCTGGATCAACGCACCCGACGCGCCGCGGTATGGCAACCCCTGGACGACGGCGCCGACCCCGACGCCGATCGCTCCGATGTCGCCGAGGGGCGAACGTAGGAGGACCTCCTCCGTCAGCGTTTCACCGGGTCGCAGCGTGATGCGCGTGCGCTCGAAGAGGGGCCGCCCGCGGGGCTGATAACCGCGCGCGAAGCCGAGCGGCTCGGTGGGGATCGTGAGGAAGTTGCGCGCGAGGGTCCCGTCTCCGTCGACGTCGTGGTGCACGACGAGGGCGTAGTCGCCCGCAGGCACACCTTCGAGCACCAGCGGCTCCCCAGGCTTGAAGACCGCGCCCACGTCGGGTCGGCCGCCGCCGAAGGTCGCGGGGCTCGAGTGGAGGCCCACGCGCAGCGTGCCCTCGCGGATGGGCTCCGCGAGCTCGAGGGTCAGGGAACCGGTGCCGACCTCCGAGGTGGGAGCAGGCACGGGATCTTGCGACGCGACGGCGAGCGCCAGGAGGGCGAGGAGCTCTGCGGACATCGCGGCGGGGGTTCGCCCTCCGAGGGCCGCCGGATTCCAGACCGTTCGGTCATCGCGTCGAGGCGCGGGCGCTCAAGCCCCAGGCGCTTCCTGTCGATCCCGCGCCTGGCGGGTCTTCCCCCGCCGGAGGGCTCCCCCAACATGCAACCGACTCGCAACCCGCGTGAGCCCATCACGCTCATCCCGCGCGGCTCGCGGCCCACGGGCCGCCTGCCCGCGCCGGCCCCGAACGGGCCCCCGCCGCTGCTCGACGTCCACCCCAACCGGGAGTCGGACCCCGCCCCGAAGAGCGCGCCGCTGGACCCGGTGGCGGGCCTCACTGCGCGGTTCGCCGAGCTCGAGCGCTCGCGGCTCGACTCTTGGATCCGAGCCGCGGGTTGGTCGCTCATGGGTTGGCTCGGTCGACCGGCAGCGCGGCGCAGACCGCCGTCCATCGTCCATGCGAGCGGGCTGCGCCTGCTCCATCTCGGTGCGGGCACACGCATCTTCGAAGGCTGGGTCAACGCCGACTTCTTCCGGCCGTGGCAGCGCCTCTCGCGGGGTCCGCGACCCAACTGGACCGTGGACCTGACGCACCCGCTGCCCTGCGACGATGGAGTCTTCGACGGTGTGTTGCTCGAACACACCAACGAGCACCTGTCCTACTCGGAGAACCTGCGCCTCTTCGCGGAAGTGCGCCGAATCATGAGCTCGGGCGGGACGCTCCGGGTGATCGTCCCATCACTCGATCGCTATCTCGCTTGGGAGACCGACCGCGCAGAGGAACCGAAGCTCGCACGCTTCCAGAGCCTGCCCGAGGCGCTCTCCTACCTGACCCAGAACCACGCTCACCGATCGGTTTGGAATGGCGCGCTGCTGCGAGAGGTGCTCACGACCGTCGGCTTCCACAGCGTAGAGCAACGCGGGCATCGCGAGTCCGTCTTGCCCGAGCTCGCAGTCGATGCGCCGCGCCACGCCTGGGAGAGTGTCGCGGTGGAAGGTCGAGCGCCGTAGGTCTCGGCCGCTCAGCGGACGCGGGTCGAGTGGTCGACCTCGGACGAGCGCACGAAACGCCAGTCGCCTCCGCGGCGCTCCATCTCGCCGACGCCGCGCAGGTCCCACCAGGGCCGGCTGGTGCCGTCGGGCAGACGCTCTTCGATGATGCAATGAAAGCGTACGGTGGCGCGTGGCGGATCGGCGTCCGGGTCGATGGTGAGCTCGATGCCATCCGCCGGATCGAACTCGGCCTCGAGGTCCATGCGCTGCTGGAAGAACAGGTACAGCAGCGCGCTGCGCAGCTCTTCGGTGCGGAACCCCGATGTGGTGTCGACGTAGCGCTCGGCATCGAACCCGCCGAGGATGCGGGGGATCGAGCCGTCGTCGACGCCGCCCGCCATGCGCTCGAGCTGCGCGCGGATGAGCGACTCATCGGAGCTGAAGGCGCGGTGCAGCCAGCGGCCGCCGAAGTAGAGGCCGAACGCGGCCGCGAGGAGCAGAAAGAAGCGCTGCATCGGGTAGGCCGTCGCTCGACGCTCACGGCACGACGAGCATATCGATCGCGTCGGTCAGAGCGGTCGCAAACGGCGCACGGAACCAGAACTGCGCGTGCACACGACTGCCGGGGGTCGCGCCGAGATTCCCGAGGAACGCTCCCGAGAGCGGCTGCACGGCGGTACCACTGCAGGGCGGACCTGCCGAGATCAACTGCACGGGGCCGCGCACGAACGGGGCCCCTACGCAGATCGTGACGGAATCGAAGCCAGGCGCGCTGAGGCGCGCCGCGTTCGGCGCCAGGCCGATCAACAAGATCGCTGGCTGGCCCGGCTCCATTCCGGTCCCCATGACCTCGACGGGCACCGGGCTGGAGAGCGACGCGGCTCCCACTGCGCTGATCTGGGCGAGGCAACCTGCAGCGCGGCTCGGGAGGCAGTAGTTGCCGTTCCCCGAAGACCAGCTCGGATCGAAGGGCAGCGCACCGATGTCCGCGCGGCTCCCGTCCGGATCGAGCGGCGCAGCGGGGTCGCCGGCATCGATGCACGGGGACCCGGCTCGCAGTCGCACATCCGCGCCCGAGCGCGCGAAGATCAGGGGATCGGTGGAGAGGTTGCCGGTCCCAGCGACAGGGACCTGCACATTGCAGTATTCGAAGGTCGCCAACGGCCCGACGATCGGCCCGAAGTTGTGCCACACGAGCGTGTTGCGCAGCACCGCACGCGTGACGATGTCGCCCGTGTTCGGCGCGCTGTTACCGACGAGCGACAGCCGTGAATGGACCACCGGGGGCCCGAAGGCGCTGCCGGCGTAAGCCGCCCCTCGGTCCGCGCGGTTCGAGACGAGGACACAGGCGTTGAGCGTCGCCGTGTGAGCGCCACCCCCTTCGCTCGGCCAACCGCCCGAGCCGATGGCTTCGTTGCCGCGCAGCAGGGCACCGGTGACGTCGCCGCGGAAGACACCGCCTCCGAGTCCGCCGACACCAGGCAGGGTCGCAAATGCGCGGTTGAGTTCGATCCGACCGCCTACGATCGACGCCGTATGCGCGCCACCGCCGTCCCCACACGTCCAGTTGTCGACGAGGACACAATCGGTCAGCGACGCGGCAAACGCGCCGCCGCCATTGCCGCTGCCGTCGGCGCACGCGGTGTTGCTGAGGAACGTCGACGTGAACGCGGTCGCATCGGCGAGGCCTCCGCCGAGTTGGGCGCCGTTGCGCAGGAAGGTGCAGTCGCGGTAGGTCCCGCCGCGCCCCGCGCCGCCGCGCAGCGTGCTGTCGAACTCAGCGGGCGTACCGTTCCTGATGAACGTCGTGCGCTCGGCTTCGAACGGGCCGCTGGCCCAGACCGCGCCACCGAAACCGACCAGGAAGCCATCTCCCGGCGCGTTGCCTTCGAACCACGCATCGCGCACCACGGAGGGCAGCGCAGCGAGGGTCACACGCACGGCGCCGCCGCCGCCGCCGAAACCACCGATCGAGCGATTGGCGACAAAACGGGTGCGATCGACGACCAGCGCCCCCGACGTATCGACGTAGACCGCGCCGCCTTCCGCGCTGGCGCCGGAGCCGCCCGTAGCACGGTTGGCGCGCAGCTCGCCATCGACGAGCGCGACGGCGCCCTGCTCGACAGCGAGCGCGCCGCCGAGCTCGGCTCGACATCCTTCGAAGGTGCAATCGACGAAGCGACCGATGCCGTTGCGCACGGCAGCGCCGCCTCCAAGGCGCGCCACACCGAGGCGCACCTCGACTCGCTGGAACGTGGCGCTGGCGCCATCCAAGAGGATGCAGCCACCGGTGTCCTGGCCCGCGCTCCCGCGGAGCAGGACGAGGTCCCGCAGGAGCGTGGTGGGCCCCTCACCCGTCGCGAGCCGCACGACCCGGCTGGTTCCTGCACCATCGAGCACGGGTTTGGTCGCCGCGCTGCTGCCGTCGAGGACGAGCGACTTGCCGCGCAGGTCGATGCTCTCGTTGTACGTCCCCGCCGCGATGCTCAACGTGTCCCCCGCGACGGTCGCGGCCTGGTCGATGGCGTACTGGATGCTCGCGTACGGCGCAGCCTGGGTCCCGAGGCCGGGCGCAGTGGCGGCGACATCCACGTACCACGTGGTCTGGGCGGAGGTCGGCGCGGAGAAGAGGGCGCTGAGGCCAGCGACGGCGACGGCAAGAATGGTCTTCATGGCGGCGCGCCCATTGAAGCGGACCCGCTGCGACAGAACACAGGAACTTCGTGTTTCCGGGCGAACTTCGCGGCGGGATGGCGCTCGAGGGCCGGCGCTGATGTCCCGTTCTGCTCCACTGGTGCGCGCCATGCGGGGGCGGCGACGCCGAGTCCAGCGCACGGGCCTGCCCAGCCGAGGAACACCCTATGCGTCCGCTGTTCGCCCTCCCTCTGCTGCTCCTGGCCGCGTGTGACTCGCAACCCAAGCCGCCGCTCGCGCTCGACGTCTGGTACGGCGAAGCGCAGCGTGTGGGACACTTGGGCGCCGGGCAAACCGACTTCAACCTGCTGGGTGAGACGACAGCCCGACGGCTGGAGTACGAGCTGAATGGCGGGCGCCCCGTGCGCTTGACGGTCTCCCACGAGCCGTTCGGCTTCCGCCGCCTCGGCGGGCCTGGGCACTTCAACGCCGACATCCCTCTCGCGGCGCTGCGCCCAGGCCTCAACGAAGTGCTCCTGCGCGCCCGCCATCGCGACGGCAGCACCCTGGAGCGCAGGGTCGCCCTGGAGCGCGTCGCGGGGCGCACGCCGCTGCCTCTGAGCCTCGATTGGGCGGACATTCAGCGCCCGAACGATGTCGGTCATTGCGTCGACGGTCTGTGGACGATCGCAGACGGACGCCTGCAGTCCGCTCAGCCTGCCTATGACCGCCTCTTCGTCATCGGCGACGAGACGTGGACCGATTACGAAGTCCAGACCACCGCGATCGTCGATGCCGTCGCTGAGGAGACGGGGCCGTACTCGGGCGGCAACGGACTCGGGATCGTCTTCCGCTTCTGTGGCCACACCGTCGGCGGCCCCCTGAAGTTCCCCGAGGCGCAACCGAAGTGGGGTTACCTGCCCTTCGGTGCGATCACGTGGTTGCGCTGGAAGAAGGGCTCGCCGGCCGTGGCGCCGACGTTGCAGTTCTACCGCGGCGACCGCAACGAGCTGCACGACCACGGGGCGTACCCGTTCGTGCCAGGGGAGGAGCTCCATGTGCGCGCGTCTTGCCGTACGGAGCCGCCGGCTGCCGACGGGACCCCGCGCACGCGCTACCGCTTCAAGGTCTGGCCGAAGGGAGCGCCAGAGCCAGCAGCGGACGGATTCGATGTGGTGCAGGAGTCGCGGGATGCCCTGCGCTCGGGGGGCTTTGCGCTCGTCGCCCACCACGTCTCCGTGCGGTTCGGAAAGGTGACTGTCTCGCCCTGAAGCGGTCCCGTTCCGATGCAGCGCTGGAAGACAGGGGATCGATCCCAGCCGAGCGCGGTGCCGATCTCGGGGGAACTGCTCTGAAAGACAGGCCGATGCTGACGCTGCACTTCGACTCGCCCTTCTCCGACGCTGAACGCCGTGAACGCCTCTACGCTGGCGAGGTGTTCGTCTTCAGCCCGCGTGCAGCCAGCTTGGAGCTCGCTCGCTTCGCGTTCGATCAACTGCGCGAGGCCTTCCAACCGCACGATCCGCCGCTGGCGCAGCACGCGCTACCGGTCGAGCAGTTCGTGGAGCGCTTCGGGCCAGCGAAACCACGTTTCATCCACCATCCCCGCACCAAAGAGCTCGTCCGTTCGCTCGCCGGAGAGTTCGGTTGCGACTTGCACGAGACGTACCTGGATGTGCCGCGGCTCCGTGGCGTCACCAGCGACGGTTACCTCACGAGCGGCGTCGGCTACGCCCACCACGCGCACCGCGACACGTGGTATGCCGCTCCGATGGCGCAGCTCAATTGGTGGATGCCGCTGAATCGCTTCGACGGCCCGAGCTCGCTCGGGCTGCTACCGCGCTACACCGACGTCGCGATCCGCAATTCCTCGCACGAGTTCAACTACTACGACTGGAATACGGTCGGGCGGAAGACGGCCGCTTCGCAAGTCTCGAGCGATACGCGCAAACAGCCGCGCGCGACCGAGGCGATCGACGAGAGCGGCCAAGTCCGCGTCGTCTGTGAACCGGGTGGTGTGATCCTGTTCTCCGGGGCCATGCTGCACGTCACCGCCCCCAACACCACAGGGCGCACACGCTTCAGCCTCGACCTGCGCACCGTGCACAGCGGTGACTTGGCGGCAGGACGTGGCATGCAGAACCTGGACTCCGCGCCCGAGGGCACGTCGCTGCGGGACTTCGTCCGCGGCAGCGACGGCGCACCGATGCCGAGCGAGCTCGTCGCCAAGTACGAGAACATCGCGCCGCGCGCGGATCAGGTCGCCGTCTTCAAGCCGGAGAGCCCGACGCCGCGCGCAGCCTGACGCTGCAAGCTCACAGGCTCGCCATATCGATCACGAAGCGGTACTTCACGTCACCCTTCACAAGGCGGTCGTAGGCCTCGTCGATCTTCTGGACGGGGATGCGCTCGATGTCGGCCGTAATGCCGTGCTGGCCGCAGAAATCGAGCATCTCCTGCGTCTCGCGGATGCCGCCGATGAGCGAGCCCGCGAGGCGGCGTCGACCGAACAATAGACGGAAGGCGCTGACCGGAGTGGGGTTGTCGGGTGCGCCCACCAGCGTCATGGTGCCGTCGCGCTTCAGGAGGTCCAGGTACACGTTGACGTCGTGATCCGCCGACACCGTGTCGAGGATGAAGTCGAACGAACCGGCGTGCGGAGCGAGCGCTGCGGCGTCGGTCGAAACGACGACCTCGTGCGCTCCGAGTCGCAACGCGTCTTCGACCTTCTTGGGCGACGTCGTGAACACGACGACGTGGGCGCCGAAGGCGCGCGCGAACTTGACGCCCATGTGCCCGAGGCCGCCGAGGCCGACGACGCCGACCTTCTGGCCGGCCTGCACGTTCCAGCGGCGCAGGGGTGAGTACGTCGTGATGCCCGCGCAGACGAGCGGCGCTGCGCCCGCGGGATCGAGGCCCGCGGGGACCTTCAGTACGAAGGCCTCGTCGACCACGATCGCCTTCGAGTAGCCGCCGTAGGTCACGCCGCCCAGATGTTCGTCGGGGCCGTTGTAGGTGAACGTCGCGGGCTTGGTGCAGAACTGCTCTTCGCCGTCGTGACAGGACGCACACTCGCGGCAGGAATCGACCATGCAGCCGACTGCGACCAGGTCTCCGATCCGGTGGCGCGTCACGCCTGCGCCGACATGGGTGACGCGGCCGACGATCTCGTGACCCGGGACACACGGGTAGACCGTCGGCATGACGGACTGCCACTCGTTGCGGGCTTGGTGCAGGTCGGAGTGGCAGATCCCGCAGAAGAGGACTTCGATCTGGACGTCTTTCGCGAGCGGCGTGCGGCGCGCGATGGTCGTCCTGGAGAGGCCCGACGTCGGACTCTGCGCGGCGTAGGCCGCGACCGGAGCGGAGGGTGTGCTGGTCATACTGCCGAGCAGTCTACGCGACCCTCGGCTCGGAGCGCCCGGAGCGACGGTTACTTCGTCAGGAGCTTCGCACCGCCGACCGTGACACCGAATCGGCCTTCGGCTCCCGTGCGTCGCTGCAGCTCCTCGGCGTTCACTGTGCCCGAGAGCAGCCCGCGCCACGCGGCGAGGACCTCTGCGACCTCGCGTTGCTCCTCGCGGACGAACTCGACGCGGACACGCCGGACCCCTGACGCAACCGCGCGTGCGACCCACGGTGCGCTCTGCTGCGGCGCGTGGTGGAAGACCGTGTTGCGACAGCCGACGTCGACGATGACGGGGTGCTCGCGGCCGACGTGGTCCCGCAGAGCGACGGTGTGTCGCTCGCACGGCCGACCGCAGGAGCGGTGGTCCCTGCCGTTCGACAAGAGGTGCGAATAGACGCAGTGCTCGGTGTGAAAGGTCGGAATGCGGTGATGCGCGACGATCGCCAAGCGCCCGGGGGGAAGGTGTTCCAGCAGCCCGAAGAGCTGGGCCTCGTCCAGGTCGAACGATGCCGTGACCGTGTCGAGTCCGAGCCGCAGGAGGTGGCGGGCCGTCAGGGAGTTCGTGACGTTGAGCGAGAAATCCCCGTGCAAGGCGAAGCGCGCGCCGTCGCGACGTGCAGCGACGCAGCGCATGAGCGCGCCGAAATGGCGCACGAGGACGCCGTCGGGCTCGAGGCGCAGAATGCGATCCAGCAGCGCCTCTTCGCCGGGTTTCCCGATGCGCGTCGTAGCGATGTGGACGATCAAACCGGCCTCTCGGGCACGCTGGACGGCACGCCCCAGGCCGACGAACTCCATCCAGTCGAGCTCGACCTCGCGCAGGCCAGCGCGGGCGACCGCCTCGAGCTGCGCGTCGTTACGGACGAGCGGGATCAGCGTGACGGAGTCGCCCTCATCGGCGGCCACCGCGAGCTCGTCCATCAGGCGCGGCAGAGCAGGCCGCGGGTCCAATCGGTGCTCGGGACCGCGCTCGATACGCGGCTGCAACTGCACGACGAGGCTCCGTCGCAGCGTCTTCAACGCCGACGGTGAGAGGTGCAACCCGGGCTGGAGCCCGCTCGTATCGAGCGAGCCGAGCCGGAAGGGTGTGCCGCCGAACGCGCCGAGTTTGTCGGCGAGGTGCGCGGCGTCGAGGCCAGCGCTGCGCGCGGGCTGCAGCGCCTCTTCTGTCTCCAGAGACAGCGTGTGCTCTCTGCAGCGCACCGTGACCCGCAGCGGCGCGCCCGATTCCCCGTGCACATCCAGGTCGATCGCGAGGCGACCCGTGGGCACGGGTTCGTCCTCGCGCGCCAGCGCCGCGAGCGCAGGATCGCTCGTGACGAAGACGCGATCGCCAGGCTGCACTCGCTCGAGGTCGGGCCCGGGACGCCCGAACGCAAGGCGCCATTCACCGCGCAGCTCTTCGACGCCGAAGAGCGGGCCGCCCGGTTCGTGGGGATCCTCCGAGTTGCCTTGGTCGAAGACGACGCCCATTCCCGGTTTGGGCACGAGGCGCGCGGGTTCACCGACCTCCGGCAGCTTGGAGCTGCGCTCACCCGCCGGCGCGTTCGGGCGCCGATCGAGGGCGAGCGCACCCGTCCATGGGCGTCCCTCCGCATCGGGCCTTACGACGACGTGCCCGACTCCGACCTTGGTCACCGTCCCCAGGTACACACCGCGGTGTTTCGGGAAGCGTCCCTCGACGAGTGTCTGGTGGTCGCTGCCGCCGAGGAATCCATCGCTGAAGCCTCGACTGTACGCGAGCGACATCGCCAGGAGGTCGCGCGCGAGCTGTTGCCCGGCGCGCTGTTCGTCCTCGCCGCGGGCGAGCGCATCGAGCCACCGGCGATAGCCGCCGGTCGCGGTTGCGACGTACTGCGGGCCCTTCTGCCGCCCTTCGATCTTGAGCCCGTGGACGCCGATCGCCAAGAGGTCGGGCACCGCTCGAGCGCCCGCGAGGTCCTTCGGGCTCAAGAGGTAGCTGACATCACCGAGCGGGCGCAGCTCGCCGTCGAGGACGAGGTCGTAAGGCATTCGGCAGCTCTGCGCACATTGCCCGCGGTTGGCGGAGCGCCCGCCCCACGCTTCGCTCGTCAGACATTGTCCGCTCCACGAAACGCACAGAGCGCCGTGCACGAAGACTTCGAGCTCCAGCTCGGTGCCGGCACGGAAGGCGCGGATCTCGTCGACCGAGAGCTCGCGCGGGACGACGATCCGCGTGACACCGAGCCCCGCGGCGAACGGCGCGGCGGACGGCTCCGCGATCGTCATCTGCGTGCTGGCGTGCAGCTCGAGCGTGGGCGCGATCGCGCGCGCCAGGAGGCAAACCGCGGGGTCCTGGACGATGAGCGCGTCGATGCCGGCCGCTGCGACGGCGCGCAGCACTCGCTCGAGCGCTGGGAGCTCGGGCTCGAAGATCAGCGTGTTGAGCGTCAGGTACGCGCGCGCGCCGGCTCGGTGGATCTGCGCTGCGATGGCGGGCAGGTCGTCCAGGCCGAAGTTCGCCGCACGCGCTCGGGCGTTGAAGCCATCCGAGAGGCCGAAGTAGACCGCGTCGGCGCCGTGGGCGAGGGCGGCGCGGAGCGCTGCGGGGGAGCCAGCGGGGGCCAGGACTTCAGGTTGGATCGGCATCGGGGCCGCCGATGATAGGCGCTCGCTGCGCTCAGCGCCCGGCAGGACGCCACAGCGCGAGCCGCGCGAGGTTCTGACGCAGGGCCTCCGCGGCGGCGGTATCGTCGCAGGCGGAGAGCGCGGCCTCCCAATCCCGCCGGGCGGCTTCGCCGCGCCCGAACGAGGACAGGTAGCTCTGCGCGTTGCCCCGGAAGGCCAACGCGCGCCAGTTCTGGGGCTCGGCGGAGATCAAGCCATCGAGGGCCAGAACGGTGTTGTCGTACTTCCAGAGGTCTGTGGACGTGAGCTCGCTCCGGTCGAAACAGAAGCCGATGAACTCCCCGGCGTCAGCGAAGTCGACCTCTGCGGCGGCGATGCGCTCGAGGCGCTCGGCGAGCCGACGCGGCACACCGTCCGGGCCGCGCTCGAGCGCCGTTGTCGCCCGGGGCACACCGGGCAGCGCCTGAAGGGCATCGAAGACCGCCGTCGCCACGACGGCGGCGCCACGGGGAGACAGGTGGGCGTAATCGTAGAAGTAGTCGAAGCCGATCCGTCCCTGGGGGTGGTCGGCTCTCAAGACCGCATCGCCATCGAGGTACGCGACGCCGTCGCCGACGGCGGCCCGGCGCGCCGCAGCGCGATGGGCGTCCGTCGAGCGGCGTTGGTGGGGGTCGATGTTGCAGGCCTCACGCCAGTCGATCCGCGCGCCCTCCGAGTCTCCCATGAGGTCCTTCGCCGTCGCGCGGCGCACGAGCGCCTCCCAACGCGCGAGCGGCTTCAGGTCTGGCTTTGCGAGCAGCGTTTCGAGCGCGACGAGGGCGTCGCTGGCCATCGTCGGAGCGCCTTCGAGCTGCGCCATCCAGTCCTTCGGTAAGCCCTCGCGGCCGACCCACTCATCGTTGACGCCCTCGCCGCAGAGGAGCAGGGGAACTCCAGCCGCGCGCGCCGCAGCGACGATGCCCTCGAGCTCGGCCTGGAACGCGGCCATCGCAGCGTCACAGTCCTCGGGAGTGATCGCGATGCGCTCGATGATCTTCGACTGTGTGAGGCGCTCCTCGCGATCCTGCGTTTCGTTGCGATCGGGCAGATCCGAGAGGGACGGCGGACCTTTGACCGCGCGCAAGATCGCACGGTAGAGGTAGAGCTTCGAGAGGCGACGCAGCGCGTTGTCGCTCCAAGTCGCGTCGAGGGCGGCGAACTTCTCTGCGTGGACCGCGAGGTACTCGTTGCTGCCACACCAGAGCACCGCAGCGTCGGCATCGATGTAACGCAGCGTATCTTCGACGAGGATCCGGATCTGCTTCGCAGCGGTGGCGACGACGCCGAGGTTCAAGACCTCGATGTTCCGTCCCGGATACCCCTCGGCGAAGAGGTCCTCGAGCTGGCGCGGGAACGTGACGTTCGGGCTGTATCCCAGCCCCGCGACGGCAGAGGCCCCGAAACACACGACCCGCAGCGTTCCGGGCTCTTTGCGGGCCGGGACAGCGGTCCAGTGGATACGCGGATCCCGCGGGCGTCGAATGACGAGGCCATCCGGGCGCTGGTCGAGGTGCAGCGCGGGGGGATAGACCTCCTGGTACTCGAGAATGCTCGTGCGCCGGTAGAGGTCAGCACCTGCGATGCGCAGCCCTCCTTCGAGGGCGGCCAGCAGAGCGAGCAACAAGAGGAACGCGAGGGCAGAGAGGCGGAGGAGGCGGGGCATCCTGATTCGAGAGCGACGGCCAGGCAGCAGTGGACCCTAGGCTAGCATCCGGGACTACCCGCCAGCGCGCTCGCCGATGTGGCACACTTGGGAGTCTGGCTGCCCGCGCTCCGCTGTCGCGGCGCGTCCCACCTGCTCCGATGACGTCACCGTCGCTTCACCCTCGCTCCAGGTCGAACTCCGCCCGACTCGCGCTCGCGGTGGGTCTGGGGGCGCTCGTCCTCGCCCTGAGCCACTGGGATCGGCTCTACATGTACGGCGACGACGTCAACAAGCTGAGCCCCGGCCGGTCGTGGCCCCTGCCCGACTACGGGAATTACATCGGTGCAAGGATCCTCGACAACTACTTCATCGGCTACGGGTTCGAGGTCTTCCGGACGCTGTGCGGCCCCCTCTTCGGCTGGCGCCACTTGGTCGATGTCCACTCGGCATACTCGACGGTCTGCTACGCCCTCTCCGGCATCGCGCTCGTAGGCGCGCTGTTCGCGCTAGTGCGCTGCTTCGTGCCCCTCGGCGCGCGCCACTTCCCGGCCTTCTTCCTCGCCGCACAGGTGCTGGCGCTGCAGCCGACGAAGATGATGGCGATCACCGGTATCGGCTCGTTCCAGGTCCCGCTGGCCCTGAGCCTCTGGCTGCTCTACCCGGTGCTGCGCTTCGCAGTGAGCGGCACCGATGTGCTGGGCGCATGGCGCGGAGCGAGCGCGACCGTCGCCGCTGGGGCAGCCGCGTACCTCGTCGCGTTCTCCGTGACGAGCGTCGCGCTCTTCACCCTGTGTGTCGTCACTGCGAGCGCCCTGTGGTGCCTCACCCGGCCGCGCTCGGAGTCGAAGGCTCCATTCTCGGCCTGGCCGAACTGGTTCCGAGCGCTCGTGCTGCTGCTGCCCGCGGCGGTCGCGGTCGCGCTCTTCTTCGATGTCACCAGCGGGCGCTTCGCCGACGAGCAACGACAGGAGTTCCGCGTCCAAGGCTTCGGCGGCGTGAGCTGGCTGAGCGGGCTGACTCACTTGCCACTGCGGCACGGCGTTGCGATCGATGCCGCGAGCGTGCTGGGGCTCCTGACCGCTGCGGTGTTTGCGCTGCGGGCGTGGCGCTCACAGGCCCGCGCAAGCCGTGAGCAATGGTTCGCCATGGCTGCGATTCTCGCGCCGACCGCGGTCGTCTACTCCCTCTTCCTGTGGCGGATCTCGAACCTCGGCGGCAAGGACTACTTTGCGCACCCGGGGATCAGCGCGTACTTCCCGTTTGCGCTGACGGTGGCTGTGACGGGCGGTCTGTTCACACTCGCCCGCTCGCATCGAGCCGTGCCCGCCCTGATCGGGACCGCGGCGCTCGCGCTGCTCGCAGTCCACGGCGGCAGGCAGCTCTCCGAGGTCCCCACCCGCGAGCTGACAAAAGCCGAAGTGAAGGGCATCTTCGACTCGCTCTACACGTGTTATGCCTACGGCGAGTCGCGTGTCCCGGTGCTCTTGCGCAATGGCGAGCTCGGCTGGCCCCACGGGGCGAACGAAGAGGGTTGGTACCTCGACGCGCATCGCCGCGCATTCCGCGAGCACGTCGTGGGTTACGGGAGCTACGTCGATCCAGAGTGGAAGCCCGTCTTCTATCGCGTCCGCAGCGTCGACGAGCTGCACGCCGAGCTGAACCGGATCCGATTCGCTCGACCGCTGCTCGAGCTGGACGCTCGCACCTCTCCGTACTTCATCCATCCCCTTTGGACCGAGGACCCGCGGACTCGCTGAGCCGCTCGCACCATGCCTGATCGCTGGGAATTCGCCATCTGGCTCGTCGCGCCGCTCGTCGCTTCGACCCTTGTCACGTTGTGGATCCTGCTGCGCCGTCGGCGCGCAGGCCGGCGCCCTGGGGGCGCTTTCGCGGGCTCACTGGCCGCGTCAGGACTTATGTACCTGCTGCTCCTCGCAGAGCTCGTGTTCGGTCTCTTCGTGGTCAAGTCGGATGGCTACGGCATCACGCGCGCGGGTTACCGTTGGTTCCAAGAGCACTGGTGGCCCATCAATTCGCTCGGTTACCGCGACGTCGAGCTCGTCGACGATGAACGCCCCGCGCTCCTGATCGTCGGTGACTCCCTGATGGCGGGGCACGGCACACCGCGCATCGAGCAGCGCTTTGCGGCGCACCTCGGGAAGGAGCTCGGCTCCGACTGGCGGATCCACGTCGCAGCGATGTGCGGTTGGAACACCGGCGACGAGATCAAAGCGGTCGAGTCCTGGCCGTTCGTCGTCGAACGCATCCTGGTGACGTATACGCTGACCGACATCGAGACCGCTGCGAACGACGCGGGTCGCACGCGCCCCGATCCGGCGATCGAGCCGCCGCCCGCCGCCATCGCTTGGATCGTGCGCAAGTCGCATCTCTTCAACTGGATCTATTGGCGCGGCCTGCGCAGCGACTTCGGCACGCGTTACCCCGACTTCCTCGCCGAGATGTACCGGACTCCCGAGGTCTGGGCAGCGCACGAGGCGCGGCTAGCCGCGCTCATCGAGGCTTGCAGGAGCAAATCAGGGGACGTTCGTTTCCTGCTCTGGCCGGACCATCCGAGGATCGAACAGTGTGCGGGTCCGTTCGAGTCCGTGCGCCGGTATCTGGAGGCCAAAGGCGTCGCGGTGCTGGATCTGTCGTCCGAGTTCCAGAGCGCTGATGCACCAGCGCTGACGAACAACCGCCTGGACGAACATCCGAACCCTGCCGCCCAGGCTCGCGCTGCAGCGTGGGTCGCGGCATGGCTGAAGGAGTGAGCTTCCCAAAGTGCCTCGTGGTCGGCCCCGGAGCACGGCTTGGACCCACGCCTATCTCAAACCTGTAGGTACGACTCAGCGGTGCGTGCTCGAACGAGATCGAGCGTCCCGAACTAGGGGATTGCACCCATGTCATTCCGTGCGTGGACGTTGACAGAGAGGGCGCGGAAGCGGTCCCTTAAAGCGATATGCCCGAGAGTATTCCCCGAGTGAACGAGGCCTCATCCCCTATCGACCGGTCACGGACGATCACCCTGCTGTTCTTCGCTTCGGGCGCGGCAGGCCTCGTGTACCAGGTCCTGTGGATGCGGACGCTCGGGCTGTTCCTGGGCAGCGACATGTACGGGGTCGCGATCATCCTCGCGGCGTTCATGGGCGGGCTCGCGCTCGGCAGCCTCGCTGGCGGACGATGGGCCGAGCGAACAGCGCGGCCGCTGCTGTGGTACGGCCTGGCCGAAGTCGGCATCGGACTCGCGGCGCTCGGGCTGCGCCCGCTGCTGGATGCCTGCGAGCCGCTGCTCGCCCAGGCCTATCCGTTGAGCCACGACGCACCAAGTCGCCTCTATCTGCTCGCGCGAGTCCTCGTCGCGATCAGCGCGTTGCTCGTCCCTACGGCACTCATGGGTGCGACGCTGCCGCTGATCTTGCGCCAGTTCGTGCGCCGGCGCGAGCTCCTCGGCCGCGTCGGAGCGCACTTCTACGCCGTGAACACCCTCGGCGCACTCGCGGGCACTTTGGCCTCGGGGTTCGTGTTGCTGCCGTATCTCGGCATGCAGACCACCACGCTCGTGATCGCAGCGCTGAACCTTGCGATCGGAGTGACCTGCGTGGCGCTGGGCTACAAGGAACGGGTCGTCCCAGATGTCGACGAGCGCCGGACCGCACAGAGCGAGGCTCGTCCCGGGCGCACGAAGAACCAGCGCGTCGCGCTGCTCGCGCTCGCGATCTCGGGGTTCGCTTCCTTCGGCTTCGAAGTCGTGTGGACGCGGGTGTTGCTCATCAGCTTCAGCGCGACGGTGTACTCCTTCGCCTCGATGCTGGCCTGTTTCCTGTTCGGCATCTTCCTGGGCAGCTTCGCGGTTCGACGTTTTGTCGATGCCCATCCAGAACCCCTCGCGCTCCTCGGGCGCTTGCAGCTCGGGGTCGGCATCAGCGTCGCCGTGCTCGCAGCCATCGTAAACGGCGTCCCTGGTGTCTTCGGCGACCTCTTGGGGGCGGTCTCGGCGTTGATGGGAGAGGCCCGTGGTTCTGCCCTCGTCGTCAGCACGCTGCTCGCTTCGTTCGTGCTTCTCGTCGTGCCCACCTCTCTGCTGGGCGCGACCTTCCCCGTGGCCCTGCGAGCCTATACCGGCTCGGTGACGACGGTCGGCAGCAGTACCGGCAACCTCTACGCCGCGAACACCTTCGGCGCCATCGCTGGTTCGCTCGTCACGGGCCTCTTCATCATTCCGCTCCTGGGCACCCGTCCGACCTTTGCGCTCCTTGCGGGCGTCTTCACGATCGTCGGGATCGGGTGCCTCGTCAGCGCGGGCCATGGACTGCGAACGCTGCGTCACCCACTCGTCGGACTGGCGTTACTCACGACGATCGGTGCCGCCGTCATCCCGGCGTTTTCGCCTTACCGGGTGACGCTCAACTTCAACCAAACGAGCGGCGCCGAGACCGAGCTCCTGTATCACGCTGAAGGCATCCAGAACACCATCGACGTCGAGCGCTCGAAGAGCGGGGTCACGCGCCTCGTCATCGGCGGCAACGTCGAAGCCGACGACGGCTACGTGCAGCGACGCCACTTCGTACTCAAGGGGCACCTGCCCCTGATGTTCCTCGAGGATCCTCGAACGGCCCTCGTGATCGGGCTCGGGATGGGCATCACTCTCGATTGCACTGCTCGCCATCCAGGCATCGAACGGATCGACGTGGTGGAGCTCTCGCCCGAGATCCTCGACGCCCATCGTGTGCTGCGCACGATCAACCGCGATGTCGCGCGCAATCCTCTGGTGCACATCCGGATCGACGATGGTCGCAGCTTCCTGCGTCACGGCCGCGGTACGTTCGACATGATCACCGCTGATCCGATCCACCCCAAGGTCTCGCGGGTCGGCTACCTGTACACACGCGAGTACTACGCATCGATCCGAGACCACCTGGAGCCCGACGGGATCGTATGTCAGTGGATGCCGCTCTACCAGGTCGCGCCGAAGCGCCTTCGCTCCGCGATGGCGAGCTTCGCCGCCGTATTCCCGAACGCGACGTTCTGGTACGTGAAGAACCACGGCTTGTTCGTCGCCCGCCGTGACGATGCGACGATCGACTACGGAGTCCTCGCGCGCCGCTTCGCGGACGACGCGGTGCGCGCCGACCTGCAGTCGATCGACATCGGGAGCCCCGAAGAGCTGCTGAGTCTGTTGCTCATGGGCCCGGAGGAGATCGCAGGTTTCCTCGCCGCAGAGGGCCCTGTTCCGCTCAACACGGACGACTTCCCGTACCTGGAGCACTTCGTGCCCAGGGACCTGTTCTACGCCACCGCCTCGATCATGCGAGAGCTGGTCCCGTTCGCGGTGGACCCGACCAAGTATGTCCGGAATCAGCCCGAGGATTCACAAGAGCGGGTCCGGGAGCTCTGCACGGGCCGTTCGGAGCGTATCCTGGCCGAGCTCAGCGCCCAGCGCTGATTTTCCTTGGTCGGTGCCGGAACCTGGTGCGGGGCGCGGGGTTTCGCCGCGGGCCCCCTGTTCATCAGCTTCGGTCATGCGATCCCCACAGCTCCCCCCCACCCGCCGGTCGCTGTTGACCGGCGCGAGCGTCAACCAGGGTCTCGGCGGGACGACCGCCCCGACCGCGGCAGTGGCCGGCCCGCCGGGGTCGTACGGCGACTACGAACTGTTCCTCGCCCACCACGCAACCCAGGGCTTCAGCCCTTCAGAGCTCGACCGCATCCGCGGCCTCGGGGGTGAAGCCTGGCTCGCTGAGCAGCTCCAACCCGAGCTCATCGACGACTCCGCGTGCGATGTGCGGCTCGCGGCGTTCCCGTCCCTGACGATGACGGGCGGCCAACTGTGGCAGACCTACCTCGGGACTCCGGCAGGTGACAACGTCATCGCCGGTGAGCTGCGCGGCGCGACGCTGGTGCGCGCGGTCGAGTCGAAGCGACAGCTCTTCGAGCGCCTCATCGAGTTCTGGGACGACCTCTTGCACGTGCCGCAGGAAGAAGGCTCCCTGAACACCTTGCGGACCCTCTACGACCGTGAGCTCCGCACCCATGCGCTCGGTCGCTTCGAGGACCTGCTGGTCGCCTCCGGTCGTGCGGGCGCGATGCTGGTCTACCTCAACAACGTCGAGAACGTCGCCGGCGCGCCGAACGAGAACTACTCGCGCGAGGCGATGGAGCTGCACACCCTCGGCGCGGGTGTGGTGTACACCGAGGTCGACGTGCGCGAAGCGGCTCGCTGCTTCACGGGTTGGTCGACCGCGGGGCCCGGACCCAACTTGGGAGCGTTTGTGTTCCGGCCGCTGCGCCACGACAACGGCGCCAAGTTCCTGCCCGGCTTGGGGCTCGTACTGCCTGCTGGCGGGGGAGTCAGCGAGGGCGAGCTCGTCCTGCGCACCCTCGCCCAACATCCGGCGACGATCGAGCGTATCTCGCGCCGGTTGCTCAGTTGGTTCGTGACATACAACCCGCCCCAGGCCGCGGTCGATCGCGTGGTGGCGCGCTGGAACAGCTCCGGCGGTGAGCTCCGCCAGGTCCTGGCCGAGGTCCTCTCGCGCGGGACGGTCGCGCTGTGCACACCATGGTCGCTGCCGAAGCTGAAGCGGCCCTATCACGTCGCGGTCGGCCTCTTGCGCCAGCTCCGCCCCACCGACAACACACCGGGTTACCGCGGGGTCGTCCAAGCGCTCAACGCACTCGGCCAACCCCTCTTCGGCTGGCTGCCCCCGAACGGTTATCCCGATACCGAGGGCGCATGGGGCGCCTCGGTGTTGCCGCGCTGGCAGTTCGCCGACGACCTCGTCATGAACCGAATCCAAGCGCTGAGCCTCTCGAACGCCAGTCTGGCGGCGTTGTACGGCAACGTGGGTAGAGCGCAGGTTGGGCGTCGGTTGTCAGAGGTATTGTCCGGTGGCGCGCTGTGGAGCGACGACGTCGCCGAAGTCCAAACCTACGTCGACTCGCAGCCCATCTTCACCTTGCAGGTCTTCCGCGAGGCCCTCGCGCTCGCCGCGTCTTCCCCCTCCTACCAGCGGTACTGATCCCATGCAGAGCTCCTTCCACGGTGCAGCGGGTTGCGGCGAGTACACGCAGCTCTCGAGGCGCGGCTTCCTCGGCGCTGCCGCCGCTGCCGCCGCCACGCCGGTCTGGCTCCCCCGCACCGCTCTCGGTGCGCCGGGCGGTGGCGCAGGGCAGTCCCGCGACACACTGATCTTCGTCTTCCTGCGCGGGGGCACCGACATGCTCTCGGCGGTCGTGCCCTACGGCGATCCCGGTCTGTACAGCGCGCGACCGACGCTGGCCGTGCCCCCGAGCCAGGTGCTGGACCTCGACGGTTTCTTCGGGCTCGCGCCGTCGCTCGCTCCGCTGCTGCGTGCCTACACCGATCAGAAGCTCGCGTTCGTGCAAGCGGCGGGCTCGACGGATCCGACGCGCTCGCACTTCGACGCGATGGCACGGATCGAGACCGGGTCGCCGAACTCTCCGACGATCGCGTTCGACGGCTGGCTCGCGCGGCACCTCTGGCGCGTCGGCGCGCTCGGCCAAGGAGAGCTACGCGGGCTCGCCCTCGGCGACCTCCTGCCGAGGATGCTCGCCGGTGCGCCCGCTTCGCTCCCGGTCGCGGATCCGGCGTCGTTCGGCTTCCCCGGTGATCCCGTCACAGCGCCAGCGCGGCGCGCCGCGCTGGAACGAATGTACGCCCGCACCGCGCCGCCCGTCGGCCCTGCCGCCGGCAGCGCGCTCGCGACGATCGACCTGCTGCAAGCGGTGGATTTTGCTAACTACCAGCCGACCAACGGAGCGAGTTACCCCGCGAGCGACCTCGGCAGCGCGCTGGCCTCGACCGCCGCGCTCCTGAAACACGGGGTCGAGCTCGAGGCGGTCACCTACGACTACGGCGGCTGGGACCACCACGCCAACATGGGTCCGATCAACGGGCAGCTCGCTGGGATGCTGAACGACCTGGCCCTCGGGCTCGATGCGTTCGAGCTCGACCTGCGCGGCAGCGGCCGACGTTGGACCCTCGTCGTCCAATCCGAGTTCGGCCGCCGCGTCGCGGAGAACGGCAGCGCCGGGACCGACCACGGCCGCGGCTCGTGCCTGTTCGTGCTCGGCGACGCGGTCGCGGGCGGCCGTGTCTTCGGTGCCTGGCCAGGCCTCGCTCCGTCACAGCTCGACCAAGGCGACCTCGCGGTGACGACGGACTATCGCGCGGTCCTCGCGGAGATCCTCACCGAGCGCCTCGACGCGACGGACCTCGGGTCGATCTTCCCGGGCTTCACGCCGAGCCCGATCGGTGTCATCGTCTGATCACGGGCGATACGGGATCGTGAAGCACCACGATCGAAGCTGTCGAACTGGCCGACGGGGCGCTTCGCCGATCATGACGCTCTGAGGCCTCAGCGCAGGGGGCGCGCCACTCGTACACCCGTCGCGCTGTCTCCGTTGTCGAAACGGATATCGCTGCGCATGTAGACACTGAGGCGAAGGGCGGAGTGGCACATTCCGCCGCCGCGACGTGACCTGTCACCGTCCGGCTCAGCGAGCACCAAGCCGTCGCCTCGACGGTGCTGGAGCTCGTGGAAGTGGACTTTGTACGTGTCCGAGCAGATCTCGCTGACGTTGCCGAGCACGTCGTACAGTCCATAGGGGTTCGGCTCACCCGTGCCCACAGGCCAGGTCATGAAATAGCCATCCGAAGCGAGGGGGTATGGACAGGCGAGGTCGTGCTCGGTCTGCGAATCGAAGTTCGCGTATCCGATCAGGGCCTCTGGTTGAGCGCTCGAGATGTAAGGTAGGTCCGTCCCTCCGCGCGCTCCGACCTCCCATTGGACCTCGGTCGGCAAGCACAACCCGTAGCGCGGCAGAGTGCCGTTCACATCGAGGCACGTGATCGCTTCGACGGGATGCAGGTCGGTGACGATGACTCCGTGTGATGCGTGGCCGGGATCGAAGTAGCTCGGATTGCGGCCGTGCATGCGCGACCACTGGTCCTGTGTCAGTTCGAACTTACCGATGAAGTAGGGTTCGATCTCGACTCGGAATGGCGGGCCATAGTGCTCGGCGTAGTCCGCTTGACCGCCGATGTGATTCGGGCCTCGGGGATCCTCGTTCTGTGCTCCGATGAGGTAAGAGCCTCCGGGGATCAGCACGAGGACGACCGCATCGCCGCTCGCGGGTCGGACCGCGGCGCTCGGCGACGCACGCTTCGGCAGAGACCCCGTCGCCAGCACCGCGAACTCCTCGAGACCCGAACGGGGGTCCGGGCCGAGCGGTACGAGGCCTTCGACCGGTTCGAGCTTCACGTCCGCGAAGCGGGGGTCGAGCGCCACACGCGCGGCGGCCGCTTGCCATGCGGCTTCCTGTAGCGTCACCGTTTCGTGGCGTAGTGTGCTGGCGCGTCGATGCCGTCGCCGGACAGAGTCCAGGATGCTGCCCTCGGCACGGAATGCCTCCAGGCCGGCGAGCAGCTCGTCGAGCTGCTGTCGCAGCCAGTCCGTCGTCGCTCGAGCGCCTTCGTCGTTGTCGAGATGGCCACGCCAATCGCGGTGAGCGGACCCACGTTCGGTCAGAGCGGCGGCTCGCTCCAGCCAAGATTCGAGCTCGTCGAGACGAGTGGAGTCGGCTGGCCAAAGGCTAGTCTCCTCTTCCTGGAGTTCGCTCAAGAGCGCCCGATCAGCGAACACCTGTGCAACGCGCTCCGAGTGAGCGCGTCGCCAGACAGACTCCAACGTCAGCGTAGCGGCGACCGACAAGACGACAAGACCGGCAGCGACGCCCAGGGTGATCAACGGCCGGCGTCGAATACTGCGCGCGACGGCCTCGAGGACGTTCACCCTGCGTGCGCGAACGGGCTCACCGTCGAGCCAACGCTGCAGGTCGTCGGCAAACGCCGACACATCGGGGTAGCGGCGATTGGGTTCGTCCGCCAGCGCCGTCGTGACGATGGCCTCCAGGTCACCTGCAAGGCTCGGGTCATACTTGGAGATCCGGGTGACATACCCCTCGGCGATGACTTGCAGCGCCTGATGCAACATGCGGCCGCGCACATCGAGGGGTAGGTGCCCCGAGAGCAGCTCGTAGAGGATCGCACCCAGCGCGTATTGATCCGCGGCGGCGCCAGCAGTCATACCTCGCGCTTGCTCGGGCGCCATGTAGGACAGCGTCCCGATGACCTGGCCCGTGCCCGTCAGTCGGGTCAGATCCGATGCATCGTCGCTGATGCGCGCGACCCCGAAGTCGAGGATGACCGCTGCGCCGCTTGGGCGGACCAAGATGTTGTCTGGCTTCAGATCGCGATGGACGACACCAGCGGCGTGCGCGTGTGCGAGCGCTCGCGCCAGCTCGATCACGAGCGCGACCCGAGCCCTTCGATCGAGCTGCGCTTCTGCGACGTGAGCGAGGAGGTTGCGACCTGCGATGTACTCCATCGCGATCCAGGGCTGCGGACCAGCGCCGAGGTCGCTGGTGCCGACTTCGTACACGCGCGCGATGCCGGAGTGAGCGAGCCGCGCCAGGACCTCTGCTTCCCGGCGGAAACGCTCCATCGCTGCGGCGCTCGATTGGTCCGTGCGCAGCAGCTTCAGCGCGACCGGCCGAGCTGGGGCCGCTTGGTGAGCGAGGTAGACGACGCCCATCGCGCCGTAACCGAGCGGCCGCTCCAACGAGTACGCGCCGATCTGCTTCGGCATCGGGCCGCCAGTCGGGGAGACAGCCGCGGGGCGCTCCAGGAAGTCGCCGACATCCTCCGCTGCGCGCAGGAGCTCCAGCGCCTCCGCACGAGCGCGCTCGTCGGGGATGTGGCGCCGCAGATACTCCGCGCGCTGCTCGGGTGACAGGTCCAGCGCCTCATGCAGCAGCGCGCGTCGCGCGTCGCGCTCGGACTCTGGAGTCGGGACCATGGCTCGGGTTAGGGACGGGGAGTCAAGCGCGCTTGGAGCCACGCCCGAGCGAAGGCCCAATCGCGCACCACGGTCTTGCGCGAGAGGTTGAGGACCTCAGCGACTTCGTCGCCTGTGAGGCCTCCGAAGTAACGCAGCTCGACGATCTGTGCCCAGCGGGGGTCGTAACTACGCAGCTCGTCGAGCGCCTCGTCGAGGTCGAGCACGTCGACGCTGGCTTCGAAGGTGTCGTTGGCGGCGACTCCCGACAGGGTCACCCGTTGCCCCCCGGCCTGGCGCACACCGAGGCGGCGGGCTTCATCGACTGCGATCCGCCGCATGACCGTCGCACACAGCGCGAGGAACTGGCTGCGAGGCAAGTCGGCCCAACGCATCGAGATGTTCGCCCAGGCCTGATGGACGAGCTCGGTCGGCTCCAGGCGTGCCGACGTGCGCGCCAGGGCATTGCGGGCGATCCCGCGGAGCGCTTGGTACACGTCGTCGGCCAGGTCCATGGGTATTCCCCTAGAACCAGCATACACGGAGCAGCCGGGCGCTCAACCCGCACCGAGCCGTGCGAAATAGACCCGGCTCCGATCGACCTTGCCCGAGCCCAATTTCGAGTCGGCGAAGAGCTCCGTGGTGAACCCTACGCCGCGGGTCGAGCCCTGGGAGCTCAGGTAGTGAAAGCCGACCCGCTCGTCCGCGATCGTGATCCAACCGAGGAACAACACGCTGTGGCCGCTCGGCTTGGGCCCCACGCGCCAGAGCTGCGCAAAGTCGCCTGCGAGCGCCTCGTCGTGGGTCACCTCGCGCCCGACACCGAGCTCGCGGACGGCGTCGGCACACTGCCGCTCGGCCGCTGCTTTGGTCGCACCGTACCAGGTCTTCTGGAAGCTCCGCACTGCTGCGAGGGTCCGCCCCTCCAGCAGACCGGCCTGCTGCAGCGTCGACATCGCGGCAGCGAAGGTGAAGCCACAGCAGTACGTGCCCTTGGTCGAGCGTGCGAGGACCTTCTGACCCGCGTGCACGATGTCGACCGGGACCCCGGTCGAGCCCCACGCCGAGTCGTAGCCGCCATCGCGCGGGAGCGACAGCGCCGCCTCGAGCGTGGCGCGGGCGAGCGGCGCACGTGCGGGATCGACCTGCAGCGCGGCAAGCGGCGCCAAACCTGCGAGCTGCAGCAGCTTCCGTCGTTCCATGGTCGGTGCTCAGGCGAGGCCTTGGAGCTCTCCATCGCTGTCGCCAAAGCTCGGCGCTGCAAGACCGAACGCGCGCTGGATACTGAGGTAGAGGTTGCAGAGGGGCGTGAGCTGCGACTGACGCAAGTGGCGCCCGCCTGGGAAAGGTCCACCCGCGAGCACGATCGGAAGGTCGTCGGGAACGTGCCGATTTCCGTCGGCGAGTCCAGAGCCGTACAAGACGATGGTGCGGCGCAGGAGATCGGAGTCTCCTTCCTCCGTACGCGCGAGGCGTTGCAGGAACGCCGCGCACTGCTCGGTATGCCAGCGATTGATGCGGGCGTACTGCTCTTCGAGCTCGAGTTTGTCTTCGTGGTGCGAGAGGTGGTGGTGGCCACCTTGCACTCCCTCGAGGAAAGAGAAGTCGCGGTCGGAGACGGCGTTGCCGAACATGAACGTGACGACGCGGGTCATCTCGGACTCCAGCGCGAGCGCTGCGAGCTCCAACATCAGAGCGACACGTTCCTGGAACGTGACAGAGTCATCCGGAGCCTCGGCGACAAACGGCCGTGTACGGCCCTCGAATCGAGCGATGCGCGCATCGAGCGCGTGCACGGCTTCGAGGTACTCGCCGAGTTTGTGCCCGTCTGCCGCGCCGAGCTGCTTACGCAGGGCGTGCGCCTCTTCACGGACGAGGTCCAATACCGCGCGGCGCCGCGCATCGGCCGCGCCGCTGCTCCAGCGCACGAGGCGCTCGAACACCGCGCGCGGCGAGAGCTCGCGCGTCGCGGGCTGTGTCGCGGTGCGCCACGAGATGTGCGCGCCATAGACGGTGCTGTAACCCATGTCGACCCGGTTCATCGGGGGCTCGATGCCGAGGACGAGGGAGTCGATGGGGGTCGAGCGACCTATCTGCTGCGCGAGGACTTGGTCGAGCGATGTGCCGACCTGCAGATCGCGGCCGCCGGTGCGCCGCACGGGTGCGCCGGAGAGGAACGCCGACAGCTTGACGTAGTGGCCTTCGCCGGCGCGACTCTCGCGGTTGAAGAGATTGCCGAGCACGCTGCAGCGATGGCGCAGGGGCGCCAGCGGTGCGAGGGTCGGCGAGAGCTCTTCCCCGCGCGGGACCCAGGTCCTCGGCAGCATCCCGTTGGGCACATAGAGGCAGACGAACCCGAGCGGCCGCGGGTCCGAACCTCGGAGCGGCGCCATCGATTCCAGCCACGGCAGTGCGAGCAACGCGCCGCTGCCGCGCAGGAATGTCCGCCGGTCGAGTGGGGCGCGGTGGGTCGCTCGGGTCGAGACGAGGCTCATGGGTGGCTCCGATGCTAACAGGCTCGCTCAATCCTGCCCGCGATGGGTGAACGCGGGCGCCGCCACAAGCCCTTGCAGCAGGGCGGAGAAGCGGTAATCAGCGGCCTCTGCGCTGCGAACGGCGGCCTCGAGGGCGGCGCGATCGCCGAGCTCGGGCGGGCGCCCGATCGCGTACGTGAAGAGGTGCTCCGCCAGCGCGCGCACAAAGCGGCGAGGTTCGGCCACGAGGGCCGCTTTCAGCCCCACGATGCCGACGACCTCGCGGCCGCCAGGCAAGTTGACCGGCGCATCGAACTCGGGCCCCTCGCGCACGCGGCCGAGTCCATCGAACCCCTCGAGCGCGAGGCCGTAGGGGTCGATGCGCGCGTGACAACCGGCGCACGCAGGATCAGCACGGTGTCGCTCGAGCCGCGCGCGCAGCGAGAGCCCGTCGGGCTGACGGTCGTCTTCGGGCAGGGTGCCCGCGTTCGGCGGAGGCGGGGCGGGCGGAGCGGCCAAGAGGCGCTCGAGGATGAAGCGTCCGCGTTTCACGGGGCTGGTCCGCAGCGGCTCGGAGGTCACGGTCAAGAAGGCCGCCGAGCCCAGGATTCCGCCGCGGCGCCGGTCGCTGATCGGCACTCGGCGGATGTCGCGGTGTTCGATGCCTGGCACCCCGTAGTGCCTTGCGAGACGTTCGTCGAGGAACGCGTGGTCGCTGTCGAGCAGCTCGAGCACGCTGCGATCGGACGCGACCAAGTCCGCGAACGCAGCCTCGACCTCGGCGCGCATCGAGCGCCGGAGCTGCTCGTCGAACGCTTGAAAGCGGCGCACATCTGGCGTGACCGACTGCAGCTCGCTGAAGCCGAGCCACTGGGCCGCAAAGTCCTCAGCCAACCAGCGCGTGCGTGGGTCCTGCGACATCGCCAGGACCAGCTCGGCGCGCGCAGCGACGAGGTCTTCGTCGACGGCGCGACGGAGCAAGGCCTCGTCCGGTCCGGTCCCCCACAGGAAGAACGAGAGCCGTGTCGCGAACTCGAAGGAATCGAGCGGTCGCGGCCCGTTCTGCGCGGGCGCTTCGATGCGGTACAGGAAATGCGGCGAGAGCAATGCAGCCCGGACGCCTGCCAGGAACGCCGCGCTCGGCGCTGCGCCGCGGGCCAATTCTGCGCGCATCAGGGCGACACGGTCGGCGATCTCGCGAGCGCTCGGCGGGCGACGAAACGCGCGCCAGAGGAAGCGCTCGTAGGCCGCAGCCGCGGCCGGTGCATCGAGCGGCACGTCGAGCGCGGGGGCGACGGTATCGAGCGCTTCGGCGTAGAGCTCGAGCCAGCGCTCGGACAGGAAGAGCGTATCGCCGGTCGTATCGAACCCGTAGCCCGCGGCGTCGTCGGGGAGCGTCCGCGTGAGGTCGACTTCGACACCGAGGAGGTCCTCCAAGGTCCTGTCGAGCTGCGTGCGGGAGAGGCGCCGCAGCGTGGGGCGCCCGGGCTCCTGGGCGTTGATGCCGAGGGCTTGCAAGACGCCGAGCGCGAGCTCATCGCGCTCGTCGTGCGCCAGCGGCCCTGCGGGGGGCATCACCCCGTCGTCGACCGCATCGACCGCGCGCTCCCAGAGCGCGCGGTGCTCTGACGGTCGGTCGAGCGCCGCAGCCAGGTCGACGCCGCCCTCGCGCCGGCTCGGACCGTGGCAATCGAGGCACGTCAAGCGGACGAGGTCCTGCCACGGCCCGTCGTTCGCCGCCCCGACCATCAGAATGAGCGCGCACCACATTCAGAGGAGTCTACGGCGGACTTCGAGGCCGAGGCTCGGCGAGAGACCGCACAATGGCGGTATGTTCTCGACCGCGATCTTCGCCGTACTCGGCCCCCTGACCGTCTCCCTGCAGAAGGCCGCCGCCGACTGGCCCCAGTGGCGCGGACCCGCACGGGACGGCTGCTCGATCGAGCGCGACCTCCTTCAGGAGTGGCCCGCGGAGGGGCCGAAGCAGCTCTGGCGCAGTGATGAGCTCGGGCTCGGCTACGCCGGCCTCGCCGTCGTCGGGAGCGAAGCGTTCACACTGGGCCTCTTCGGCGCGAAGGAGTTCGTCGTGTGCATCGACGTCGAGACCGGCAAGCAGCGCTGGTCCGTCGAAGCGGGGCCAGAGTACAAGAACCCCTTCGGTGACGGGCCGCGTTCGACGCCGACGGTGGTCGGGAATGCCGTGTACGCGCTGACCGGCTCGGGCCACTTGGTGAAGGTGCCCCGCGCCGGCGGGAAAATCACATGGAAGGTCGAGCTCGTGAAGGACCTCGGAGGTGCGATACCCGAGTGGGGTTACTGCGAGTCGCCTCTCGTCGTCGACGAGCTCGTCATCTGCACACCGGGCGGCGCCGACGGCACTCTCGCTGCGCTCGATGCACGCACGGGCAAGGTGCGTTGGCGCTCGAAAGAGGTCACGGAGGGCGCGCAGTACGCGTCAGCGATCCTGGTGCCCCACAGCAAGGGGCCGCAGATCGTGCAGCTCGTCATGAACCAGGTGTTCGCGGTCGATCCAGAGCGCGGGAAGCGCCTCTGGACGGCTGAGTTCCCTGGCCGCACGGCAGTGATCCCGACGCCGGTGCACTCCGACGGCGTCGTCTACGTCACTGCCGGCTACGGCGTCGGCTCCGCGGCATTCCGCATCGCAGCGGACGGCCGATCGGTCACCCCGGTCTACCGCAACCGTGTGATGAAGAACCACCACGGCGGTGTCGTGCGGGTCGGAGAGCACGTCTACGGCCACTCCGAGGGTCCCGGCTGGATGTGTCAGGACTGGCAGACGGGCGAAGAGGTCTGGTCCGAGCGCGGCTTCGGCAAAGGCGCGATCCACTACGCAGACGGCCGCCTCTACTGCCTCGACGAGCGCACCGGAGAGGTCGTCCTGATCGACGCCTCTCCGTCCGGGTGGCGAGTGCGCGGGCGCTTGACGCCGAGCGCGCTCTCCTCGCGGCGCAGCCGCGAGGGCGGAGTGTGGACCCACCCGATCGTCGCGGGTGGGCGGCTCTTCGTGCGCGACCAGGAGCTCCTGTACTGCTTCGACGTTCGGCGCTGAGCGCGCGCTCAGCGCGCGTCGAAGCGCTTCACCCAGGGCAGGTTCGCCGGGACCTTCCACCACGATCCCGTCGCCGCGCCCTCGGTGCCGCCGCCGTAGCCGAGCGCGTCGAGGCTCGCCCGCGCAGCGCTCGAAAGCTCGACTGCCTGGCCGAGCCCGTGGGGGTCGGCTTCTTCGAGCCACTTGATCAGCGCCGCGCGCATCTTCTTCGCCCGTTCGAACTCACGCTCGACGACGTTGTCCAGGCCCTCGGGATCGTTGCGCAGGTCGAAGAGTTGGACCTCGCCTTGCTCCCAATCGTAGGCCCCCATGGGGACCGGATACTTCATGAGCTGGATGGTCAGCATCCACCCACTCGACTCGATCGCTGCGCTCCAGCCGTGCGCAGCGAGGCCGAAGCGAGGCTCGCTGACTGCGTTCGGGTCGAGCGCGCCCAGGAGGTCCTGGCCCGGGAACTCAGCGTCGATCCCCGCAAGATCGAGCAAGGTCCGACCGATGTCGATCTGTTCGACCGGAGCTGCAACGACCGCTGGCTTGCATCCTGGCCACGACAACAACATCGGGATGTGCATGGTCGCGATGTTGAGGTGACTATGCTCCCAGAAGACGTTGTCGCGGCCCAGTGACTCGCCGTGGTCCGCCGTGAACGCCAACACGGCGTTCCGCATGCGCGGGAGCGCCAGGAGATCACCGACGCCGACGTCGACATAGTCGACCGCAGCCCGATACCGGGCGTTGATGTAGTCGGGGTCTCGGTAGCCCGGGTCCTTGATCCACGCGGCGATCACCTGATCGGGACCACCGAGGGATTTCTGCGGGTCCTTGGCGTCGCGGCCCGCGGGCCAGTAGCGGTCGAGGAGGGCCTGGGGCGGATCGTACGGCGCGTGGGCGTCATAGACGTGCAACCAGATGAACGTCGGGTGACCTTCCGCATCCGGCAGCCACTCGAGCAGGCGCTGGATCGCAACACGGCCATCGCGCTTGCCGTTGAACGGCGCATCGTAGCGATCGAAGCCTTGCCCGAGGCCGCTCTGTACGCGCGTCAAGTGCATCACACTCGTCGCGCCGAAGGTGCGATAGCCGTTCGCGCGGAACACCTCGGCGAGCGTCGTCGCACGCGAGCTCAGCGCCGTCGCGTTGTTTGCGATGCGTGTGTCGCGCACGTGGACCCCCGTCATCAGCGCGATGTGGGACGGGTTGGTCACGTTCGTGGACGAGAAGCAATTCGTGAAGAAGAGGCCCTTGTCGGCGACGGCATCGAGGATCGGCGTACGCACGAGCCCCCCGGAACCAAAGCGCCCCAGGTGATCCCCACGATGCGTATCGGAGGTCACGAGCACCACGGTGGGCGCGGCCGCGCTGCGAGAGACGAGGCGAAGCTCGCTCAGGAGCACCTCACCGCCGTCGGCTGCGGTTTCGACTGCGCATACAACGGAGCCGCCCCGCGGTTGAACCGGCAGACGGACCGAGTGCCAACCGTCGGCATCGACGTCGTGCCACGTGGCCGAACCGATGTCGCCGAGTCCGATTCGGACGCGTCCACGCTCCGTAGCGGAGACGCTGGCGATGACGTCGAACGCTTCGAAGCCGGGTCCCTCGCCTCGGGGCGCCTCGATATCGACGAGGAGCTGCGAGCCAGGTGTCAAGGCGATCGCACGTCGCTGGTCGAACTCGGGTCCCCGGAGGACGGTCTCGATGCGCTGCTCACCACCCGAGCTGCGGACGAACTCGACCGCCATGACTCCGATGACCTCGGCGCTGCCTTGGAGCTCGAGGGCCAAGAGCTTCGGATTCGCGACACGCGGCAACGGCGTGAAGAGGGTCGTGACTTGATTCGGCGCATCCACGCTCTGCCGTTCGAGGGCGGCCGACTTGTCGCCGACCCAAGTGGCGTCGATGAAGGCGTCGCCGCTGTCCTTCTTCAACGCGAGGATGCGGACGTGTGTCGCGTCGAAGTCGTCCGGCAGCGGCACCTGGATCGTGCGCTGCCTCGGTCCCCGCAGCATGGTCGTGAGGCGGTGGACCCCTTCGTGCAGGACGTTCTCCTCGAAGACCCCTGAGGCTCCGCTCGGCTTCCAAGTGCCGCGGGTCGCACGCTTCGATTCGAGGTGCGCGCTCGTACTGCCACGCTCGAAGCGAGCCTGGGGGAGCAGGTCCTGGTGCACCCAGGCCGCACTGACCGCCGGCGGCGTCGTGGGGCG
Organism: uncultured Planctomycetaceae bacterium; assembly: GCA_964402175.1. Classification (GTDB taxonomy): domain Bacteria; phylum Planctomycetota; class UBA1135; order UBA1135; genus JAWKUK01. The sequence goes on along the minus strand of CAYOBN010000004.1, from coordinate 18,203 downwards.
CTCCTTGCAGGCGGGGCTGAGGCTGGCGGCCGCGAGCGCGAGGAGCACGTGGCCGATTCGAGGGCGGAAGAGTGGCAGGCGCGTGGCAACCGGCAGATTCGAAGTCATCGTCCTGGGCAGTCGAGGGATCGCGCAGGCCCCGGGTCGGACGACCCAGGGCGGTTTCACACTAGGGGAAACTGCGCACTGCGCCGTGCGGCGAATGACGGGGCGTTCATCTTAGCTTACCCGATGTCAGCCCCCGAAGCCCGACCGAGTCACCTCAGCGTTGAAGATGATGCGCCGAGGAGCGCATCCAATGTCCCGCGGGACACGGCGTGGTAACGCGGTCGCGTCGCCGCGTAGAACGCGCGCGCCTCCACGAGGCCTGCGGGTGTCGCGGCCCACTGCTTGTAGAGCGGCGTGAGGAACTTGCGCCGCCCCACGCTGGACAGGAAGCGACGCACCGCCGCATCGGCTGGCTCGTAACTGTGCTGTAAGGCGAGACGCAGCCAGACGCAAAGGACCTCGGCGTTGCCGCTCTGCGTGAGCGCGAAGGCGCGATCGAGCTCGGCCATGCCGCGCGCATCCAGCTCGGGCCCGAGGACCTCGAGGAAGTGCAGCCACTCCTGCGTCGACCAAGCGCGCGTCGACAGGACCTCCGCGCGGGCCTCGGTGCGCCAGCGCGCGACCTGTTCGTCCACGCGCTCGAGCAGCGTCGAGCGCGGGTCGGGAGCGTCCTCGGGGAGCCCCGCTGCCGTGATCCACCGCTCGACATCGAGCGTGTCCGCGAGCGCGGGCTCGCGCTCGAGCAGCTCACGCTCGAGGAAGCGCCGGAACGTCCGCGTGTCGACACTCTGGAACGCGTGGCCGTCGAACCAGCGCCGCAGGAACGTGTCGAAGCGCTCGCGGCCGAAGAGCTCTTCGAGGCGCTCCAAGAAGAGCGCGCCCTTGTCGTAGGGCACGCTGCTGAAGCCGTCGTCCGGATGGCGGCCGTCGAGGTCCGTGTAGAGCACTTGCTGCCAAGGCTCCATCGCAGCCATGTCGCGGACGAGGTCCGCGCGCGCGAGCTGGCGCTCCATCGCTGCGCGCTCGGCGCCATAGACACGCTCCATGATGCGGCGCTCGAAATAGACCGTGAATCCCTCGTTCAACCAGAAGTCGCGCCACGTCGCGTTCGTGACGAGGTTGCCGGACCACGAATGGGCCAGCTCGTGCGCGACGAGCGAGACGAGCGACTTGTCGCCCGCCAAGATCGTCGGCGTCGCAAACGTCAGGCAGGGGTTCTCCATGCCGCCGAACGGAAACGACGGCGGCAACACGAGCACATCGAAGCGACCCCAGCGATACGCGCCGAACAGCTCCTCCGCTGCGGTGACCATGCGCTCCATGTCCTCGAACTCGGCGCGCGCGCCATCGACGACCGAGGGCTCGGCCCAAACGCCGCAGCGCTCCGAGATCGGACGGAACGTCAGGTCACCACACGCGATCGCGATCAGGTACGGCGGAATGGGCTGCGCCATGCGGAAGAGGAAACGACCCTCCGCGTCGCGCCCGAGCTGCTCGGCGGCCATCAACGCGACGAGCCCCTCGGGCGCGCTGATGCGAGCGCTCGTCGTCACTCGTACCGCAGGTGAGTCCTGCAACGGAATCCACGTGCGCGTGAGGACGGACTGCCCTTGTGTGAACAAGAACGGCCGCGTACCGCCCGCGGTCTGCGCCGGCGCCAACCACTGCAGCGCCTCTGCCGACGGCCGCGTGAAGTAATCGATCACGACGCTGGTATCGCCTGCGGCGAGCGTGATGCTGAGCGCCTCGCCGAGCCCCTCGGGCAACCCACGCGACTCCATGCGGTGCAAGCGCGGCGTCCCATCGGTGCCGCGAACGGCGGCGATCGTGAGGCCGTGTGCGTCGAGTACCAGCGGCGCAGCGGTGTCCAAACGCTCGAGGTCGAGCTTCACGCGGCCCGTCACGACCTGCGCCGCGAAGTCGAGGCGGAGGTCGAGGTCGACGTGACGAACGCGCACCTCGTGCGGGTTCGCATGGCTGTGCGGATCGCGCGGTCCTTCAGAAGGAGCCGGAATCCGGCGCTGAGCGCACGAAAAAAGCGCGCCTGCGACGAGCGCAGCGCCGGCACACACACACAGCATGAATCCGGGACGTTGGGGCATGGCGGCGAGGGTCGCCTCTTGGGCTAGGCCGCCGCAAGTGCGAGCTCCGTCAAAGGCGCTCGCTGTCGTCGAGCGGGCCGGCACGGTCGGCGGCCCGCGGCCTCCGCAGAGGACTCTGGTGGGCTCCGGTACGGTGCACGCTCCAGGGCTGGCGTTCCCGAAACCCGCCGACCCCGCAGCCCGCGCTGCAACGGACCTCCCCGCTGTTCGCCTGCCAAGGCGCCGCCAGCTGCGTGCCGAAGCCCCTGCGCACGACTGGATCATCGCGTCTGGGAAGACGGTGTACGACGATACGACCGGCAGCGCCCGCTCTACGTCGGACGCGTCGTCATCGGGGCGGGCGCTCGATCGATGGTCCGCGGCGACGAGCCGCTGCCGATCGTGTGCGCGGACCTCTCGGTCGAAGGCGAGCTCGACGTCTCGGGTGAGCGCTCGCTCGAGGTTCTGACCTCGAAGACGACCACCATCCCCGACGGTCGACGCGCCGGGCGGTCCCGTCGGTCGCAGCGCGAACGAGCAGCACGATGTGCAGGGCGCGGGCGGAAGTGACGGTCCCGCGGTGATCCAGCTCCACACGCCCGTCGGCACGCAGGGGGCCCTGCAGCTCCCAGCCGGCCTCGGCCTCGAGGCCCTGACCGCGCCCGATGCCGTGGTGCTGCTGCCGGCGCTCCGCCGAGCGCGAGGGACAGACCACCGCAGTTCGGGAGCGCTCTGCGGTGGCACCCCGCCATGACACGGCCCCCCTTGCGTGAGAAGCGAAGGAGAGGCCCCCGCCATTGACGGAGTCCTTACACGGCGGGCGAGTGGATCCGGGGGCAGCCCGCGCACGTAATGCTGCCCATGCCCCGCACCCTCCTGCTGCTGTTGCCTGTCGTCGCCCTCGTCGGGGTCGCCGCGTTCCTGTTCCTCGGCCAGGGGGAGGCCGATCGAGCCCCTGAGGTCCTCGGTCTGGACGGCCCGTCCGCGCCGCTCTCGCCCGAGGACGCCGGGGTCGCGGAGCTGGAGCTCGCCGGCGAGGTTGGCGCGCAGCGCGCAGCGGCCGCTCGCTCGGCCATCGAGCTCTCGCGCGCCGCCGCCGCGCGCGAGGCGCAGAAGAACCAGGGGGTCGCTCCACGCCTCGCCACGGGGCCGCTGCGTGGGCGCCTCGTCGACGCCGCAGGCGCACCGATCGCGGACGCTGCGCTCGAGCTGCGCCCGTGGAGCGAGCGCGAGGTCCCCCAGATCCGCTTCGGCGTGATCGGCGCGAAGCCGTGGCCGACGACCAAGAGCGGGAAGGACGGGCGCTTCGTCGTCTCGCACGACGACCGGCTCGGGCGCTCGATCGCGGTGATCGCCAAAGCTCGCGGTTACGTCGACCAGCCGGTGCAGGCTCTGCTCGAAGACGCCGCCGAGCCGGACCTCGGGGATGTGCGCATCCCGCGCGGGGTCATCGTGCAAGGGATCGTGCGCGACGACCGCGGCGGCCCCGTGATCGGCGCCAAGATCCAGCGCGGGCGCGGCGAGGACCAACGGGTGGCGCGCGCGGCGCGGCAGATGGGCTTCGGGGCATTGTTCACCTTGACCGAGACGGACGAACAAGGGCGCTTCGAGCTGCCCCACGCAGCGCCCGGGACCTTGAACCTCGTCGCGGCACACGACGAGTACCGCACCGCCAACTGGAGCGGCGACGTCGGCACCGCGGGCGGCACGTTCCCCCTCGTCGAGCTCGAGATGGCGCGCACCGGCTCGATCCGCGGCACGGTGCTGGGCTTTCCAGCGGAGCGTGTGAGCGTGCGCGTCGAGGCCCGCAAGGTGACGGAGGGAGAGCGCTCGCGCCGCGGCATGGGTGACGCCTCCACCGAGGTCCTTGCGGACGGCTCGTTCAGTCTGCACGGGCTGGACCTCGAAGGGTCCTACGAGCTGCGTGTCATGGACCGACCGATCATGCGCGAGCCCGTGGTGCTCTCGCCTGCCGTCACCGCCGAGGTCGGCGCGCGGAACGTCCTGCTCGACTACGACCTCGGCGCGCGGCTGACGTTGCGCCTGCTCGATCGCACGACGCAGCGGCCCGTCGAGGTCGCCGAGCTCACCGGCCGCTTCAGCGACGCCCCTGCGCGCGTCTTCATGTCACCCGACCTCGTGACTCGCCCCACGTCGTTCCCGGGCGGCCGCGTGACGATCTACGAGCTGCGCCCGCCGCAGGATCCGAGCTCGCTGATCCTGAAGGTCACCGCGCCGGGTTACATCACGAAGGAGCTCCCCTCCGTCGACGTTGGGGCGCGGAGCGTGCTCGACCTCGGCGACGTGGAGCTCGTTCCGGCGCCGCGGCTGAAGCTGCTGGTCGTGGATGCGACGACCGGCAAGGGGATCCACCGCGCACAGGTGACGTTGCGCGAGGAGGTCGAACCCGAAGGCGACGACCCGCGCGCGCGTTTCTTCGCCAGCCCCGATGCCGCCGGTCGCCGTCAACGCGACCGCACGGGCCGCGATGGTCGCATCGAGTTGGATGGTCTCACCGTGCCCGTCGCACGTCTGACGATCCGCGCGGATGGCTATCCCACCTACACCGACGCGAAGTTCCCGGCCCAGGACACTTCGCGCGAACACCGCATCACGCTCTACAAGAGCGGCGTGCTCGACGTCTACGTCGTCGATCCTACGGGACAGCCCGTCAGTGGCGCGCGCGTGCTGCGCCGCAGCGTCGACGGGAAGGGTCGCGAAGTGGGCGACGACACGAGCGGCGACGGACTCGTGCGCTGGGACGCGCTCGAAGCCGGTCGCTACGAGGTGCGGGCCTACCGTCGCGGCGCGAACCCTGCGGATGTTCCAGGGGCCGAGGTCGAGTGGACCGCAGCCGACTTGATGTCGGGCCGCGATACCGAAGTCGTCCTCACCGTCGGCGGCGCAGCGCGTGTGTTCGGTCAAGTCACTCTGGCCGGGCAGCCGCTCGCCGATGCACGCGTTTCGCTCGCCCAACGCGGCAGTGACAGCGCGCAGCGCGAACGTGATCGGGCGCGCGCTCGTTTCGGCGGCGCGCGCAGCGGGGCGACGATCCGTACGTCGAACACGGACCTCGAGGGCCGTTACGACATCCTCGAAGCGGTCCCCGGCGAGTTCATGTTGGTCGTCAGGCACGAATCGCTAGCTGCCGAGCACACCGAACCCGTGACCCTGTCCGTCGGCGACAACAAGTTCGACCTCGCGCTCGCGATCGCCTCGGTCGAGGGCGTCGTCGTCGATGACGAAGGCAAACCGCTCAGCGGCGCGCGGGTGACCGTCGGCCCGTGGGTGGACAGCAGCGCGAACCCCGTCGGTATCGACCGCGACTTGCAGCGCGCGTTCCGTGCCCGCGGCGGCGATGGCGAAGCCTCGGCGACCGCCGACGACCAAGGCCGCTTCCGTGTCACGGGCCTCTCCACGAATCAGCTCCTGGAGGTCCGCGCGCGCGCGACAGGGCACGTGTCGGTCACCTCGGAGCCTTTCCGACTCGGCGCTTCGGAGACACGCTCGGACGTGCGCCTCGAGCTGGTGCGCGGCGGCACCGTCGCGGTGACCTTCTCCAGCGACATCCAAGAGTTCGGTCCGCCCCTGCTCGTCAAGGGCCGCCACGTGACGGACTCGAAGGTCGAGCCTGTGTCGCAGTTCGCGCGCGGCAGCAACGTCACGGTGGACGGGCTCGTCCCGGGTGAGTGGGAGTTCACGGCCAACCGTTTCGTCGGCCAGGACGGGGCCAACGAGCCGACGGGGCCGCCGCAGCGTGTGCGCGTCACGGCGGGCGAGCGGGCCGAGGTCACATTGCCCCGATAGAGCGCTGCGCTCTGGCAGAATGGGCGAATGCGCATCGCTCGATTCTGGCTGCTCCTCGCGCTCGTCCCCACCGCCTCGGCCCAGGGCTCTGCGGCCGATTACGAGCGCGCCTCCACGCTCGGCCGACGGGTCGGGCGTGCCGTGCGCGGCCTCGACCTGGCGTACCGTTGGAGCCCCGACGGCGCGCGGCTCTGGTTCGAGCGCCTCGCGGCTGACGGGTCGACGCAGGCCTTCGTCTTCGCGACCGACACGGGCGAGCTCGCAGAGTCCGCGGCCCTCGAAGCGCTCGCCGAGGACAGCCCGTTTGCGCTGCAGCTCGAGCCCGCCCGGCGCGGCGCACGCACGCGCCGCGATGGTGGGCGCGTCGAGGTGACGTTCGTCAACGCGACCGAGGGCGAGGTCGAGACCCTCTGGCTCGACCACGGGGGCGAGCTGCGGCCGTACGGGACGCTGGCGCCCGGTGAGCGCCGCGCGCAAGGTACGGTCGCCGGCCACCGCTGGCGGTTTCGAGCTGTGGGCGGCGCAGCGCTGGGCGACCTCGTCGCGCCGGACAGCGGCGGGATCGTGTTCGTGCGCGGCGCCGCAGCGACGCCGCAGCGACCAGCGCCGCGCACGAGAACGCAGCCACCCGCCCTGGATGTGCGCGTCGAGATCCGCGAGCACGATGCCTGGTTGGTCGGACCTGACGGCGACCAGCGCTTGACGAGCGATGGCGCGGCGGAGAGCGCCTACAGCGGCCCCTTCGAGGTCGCGCCGGACGGCGGCGCGATCGCGTTCTTCCACATCACTCGCGGTGACGGCCGCGAAGTGACGTTGATCGAAGCCGCGCCCCGCGATCAGCTCCAGCCTCGCGTGCAGACTTTCGGTTACGACAAACCGGGCGACGCGCTCCCCGTCCGTACGCTGCGAGTGCTCGATGTCGCGAGCCAAACCGTGCATCGACTGCCGCAGGAGCTGTGCGAGAACCCGTGGGAGCTGCGCGATGTGCGCTGGACACCGGATGGCGCGCGCCTGCACTGCGTCGTCATCGAACGCGGCCATCGCATCGTGCGCCTGGTCGAGCTCGACCCCAGGACGGGCGACGCACGCGCGATCATCGACGAGCGCCCCGAGACCTTCTTCGACTACGCGCACAAGCTGTTCGTGCACCACTTGGATGCGACGGACGAGGTGCTCTGGCTCAGCGAGCGCAGCGGCTGGAATCACCTCTGGCGGATCGACCGTAAGACCGGTGCGGCCGTCCAGGTCACGACCGGAGATTGGGTGGTGCGCCGCGTCGACGAGGTGGACGAAGGGCGCCGCGAGGCGCTCGTCCGCATCATGGGCCGCGACCCACGCCAAGATCCGTATCATGTGCACTTCGCGCGGGTGCAGCTCGATACGAGCGCGATGACGCTCCTGACCGATGGCGACGGCACGCATACCATCGAGCGCTCATCCGACGGCGCGCACTACGTCGCGACGTGGCAGCGCGTCGATCAGCCGCCCGTGCGCGAGCTGCGCCGGTGGGCCGATGGCGCAAAGCTGCTGGAGCTCTCGCGCCCCGACACCGCGCCGCTCGCAACGGCGCTGCCGCGTCCGCCGCAGCGCTTCGTCGCGAAGGGGCGCGATGGGAAGACCGATATCCACGGCGTGCTCTATTGGCCGTCGAACTACGAGCCGGGGCGCAGTTATCCCGTCGTCGAAGCGATCTACGCGGGCCCACACGGCGCGCACGTGCCCAAGACGTTCGATCTGGACCGCGAGCCGCAGCGCCTGGCGGAGCTGGGCTTCGTCGTCGGGCAGATCGACGGGATGGGCACCAACTGGCGCTCGAAGGCCTTCCACGATGTGGCGTGGAAGAACCTGGCGGATGCGGGCTTCCCCGACCGGATTCTCTGGTGGCGCGCGGCGGCGGCGGCCCACCCCGAGCTCGACGTCACGCGGGTCGGCATCTACGGCGGCTCCGCCGGCGGCCAGAACGCCATGCGCGCCGTCCTCGATCACGCCGATTTCTACCGTGCAGCAGCCGCCGACTGCGGCTGCCATGACAACCGCATGGACAAGGTGTGGTGGAACGAGCTCTGGATGGGCTGGCCGGTCGATGCGTCCTACATCGAGAGCAGCAACGTCGAACATGCGCACCGCCTCGGCGGCAAGCTGCTGCTGACGGTCGGCGCCCTCGACCGCAACGTCGACCCTGCCAGCACCATGCAGGTCGTCGAGGCGCTGATCCGCGCGGACAAGGACTTCGAGCTGATCGTCTTCCCGAACGGAGACCACGGCGTCGGCGAGAGCGCCTACGGCAAACTGCGCCGCGACGACTTCTTCGTGCGCCACCTCATGGGCGTCGAGCCGCGCTGGAAGCCGTGATCGGCGACGCTGGCGCCCCGCACACGCTATCTTGCGCGGTGTGGAGCACTCCTGGACCGTCGAGACACCGAGCCGCCTGATCCCTTTCCTGCGCGAGCAGCTTCCGGAGTGGAAGCGCACGACCCTCGAGCAGCGCGTGGCAGGCGGTTATGTGCTGCTCAACGGGACGGTCTGCCCGAAGAACGCCCCCCTGTCGAGCGGCGACACCGTGCAACTGAAGGAGCGCCCGTCCGCCCTGCCGAGCGCGGGACCGGGCGGCGGGCTGCGCATCCTCCACGCCGACGAGCTGCTGGTCGCGGTCGACAAACCCGCGGGGCTGCTGTCGGTCGCGGCGAGCGGCGAACGTGAGCGCACCGCGCTCGCGCTCCTGCGCACACACCTGGCTCAGAGCGACCCCGAAGCTCGCCTCTGGCCGGTGCACCGCTTGGATCGCGAGACCTCTGGCGTGCTGCTCTTTGCGCGCTTCGAGGACGTGTGCAGCGCAGTGCAAGCGGATTGGGAGAACACCGAGAAGCGCTACTTGGCGTGGGTGACCGGCTATCCCGAACCCGCCGAGGGTCTGATCGACGCGCCGCTTTGGGAAGACCAGCACCTCTTCGTCCACGTCGGCCGCGGGCGCGGTTCGAAACCCGCGCGCACGCGGTACCGGACGCTCGAGACCAAAGGTCAGGCGACGCTCTTGGAGGTCGCGCTGGAGACCGGCCGCCGCCACCAGATCCGCGCGCACATGGCCTCCATCGGCCACCCGGTCGTCGGCGACTCGCGTTACGGCACGAAAGGGGGCCCGATGCTGCTGCACGCGTGGCGGCTCACGCTCAACCATCCCTCGGGCGGGCGGCTGCGGCTCGAAGCACCGGTCGCGCGGCGCTTCAAGCCGTGACGCACTGCACCGCCTGCGACGCGACCTCACGTCGTTGACGCTCGTGTCGTCGGCCCGCGCTTCGTTATGCTGGCGGCATCTTCTGGCGCAAACGAACTCCACGGGGTCCATCCCAGGACGCCGACGTCGCGCTCCCCAGCCCGTGCGATGTGGCCCTCGCCTACCACGAGGTCACCAAACACGCGCCGCAGCGCTTCGCCCGCGGACCTGCGTTCATGGACTGGGACACGCAGCCGGATCCGTTCCGACGCTGGGCAGGGACCGAGCTGCTCCCTTTGGCGCATGTGCCCTTCGATGGCACCCCCCACTACGAGAGCGTGTTCGCGGGACGCTGCGCGACGGCGCCGCTGGACCGCCGTTGCGTCTCGCAGCTCCTGCTCGATAGCCTCGCTCTGTCCGCGTGGAAGCGAGCCGGTGACGCCCACTGGTCGCTGCGGGTCAATCCTTCGAGCGGCAACCTGCACCCCACCGAGGCCTACGTGCTCGGCCCTGCGATCGCGGGGCTCTCGGCGACGCCGTTCGTGGCCCACTACGCACCGGCGGAGCACGCGCTCGAGGTCCGCGCCCGGTTGACGGTCGCGCACTGGAGTGAGCTGACGGCCGAGCTGCCGCCGGGCTCGCTGCTCGTGGTCCTCACGTCGGTGCACTGGCGCGAGGCCTGGAAGTACGGCGAGCGGGCCTTCCGCTACTGCAATCACGACGTCGGGCACGCTCTGGCGTGCCTCACACTCGCCGCGGCCGCGCTCGGATATCGCGCGACGTTGCTGGACGGGCTCGGCACGGACGAGCTCGAGGCCCTGGCCGGTCTGTCGGCCCTGCGCCAGGTCGAACCCGAGTGCGCCGACCTCGCCGTAGTCCTGCATCCGATGGACACCGTGGCGAAGTCGCAGCGGCTCCTGTCGGCCGCTATCGCGCGGTTCGCGGACCTTGACTGGCAAGGTACGCCGAATCAACTGAGCCTCGACCACGAGGACTGGGACGTCATCGACGCCGTCGCAGCCGCCGTCAGGAAGCCCGCGGGTCCCCACCTGGCCCAGGCTTTTGCGCCGACGTGGCCTCCGCTCGTTGTCGGCGATGAACCCATCGACTTCCGGCGCATCGTCCACGGCCGCCGCAGCGCCGTCGCGATGGACGGCCGCACGGGGCTCGCACGCGACGCATTCTATCAGGCGCTGCGCAGGACGCTGCCCGGGCACAGCGAAGCACCGTTCGCGACCTTGCCGTGGACACCGCGGGTGCACCTGGCGCTGTTCGTGCATCGCATCGCCGAGCTGGACCCTGGGCTCTATCTCCTCGTGCGCGCGCCAGAGGACGAAGCCGAGCTGCGGCGGGCCCTCGCAGCGGAGCACGCCTGGGAGAAGCCCCCGGGCTGCCCGACCGAGCTGCCGCTCTTCCGCCTGCGCACAGGCGACGCCAGGGGCCTCGCCGCGCGCGTCTCGTGCGACCAGGCCATCGCGGGTGATGGCTGCTTCAGCCTCGGGATGCTCGCGCGCTTCGAGCGGACGCTGCGCGAAGACGGCGCGTGGATGTACCCGCGCCTCTTCTGGGAGACGGGGGTCATCGGGCAGGCGCTCTACCTGGAAGCCGAGGCGCTCGGTCTGCGCGCGACGGGGATCGGCTGCTTCTACGACGACAGCGTGCACGGCGCCTTGGGGCTCCGCGACCGCGCGTGGCAGAGCCTCTACCACTTCACCATCGGTGGTCCCGTGGACGATCCGCGGATCACGACAGAGCCCGCCTACGCGGCGCTGCGCGAGTGACTCGGATGCGTGAGACGGAGCTCTACGGGCCGATCAAGGCGTTCTTGGAGGGCCAGGGTTACACGGTCAAAGCCGAGGTCGAAGGCTGTGATGTCGTCGCCTGCCGCGGCGACGAGCCGCCCGTGATCGTCGAGCTGAAGCTCTCGTTGAACCTCGAGCTCTTCTTGCAGGCGATCGACCGCCAGCGCCTCACCGACGCGGTGTACATCGCAGTGCCCGATGATCGTCGCTCGAAGCGGCGCACCCTTCTGCAGCGCTCGCCCGACGACGTCGTGCGCTTGGTGCGGCTGCTCGGCCTCGGGCTGCTCGTTGTCACCGTGCGCGCACGTTCGTCACGCGTCGAAGCGCTCGTAGACCCTGAGCCGTATCGACCGCGCCCTGCGCGCGCGCGCCTCACGCAGCTCCTGGGCGAGTTCGAGCGCCGACGCGGCGATCCGAACGTAGGAGGTTCGCGCGGCAAACAAGTCACGGCTTACCGGCAAGACGCTTTGGTCTGCGCGGCGTTCTTGGCGACCACGGGCGCCGCGAAGCCCGTCGAGATTCGAAACGCCACGGGCATCGTCCGCGCGGGCCGCATCGTCTACGACGACCACTACGGGTGGTTCGAGCGTTCGGACCTCGGCACCTACAGCCTCAGCGAGCTCGGCCGCGCAGCGCTCCAGACCTACAGCGAAGTCGTGGCGAGCCTCGCGCCGAGTCCAGCGCCGTCGAGCTGATCGCGCGCGCGTCCGGCGGAGGCCAGGACCTGGCAGCGCGCGTCATGCACGCTCGAGGTCGATCGGCCACATCGGAGCAACACGCGCAGGGGACCATCGCCTATCTTCTTCGCCCCATGAACGCCACCTCCGCCACCTGTGGGCGGGTCACGATCGAAGAGGTCGAGGCCCTGCTGGCCCAGCCGCTGCTGGAGCTCGTTTTCCGCGCCGCAGCGGTCCACCGGGATCACCACGACCCCCGCAGAATCCAGTGCGCGCAGCTCCTGTCGATCAAGACCGGCGGCTGCCCCGAGGACTGCGGTTATTGCTCGCAGAGCGCGCACCACGCGACCGCCGTGGAGCGCCAACCCTTGCTGGACGTCGAGACGGTGCTCGAACGCGCGCGTTCGGCGATGGAGGGCGGCGCGGATCGCTTCTGCCTGGGCGCAGCCTGGCGCTCTGCGCGGAACGGCGCGGAGTTTCAGCGCGTCCTGGAGATGGTCCGCGGGGTGAAAGCCCTGGGCTTGGAGGCCTGCGCGACGCTCGGCATGCTCGAGCCCGAACAGGCGGCGGCGCTGAGCGCTGCGGGCTTGGACTACTACAACCACAACCTCGACACCGGCCGCAGCCACTACGCCGCGGTCGTGACCACACGCGACTACGACGATCGCCTTGCGACCCTCCAGGTCGCCCGCGAGGCCGGGCTCAAGCTCTGCTGCGGTGGGATCCTGGGCCTCGGTGAAGACCGTCGCGGTCGGAGTGAGCTGCTCGCCGAACTCGCCAACATGGATCCCGCGCCGGAGTCCGTGCCCATCAACAACCTCGTCGCCGTGGCGGGGACGCCGCTGGGTGCTGCAGAGCCGGTGGATTGGAGCGAGCTCGTCCGCGTCGCGGCGGTCGCGCGCATCCTGATGCCGAAGAGCGCCGTGCGGCTCTCCGCAGGGCGCAAGGAGCTGCCTGAGGCCGCGCAAGCGCTCTGCTTCCTCGCGGGCGTCAACTCGATCTTCGTCGGCGACGAGCTACTGACGACTCCGAACCCGACCCCTGCCAGCGACGCAGCGCTGCTCGCGAAGCTCGGCCTCGTCGCGCTCTCTGCGGAGTGAGCGTCGGTGTCGCGCTCTCTCGATTCGGAGCTCGAAGCCGAAGCCGCCCGGCGCGCGGCGCTGGGCTTGGCGCGCTCGACGCAGTTGACGGGTGTCCCCCCTGGGATCGACTTCGGTAGCAACGACTACCTGGGCCTCTCGCGTCACCCGCAGGTGGTCGAAGCGGCGATCGCGGCGACACGGGCCTACGGGGCGGGCGGCCGGGCCGCGCGGCTCCTATCGGGGGGGTGCCCGCTCCACGAGTCGGCAGAGCGCGCGCTGGCGGGTTGGCTCGCGTCCGACGCCGCGCTGCTGTTCCCCTCCGGCTATCAAGCGAACGTCGGGCTGATCCAGGCCCTCGTCGGTCGGGGCGACGCCGTGATCTCCGACCGCGCCAACCATGCGTCGCTCATCGATGGGGCGCGCCTCTCGCGCGCGAGGATCCTGATCCATGAACACGCAGATCTCGGTGACCTCGAGCGAGCGCTGCGGGCGGCGGCTGGTGCGCGACGCAGGCTGGTGCTGACCGAGGGGATCTTCAGCATGGGCGGGGATGCGCCGCCGCTGGCGGAGATCGACGCGCTCTGCCGTCGGTATGACGCTTGGCTCGTCGTCGACGAGGCCCATTCGGTCGGCGTACTCGGACCCGAAGGCGCTGGCGCCTGGGCCAGCAGCGCGGTGCAGGGCGAACATCGACTGTGCGCTCGCCTCGTGACCGGTGGCAAGGCCTTGGGCTGCGCTGGCGCGGCGGTCGTCGGCAGCGCTGCGCTGCGGACGCACCTGATCCACGCCGCGCGCTCGTTCCTCTTCACGACGGCGCCGCAGCCGGCGCTGGCGGGGGCCTGGGTCGCGGCCGTCGAAGCCTGTCGCGCTGCGGATCAAGCGCGATCGCACCTGCGGGGAAATGTGCGACGGCTCGCGCTGCGACTCGGAGTCGAGCCACCTGCGGGTGCGATCGTCCCGGTCCCCATTGGCGGGGCCACCGAGGCGGTGGATTTGGCGAATGCGCTGCGCCGCGAGGGCTTCTACGTCCCCGCCGTCCGTCCGCCGACGGTGCCCGAGGGGCGAGCGCAGCTCCGGATCGTGTGCCATGCGACCCACACGCAGCAGGAAGTGGAGGCGCTCGCGGACGCGCTCGCTCGAAGCGGTCCACGGTCGGCGCGCTCGTCGCCGTCTTCGTCGCAGTCTCCGAAGACCGCGCCCGTCACGTTCGTCGTCGGAACGGACACCAACGTCGGCAAGACGATCGTCAGCGCGCTGCTCCTGCGGGCCGCGCTGCGGCGGTCATTCGCTCGTTACTGGAAGCCCGTGCAAACGGGCGAGGACGACGACCGCGGCACCGTAGGAGCGCTCGCAGAACCGCCCGAGGGTTCGCTGCTGCCGAACCTCGCGTGGTTCGAACTCCCTGCGTCGCCGCATGAAGCCGCGGCGGCTGAGGGCGAGCGAATCGCCCCCCAGCACCTCGACGCAGCGCTCGAGCTGCACCGCGCGAGCACGAGCCCGCTGCTCGTGGAGCTCGCCGGAGGCTTGATGGTGCCCTACGACCTCGAACCGCCCTACTTGCAAGCCGACTGGCTCGCTGCACGCGCCGCGCGTGTGGTGCTCGTCGCGCGCTCGGGCCTTGGGACCTTGAACCATACGTTGCTGACGCTCGAAGCTCTGCGGCAGCGCGGCATCGAGGTCGCGGCCCTGTTCTTGGTCGGGGCCCAGCATCCGTCGAATCGGCGGACATTGGCTCAACTGTCGGGGGTCGCGCAGATCTTCGAGCTGCCGCTCCTCGCGGAGCTGACGCCCGCCGCGCTCGATGCTTGGATCGACGGGCATCCCACAGTGGAGCGCTTGTTATGAGCGACCTCATCGAACGCGACCGCAGGGTCGTCTGGCATCCTTACACGCAGCACGGCTGCGAAGCCGATCCGCTGCCGGTCGCTGCAGCGCAGGGCGCAGAGCTCGTCCTCGAGGACGGGTCACGGATCCTGGACGGGATCTCGTCGTGGTGGGCGACGCTGCACGGTCACTGCCATCCGCGCCTCGTCGCGGCGATGCACGCGCAGGCGAGCCGGCTGGATCACGTGCTGTTCGCGGGCGCGACCCACGAACCGGCGGTGCGCCTCGCAGAGCGCCTCGTGGCGGTCGCGCCGCCTGGCCTCTCGCGAGTGTTCTACTCGGACGACGGCAGCACCGCGGTCGAGGTGGCCCTGAAGCTCGTGCTGCAAGCGTGGGTCCAGCGTGGGTTCGCCGAGCGGCGCGTCTTCGTGGCCCTCGAAGGCGCCTACCACGGCGACACGTTCGGCGCGATGTCGGTCGGTGACCCCGATCCGTTCTTCTTGGCCCTGCAGCCGCTCTTCTTCGAGGTGCTGCGGGTCCCGGTGATCCCAGAGGCCATCGAGGGCGCCTTGGCCGCGCTCGGCCCGCGCGCTGCAGGCTTGATCCTGGAGCCGCTGCTGCAAGGCGCAGCGGGAATGCGGATCCAGAGCGAAGACTTCGTGCGCGCGGCGCGCGCGTCGTGCGACGCGCACGGCGTGCCCTTGATCGCGGACGAAGTCTTCACTGGCTTCGGTCGCACCGGAGCACTCTTCGCCTGCGCGCGCGCGGGCATCAGCCCGGACGTGCTCTGTCTCGCGAAGGGCCTCACTGGCGGCACGTTGCCGCTCGCAGCGACGCTCGTGCGCGAGGAGCTCTTTCAGGCCTTCGTCGATCGCGAGCGCTCGAAATTCTTCCCGCACGGGCACACGTTTACGGCCAACCCGATCGCTTGCGCGGTGGCGCTCGCTTCGCTGGACCTCGTCGAAGAAGACGGTACACCCGCGCGCTTGGCCCGCATCGGCCGCAGCCTCTTCACGCAGCTCGAGTCACTCCGCGAGCTGCCTCAGGTGCGCGACGTTCGCGCGATCGGCGGCATGGCCGCCGTCGAGCTCTGTGTGCCCGAGGGCTCGACGTCGGGTTACATGAGCGCGCTCGCACCCCGCTTGCGGGCCGAAGCGCTCCGCAGGGGCGTGTTGCTGCGCCCGCTGGGCAACGTCCTGTATGCGCTCCCGCCCGCGTGCGTCGACGACGCGCAGGTCGATCAGATCGCGCAGACGATGCGCGCTCTGGTCCACGGGGTCCCGTGACCGTCGCACAAGTCAGCGCCCCTGCTTGCCTCCCCGATTCGATGGGTGCGTCAGACCGCGGCGCGCCCGGTCTGCGATGGGCGCTTCAGGCGCGTCGCGCGCAGAGGCTCTGCTCGAGGAGGCGTGTGGCGGCCTCGACGGCGCGCCGAGCGTCGGCCGGACCGACCGCGACCGCCGCCTGGACGCCATCCAGCACGACGTGGATCTCGGCTGCAACCGCCGCTTGGTCCCGTTCGAGGCCGGCCTCGACCACGAGCGCTTCGATCGCGGCATGCAGCGCCTGACGATGCGCTGCGGACTCCCTGTGGACTGCGTGGGTGCGGTCGGGGAACTCCTGCGCGGCGAGCGCGAAGATGCAGCCGTGGTCCGAGCTCCGAGCGACGAGCCTCGGAAGTGCAAGGAGCCGATCGACCGGAGCCTTGCCGGCCGCCCGCGCCGCCTCAGCGAGCGCGCAGCGGCTCGCGGCGCCCGTCGCCCGTAACGCGGCGACGACGAGGTCGTCCTTGCAGGGGAAGTGCTTGTAGAGCGTGGCCTTCGCGACGCCCGCCTCTGCGATGATCCAGTCGATCCCGACGGCGTGGATGCCATGGGCGCAGAGGAGCCGGGCCGCGGTACGGACGAGGTCCTCGCGCTTGCCTCCGTCGGCCGCGGGGGTCGCTCTGGTGCGCTTCATGCCGCCACGAACATAGCCCCTGGGCGCCCCCCTTCCAATTTCTTGGTCACAGACAGGTCTGTCTACCGAATGCCCCCGTGTCGCCCGGGGCGCCGTTCGCTCCCGGCATCCGCCGAGTCCGCCTGAACCACCAGGAAACGAACCATGACCCGTATCTCCCCCGTCCGCTACGAGAACGCACCGGAAGCCGCCCGCCCCTTGCTCGACGCCGTGAAGGCGAAGATGGGGAAGGTGCCGAACCTGCTCGGAACGATGGCCCACTCGCCGGCCGTCCTGCGCTCCTACCTCGCCCAGTCCGAGGCGCTCGGCGAGGCATCGCTCTCCGCCGCCGATCGAGAGCTGGTGGCCCTCGCAGTCGCGCAAGTGAACCAGTGTGCCTACTGCCTCGCCGCGCACACTTTGATCGGCGGCATGGTCGGCCTCAGCGGCGATGTGATGCGCGCCGCGCGGACAGGCGAAGGCGTCGACGAGAAGCGCACGCGCCTCGTCCAGCTCAGCCGCGAGATCACCGAGTCCCGCGGCAATCCAGCCCCGTCGTCGGTCGAGGCCTTCCTGGCGGCGGGTTGGACCCATGCGAACCTCCTCGAAGTCATCGCCGCGGTCGCGCTCAACACGCTGACGAACTACGTCAACCACATCGCGGGCACTGCCGTCGATTTCCCGGCCGCGCCTGCGCTCTGAGCGGGGCGCACCCTTGGGGGGGGTCTCGATCCGCCTTCGCGCATGTCGAGACCCCTCCTGCGACGTACGCCCTCTGCGGTTCGCGGCGTCTCCGATAATGGCGAACGAGCGCGCCCGCCCTCGATACACAGACCTGGGACCCTTCCGGCCCACGTCGAGGGCGAGCGACCTGCCGTGCTCCCGCGCAGCGACCGGTCCGCGCCGCCGACCGCGCTCGACATGTGCGTGGCGGAGGCGAATTTCTCGAGCTCGCGCGTGTCACGAGCCAGGGCGCCGCGCGTACCGCGCACCACCGGACCTCGACCATGCTTCACCCCAAGCTCGCGGCGCCTGCCGCCCTCTTCCTTGCTTCGTGCTCGGCCTTCGTCTCCTCGCAACAGGGTGTGCAGCTCGACGGCGGCGATCCCCGAACAACGATCCATGTCGACGGCGTGCTCGTCGGGCAAGGGGAAGCGCAGTTGGAGCTCGCCCGGGACCGGTCCCACGTGGTCATCTTCGAGAGGGATGGACAGCAGGACATCCGGATCATCGACCACCGCTGGTCGACCTACGGCCAGCTCGACGTGATCGGTTCGGTGATCCTGCTCTTCCCCGGCTTCGGCCTCCTATGCCCTGGGGCCAGGGAGTTGGAACCGAGGGAGCTGACCGCGCAGTTGGCGGAGTGAAGTCTCCATGGCGCGTCGACGCGGAGCTACGACACGGTCTTCTCCAGTCATCGCTCAGTCGTCTCTAGTCGGGGACCAGTCCGACTCGACCCCTTCGTGCCGAACGAGCGCGAGATCGCTTCCGAACGCCGTCATCATCGCCAGCGTCATAGGCAGCAGCGCTTGAGTGAGCGACCAGGCGGTGAGAACACATTCGAGCGCGAGCGCCGCGGGTAGGCTTCGGGCGCATCACACCCGAGAATGGAAGCGCCAGCGCCGACAGCCGGAGCCGAGATTATGTTGTGCGGTGCCTAGGCTACGTTTCGAGCCCAGTTGTCGCTTTGTACATCGACGCGGGGGTCACGCGGTCACGAAGCGCAGCATGCG